>DHMS01000018.1:0-211 GCA_002405915.1 Christensenella sp. UBA4636
GCTTCCTTTTTGCACGACGTAATCGAAGACACGCCCGTTTCCGAGGGCGATATAAAGGAAGAGTTCGGCGAGGAAATTCTCGAACTCGTTGTCGGGGTCACGAAACTCGACAAAATCGAATTTAAGAGTCAGGAAGAAGAACAGGCGGAAAATTTCAAAAAAATATTCGTCTCGATGGCTAAGGACATAAGGGTTATCATTATCAAATTAG
>DHMS01000018.1:260-3690 GCA_002405915.1 Christensenella sp. UBA4636
ATAAAGCTTGCCGACAGACTTCACAATATGCGTTCGCTCAACTTCCTTTCGCACGAACGGCAACTGAGAATGGCTCGCGAAACTCTCGATATTTACGCTCCGCTTGCGGGCAGACTCGGTATTTCGCAAATCAAGTGCGAACTTGAAGATTTGTGCTTAAAGTACCTCGACCCGGAAGCTTTCGAATTTTTGCGCAAAAACATAAACACGCAACTCTCCGAACGTCAACGCTTTATAAATTCCGTCGTCGAAGAAATAAAAGGCATACTTGCGGAGTCAAACATAAAAGGCGACGTTATCGGCAGACCCAAGCATTTTTATTCAATCTATAAAAAGATGAAAACGCGTAACAAAACGCTTGACCAGATTTACGACTTGTCGGCGGTGCGCGTAATTGTCGAAACGGTTGACGAATGTTATGAAATTTTAGGTAAAATCCATAAAAAATGGGTGCCTATGCCCGGGCGAATCAAAGATTATATAGCAATTCCTAAGCCCAACATGTACCAAAGTTTGCACACGACCGTCGTTACGAGCTTCGGGCAGATTTTTGAAATCCAAATTAGAACGTTCGAAATGCACCGCATAGCGGAATACGGTATCGCGGCGCACTGGAAATACAAAGAACAAAAGACGGACGAGGACACCTTCGATAAACGTCTTTCCTGGATAAGGGAAGTTATGGAGTGGCAGAGCGGCGTTAAAACGACCGACTTTATCGATTCCTTAAAGACCGATATTTACGACCAGGAAATACTCGTTTTCACGCCGAAAGGGGAAGTTATCAGTCTTTCTAAGGGCGCGACCCCTATCGACTACGCATATAGGATTCACACGGAAGTCGGGCATAAGTGTATCGGCGCAAAGGTTAACGGCAAAATCGTGCCGCTTTCTTACAGCCTTTCAACGGGCGATATCGTCGAAATTATCACGAGCAAAACGTCTAAGGGGCCGTCCTGGGACTGGCTCAAAATAGCGCAAATGCCGTCCTCACGCGCGAAAATAAAGCAATTTTTCAAGCGTTCGATGGCGGAAGAACACGTCAAGATAGGCAAGTCCATGCTTGAAAACGCGGCAAAACTCAAAGGCTACGTTTTTTCACAGCTTTGCACGAACGCTAACTTCGATAAAGTTTCGGAAAAAATGAACTTCAACACGCAAGACGAAATGTACGCCGCCGTCGGTTGCGGAGCCGTTTCGCCGCAACAGGTTTTGTATAAGTTCATCGATATCTATAAAAAGGAAAAACCGATTGAAGAACAGACGGTCGTGTCCTCGGTTAAAGGCAGAAGCCACAGTTCGGGCGACGTTATAATAAAGGGCGTCGACGGGCTTTTGGTGCGCTTTGCGGGGTGCTGCAATCCCGTGCCCGGCGACAAGATAGTCGGCTTTGTTTCGCGCGGAAGAGGGGTTACCGTTCATAGGGCGGACTGCCCCAACCTTGCGCAAGAAGATAAGGACAGAATTCTCCCCGCCGAATGGACGGGTAAATCGGGCGAAAATTACGTCGTAAGCATAAAGATAAACGGCACGGAGAAAGCTCCGCTTATGTCTATCGTTTCGGCGGCGTGCGCTCAGCTCGGGCTGTTCGTTCTCTCGTTTAACGGCAGAATAGACAACAAAACGAGAACTTCAACCGCCGATATGACGGTTAGACTGAACAAAAAAGACGACCTCGACGTTCTCTTTAAAAAGCTTCGCGAAAGCAAAGATATAACCGACGTATTCAGAACGATTGTTTAATTTTTTGCGGTTTCGCATTTTAAAATCACTATGAAATTATTTAAAATTCCCGTCGCTCCGATAGGCGCAAACTGCTATGTTTTGAGCGATGAAGAAAACAAAAAAGCCTTGATAATCGACCCCGGCGGGGACTTTTTGAAAATTAAGGCTATAATCGACAAAGAAAATTTAACGCCGGAAGCGGTGCTTTTAACGCACGGTCACTTCGACCATATCGGGGCGGCCGATAACTTTGTGAAAGAGGGCGTTAAGTGCTACGTAAAAGAAGAGGACGCGCCGATGCTCTCGTCCGCGCGGCTTTCCCTAGCCGAAGTTTTCGGCTATCCCTTTAACGGCGTTAGTAAGTACGAAATTTTAAACGCCGGCGAAAACAAGATAGGTGACTTTACTGTTACCGTTTACCCGACCCCGGGGCATTCCGAGGGTTCGGTGTGCATTAAGGTCGGCGATTATCTTTTTACGGGCGACACGCTTTTTTCGGACGGGTACGGCAGATTCGATATGCCGGGTGGAAATTATAAAAAACTTTTGTCGTCGCTTAAATTTCTTGCTAAATTGGATTTTGACGGCAGAGTTTTGCCGGGTCACGGCGAAGAAACGAGCTTAAAACGCGAAAAAGCTTACGGAATATTAGAAAATTTATGCTTATAACTAATTTTGAAAACTTAGAAAGCGAGCTTAACGAAGTCGTTAACGAGTTCGGCGTATACCCCGAAATGCGGGTGGACGGGAAAATAGACGGCGATAATATTTTCGTTACAGTCGCGATTGACGATAAAACGTATAATTACGAATACTCTTTTAAGCCCGAAAACAAACTTATAGAAAAGCGACTAAAAAAACGGTACGCCAAACTTTCGTTATATAAAGCTTTGTCCGATTATACTGGCGTGAGCTTACCTTGGGGCGCGCTTACGGGGATAAGACCGAGCAAGCTTGCAGCGCAGCAAGGAGAAAAATGGCGCGGCTTTTTCACGGACGAAATGCTCGTTTCGGAAAACAAAACGCAGATAATAGAAGATATTTTACGGGTGCAAAAACCTTATTATCCTAAGGACGGAGAGGAAATTTTCGACTTGTTTATAAGTCTTCCGTTCTGCCCGACGAGGTGCGCTTACTGCTCGTTTATCTCATGCGAAATTTCCAAAGAAAAGGCGATTAACGAATATATAGAGGCACTTATTAAGGAAATTAAAGCCGCAAAGGCGTTAGGAAAAACGTTTAGAAGCGTATACGTAGGCGGCGGTACTCCGGTATCATTAAAAACCGAACACTTCGCCGCGGTGCTTGACGCTATAGGCAAACAAAATATAGAGTACACCGTGGAAGCGGGCAGACCCGATTGCATAACGGAAGAAAAGCTTAAACTCATGAAAGAATACGGCGTTACGCGCGTTTGCGTTAACCCGCAGACCTTTTCCGACAAAACGCTTGCGCTAATCGGCAGAAAGCACACCGCTCAAGAAACAATAGACAAATATTTTCTCACAAAAAGCTACGGCTTCGACGTGAATATGGACTTAATTGCGGGCTTGCCCGAAGAAACTTTTTTCGATTTTAAAGCCTCGCTCGACAAAGCAATAGAGCTTTCGCCCGAGAACATAACGGTGCATACTCTGTGCTTAAAAAAGGGTTCCAAACTCAAAGAAAGCATGGATAGATTGACGGGCGAAGAAGTACCGAAAAT
>DHMS01000002.1 GCA_002405915.1 Christensenella sp. UBA4636
AAATGCAACTTGCGACAGCCCCGGCATTGCTTTCCGCTTCGCTCCAAGCAAAACACGAACTACCGAACGAAATGTTAATAAAGTGGCAAGGCTAAAATGTGTTGCGACATCTGCAAAAAACAAGTCCATGTGTAAAGTTCGGTTAGTTCGATTCCGTGGAGCCGACATTGAAAAAAGACACCTACAAGAGGGCTAATTATATATAATAAGGTGACTTCTACGAGAAAGCGGCGGACGGAGCCGCCGCGGCATTGCTTTTCGCTTCGCTCCAAGCAAAACACGAACTACCGAACGAAATGTTAATAAAGTGGCAAGGCTAAAATGTGTTGCGACATCTGTAAAAAAACAAGTCAATGTGCAAAGTTCGATAGTTCGATTCCGTGGAGTCGACACAAAAAAACAGCACCCGTTGAGGGTACTGACAATAGGTAAAGATATATAATAAGGTATAAAAAGGTGACTTCTACGAGAAAGCGGCGAATAATTCGCCGCGGCATTGCTTATCGCTTAGCTTCAAGCAAAACACGAACTACCGAACGAAATGTTAATAAAGTGGCAAGGCTAAAATGTGTTGCGACATCTGCAAAAAACAAGCCCGTGTGTAAAGTTCGGTTAGTTCGATTCCGTGGAGCCGACATTGAAAAAAGACACCTACAAGAGGGTTAATTATATAATAAGGTGACTCCTACGAGAAAGCGGCGGGTAAAGCCGCCGCGGCATTGCTTTCCGCTTTGCTCCAAGCAAAACACGAACTACCGAACGAAATATTGATAAGGCGGCAAAGTAGAGATTTGTTGCAAAATCTGCGGGAAATCAAGCCTCTGCTTCAAGTTCGGTTAGTTCGATTCCGTGGAGCCGACATAAAAAAAGACACCTACAAGAGGTGTCTTTTTTTAATGGTGACTCCTACGAGAATCGAACTCGTGTTACCGCCGTGAAAGGGCGATGTCTTGACCGCTTGACCAAGGAGCCATATTTATTCGGTAAAAACCGAAAGTTCATACCGAATTGTGGTAGCGGCGGTCAGATTCGAACCAACGACCTGCCGGGTATGAACCGGCCGCTATAACCAACTAAGCTACGCCGCCATATATTCTTTCTTTATTCGCAAAGAAAGAGAAAACGAATGGTTGCGGAGGCGGGATTCGAACCTCGCGACCTCCGGGTTATGAGCCCGACGAGCTACCAGACTGCTCTACTCCGCGATAAATGCACACGCGCTTTTCGTGTAGTGCTTAAGTATTCTATATTATATCCGAGATTTTGTCAACTAAAATTACGCCTTTTTTCGGAATTTTTTTCGAGCCGCGCAAAAAACTTGTTTTTGCCCGTTCAAGCATACTATATTTTATGCTTTTTGCCGCAAAAATTCCCGTATAACTTGCTTTAAAAACGCTAATATGTTAAAATATTATCGTAAATTTTTTCGGAAAGCGCAAACTAATAAAGCCCGAACTAAAAAAGCTAAAACTAACTTTGTGCCGCCCGAAAACGCTAAAAGGTGAAAAAATGTTTCGTCCCGATTACAGCTTAATTAAAAAAGGAATGACCGTCGGAGTCGGCTACTCGGGCGGGGTCGATTCGTCCGTGCTTTTGCGCGACCTTGCCGAAAAGCAAGAAAAGCTCGGCGTGAAAGTCGTGGCGATAAACATCGAACACGGCATTCGCGGCGAGATTTCCGTCGCGGACTCTTTGTTTTGCAAAATTCAATGCGAAAATTTAGATGTGCCGTTTTTCGGATATCAAGTAAATTGTCCGTCGTTTGCGGACAAAAACGGTTATTCGTTAGAGCAAGCCGCACGCATTTTGCGCTACGAATGCTATTTTAAGGCTTTGAGCGACGGCGTGTGCGACGTTATCGCGCTTGCTCACCACATGTCGGACAACGCGGAAACGGTGCTTTTCAACGTGCTTCGCGGCTCGTCGGCAACGGGCGGAACCGGAATGAAAAAGCTCTCTTACGGCGGCAAAATCATAAGACCGCTTCTCGACGTTTCCAAGGCGGAAATTCTCGATTACGCAAACAAAAAGAAGATAGCTTACGTAGAGGACAAAACGAACTTAGACGTCGACTTCACGCGTAACGCGTTGCGTTTGGTAATTATTCCGCCGATAAGACAAATTTTTCCGAAAGCCGAACGGGCGATAACGCGGTTTGCGGAAACGCTCGTGAGCGACGACGAATACCTTTATTCGCTTGCGGAAAAGGCTTTCAAAAAAGAGGGCGACAAATATTTTTTGCCGCTCGAAATCGCTTATCCCGTGTTTTCGCGCGCGGTTATTATAATATTGAAAGACTTAGGGGTTGAAAAGGACTATCAAAAAAGGCATGTCGACGCGGTTTACGCGCTCAAAGATAATTTTACCGGCAAAGAAATAACGCTTCCTAAGGGCGTGGTTGCCGTCAGAGAGAGTGAAAACGTCGTTCTGTATAAGCGCGAAAAAGGCTTCGATTGCGCCGAAGAAACGCCGTTTAAGCTCGGGAAAACGGTGTTCAAAGGCGTTGAAGTAATCGCCGAAAAGATACCCGAAAAAGATATCGACGAAAAGCAAATGAAAGCGGGCGGCGCGCTATACTTCGACCTCGACAAACTCCCCGAGGACTGCGTTTTAAGGACGAGAAAAACGGGCGACGAATATACTAAATTCGGCGGCGGAACGGTGAGTTTGAAAAAATATCTTACCGATTTGAAGCTTCCTAAAAGGGTAAAAGACCAAACTTTACTGATTGCGAAAGAAAAAATAGTATATTGCGTGCTTGAAAAAGATATTTCGGGGCTTGTTAAGATTGACAAAGGCACGAAAAATATCGTAAAATTATATACACGTCACGTTCAGAATAACGATTAAATTCACGGAGATAACGAAAAATGGAAAATATGTACAACGACCTTGCTAAAATCCTTATAAGCAAAGAAGAAATCGCAAAACGCATAAAGGAACTTGCGGCTAAGCTCGACGAAGACTACTGCGGCAAACGCCCGCTTATGGTCTGCATTTTAAAGGGCAGCACGATGTTTTACGCCGACCTTTTGAGAGCGATGACTATTCCGCTCGAAATGGACTTTATGGCGATTTCAAGTTACGGCAACAAGACTAAATCTTCGGGCGAAGTCAGAATGATTAAGGACCTTGACAGAAGCATCGAAGGCAGACATCTCGTTATCGTCGAAGATATCGTCGACAGCGGCTACACGCTTTCGTATCTTAAAAGAATGCTCAATTCCCGTCACCCGGAATCTGTCAAAATCTGCACGCTTTTAGACAAGTTCGAATGCCGCGAAGTGCCGCTCGAACCCGATTACAAAGGCTTCGACATAGGCAACGAATTCGTCGTAGGCTATGGTCTCGACTATGCGGAAAAATACCGCAATCTGCCCGAAATAGGTATTTTGAAAGAAGAAATTTACAGTTAAAGTTATCGTAAAATTTACCGCGGGGCAGGTCGCTTCGCGGTTTTGTAACCGTCGACTAACGTTTTTTTCGGCTGTTACGGAAGAATTCAAAAGAAAATTATGGAAATATTTTTGACTTATTTATTGTTCGCTGTAGGCGTAGTGCTTATCGTAAAGGGCGGCGACTGGTTTGTGGACGGCGCGGTCTGGGTTGCGGAAGTAACCAAAATCCCCAAGTTCATAATCGGCGCGACCGTCATAAGCCTTGCCACGACCTTGCCGGAAGTAATCGTTTCGTCGCTTGCGGCGGCGGAAGGACATTCGATACTCGTATCGGGCGTAGGCGATTATATTGCCGCTTCGCAGGAAAAAGTCGGTATGGCTATCGGCAACGGCATAGGCTCGGTTATCTGCAACACCGCGCTCATTCTTGCGATAAGCGTCGTTTTTATGCCCATAGCGGTCGAAAGAAAATCTTTCGCGCCAAAGGCGGTTTTGCTTTTTGTCGCGGTGACGACGCTCTTTTTGTTCTCGCTCGGCGGCTGCGTTTCGGTGTGGGGAGCAATCGTGTTGATTATCATTTTCGCCGCGTACATTTTTGAAAACGTTCGCTCGGCTAAGCGCGAAGCACTCAAAAAGCCCGATGGCGAAGAAACGGAAGAACGCCCCGCTACCGATAAAAAATCTGTCGTTATCAATATTTTAAAGGTAATCGTAGGGGCGGCGGGCATCGTTTTCGGCTCGCAACTGCTTGTCGATAACGCAAGCAAAATCGCTTCTTCATGGGGCGTTTCGGAAGCGGTAATCGGCGTAACGATTGTCGCGGTAGGAACTTCTCTCCCGGAACTCATAACGGCGGTAACGTCCGTTATCAAAAAGCAAACGTCGATGTCGGTCGGCAACGTAATCGGCGCGAACGTAATAGACACCACGCTCATTTTAGCCGTTTGTTCCTTCATTTACGGCGGCAATCTCCCCGTGTCGAAAATGAACATTTATCTCGACTTCCCCGTCGCGATAATAGTGACTCTCCTTGCCGCCGTGCCGACGATAATAAACAAAAAGTTTTCCCGTTGGCAAGGTGCGACTTTGCTCGTCGTTTATATAGCCTACCTCTTAACGGTAACGCTTTTTGCGGACAAGTATCTCGCTCTCTTCGGCGTAATCGCGTAAAAATCGAAGAGGCGTTCAAGCCTAAAAATCGCGAAAAGTCGCGCTATAAGTCGATTATCGATAAAAACTAAGTATTTTATCCCCGTTCGAGTATGCCTTGAGCGGGGATTTTTTGCACGTAAAGTTCGAGTATGCGTTAAAAATAACGCGTTTTCGGGTTATGAAATTTTTTTAAAAACTTACCTTTCAACGCTTGCAAAACGATATCGATGTGTGTTATTATCAAAAAAAATAAGAGGGGTTAAAGCAATGAACGTAGCTATCGTGGAAGACGACGCCGAGTACGCAAAAAGAATGGAAGATTTTCTCAGTAGATACGCAAAAGAGCATGACTGCGCGTTTTCCGTTTCTAAATATTCGAGCGGCGACGCTTTTTTATTCGATTGTCGAAAACGCTTCGATATAGTTTTTATGGACATCGATATGCCGGGGCTTAACGGCATAGAAACCGCAAAAAGAATGCGCGAATACGACGAAACCGTTTGTCTTATTTTCGTGACTAACCTTACGCAGTTCGCTTTGAAGGGGTATGAAGTTTCGGCAAAATACTATATCGTAAAACCGCTTGAATATTTCGATTTTGCGTTTAAAATGGAAAAAGCCGTATGGCAATGCGCAGAACGCGAAGCGAAAATTTTTATAGACAAATCGGACGGCGGTTACGCTTTAAAGGCTTACGACGTATATTATGTGGAATCCATAGGGCATAAGCTCGTCTATCATACGCGCCTCGGGAACGTTTTCGTCTGGAATAAATCGCTCAAAGATTTGGAAAAGTTGCCGGAGTATAAAAACTTCTTGCGTTCGTCGGAATCGTATTTCGTCAACTTGGCTCATGTTAAGGATATAAACGGAAACGAAGTAACGGTAGCAAGCGAAAAACTCCCCGTGAGCCGTTCGAAAAAGAAAGCTTTTATAGAAGGTTGTAAAGAATTTTTGCGCGCGGGGAGGCTAAACTAAAAATGTTTGAAGAAGTTTTGCTTGCAATGCTAAAACCGCTCACGAATTACTATAATCAGCTAATCGTTGCGGCGTGGTTGTTCGCTATAGGTCAAAAACCGAGAAAATACGGCGTTTACGCTATCGTCGCTTTGTCTTGCGTATACCTGTTTACCTTTAACGTAATCGGCAACATTTCGATAGGTTGGTTCGATATGCGCACGCTCATCGTTTTTTCTTCGATTTTTATTATCTTGTTCGCTTCGCTCAAAATAAACGTGTTCCACGCGTTGTTTATGACTTCGGTGTCGTATACTTTGCAACAGTTTTGTTTTTATATCGCAAGATTATTCGGCGTAGGCAGTCACCCGCATTCGATAGGCTACGATTCTTTATACGTCGGTATAGTGATAGTCGTTTATACGCTGTTCTATATGTTCGTGATGAGAAGATTGAAAAATGCCGACTTTGAAATAAAGCGTAAACAAATTTTTATCGCGATATGCGTTTGCGTGGTGATAGTCGCTTCCGTTATAAGCTCTTACGCAAGGGTTTACGAATGGCAATCGATTACTTCCGTATGGTACGGCTTAATGTGCAGCGTTCTCCTTATTTTTGCCGAAGTAGGTTTTATAGGCTACAATTCCGTGGAAAAAGAAAACCTTATAATGGAAGAAGTGAACAGGGCTCAATTAAAGCAGTCGGAAAGGCTCAAAGTCAACATCGACGCAATAAACAGAAAGGCACACGACTTAAAACACTTTCTTTCGGCAATGTCTTTTATGACGGATGAGGAGAGAAAAAACAGTCTGAAAGAAATTAAAGACACGATAGAACTGTACGATTCCACCGTCGTTACGGGTAACGAAGTTCTCGACGCGGTGCTTAACGAAAAAATGTTTTATTGCAAGTCCTGCGGAATAAGAATGACCGCGCTTATAAACGGAAGTGATTTTTCCTTTATGGATAAAGCCGACGTTTATTCGCTTTTCGGCAACGCGCTCGATAACGCCATAAACTATTTGCAAAATATAAGCGACGTTGAAAAACGAGTGGTTACCGTCGTTTCGGAAAAGTGGCTCGATATGTCAAAGCTTTCTTTCGAAAATTACGTCGAAAAGGACATCGAACTTGTGGACGGGCTTCCCGTCATCAAAAATAACAGCAACTACCACGGCTACGGAACAAAAAGCATGAAATATATCGCCGAAAAGTATAAAGGCGAGTTCAAAATATCAAGCGAAAACAATAAATTTACCGTCTGCATAATATTCTCCGCGCATTAAAATCGGCAAGTTTTCAAAGGCGACCTTTACGGGTCGTCTTTTTTTTGCGTTATGCAAAGTTTGAGTTGAAAATGCAAAATTTGAGCTTAATATTGACACTTCGGCTTGCCGTTGTTACAATAGGCTCAAAAATTCCTAAGGAGGATTTTTAATGAAAAATTTGCAAGTTTTGTTTGGCAAGTTTCTGCTCGTGTTGCTTTGCTTCACTTGTATAGGACTTGTAGGTTGCGCCGATACGGAAAACCCCGAACCGACGCCCGAGCCGAAAACCGATTACGAATTCGTGTTCGAAGGAAGCGACGATTTCGAAAGCGGCGGAATCACGAGGCATCTCGATATTTCCGTCTACGGTAACAAAGACGACGAAAAAAGCGTTCTTTTAAAAGTAAAACAGTTACCGCAAATAGAATATTACGGGACGTGGGTTTTAGTGCCTAACAAAGGCTATAAAATCTACTTCGAAGATTCGCGTTCTACTTACGTTTATTGCCGTTACGATACCGAAAAGAAGCAATTCGGTTTCAATTATCGTTGCAGCTTCGGCAATGCGGGAACTAAAACCGTCGCGTTTAGTTACGAGGATAAAAGCTTCGAATACGACGGAATAGGTCTCGGGCTTCATCCGCCGGTAATAGGCTCTCTTACGTGTAACGAAGACGGGACTTTTGTCGTCGGGTCGCGCACGGGTACTTGGGAATATTTGCCCGATACTAATCAATATTACTTTCATTTCGGAAAAGATACCGGGTATATGGAAGCGTTCAAGCTCGACGAATGGCATGAGGAAAACAACGACCGCGGCAAAGACGGCATTTTCGAATGGCAGGTATACGACTATACCGCGACGGGCTTTTCGTCTAAGCTTTGGATAAGCGGCAAAACGGGTTTGCCATGCAACAGGGAGTACACCATAGACGAAGACGGCGTTATTCATACGACGACCCCGGAAGGTCACGAAGTTTACTACACTATAGACGCGGAAAACGACAACGCGCCGTACATTATGGAACACGTTTACGCGAATTTTAACGCTGAAACGGGCAAGTACGAGATGGTTTACATAACCGGTAGTTACGGGTACAGAATGACTTACGCTACTTTCGAACCTGAAGAATAATTTCGGAGAACAATCAAAATGAGTATAATCAACAAAATAAAACACATAGTTATAGGCATAGCATGTCTTTTGCTTGTCGGCATAATGATAGTAGGCGACTTCGTATGTAAAGAGTTTTACGGTGATATATCGACAAGGCTCGGACAGAGAACCTGGACGATGGAAGAGGTCGGCGACGATGACGGCTACGACGCCACGCATTATACTTCCGAGTATGATTACAACATTAAGGAAATCCGCAAAGCGCAGGAAAAGCTTGCCACGGATATACAGCAAGAAGGCAGCGTTATATTGAAAATGGGCGCGTTGCCTATGGCTAAAACCGCAAATATCACGCTTTTAGGCGCGGCTTCTGCTTCGGGCTTTTTGTATGCCGGGTCGGGTTCCGGCGCGATAAGCTCGGCTGCGATGCCCACGCTCAAAAGCGTTTTCGAAGACGCAGGCTATAAAGTCAACGAGGCAATGTGGACTTATTACAATACGGGCGCGGGTAAAAGTCGCCAAAGCGCAAGCGGAAGAAGAGTCGGCGAAAGCGGCGCGCCCGCAGCGGGCAGCGCGGCGGCAAATTCCGTAAGCGCGTATAAGGATTACGGCATAGTGGTTGTAGGCAGAGCGGGCGCGGAAGCAACCGATATTCCTTTCACGACCGTAGAGGACGAAAACAAACACTTCCTCGAACTTTCCGCCAACGAAGTTTCGCTTATCGATTACGCAATCGCGAATTTCGACAATACTGTTATTTTGCTTAACACAATGCAACCCGTTGAACTTTCGCCCGTTCTCAACAAGAACGTAGCTATCGTGTGGATAGGCGCGGCGGGCGAAAAGGGCGTAAAAGCCGTACCGGGTATACTCAACGGCACGCTCAATCCTTCCGGCAGACTTGTCGACACTTACGCTACAAAGTTGATGAACGCTCCGTCGGTAGCCAACCAAGGCAACTTCCAGATAACAAACCTTTGGAGTTCGGTGAACGGCAACCGCAGCGGCAACTATTACGTTTACGCCGAGGGTATCTATGTCGGGTATCGTTACTACGAAACGAGATATGCCGACAAGGTCGAAAACAGAGCGAAAGTAGGCGATTTCAATTATAATAACGAAGTCGATTTTCCGTTCGGTTACGGTCTTTCCTATTCGACGTTTGAATATTCTGACTTCGATATCGCGGAAAGCAGAGATAAACTCACGGCGAAAGTTACGGTTAAAAACACGAGCGAAGTTGCGGGCAAAGAGGTAGTGCAAATTTATATGCAGTCACCCTACACCGACTTCGACGCTCAAAACGGTATCGAAAAGTCTGCGATAGAGTTAGTAGGATTCGCTAAAACCGAAGAAATCGCCCCGGGCGCAAGCGTTACCGTTAACGTTGAAATACCTAAGGAATATATGAAAGTTTATGATTCCGTCGTAAACAAAACTTACATCGTGGAACAAGGAGACTATTACTTTGCCGTCGGGAAAGACAGTCATGACGCGCTCAATAACGTGCTTGCAAAGCGCGGGTTTACTAAGTCGAACGGGATGACGGACGACGGCGACGCAAACGCCGTAGACGTGGTAAAGGTGACCGCGCTCGATACTAAGACGTATTCGACGGGCGAAGACGGCAAAAAGATAGAGAACGAATTTGCAAACGACACGATTAACGCTTACGATTCTTCCTTTAAGTATCTTACTCGTAGCGACTGGGTAGGCACAATGCCTCGTCCTTACGGCGGAGAGAATGCCGACGCGACATACAAAGGAAAAATAACGGCGGGCGAGAAAATGCTTGCCGACGAAAACGTACCCGACCCGGTAATAAACTCTTCCGACGAAATGCCTTTGACGGGGCAGAAAAACGGGCTTGTGCTTGCCGATATGTTCGGGCTTGATTATAACCACGAACTTTGGAATAAACTTCTCGACCAACTTTCGATAGAGGATATGAAAACTTTGCTTACCGCGCGTTACGGCAATGCGAAAATAGAATCAATCAACAAGCCGTACTTCGTCGATAGCGACGGTCCTCAAGGCATAACTTCGAGCGCGGGCGGAACGGCAACGGGTTTCGGTTATCCGATAGAATTGCTCGTCGCTTCGACATGGAACCTTGAAATAGCCGAAAGACAAGGTAAGCTCATCGGCGAAGATTCGCTCGTAACGCTTGTTCCCGGCTGGTACGCGCCCGCTTGCAATATCCATAGAAGCGCGTTTTCGGGCAGAAACTTCGAATATTATTCGGAAGACCCGCTTATGAGCGGTCGGTTCTCGGGAACGGTTATACAAGAAGCTTGGAAAAAGGGCTTGTATTGCTATCTTAAACACTTTGCGCTTAACGACCAGGAAACCAACCGCAACACGGCAAGCACGTTTGCAAACGAACAAGCTATCCGTCAGATTTACTTAAAGCCTTTCGAAGTCGCTATTCGCGATTACGGCGCAAACGCGCTCATGCTTTCGATGAACAGAATCGGCATGACTTGGTCCGGTCATCACGTCAACCTTTTGCAAAAAGTCGTTCGCGGCGAATGGGGTTTTGTGGGCGTAGTAAACACCGACGCAAGCGGCAGATTCGCTACCGATATAAACGACAGCGCGGTTTACGCCGGCACCGACTGCTTCCTTAACGCGCAGACCGTCAACGACGACGAGATAAAGAGCGCGACTATGGTTAAGGCTTTGAGAGAGGCTGCGCACAGATTATTGTACGTTACGGGTAACTCTAACGGTATGAACGGCATAAAGCCCAACACGATTATAAAGGACCTAACGCCGCCGTGGGTGTATTGGCTAATAATAGCGAACGTTGCGGTTATCGGCGGAGCAATCGTTGCGGCGGTGTTCAACGCGCTCGTCACGTTAAGAAAAAGAAAAGTATAAAGGCGGTGAATTATAATGAGTTTTTCTAAAAAAGATATTCCTTGTTACGTTGTTTTAGGTTTATTCGTAATAGGTTTTATAGCGGAACTTATCGGCGGACTTATCTCCGGTCAAGAAAGCGTAGGTTTCAACTTTTCTCTTTCCGCGCTAATGATAGTCGGTATCGTACTTATAGCCGTATGCTGTATAGCTCATATCGTCATAAAGGTTTTACAAAATAAGATAGGTTGCTCCGCAAACTTGCTCGACGTAGAAGCGATAGTAGCAATCGTTATGGCTTTCTTTGCTATAATCTATCTCGTATGCGTTATCATCTGGCCGGTAGTGTTCCCCGCAAACGGCTAAAAGTCTGAGGGCTTTCATTCACAATCTACTCAATACCGAGAAGGCGGCTTTTTCGCGCTTTTTCGTGACCGCTCGGGCGCAGTACGCCCCGGGTACAGCCTCCCTCACGCTCGCAAAAAATCATCGAAAAAAATACGCTCTTCTCGGTGCTTCGCATTTTTGCGGAAAAGAAAAAAGTTTTTTGTTCGATTTTTACTAACCTGAATGTTTGAAACCGTAATCTTTTATACGGTTATAAATTAAAAGTTTTGCTTCCGCAAAAATAATGAGTAGATGAAGAATGAAAGCCCTATAAGTCGATTATCTGCAAAAAACGAATATAAAGCACAAAAACAAACCCCGCTTGCGTGAGTTTTACGCGAACGGGGTTTTAAAATGTCGTTTTTTTAGTTTTTTGAGTTTTATTCGGAGCGCAAGGCTATTACGGGGTCCTTTTTGGAAGCCATTCGCGACGGCACAAGCCCCGCTATTACGGTGAGAATAACGCTTATCAAAACGAGCGATATTCCGCCCCAAACTGGCAACGCCGCAACGTTCGTAAGCCCCGAAAGGTTGGTTATTATTAGGTTAATCGGGATATTTAGTAGCAGCGTTATGCCTATACCTATTAGCCCCGCCGTAAGCCCTATTATAATGGTTTCGGCGTTAAAGACTCGCGCCACGTCCGTTTTGCTTGCGCCTATCGAACGGAGAACGCCTATTTCCTTTGTCCTTTCAAGTACGGAAATGTAAGTGATTATGCCTATCATTATCGAGGAAACTACGAGCGAAGTCGAAACAAAAGCAATTAAGACGTACGTCACGGCGTTTACTATCGTCGTGATAGAGCTTATCATTAGCCCTATATAGTCCTCGTATTTTATCTTTTTGTTTTCGCCGCCTTCTTCCTTTGAAACCTTGGCGTTGTAGTCGTCGATGAGTTTTACAACGTCGTCTTTCGCTTCGAAGCTCGTGGGATAAATGGAAATGGAAGAGGGAGTTTCCACGTCAACCACGCCGAGGTCGTTGCCTTTTTGCTTGTACGTTTTTTTGCTTTCGTCCGTTTCGCCCTCTTCTGTCGGGTTGCCCGTCTTGTCGTAACGCTTTAAAGTCCACTTTCCGGTCTCCTCGTCGTATTTTGCGTCGGCTTTGAAAATGGAGTAAGATTCCTTTTCTTCGCTTCCCGCAACTTTGCCCGTTTCGGTTCCGTCCTCGGTTACTCTGTGTTTTATCTCGCCCGTCGTCGGGTTGACTACGCCGACCATACCGGCTTGATAGCTCCTTTCGTAAGCTTTTATTACGGGCAACGTTTCGTTTTTGGCGATAAGCGCGTCGGTTAAGCCCTTTTTGTAGCAGAGCGAAGAGGCAAGACAGCCCGAGGTTACGCCCTTTTTGAGACGAACTATGCCGCTGACTTTGAGCTTTGTACCCTGCGTTTTGGCAACCGTTTTCTTTTCCTCTTTCGTCATTTCTTCGTAGAGGTAGCTGTCCTCGTCGAACTTATAATATTGTCCGTTCAACACCACGTCGTATTCGAGTTTTAGTAAGTCGTCGAAAGTGTAACTCATTTCCGAGCGTTTAAGCCCCGGATACTGCTTTTCCATTTCCGCGTCGATTTCTTCTTCGGTCGGCGTTTTTCCGTCCGCCGAAGTCATTTTTAAGAGAGAGGCGATAACGAGGCGTTTGAAAACGTATTCTATGTCGTTGTCGTCCATAACGCCCATCATATAGAGGTTAAGGTCGGAAATCTGGTTGTAATTGTCGACAACGAGCAACAAATCGGTATCGTTTTTCGGGTAAGTACCGGCAAGCAAGTCGTATTGACTTTGTATGAGCTTGTCGTTGTCTATCATTTCCGAAATGATTGGTTCGCTCATCATAAGCGCTTGGAAGTTGTCGTAATAATATTGATAATCGTCCGCCATCGCGCCGATTAGGTCGGAAAATTTAGGCAATTCCACTGGGTAAAGCCGTCTGTCTTTTTGTTGCGTAAAAAGCTCAATTTGCAGATTGTAAGTGTACTGCACGGCGTTTATATAGCGGTCGTCTAAATTTTCGTCGAGATATTTTTTGAACGACTTCAAATCGTTTGTGCCTACGCTTGAAACGAGGTTCGTGAGCATGTTCGCGATAACGTTTTGGCTCGTCACGTTTTCGCCCTTAGGGAATTCTTTCCCGTCATGCTTGCTCGCGCCCATAAATGAAGTGAGCATTGACGAATAATTAACCGTTTTGGAGCTTATCGTCACCGGATAGTTTGAAAGAGTATCCCGCTGAACGTTTTGGATATACGTGTTGAATCCTGCCGAAAGGGATAGTATAAGCGCGATTCCTATTATGCCTATGCTGCCCGCAAACGCCGTCAAAATTGTTCTCCCTTTTTTGGTAAAGAGGTTGTTCAAAGAAAGAGAAAGTGCCGTTAAGAAGCTCATAGACGGCTTTTTCTGCTTTTTGCCGACGTTCTTTTTAGCTTCTTCTTGGCTTTCTTTTTCGGCTTCTTCCGTACTGAACGGCATCGTGTCGTCCACGATTTCTCCGTCTTTAAGCGAAATTATTCTCGTCGAATATTCGCGCGCAAGCTCTTCGTTATGGGTGACCATTACAACGAGACGGGTTTTGGCTAATTCTTGCAAAATATCCATTACCTGAACGCTGGTGTCGGAGTCTAACGCGCCCGTCGGCTCGTCGGCTAAGATAATGTCGGGGTCGTTGACTATCGCGCGGGCTATCGCAACCCTTTGCATTTGCCCGCCGGAAAGCTGGTTGGGCAGCTTTTTAAAGTGGTCCTTTAAGCCTACTTTTTCAAGCGCGGCTCTCGCGCGCGCCATTCTCTCTTCTTTCGGTACGCCGGAAAGCGTAAGCGCAAGTTCTACGTTCTTTTCCACCGTCTGGTGCGGAATAAGGTTGTAGCTTTGGAACACGAAGCCGACCGAATGATTACGGTAAGCGTCCCAGTCGGAATCGGCGTAGTTTTTCGTCGATACGCCGTTTATCACGAGGTCGCCGTGCGTGTAACGGTCGAGTCCGCCGACAATGTTAAGCATAGTCGTTTTGCCGCAGCCCGAAGGACCCAAAACGGACACGAATTCGCACTTGCGGAAGTTAATGCTCACGCCTTTTAACGCTTTAACTTGCGTTTCGCCGGACGAGTAAATTTTTACAATGTTTTTTAATTCCAGCATATGTCGTTCTCCTTAATTTTTTTAGTTCGTTCTTTCAAATTTTTTCAAAAAAGCCGCCTATAAGTCGATTATCGGCAGCTTTCTCTGTTTTTAGTAGATAGTTAATAGATAGCTTTACCTTTTTTATATACGAAATTATATATTAAAAAGGTGAATTTTACCTAAAAATACGTTGGTTTTGTTTGCGAAATTCGTTAATTTATCGGGCGAAAATCAATCTTTTCTCGGAATAATCGTCACGTCGAGTTCGAGTCCGATTGCTCCGCCTTTTTCTTTTGTTACGGTGATTTTGCCGTTTTCGTCCTTTGTGACGCGCTTTGCGTTTCCGCCCGTAATTATTCCGTCGAGCGCAAAGGAATATTTTTCTTTGTCGATAAGATACGGTATAACGTCCGCCGCTTCCGTTTCGTCAATGTAGCCTACGTGATGGCAGGCTTTGCCGTCGAAGTCGTAAACGTAAACTTTTATCTTTTTGCCGTCGTAAATAACGCCTACTTTTTTGAATTCCTGTTCGGCGTATTCGTAAACTACGTCGTTTTCGTATTCTTCCTTTATTTCGGAAGTTTTAAGTCCGTCGAATTTGTCTATATATCCGAGTTTAAGCCCTTGTTTTATCTCCGCGTCGAGTATGTCCTTAACCTTTATGCCTTCCTCGTTTTTCTTGTCCGTGCCGAGTACGGTAAAGGTCTTGTCGTAAATTGCCTCGTTCGGGCGGAAAATAAGTTTGCGCGCGCGCTTGGTGCACATCGCCGCGTTAAGCTCTTCGTAATTTTCGGGCGGGGTAAGCTTGAAAGCCGTCTTTGCGGGCTTTTCTTCCGTAGCGGGCGCAACTTCCGCGGGTTGTTCCGCAGTCTGCTCCGCTTGTTCCGTTTGCTCCTCGGTCGCGGTCTGTTCGCTTTCCGTTTCGGCTTGAACTTCCGCCGGCGCGTCGGTATCGTCCGCAGTTTCGAGAATTTCTTCTTTAACTTCTTCGGCGGTTTCTTCTTCCGCTTGTTCCTCGGTTTCTTCCGTCGCTTCGTCCGCGGCTTCGGCTAATTCCAAGGCGGGGGAGTCGGTATCGATAAC
This sequence comes from Christensenella sp. UBA4636, assembly GCA_002405915.1. Lineage (GTDB taxonomy): Bacteria > Bacillota > Clostridia > Christensenellales > Borkfalkiaceae > UBA4636. The sequence continues at coordinate 15,347 of DHMS01000002.1, forward strand.
CTCTTCGGTTTC
>DHMS01000034.1 GCA_002405915.1 Christensenella sp. UBA4636
GGTCAAATATATTGTATCAGGAGCTTTTTTAATGGAACATCAAGTGGTTCTCGTAGTGGACTTCGGCGGGCAGTACAACCAGCTCATCGTAAGGAGAGTAAGAAACCTTAACGTTTACGCCGTTATGATTTCGTCCGATACCTCTATAGAAAAAATTAAAAGTTACGACCCGAAAGGCATAATCTTTACGGGCGGACCCAGCAACGTTAACGACGCGGACGCGCCTAAGGTTAACCCTGAAATATTCAATCTCGGCGTTCCCGTACTCGGCATTTGTTACGGAATGCAGTTGACTTCTTTCATGCTCGGCGGCAACGTAATAAAAGCCGATATGCGCGAATACGGCAAGCGTGAAATCACTTATCACGACCACGTTTTGTTCGATGGTATCCCTAAGCAAAACTTCTGCTGGATGAGCCATACCTGCAAAGTAGACGTCGCGCCCGAAGGGTTTTATTCCATCGCCGACACGCCGACTTGCAAATTTGCGGCGTTCGCCAATGACGAGAAAAAAATTTACGGCGTGCAGTTCCACCCGGAAGTCGTTCACACGGCTAACGGCAACGACATTTTGCGCAACTTCCTTTACAAAATTTGTAAGGTAAAGGGCGACTGGACGATGAACAACTTTGCGGAAGAGCAAATAAAGCTTATCCGCGAAAAAGCCGCGGGCAAAAAAGTGCTTTGCGCGATGAGCGGCGGCGTTGACAGCGCGGTTGCGGCAACCCTCGTTCATAAAGCGATAGGCAATCAATTGACTTGCGTGTTCGTAGACACCGGGCTTTTGAGAAAGAACGAAGCCGACGGGGTTATGAAGGTCTTTAAGGACGATATGGGCATGAACCTTTTAAAAGCCGACGCGGGTGAATTGTTCCTTACGAGGCTCAAAGGCGTAACCGACCCCGAAACAAAGCGCAAAATAATAGGCAAAACGTTTATAGACGTTTTCGCCGAAGAAGCAAAAAAAATAGGCGCGGTGGACTACCTCGTTCAAGGCACCATTTACCCGGACGTTATCGAAAGCGGGCTTAACAAAAGCTGCGTTATAAAGAGCCATCACAACGTAGGCGGGCTTCCGTCGGTCGTTGACTTTAAGGAAATAATCGAACCGCTTCGTCAACTTTTTAAAGACGAAGTAAGGGCTGTCGGCAAAGAAATCGGCTTGCCCGAAAATATCGTTATGCGCCAACCGTTCCCCGGTCCCGGGCTTGCGGTCAGAATAATCGGCGACATTACGCCCGAAAAAGTCGCGCTTTTGCAAGACGCGGATTACATTTTCCGCGAAGAAATCGCGCATGCGGGGCTTGACAGAGAAATCTGGCAGTACTTTGCGGTGCTTACGGGCATGCGCTCGGTAGGCGTTATGGGCGACGAAAGAACTTACGACTACACGATAGCTTTGCGCGCGGTCACGAGCGTTGACGGCATGACGGCAGACTGGGCGGACATTCCGCATCATGTTTTGCAGAAGATATCTTCTCGCATAGTAAACGAAGTAAAGAACGTAAACAGAGTAGTTTACGATATAACTTCCAAACCGCCGGCAACCATTGAATGGGAGTAAGGGGCTTCGCTAAAGCGAAGTGATGTTGCGACTTCGTCGCAGTGGTGTTCGCCTAAAGGCGAGTGATGAGTGGCGTTGTCGCGGTTATTAAAAAACGCAAAAAAAGTGATATCATTTTGATATCATAAAAAAGCAATTTAAAAGCGTTCGGCTTTAATAAGTCGAACGCTTTAACTTTGTGTAATTTTAGTTTATCTTACGCCGAAGAGAAGGTCGCCGTAAGTGGGGTACGGCCAGTAAGCGGTCGGAACGACTACTTCGGCTTTGTCAACCCATTTGCGGAGCTTAGCCATAGCGGGGATAACTTTTTCAGCAAAGTACTTGGCTGCTTCGTAAGCTTCTTCGGGCGCGCCGTCTACGAGTTTTTCAAGCTCTTTCATGGCGTGGTAAGCGTTGCCGGAGCATTCGCTCAAATCGACGAGAACGTCCTTTTCGTAGTCGAGGTTAAGGTCCTCGAATATTTCGACCTTTTCGGAAATGGAAGAGGCAAGGTCGGTCGTGTAGGACGAGATAGCGGGGAGGATATCCTTTTTAGCCATTTCAACCATTGTACGAGCTTCGATATTGACAGTCTTGACGTAATTTTCGAGCAAGATTTCGCAACGCGCTCTGACTTCCGTTTCGGTGTAAACGCCGTTTTCGGTGAAAAGCTTAATGTTCTTTTCGTCGAGCATATGCGGCAAGCAGTCGGGAGTTGTCGGGTAGTTGGAAAGACCTCTTCTCGCGGCTTCTTCGAGCCAAGCTTTGTCGTAGCCGTTGCCGTTGAAGATAATTCTCTTGTGGGCAAGGTAGGTGTCTTTGACGATATCGTGGAGAGCCGCCGTAAAGTCGGTAGCTTTTTCAAGCGTTTCGGCAAATCCTTTCAAAACCTCCGCAACCGCGGTGTTCAAAACGGTGTTGGTTTCCGCGATGGAAGCGTTTGAGCCTAACATTCTGAATTCGAACTTATTGCCCGTGAAAGCGAAAGGCGAAGTACGGTTTCTGTCTGTCGTATCCTTGATTATGTAGGGAATAGCGTCGACGCCGACGAGCATGCGTGTTTTCTTTTTGCCGCTGAATGTCGAATCGTCTTTGGCGATTGCTTCCAAAACTTCGGTGAGTTCGCTTCCGAGGAAGATAGAAACAACCGCTGGTGGAGCTTCGTTCGCGCCTAAACGGTGGTCGTTGCCGGCGGAAGAGGCGGAAATTCTCAAAAGGTCTTGATATTCGTCAACCGCTTTGATGACGGCGGAGAGGAACACGAGGAACTGCGCGTTGTCGAACGGCGTGTCGCCCGGTTCGAGAAGGTTAACGCCCGTATCCGTGGACATAGACCAGTTGTTGTGTTTGCCGCTTCCGTTTACGCCGTCGAAAGGCTTTTCGTGGAGGAGGCAAACCATACCGTGCTTTTTAGCGACCTTGCGCATAACTTCCATCGTGAGCTGGTTGTGGTCGCAAGCGATATTAGTTGTCGTAAAGATAGGCGCAAGCTCGTGCTGAGCGGGTGCGACTTCGTTGTGTTCGGTTTTGGCGAGAACGCCGAGCTTCCAGAGTTCTTCGTTGAGTTCTTTCATGAATTCTTGAACTCTCGGCTTAATCTGACCGAAATAATGGTCTTCGAGTTCTTGACCCTTAGGAGCTTTCGCGCCGAAAAGCGTTCTGCCCGTATAGATAAGGTCTTCTCGCTTGTCGTAAAGCTCTTCGGGAATAAGGAAATATTCCTGTTCGGGTCCGACCGTCGTTTTGACGGAATTTGCGCTCGTGCCGAAAAGTTTCAAAATTCTCAAAGACTGTTTGTTGACGGCTTCCATAGAACGAAGAAGCGGGGTCTTTTTATCGAGCGCTTCGCCGCTATAAGAGCAGAAAGCCGTAGGAATGCAAAGTATACCGTCCTTTATGAACGCGTAAGAGGTGGGGTCCCAAGCCGTATAGCCCCTTGCTTCGAAGGTTGAGCGAAGTCCGCCGGAGGGGAAAGACGAAGCGTCCGGCTCGCCTTTAATGAGTTCTTTGCCCGAAAATTCCGCAATAACTCTGCCGTCGCCGTTGGGAGAAATGAAGCTGTCGTGTTTTTCGGCGGTTACGCCCGTCATAGGCTGGAACCAGTGGGTGAAATGAGTTGCGCCTTTTTCCGTTGCCCAATCCTTCATAGCCGAAGCTACTACGTTCGCGACCGACGAGTCGAGCGGAACGTTGTTAGTGATTGTTTTACGGAATGCTTTGTAGGTGTCTTTTGGTAGACGGGTTTTCATAACTTCGTCGTTAAAAACGAGGCTGCCGAAAAGTGTGCTTAAATTTTCCATGTGAAGCGTCTCCTTAAAAATAAAATAGGGGGTAATCCGCCCTAAGGCGGTCTTACCCCGAGCCGCCAACGGGCTTCGAAAAAAATATTGTACGCATTATAATGCCGCCGCCCCTATTTTGTCAACTATTTTTAATTAAAAAATTTTAGTTTTTTTTAACTTTTTTTTCAATGCCGATTTCTGCATTTCTCGTCAAAAATTTTATGTCTAAATTGCACAAATGGTTCGTATAGTTTACCTATATGATTTTCCTATTAAAACGGTATAAGAAAAAATTATAATAAATATAAAAAACAGCTATGCTTTTTTAGGTGCAAATATAAAAATTTTGTGATACAATATATCTCGGTCGAAAGATTTCGACTTAATATATAATACGAACGGGGTGGCTATGGCTTACGACGTTTACGAAAATCCGCTTTGCACAAGATATTCGGGCGAGCAGATGAAAAAACTTTTCTCGGCGGAAACCAAGTTTTCCTACTGGCGCAAACTTTGGGTCGCGCTTGCCGAAAGCGAAAAAAAGTTAGGGCTTGACATTACGGACGAACAGATTGCCGAAATGAAAGCGCATATCTACGACATAGACTTCGACAAGGCGAAAGATTACGAGTTTAAGCTCCGCCATGACGTAATGGCGCATATAAGGACTTACGGCGACGCCTGCCCTAAGGCTAAAGGCATAATTCACCTCGGCGCGACGAGTTGCTTCGTGGGCGACAACACCGATATTATAATTATGCGCGAAGGGCTTAGGCTTGTTAAAAAGCTTCTCGTAAGCTGCATATCCGCGGTCAGCGATTTTGCCGAAAAATACAAGGCAACGCCTACGCTTGCGTACACGCATTTTCAAGCGGCGCAGCCAACGACCCTTGGAAAACGCGCGACCCTTTGGATTAACGACCTTTTAAGCGACCTCGAAACGCTCGAATTCGAAGAGAAAAGGTTAAAGCTTTTAGGTTGTAAAGGCACTACCGGCACTTCCGCAAGCTTTTTTGAACTTTTCGACGGCGACGAGCAAAAGGTTAAAGAACTTGAAAAGCTTATAGCCGAAAAATTCGATTTCGACTGCTGCGCGCCCGTGTCGGGGCAGACTTATTCGAGAAAAGTAGACTTCAACGTTTTGTCGGTTTTGTCCGGGATAGCTCAAAGCGCGGCGAAGTTTTCTTCCGATATCCGTCTTATGGCACATATGAAGGAATTCGACGAGCCTTTCGAATCGGGGCAGGTCGGCTCTTCCGCAATGGCATATAAGCGCAACCCGATGAGGTCCGAAAGAATAGCTTCTCTTTCTCGTTACGTCATATGCGATTTGATGAACCCCGCGGTGACGGCTGCTTCGCAATGGCTCGAACGCACGCTTGACGATTCGGCAAATCGCCGTATAGCTATCCCGGAAGCCTTCCTTGCTATCGACGGAATTTTGTCCTTATATATAAATATAATAAGCGGCGGCACCGTTTATCCTAAAATGCTCGAAAAACACCTTAAAGACGAACTGCCGTTTATGGCGACGGAGAATATCCTTATGTACTGCGTTAAAAAAGGCGGAGACAGGCAGGAACTCCATGAAGAAATACGCCGTCTTTCTGTGGAAGCGGGGTATAGGGTGAAAGCCGAAGGTAAAGAAAACGACTTGCTCGAAAAAATCGCCGAAGATAAAAGATTCAATCTCACTAAGGCGGAGCTCGACTCCATTGTGAGCGGCGAAAACTTTACCGGTTGCGCCGAAAAGCAAACGGAAGATTTTTTAACGAATTACATTCGTCCCGTTCTCGATAAGCATATTGGCGACGCGGGCGTAAAAGTAGAAATAAAAGTTTAATATAAAGGAGTAAAACAAAATGCTTACTGCAATCGTAGGTATCAACTGGGGCGACGAGGGTAAGGGGCGCATAGTCGACCTTCTCTCCGAAAATTACGGAGTAGTGTGCCGTTATCAGGGCGGAAACAACGCGGGACACACCGTAGTAAACGACAAGGGTAAATTTATACTTAACCTGCTTCCGTCGGGTATTTTGCGCGACGACACGGTTAACGTTATGGGACCGGGAATGGTCATTGACCTCGAACACCTTTACGGCGAAGTAAAAAGACTGCGCGACGCGGGTATCGAAATAACGCCGGCTCACCTTAAAATAAGCGACAGAGCGACAATTTGCATGCCGTATCACAAAATGCTTGACTGTCTTGAAGAGGACCGTCTTGCGGACAAAAAATTCGGTTCCACCCGCCGCGGTATCGCGCCGGTGTACGCCGATAAGTATATGAAAAAGACAATCCGCATTGGCGACTTGTTGCATTTTGACGAAATTGAAGCTAAGCTCCCCGGGATAGTCGAATGGAAAAACTTAACGGTGGTAGGCGGCTACAAAGCGGAACCCGTTAAAACGGAGGATATGCTCGAATGGCTGAAAACTTACGGCTTGCCGTTTAAAGATTATATCTGCGATACCAACGAATTTTTGAATAACGCGATAGCCGAGGGTAAAAACGTTATGTTCGAAGCTCAGCTCGGCGCGCTTCGCGATATAGACTTCGGTATCTATCCTTACACTTCGTCCTCCACGACTCTTGCGGCTTACGCTCCGATAGGTAGCGGCATTCCGTCCAAAAAGCTTGACAACACGGTGGGCATTATGAAAGCTTATTCAAGCTGCGTAGGCGAAGGTCCGTTTACTTGCGAACTTTTCGGCGAAGAAGGCAAAGCTTTGCGCGACGCGGGCGGCGAATACGGCGCGGCGACGGGCAGACCGAGAAGAGTAGGCGGTTTTGACGTTGTGGCTTCCCGTTACGGCATAGAAATGCAGGGAGCCGACGAAATTGCATTGACTAAGCTCGACGTGCTTTCTTACCTCGATAAAATTCCCGTATGCGTTGCGTACGAAGTAAACGGAGTGAGAACGGATAAGTTCCCGATGGGCAAGGCTCTTGCCGACGCGAAGCCCGTTTATATCTACCTCGACGGCTGGAAAGAAGATATTTCCAAAGTTCGTTCTTTCGGCGATTTGCCCGTAAACGCACAAAAATACGTCGCTTTTATCCGTGATACGCTCGGTTGCAACATTAAGTACGTTTCCGTCGGCGCGGCGCGTGACGAATACTTTGTTATGGACTAAAAACAATAAATTTTGTAATATCTAAATTTAACATAACTTTTAAAAACGGCTTTTGCGTAAGTTTGCGCGATAGCCGTTTTATCCATATTTTGCGGTGTTTTTAGCGAAATAAAGCAAAAAGTGAACGGAATGGCGTAATTTGTTCACAAAAGGCGATAAAATTTGCTTAAAGTTCTAAAATGTCGCAAATTCTTAAAATTTTGTCATGAATAATATGTGAAATTTTAAAATAGGTCTTGACAACGAGCGATTAGTGTTATATAATAAATACATAGTCTGTTAAAATAAATATATTGCGGGCTAAATAAGTATTATTTAAGTGAGACTTTTATGAGTAACACGGCAAAAAAATCAGTTTTTGAAACGCCGTTGCTTTCGACGAAAATCAAAAGCAGCAGCGTGAAGCTCTTCCCCGAAGCGGGTCTCGGTTATTTACTCGGACCGATGCTTGCCCTCATGAACAACGGTGTTGTAAACATGTGGCTCAGTCAGTACTGGGACAAGGTTTTACAGCTCGACGCGTTGTTTATGACGCTTCTCCCCATTATCTCGGCGATTATCATTATCATAGGTAACCTCGTCGTAGGTAAGTTAATGGAAAGAAAGCCTTCTATCGCCGGTAAGGCAAGACCTCTTATCTTGCTTGCAATGCCGATTATCGCGGTAGCGTTGCTTGTTTTGTTTATCATTCCGTTGCCTGAAAGCGCGGGCGGTTCGTTCAACAACCTTTTGGCTTCCATTCTCGTTGCGGTCGGTTACAACCTTTACTACGCAATCGCATGGCCTATCTATTATACTTCCCATTCCGCGCTTGTCAACCTTTCGACTCGTGACGGCGGAAAGAGGGGCTTGCTCTCTACGTTGGTAATGGCTGCTCAACTCGGCGCGTCCGGTATCTCCGGTATGGCGGGCGGTATCCTTGTTCAACTCTTAGGGCTTCTTCCCGACGCCGAACAGGGCATAACGGCTGAAATGGCTAACCAGAAATGGACCATTCTTATGGTTATCATGATCGCTTGCCTTATTCTCGGCTGCTTGCTCGAATACTACTTTACTCGTGAAAGAATTACCGAAGAAAACGTTAAGAACAGCGAAGTTAAAGAAGGCGACGAGTCAACCGCCAAAAAGATTTCGATGGGCGAACAGATTAAAATCTGCGTCAAAGATAAGTATTGGTGGATGATTATAATATTCTTCTTCCTCTACCAGTTCGGCGGGCAGATGAAAAACAACGACTTGTCTTTCTATTCTCAGGCTATGCTCGGCGGCGCAAGTCAAACGGGGCTTGCTTCGCTTATCAACACCGTCGGCGCGATTCCTACCGCTCTCGGTATGGCAATCGTTTGGCCTATCGCCGCTAAGCTCACTAAGTCCAAAACGATAACTTTAGGCTGTATACTTGCTTTTGTAGGCTCGCTTATTGCTTTTATAACGCTTATGCCTCCCTTTGTCGGTAACGAAGCGGCTATTATGACAATCCCCGTCGTTTCATTTATCGTAAAGGCTCTCGGCACGGCTCCCGCAATGTACATATCACTCGCGCTTCTCGCCAACATTCTCGACCACCAGGAAGCTATTCACGGCAAGAGAACGGACGGTTTCACGATGGCTGTTTACGGCTCCATAATGGTTTGTATGGCGGGCGTTTGCAACGGTATAATTCTCGGTATCAACGCCATTACTCCGGCTGAAAACCAGAAGCTCGTACATACTATTCTTTCCTACGGCGTAGAGGGCGTTTGCTATCTCGTTATGGGTATAATGTTTGTCTTCATGAACGTTGAAAAGTTCACTAAACTCGACAACAAGGCAATCCACGCCGACCAGAAAGCCGAATGCGAAGCTAACGGAAAGGTTTGGGTGACACCCGAAGAAAGAGCTAAACAAGAAGAAGAGGAAAACGCTCGTCTCGTAGAAGAAGCTCGCGTTGCCGAACTCAAAGCTACTTGCGAAAAGAAGGGGCTTAACTTTGACGAAGAAAACGCTAAGTACTTAGCTCAAAAGGCCGTCAAGGATAAGGAAGCCGCCGAGAAGAAGGCTGCGGACGAGGCTAAAAAAGCCGCTAAAGAAAAAGCCGCGGAGGAAGCTTACGAAGCTCTGCCCGCCGAAAAGAAAGCGGAAATTAAGGCTAAAGAAGACGCTATACTTGCCGAATTCAACGCAATCCGCGTTGCTAACGGCAGACCGGAAATTGCTTAACGGTTGTTTAAAAACTAAAAACTTTACGGGGCGGGTGGAAAAACTCCGCCCCGATAAGCTTTTTAAAGGGTAAAAATGCCGCATAAAAGGCGATTTCGGGATAAAAATAAAAAAAATTGTTCGCTGTAGCGATTTTTTTATCAAAAAAAGTTGCTTTTTGCGTTCAATAATGGTATATTATTAAGGCTGAATATAAAAGTCCTCGGGAGGTGTAAGATATGTCGAGAGTTTGCAGCGTTTGCGGAAAGGGTAAATTGTCGGGCAATTTGGTAAGCCACAGTAACCGTAAGACACCACGCTCCTACAATGCGAACGTTCAGAAGGTTAAAATCGTGAAAAACGGCGTTGTTTCCTCTGAATACGTTTGCACCCGTTGCTTAAAGAGCAACAGCGTTGAAAGAGCTTAAGTTTCGTCGGTCGTTAGATAGACTTTAACGACCTTTCTTTTTATCGCTAAAGTTTTCGGTTTTAAAATCGGGAACTTAAAGCCGCTGTGGCGGAATGGCAGACGCAAGGGACTTAAAATCCCTCGGCTTCACGGCCGTATCGGTTCGAGTCCGATCAGCGGCACCACAAAAGTAAAAGACAGCTTTCGGGCTGTCTTTTACTTTTGAACGAGGTTTGCCCTTGCGGGCAAGAGGTGTTTGCTTCGCAAATGATGTATGCGCTACGCGCAAGTGATGAAAAAAAATGGGGCAAACATTACATCGCTTTGCAACGGAGTTGCAAAACATCACGCAACGCAGTTGCTCATCACTTCATCACTTTTAAAAGAGGTGTTTGTTTCGCAAGTGATAGATATTAAAATACGCGCTCGGTTTTTCGGGCGCGTTTTTGCTTGTAAAAAAATTCTCTTTTAGGCAAATCAACCAAACGTTTTGGTAACTTTATCTATTGCGTTTTCATAAAATGTATGATATAATGTAACTAATATAGGTTGCAACCTATTATGGTTACGCTTGCGCGACGTGAAAGGGAAGCGCAATGACGGGAGGAAAATATGAAGAAAAGTTTTTTAGCCGCGCTCGTCGCTACGCTTTCTCTATTTGTTTTTATTCTGCCGATTGCCGCTTGCGCGAAAAAGCACGAGGCGAAAACGGAATGGGAATGTAATAGCGAAAAGCACCGGCACGCTTGCACCGTTTGCGCGGAAGAAGTTTTCGACGAGGGAGCGCACAACTTTAAAACGGTCGACGGCGTTAAAAAATGCGAAATTTGCGGCTTTGAGAGGGCGTTTACCGACGATGAAGCTTATAGCTTGTGGCGCGTAGGAATTGCCGCCGCTTTAAGCTACGAGGGCGATTACACGCTTACTTATAAACGCAAGGAAACGGACGGGAACGGCAAGCTTCTTTTGGACCGCGATTGCCGACAAGCGCGCTCAGCAAGCAACGATTTTTATTCTTACAATTACGACTACGAGGACTACGATAACAGCGGAACGCTTAAAGAAAGCACGCGTGAAATTGTGCTTGCTTCAGCCGCCGATACGACGGGGATACTGTATAACTATCACATAAAATATTACGACGAAACTGACGAAAAATTCGTTGAGAAAAACGAAGAAAAAACGATAACCCAAGCCGACCTTGACGAAGAAGCTTATATGTCGCCGAAAGGGCTTTGCGGGGAGAATTATTTCAACTTGTCCGCGGCGACGACGGAAACGACTTTTGACGACTTTAAAAAAGCTTACGACAAATGGATTGAAACGCTTGAAGAAGAAAGTATGACGGTAAGCTTATCCGTTGAAGTGAAAAGCGACGGTTCGGTTATTTTGTATCGCGAAACTTCGTATAATTATAAAGACGGCGACGTTACTTCCGAAAAGTATTTATACACGACCGCAGTTGAAAAGGTAGGAATTATTGTTAAAGACGGTATCTTTGTAGGCTTTACGGAAATCGACACGCTAATCGACGTTTATATCGTAACAGACGGGCAAAACATTGACATTCACACCGACGGCGGAAACGCCGCGAAAAAGATAAGAAGCGAAGAGGGCTTAATGTCGTACTCGTTCGACAAGGCTAAGTTCGACGAATTGTCGAAAGATTACTTAAAATAAGAGTACGGCGCAGCTGCTTTTAATAAGCGGCGCAAGCGGGAGAGGCTTAAAAAACCCTTTCCCGCTTTCCTTTTTGTCTTGTTTTTGTTAATAAAAGCCGAAAAAAAGATGAAAAAACGGTGAAATTATCGCTATATTTAGCAAAAAGCCGTAAGCGGCTTTTAATTTGTTGCAAAATTAGCGTTTCTGTTGTAAAATATAATAAAAATTAAACGGGAGTTTTCGATATGCCGGTTAGCACGAATAATATTTACGGAAAAATTTCTATATCGGACGACGCTATCGCCAAGGTAGCCGCGCACGCCGCACTCGATTGCTACGGCATAGTCGAGCTGGTTACGCGTAACTTAAAAGACACGATTACCGACCTGTTTAACAAAAACGCACCCATGAAAGGCGTTAAGGTTGCCACGCAGGGCGACAAGATTTATATCGACCTTTTTGTCATAATCAAGTTTGGCGTTTCGCTTACAGCGGTCGCGGAATCGTTAAAGCAAGCCGTAAAGTATCGGGTCGAAAAATTCACGGGCATGGTGGTCGACTCCGTAAACGTGAATATCATGGGCGTAAAATTATAAGACTATAAAGGAATTTTATCATGCCTAAAACCATAAACAGCGCGACTTTTACTAAGATGATAATAGCCGCCTCCGCGCTTCTCGACGCGAACAGAACTAAAATCGACGCTTTGAACGTTTTCCCCGTTCCGGACGGCGATACGGGAACAAATATGAGTCTTACTATGCAGTCTGCGGTCAAAGAGCTTAAACAATGCTCTTCCAACAGATTGAGCGATATTTGCGACAGCGTGTCAAAGGGCGCGCTCCGCGGCGCAAGAGGCAACTCCGGCGTTATTACTTCGCAGATTTTTAAAGGACTTTGCGACGGCGTTAAGGACGCACAAGAGATAAATATACGCCTTTTCGGCAAGGCTATGAAAAACGCCACGCAGGTAGCGTATTCAGCCGTTTCTAAGCCGAAAGAAGGCACTATTTTGACGGTTGTGAGAATGATGAGCGATTGCGCGGTATCGGCAAAGGCGAAAGATTTTGACGAATACTTCGAACAGCTCATAGAAGCGGGTGAAGCCGCGCTCGAAATGACCCCCGAACTTTTACCCGTTCTCAAAAAAGCGGGCGTAGTTGACTCCGGCGGTATGGGGCTAATCACAATCTTCAAAGGCATGCACAAAGCTATAAAAGGCGAAGAAATTATCGTCGATACCGAAGCGGAAGCCGTGCCGGAAGTCAAAAAAGTAGAAACGGAGCCGACGAGGGCGGACGTTTTGAACCTCGGCACGATTGAATTCGGGTATTGCACGGAATTCTTCATTATCAACCTTAAAAAGAAGACCACCACCGCCGATATCGACAGATTGAGAGAATATCTCAACACGATAGGCGACAGCGTTATCTGCATAGGAGACCTCGAATTCGTTAAGGTACACGTTCATACAAACAGCCCCGGGCTTGCTATAACCAAGGCGTTGCAACTCGGCGAGGTCGACAAGGTGAAAATCGAGAACATGCTCGAACAAAACCGCGCGCTCGTAAAAAAATACGAGGAAGAACGCAAGCCTATCGGTATAATCTCCGTTGCTCAGGGCGACGGGCTTACGACTTTGTTCAAAGAACTTAACGTCGACGCGGTTATCGAAGGCGGGCAGACGATGAACCCCTCCGCAAGCGACATTGCCGACGCGATTGCGAAAGTCAATGCGGAAACCATTTTCGTTTTCCCGAACAATAAAAACATTATTCTTGCCGCCGAGCAGTCGAAATCGCTCGTGGAAGGCAGAAAAATTATAGTCGTTCCTACAAAGAACATTCCGCAAGGCTTTGCCGCCGCACTTGCTTACGACCCAGATATGAGCGCGGACGAGAACCTTATGAACATGCTCCACGCGATAGACAACGTGAGCGACGGGCAGGTTACTTACGCGGTGCGCGACACGAGCGTGAACGGCTTCTCGCTAAAAAAAGGCGATTTTATAGGGTTAAACAGCAAGAGAATTTTGTCTAAGGGCGCGACGGTGGAAGCGGCTACGCTTAAACTCATTGAAAAGCTTAAAGACAAAAACCACTCGCTTATCAATATTTACTACGGCGCGGACGTTAAGGAACAGGAAGCAGAACAGCTCAGAGTGGACGTTGCCGAAACTTACCCCGATTGCGACGTAGAGCTTTATTACGGCGGGCAATCAGTGTACTACTACATTCTCTCGTTAGAATAAAAACGAAAGGAAAACCGCTTGGTTTTCCTTTTTTGAAACTTTGCATTTGTTATATTGCTTTTTAGGTGAAAGATGGAACTGACGACTATAAAAGGCGTGTCGGACAAAAGAGAAACCGACCTTAATAGCGCGGGCGTGTACTCGGTTGAGGACCTTGTGAAAGATTTTCCTCGGTCTTATCTCGATATGCGCAAAGTCGTTAGTTTGTCGGAAGCGGTCAACAACGACTTCGTGCTTACGAAAGGAACCGTCGTAGGAATTTCGCCGTACATGCCGCGCAGAGGAAAGTTCTCGGTTTTTAAGGTGTTTTGCGAACAGAACGGCGAGCCGTTCACGGTAGTGTGGTTTAATCAACCGTATATCCGCGGCAAGATAAAGGAGGGCGAAACGTATCTTTTTTACGGCAGACTTAAAAACCGCTACGCGCTTTCGCTTATCAACCCGACGTTCGAACCGCTCGACGAAAACACAAAATTAAAAGGAATTGTTCCCGTTTATTCGGTTAAAGGCTCGGTAACGCAAAAAATAATGCGTAATATCGTTTGCGAAGCGTTGGACCGCGTGCGCGTGAAATCGGTTATTCCGTATAAGCTCGAACAAAAATTTTGCTTAGGGGATTTGGAAGAAGCGTACCGCGCGGTGCATAACCCGGCTTCGTTCGACGAGATGTTTGCCGCCGCCGACAGAATTGCCGCGGAAGAGTATTTTTTGATAATTTCCGCGTTCAAGATTGTGAAAGGCGATAGAAAGGAAGTGCGCAGAAACGTTTATACGGCGACTTCGGCGGACGTAAAAAGCTTTACTTCCCGCTTTCCGTTCGACTTTACGGACGGACAGAAAAAAGCCGTGAACGATATTTTCACCGACTTAAAGTCGCCCTTTATTATGAACAGACTTTTGCAAGGCGACGTCGGCTCGGGCAAAACGGCGGTCAGTTTGACGGCGATTTTTATAGCGGTTAAAAGCGGCAGACAAGCCGTAATGCTTGCGCCGACGGAAGTTTTGGCTAAGCAAAATTTTGCGATAATTTCTAAATTTTTGCCCGAATATAAGGTTGCTTTTTTAAGCGGAAGCACGCCCGTAAAAGAAAAAGCCGCATTAAAGGCGATGATAAAAAGCGGGCAAGTCGATATCGTAGTAGGCACGCACGCCGTTTTACAAGACGACGTGGAGTTTAAAAGACTTTCTTTATGTGTGTGCGACGAGCAGCAACGTTTCGGCGTGGCGCAAAGAAGCGCGCTTATCGCTAAAGGCGACAGCCCGGACGTTCTCATTATGAGCGCGACCCCTATTCCGCGCACGCTCTCGCTCGTGTTTTACGGCGACCTCGACATAACGACCATTTTGGACAAGCCCGTTTCGCGCAAGGAAATTCAAACGGGGATTGTTTCTAAGGCTAAATATCAAAAAATGCTCGAATTCGTGCAAGAAGAGATAAAAAACGGCAGACAAGCGTATTTCGTTTGCCCCAAAATAGACGGCGACGACGAAGGCTCCGTGTTGAGCGTTACCGAAATTTTCGACGAGCTTTCAAAGGCTATGCCGGAAGTAAAATTAGGGCTTCTGCACGGCAGAATGAAGGACGCGCAAAAGACTGCCGTTATGACCGATTTTAAGGAAAAACGGCTGGACGGGATTGTGTCGACGACCGTTATCGAAGTAGGCATAGACGTGCCGAACGCCACCGTAATGGTGATTTACGGCGCGGACAGATTCGGGCTTTCTCAATTGCACCAGCTGCGCGGGCGGGTTGGGAGAAGCAGTTTGAAAAGCTATTGCTTTTTGCTGAGCGACACCGACAACGAAAAATCGATTGAAAGGCTAAAAACGTTGAAAGACAATTCCGACGGGTTCAAGATTGCCGAAAGCGACTTTCAGGAGCGCGGAGGCGGCGATTTTATAGGGGTAAGACAGAGCGGAAAGTTTATGCGCGACCTCGGTAATTTGAAGTATTCTTCCGCGGCGATTTTCCTTGCCAAAAAGGTTGCCGACGAGGCGTTTTTGTCGGGCGAGGATATAGAAACGGTTAAAAAAGTCGCTATGGAACGGTACGAAAGCTTGAAAGACGTGGCTATGAATTAAGAGCTGTATGATTTGAAAATTCAAATGAATATAAAAAGACTGCTTAGTTTTTCTTTGTAAGAATGCTAAACAGTCTTGTTTTTTATCTGGTTTCGTTTTCCGAATGGGCGTTAGGGGTGACGAGCAAGGTTTTTTGCTCCGTATAATATACTTTGCCGAGCGGCGCGCCCGCGGGCTTTTTGACGAATTTTTTGAGCGTGTAGTCGACGGGGATTTTGTCGCCCGATTTTGCGTTGCTGTAATAGGCGCATATTTCCGCGGCGAAAAGCAAAACTTTATCGGGAACTTTTTCGCCTTTGGTGCGGATTATAACGTGGCTCGAATGGTAATTTTTCGTATGCAGCCACACGTCCGCGCGCTCGGCTTCCGCAACGAGCCTGTCGTTCTGAACGTTGTTTCTGCCTGCGGAAATTTCGAAGCCGCCGTAAGAAAAGCTCCTGAAAGGCGATTTCTTTTTCTTTTCGTTCTTTCTCTGCTTGGGCGCGGCGATGAGCGAGGCGGCGATTAACTCTTCCGTAACGTCGTCGAAGTCCTCGGTCGTTTCGGCTCTTTCGACGTCGCTTAAAATGCTTTCGAAGTAGGCAATTTGTTCTTCCGTTTCCTTAATCTGCGGCTCGGTTGCTGCGACCGTCTTTTTGAGCTTTGCGTAACGCTTGAAAAGTTTTTCGGCGTTTTCCTGAGGCGTTAAGTTTTTGTTAAGTTTGATTTTTATTTCGGGGTAATCCTCTTTCGTATAGTCCTCGGCAATCAAAAACTCGTCGCCCGGTTTGATTTTATATAGGTAGGCGATTATAAGTTCACCGTTCTTTTTAAGCTCGTCCGCGTCTTTTGCGGATAAGATTTTTTCGTTAAACGTTTGCAGTTTTTTGCCTAACTTTTTTATATGCGCTTTTGTGATATCCGTCAACTTTCTCTTTTTTGCCGTAAAAGCGGCGTTCGCTTCCTTTTTTGAAAAGTAGTAATCTATGGCGGAATTTATATCGGTAAAGTACGTTTTGTTTTTACCGACAGTCGCGTAATCGAGGATAAAAAAGTCTGAATAATTTTCGTCGAAAACTACGTTGGGTTTTGTTTTTGCGATCTCGTAAAAATTTTTATAAAACGTGATAAAATCGTCGATTTTAAAAGTTTTTACGTTACGCGTAATATTGTTTTCTTTAAAAAATCTGAAAGCTATTTCATCTGCCGTCGGCTTCGAAACACCCTTTAATTTGTTGAAGATAAAGCTTTCTAATTCGCCGTCGAAAGCGGAGTATGCCGCGCGGATTTTTTCGGGTTCGTCTGCGTTTATCTTGTCTTGCGGCAACGGGTAAACGTACTTTGCTCCCGGAAAAATCGGGCGGGTAAGGTTGAAGTCGAAATCGGTGGTTTTCATAGCTCCGAGGATTATTCCGTTTTCGACGAGCGTGACGTTGGAGTACTTGCCCATGATTTCGACTATCGCTTGTTTTTCGCTCGGCGTGCCGAGTTCGTCCTTGCAGTCGAACGTTATAATCGTTATTCTTTCGAACGGCACGGCTTCAACCTTTTTGACGGTGGCACGCGCAAGGTGTTTTCGAAGTAACATGCAAAAGGCGGGCGCTTGAAGCGGCGCGGGCTTATTTGACGAAGTTACGCAAACTCTTGCGCCGTTCGCATTGGCGGATATTAAAAGGGTTGCGTTCCTTTTGTCCGCCGTTCTTATAGATAGCGTTACCGCGTCTTTTTCCGGTTGGTTTATTTTTTCTACCCTTGCGCCTTTAAGCGTTTCGTTCAATTCCTTAGAGGCATGGTATATAGTGAATGCGTCCTGCGGCATAAAAACTTCCTTTTCGCTTTCTAAAAAGCGGTTTTCACAACATTTTTAAAACATTATATCAAATAAAATGCGAAAAGTAAATTTTTCGGGGCTAAAAAACTTTACATATATCGGATATTTTGCTAAAATACTATGGCGAATAAAAATATTGCAATAAAAAGTTTTAGGAGTATCATAATGAAATACACTTATGAAGCCGCCGAAAAGAGCCAAGTTAAGCTTAACGTAACGCTTGACAAGGAAGATTGGGAAAAAGCCATTCGCGGCGCGTATGAAAAAAACAAAGGTAAATACAATATACCGGGATTCAGAAAAGGTCACGTTCCGTTTAGCGTAATCGTCGGTCAATACGGCAAAGGGTTCTTCTATGAGGACGCTTTGAACAACGCTATCGGCGAATACTATCCGCAGATTTTAAAGACGGAAGCCAAAAACATTTACGCGGTAGGCGACCCGCAGTTTTCTCTCGAAAACATAGACGAGAACGGCGTTTCCTTTATCGCTATGATTCCCGTTATGCCCGAAGTCAAGATTGAAGCTTACAAGGGTATAAAAATCGAAAAGGTTGAGTATAATGTAACCGACGAGGACGTTGAAAAGGATATCGAAAGACTTCGCGACAGAAATTCGAGAGAAGTTAACGTTACCGACAGAGCTTGCCGAAAGGGCGATATCGTAGTTATAGATTTCTCGGGCAGTGTAGACGGCGTTAAGTTCGACGGCGGCACGGCGGAAAACTATCGTTTGGAACTCGGCTCCGGCAGCTTTATCCCCGGCTTCGAAGAACAAGTTGAAGGCATGAAAATCGACGAGGAAAAGGACATCAACGTAACCTTCCCCGAAGATTATTCCGCGCCCTTAGCCGGCAAAGCGGCTGTTTTTGCGATTAAGCTTCACGAAATCATCGTAAAAGAACTTCCCGAAGTAAACGACGAATTTATTAAAGACGCTACCGGCGAAGAAACTTTGGAGGCTTACAAAACGAAAATCCGCGAGAACATGCAGAAAGAAAACGACAAGAGAGCTTCCAACGAAACGGAAGACAAACTCCTTGCCGCGATAGCCGAAAAAACGACGGTTGAAATTCCCGAATGCATGATTGACGACGAAGTTAACAATATGGTTAACCAGCTTTCGTACAGACTTATGTACCAGGGCTTAAAGTATGAAGATTACCTTAAAGTTACGGGTCAGACCGACGAAAGCGTAAGAGCTTCCTACAAGGAACAAGCCGCCGACAGAGTTAAAAAGCAATTCATCGTCAACAAGATAATCGAACTTGAAAAGATTACCGCTACCGACGAAGAAATCGAAGAAAAGATTGCCGAACAAGCCGCTTCCGTCAACAAAACCGCGGAAGAATACAAAAAGACTATGGACCCGCGCCAGAAAGAATATATCGCGAACGCCATAGTCGTAGACAAACTTTTCGCTTTCCTTACGACCAACAACGAGATAGCGTAAAAATTTAAACTAAAAATAATCATTTTCACGGAAGCGGCTTTATTATTAAGCCGCTTCTTGGAACAAAGGAGTTTTATATGCCACTCATTCCTTACGTTGTGGAAAACACGGGCAACGGCGAACGCTCGTACGATATTTATTCAAGGCTTTTAGAGGACAGAATTATATTCTTAACGGGCGAGATTAACGACGCTGTAGCCGATACCGTAATCGCTCAACTTATATACCTTGAATCTAAAGACCCCGGAAAGCCCGTCAACATGTATATCAACAGTCCGGGCGGAAGCGTTTCGGCGGGACTTGCTATTTACGACACGATGAACTATATAAGAAGCGACGTTTGCACTATCTGCATAGGTATGGCGGCGAGCATGGGCGCGTTTTTGCTTTCAAGCGGCGCGAAGGGCAAGCGTTTTGCGCTCCCGAACAGCGAAATTATGATTCACCAACCGCTCGGCGGCGCGCAAGGTCAGGCAAGCGACGTTAAAATTCACGCGGAACATATTTTAAAAACGCGCGATAAATTGAACGCCATTCTTGCAAAGAACACGGGTAAGACCATAGAGGAGATAGAACGCGATACGGATAGAGATAACTTCCTTTCCGCGGACGAAGCTCTCTCTTACGGGCTTATCGATAAAATTTACGTTAATAGATAACCTTTCGGAGGTATAATGGAAGTTAATCAAGAAAAGCAGGCTTGCTGCGTGTTTTGCGGAAAAACCCGCGATAAGGTTCAAAATTTGATAGCGGGTCCGCGCGGACTTTATATCTGCGACGGGTGCATAGAATCGAGCTCTATGGCACTTGCCGAGGACAGAGTGAGAAAAGCCCCGGACGTAGTTACGCTTTTAAAGCCTCATGAAATCAAAGCCGAACTCGACAAATATATCATCGGGCAGGACAGGGCAAAAAAAGTTCTTTCCGTTGCCGTGTACAATCACTATAAACGCGTAAACGACGCGGCTAAGCTTAAAAAAGCCAAGCTCGATAATGACGAAACGGAAATCGACAAGAGCAACGTTTTGATGCTCGGCGCGACGGGTTGCGGTAAAACGCTTCTCGCAAGCACGCTCGCGCGTATTCTCAACGTACCGTTCGCCGTTGCGGACGCTACCACTTTGACGGAAGCGGGTTATGTCGGCGAGGACGTGGAAAATATTCTTTTGAAGCTCATTCAGAACGCCGATTACGACATTCAACGCGCCGAAAGGGGCATAATCTATATCGACGAAATAGATAAAATCGCGCGGAAAGGCGAAAACGTTTCCATAACGCGCGACGTTTCGGGCGAAGGCGTTCAACAAGCTCTTTTGAAGATAATCGAATCGACCGTTGCTTCCGTTCCTCCGCAGGGCGGAAGAAAGCACCCGCAACAAGAATTTTTGCGCATAGACACGACGAATATTTTGTTCATTTGCGGCGGCGCGTTCGTCGGACTCGACAAAATAATAGCTAAGCGCAAATCAAGTTCCGGCATAGGTTTCGGCGCGGAAATAGTCGATAAAACCGAGGAACACGAGGAATATTTGCAAGAAGTTCAACCGCAAGACCTTATAAAATTTGGTCTTATACCCGAATTTGTAGGGAGAATCCCCATCACCGTTTCTTTGAATGCGCTCGACGAGGACGCGCTCGTTAAAATTATGACGGAACCGAAAAACGCGCTCGTCAAGCAGTACAAAAAGCTTATCGGAATGGATAAAGTCGAACTCGACGTTGATGATGACGCGCTCCGCGCCATCGCTAAAAAGGCGATTGAGCTTAAAACGGGCGCGAGAGGATTAAGAACAATTTTCGAAAACTTAATGCTCGACGCTATGTACGACATTCCCGAGGACGACGATATCGAAAGAATAGTCATCGACAAGGACGTTGTAAGCGGAGCTTCCAAAGCAAAACTCATTCGCAAACAGATTGCCTAAAACTTTTTGCGCATAATTTTTCCCCGAGGGGTTATCCTTGGGGATTTTTTGCGTTCTCTGCCTATAAAATTCTTGTGTTTTTCGTTGAAAAACGCTATAATATATGTAACTATATATAACTATTACTATATTCTAAATTATATATAGCGATAATGCACATTTTATTTTAAGCGGCTTATGGTCGCACGAGGTATCAAAGTGGAAAAACGAATTACGGTAAGAAGTATTTATTCTTCGCCCGAAGCTTACGCTAATAAGAGCGTAACGATTATGGGATGGGTAAGAACCGTCAGAGATTCCAAAGCGTTCGGCTTTATCGAACTTAACGACGGCAGCTATTTTTCAAACGTTCAGATAGTTTTCGAAAGCACGAAAATAAATAATTATCAAGAAATAGCTTCCCAGAACGTGGGCGCGGCGTTAAAAGTTACGGGTACGCTCGTGTTGACTCCCGAGGCTCGCCAGCCGTTTGAAATCAAGGCGGAAAAAATCGAAGTCGAAGGCACTTCTACGCCCGACTATCCGCTGCAGAAAAAACGCCATAGCATGGAATATTTGCGCGAGATAGCCTATTTGCGCCCCCGCACGAATACTTTTAGCGCGGTTTTCAGAATTAGGAGCGAAGCGGCTTACGCTATTCACACCTTCTTTAACGAGCGCGGGTTCGTGTACGTTCACACGCCGCTCATCACCGGTAGCGACTGCGAAGGCGCGGGCGAAATGTTCCAGGTAACCACGCTCGACATCGCAAAACCGCCTATTAAAGACGGAAAAGTCGATTATAAGCAGGACTTTTTCGATAAAAAAGCTTCCTTAACCGTTTCGGGACAGTTGAACGCCGAAACCTTTGCGCTTGCGTTCGGCAACGTGTACACTTTCGGACCGACTTTCAGAGCCGAAAAGTCCAACACGGCGCGCCACGCGGCGGAGTTTTGGATGATTGAGCCGGAAATGGCTTTCGCCGACCTTTCGGACGATATGGACGTCGCCGAAGCTATGGTAAAGCACATTATCGACCACGTTTTAAAGACTTGCCCTAAGGAAATCGAATTTTTGAACAAGTTCGTGGACAACGAGCTTATAGATAGGCTGCATAACGTTCTCCATAACGAATTCGTTCGTCTTTCCTACACGGAAGCGATAAAGATACTTGAACAACACAAGAGCGAATTTGAGTATCCCGTGTTCTGGGGGTGCGATTTGCAGAGCGAACACGAGCGTTATATAACGGAAAAAGTCTTTAAAAAGCCCGTGTTTTTAACCGATTATCCGAAGGAAATAAAGGCGTTTTACATGCGGCTTAACGATGACAACAAAACCGTTGCCGCGGCGGACCTTTTAGTTCCCGGTATAGGCGAACTTATCGGCGGAAGTCAGCGTGAAGAAAGACTTGACGTTTTAAAAGAAAAAATGAAGCAGTTTAACCTCAAAGAGGAAGATTACTGGTGGTACCTTAATTTGAGAAAGTACGGCGGAGTGACCCATTCGGGCTACGGTTTGGGCTTTGAAAGAATGGTTATGTACCTTACCGGTATAGCGAACATTAGGGACGTTATTCCTTTCCCGAGAACGGTTGACAATTTGGAGTATTGATGATAAACGTAATCGTAGATTGCTACGGCGGCGACAATTCGCCGATAGCGCAAGTAAAAGGCGCGGTTGCCGCGCTTAAAGCAAACAAGGAGTTAGGCGTTATTCTCGTCGGCAAAGCGGACGAGTTGAACGAACTACTAAAAGTTGAAGATTTCGACGAGGCAAGATTGCAGGTTTTGAACGCTACGGAAGTGGTTACTTGCAACGATAAACCTACCGAAGCTTTGAAGATAAAACCCGATTCGTCTATGAACGTTGCGTTCGAACTTTTGCGCCACGACGAAACGACGGGCGGCATAGTCACGAGCGGTTCTACGGGCGCGGCTCTCGTCGGCGGAATATTCAAAGTCGGCAGAATAAAAGGTATCAGGAGACCTTGCCTTTGCCCGATTTTGCCGACTATGGGCGATAAAAAGGTGCTTTTGGTTGACTGCGGCGCGAACGTGGACTGCAAAGCGACCGACTTACAGCAATTCGCCGTAATGGGCGCGATTTACTGCCGCGAACTTTTCGGCATAGAAAAGCCGAAAGTTGCCATTTTGTCGAACGGCACCGAGGACGAAAAGGGTTGCGCGCTTTCGAAAGAAGCGTTCGAGCTTGTAAAAACGCTTGACGGAATCGAGTTTTGCGGCAATATGGAAGCCCGCGACATTTTCAGCGGCGAATACGACGTTATTGTTTCCGACGGATTTTACGGCAACGTCGCTTTAAAGAGCGCGGAGGGCGCGATTTCCTTGTGCCTCGGCACAATTAAAAGCGAAGTCAAAAAATCTTTTTGGGCAAAGCTCGGCGCACTGTTCATGAAAAAGGCGTTCAAGGGCGTAAAAGCGAAGATTGACTACAATAAGCTCGGCGGCGCGGTGCTTTTAGGCGTGAACAAAGCCGTAGTAAAAGCGCACGGTTCGGCAAAAGAAGGCACTGTCGAAAAATCGATAATTCAGGCTTACGAGCTTGCTAAGCATAACGTTCCCGAAAAAATTGCCGAGGACATGAAGAAAGCCGAAAACGTAACCGAGTAATTATGGGTTTTGATTTTTGCGGCGCGCAAAAGGCGATAGGTTACGAGTTTAAGGACAAAAACTTATTGTTGACGGCTTTTACTCATTCGTCATACGCGAACGAACATAAGGACTTAAAAAGCAACGAAAGGCTTGAATTTTTGGGCGATTCTTTGCTCGGCTTTATAACCGCCGAATACTTTTTTAAGCGTTCTGGCGAGGACGAAGGGAAACTCACCGACAAAAAGAAAAACCTTGTTTCGTCGCTTCCTTTAAGCACGCGCGTTATCGAAGAGGGGTACGACAAGTTTTTACTGCTCGGCAAAGGCGAAGAGGCGCAGTTTGCGCTCGGCAAAAATAGCGCGAGCGAAAACCTTTTTGAAGCGATAACGGGTGCGATTTATCTTGACGGCGGCATTGAAAATGCGAAAAAATTCGTTTACGACAAGCTTTTGTCGCATATAGACGAGTTTATCGCCGCGAGAGATTATAAGTCGGAACTGCAAAACTTCGTTCAAGCGGACAAGTCGCTCGGCAAAATCGAATACAAAATTATCGATAAAAAAGGACCCGACCACCGGCCCGTGTTTATTTCGGCGGTGTTTATCGGGGGTAAGAAAATGGCAACGGGAGAGGGTAAAAAGAGGACCGAAGCGGAAAAACAAGCCGCGCGGTTTGCCCTCGAATATTTGAAGAAAGAGGAAATTTGATTTGAATTTTGAGAAGATAGAGCTTATCGGTTTTAAATCGTTCGCCGATAAGATGACGATTACCTTCGATAACGGCGTTACCGCCATAGTAGGACCTAACGGGTGCGGCAAGTCTAATATTGCCGACGCTATCCGTTGGGTTTTAGGCGAACAGTCCGCTAAGTCGCTCCGCGGCGGCACTATGACGGACGTTATTTTCAACGGCACGCAGAACAGAAAGTCGCTTTCGTACTGCGAGGTTTCGCTATACTTCGATAATTCGCAACACATATTCAAAAGTTGCGATTATTCCGAAGTTATTATGACGCGCAAACTTTTCAGAAGCGGTGAAAGCGAATACTATATAAACAAGCAACCCGCGCGAATGAGAGATATTATCGACCTTCTGCACGAATGCGGCGTGTCCAAAAACGGTTACAGCATTATAGGGCAAGGCAAGGTTTCGGAAATTCTTTCGTCCAAGCCGGAGGACAGGCGCGCTATATTCGAAGAAGCGGTAGGTATCGCAAAAACCAAGCAATCTAAGCTCGAAACGGAAAGAAAGCTTCAACGCACGCGCGAAAATATCGTGCGCGTTTCCGACCTTACTTCGGAAGTCGAACGCCAGTTAGAGCCGGCGGAGCGCGCTGCGAACAAAACGAGGACTTACCTCGAAGTCGCTTCGCAACTTAAATACCACGAAATCAACAACTTCTTGTATAAGCGCGAAAACGCAAGCGTTATAATCGACAAAATAAATTTGCGTATTCAAGGCTTAATCGAAGAAACGGAAATCAACGAGAAAGAGCTTGCCGCCGCGGTAGAAGCTTACAACGAGCATATGCGCGAGCTTGCCGAATCGGACAAGGAAATCACGGCTTTACACGACGAAATCCTTGAAAAATCCGTTAGTTTGGAGCAAGTGAACGGGCAAACAAAGCTTTATCGCGAAAAAATAAGCTACCTTAAAGGCGAAATCGAAAGATTGAAATCCGACGAAGAGGAGCAACTTAAAAAGCGCGAAGCTTTGCTATCCGCGGTTGACGGCAAAAAGAAATATTTAGCCGATTGCGACGAGGAATTAACCAAGTTAAGCGACGAAAACGAAAGTATTTTAAACCGCCTCGAAAAAGTGTTGAAAGAAATTTCCGACGGCGAAAACATGTCGGAAAGCACGCAGAGCGAAATGCTTAAAACGGCGGAAACGCTCGCGGACCTTTCTAAAAACATAGGTCTACTTGACGCGGAAAAGTCCGCAATGGACTCTAAGCAGAGGGAAACCATCGAAAAGGTTGAAGCTTTGACGAGTTCCGTTTCGGTGCTTACAGCCGAAAAACAGAGGACGGACGCCGAAATTTCCGCTAACGAAAAATTGCAAGAGGAACTAAAAGAAAAGATTGAGAAAAAGGAAAAGGAGATTTCCGAAAAGAACAATCTCGTTTCCGAGCTTGCGAACAAAATTTACAGGCTTAATCTCGAAATCAACAATATTAAGGCGAACCAGAGCATTTATTCGAAGATAAAAGAGTCTTTCGAAGGTTATCCAGCTGCCGTCAAAAAGCTTATGGCGGACGCGAAAAACGACCCGAGGCTCAAAGAAAAGATTAAAGGCGTAGTCGCGACGGTAATTCAGACGGACAAGGCGTACGAAGTCGCGATAGAAACTTCTATCGGCAACGCGCTCCAAAACCTTATCACGGCGACCCCGGAGGACGCGCAGTACGTTATCGAATACTTAAAGCGCGTAGAGGGCGGCAGAGTTACGATTTTGCCTATCTCGTCGGTTAAGCCGCACAGAGATTGCTCGGAAATTTTCTCCGCGCTCAAAGATAAAGGCGCGGTGTCGCTCGCTTCCAAGCTCGTGAGGTTCGAACCCGTTTTCCAGAGTATCGTTGACCATCTTTTGGGCAATACTTTAATCGTCGACAACTCGGCGAATGCGCTTTATATCGCTAAAAAGTATCGCTTTAACTTCCGTATAGTCACGCTCGAAGGGGACGTTTTCAACTCAAGCGGTACGATTTCCGGCGGTTCAAGAAGAACTTCTTCGTCAAATCTTATGTCAACGGGCAGAATGCTTGAAACGCTCGAAGCAAGCTTAACGGAAAAGAACGGCGTGTTAGCTAAGCTTTCCGCGCAGAAAGAAACGGCGACCGAGCAGTCGAACGCGCTTGTGGACGGGCTTGACAGACTTAATTCCGAGCTACAAACGGCTCGTCAGGAGTCGTCGTCCTTAAAAGAGCGCAAGGCTTCGGTTGACGCAAGGCTCAAAGAAAAGCAAGACGAACTCGAAGCAAACAAAGAGGTTGTGGAATCGGTTATCGGCAGACTTCGCGAGATTGCCAAGGAATATTCCGATATCGAACAAGGAAACAAGGAACTTGTCGAAAAGAAGGCTTCCGCTTCAAGCGAAAACGCAAAGCTTCGTCAACGTTACGACGAATTGAAAGCTAAGCGCGACAAGCTCATTGAGCAGAACACCGCGAACAAAACGCGAATTTCTTTCTTGACGGCGGAACTTAAAGCGGGCGAATCGGACGTAGCGCGTATGACCGAGGACGCCGCCGCGGCGCAAGCTCAAGCCGAAAAGGACAGAGTTGACGCGGATGACGACCGCAAAACAATCGATATCTTTATTAAAGAGATAGAAAAGCTTACGTTTGCGAACGAAGAAGCGACGGGCGTAGGCAATTTGAAAACGCGACTCAAAGCCCTGGAAGAGAGAAAGGGCTTCTTGAACAGAACGATTGCGCAAGACGATTTGAAAAAGCAAATGGTCAATGCGGAACTCACCAAACTTGCGGAAAAGAAGCACGACGAAGAACTTTCTATCACGAAAGTTCAGTCGGAACTCGAATACATAGAAACGCGCGTTCAGGAAGAATACAACTTAACTTATGACGAATGCAAAGGTCAACGCGACCCCGAATACGATATCGCGACTTCTAATCAAGAAATTTCAAGATTGAAGCACCGTATCTCGGCACTCGGCAACGTCAACCCGGGCGCAATCGAAGAGTATCAGGTTTTAAAGGAAAGATACGACGAATACCGCGTTCAGCGCGACGACCTTGACAAAGCCGAACAAGACTTAAAAGACGTTATCAAACGTTTAACGGACGAAATGCTTACGACTTTTAACGCGGGCTTCGAAGAGATAAGAGGGCATTTCAAGCAGATATTCAAGGAACTTTTCGGCGGCGGCAGCGCGGACCTTATACTCGACTACACCAACGTGGAGGACCCGCTCGACGCGGGCGTTGAAATCGTGGCGGAACCGCCCGGAAAAAAATTACAGAAGATTTCGCTTCTTTCCGGTGGCGAAATGTCGCTTACCGCAATAGCGATACTGTTTGCAATCTTAAAGTTAAGACCGATGCCTTTCTGCGTGCTTGACGAAATCGAAGCGGCACTCGATGACGCTAACGTCGAACGCTTCGCGCGGTACTTAAAGCACTTCTCTTCGGAAACGCAGTTCGTTGTCATAACCCACAAAAAGGTTACTATGGAACTTTCCGACGCACTCTTCGGCGTTACCATGCAAGAAAAAGGCGTTTCCAAAATCGTTTCCGTCAAGCTTTCGGAAATCAAAGACACACTCGGCGAGGATTTACAATAATGGGCTTTTTCAGTAAAATAGCGGACGCGTTAAAAAAGACAAAAGATACGATATCATCGAAGATTTCACAACTTTTTACGCGTGACAGAATCGGTGCGGACTTCTACGAGGACTTACTTGACGTACTTATTTCTTCGGACATTTCTTACGACACCGCGGAAGAAATCGTGGACGAATTGCATGAAAGAATGAAGAAAGAAAAGGTCGACGATAAGGAAGTCGTTTTAAAAAACTTACGCGAAACTATCTCCGATATTATGGACGTTGAACCGTGCGAAATCGAAACCCCGGCGGTTATAATGGTTATAGGCGTTAACGGTGTGGGTAAAACCACGACTATCGGTAAGCTTGCGAATTTTTATGTTAAGCAAGGCAAAAGCGTTGTTATTGCCGCCGCCGACACCTTCCGCGCCGCCGCAAGCGAACAACTTGACGTGTGGGCAAACCGCGCGGGCGTGCGTATAATAAAGCAAGGCGAAGGCAGCGACCCGTCCGCCGTCGTGTATGACGCGGTTTCTTCGGCAAAATCTAAGAAAACGGACATTTTGATAATCGATACCGCGGGCAGATTGCACGTAAAAGCAAACCTTATGGAAGAGCTAAAAAAGATGTCGAGGGTAGTCGAAAGAGAATACCCCGAAGCTAACTTTTATAAGTTCATAGTGCTTGACGCAACCACCGGGCAGAACGCTTTCTCGCAAGTCGAACTCTTTAACGAAGCGGTCGGTCTTGACGGAATAGTTTTAACCAAGCTTGACGGCACCGCGAAAGGCGGCTTCGTAATTTCCTTGACAAAGGAAATGGAAGTTCCCGTTTGCTTCGTCGGGGTCGGCGAAAAGATTGACGATATCGAAGTATTTTCTCCCGAAAGCTTTGCCGATGGCGTGGTATAAATTTAGCGCGCAGCGTTGATTACGCGTATCGTAAAAACTTTTAAAATCGCATATAAAATGCGAAAATTTAGCGATAATTATGTCAAAGAAAACAAAGAAAAAACCGCAGTGGTATCCGCTCGATAATGCGGCGAAAATCTATCCGCCGACGGCTTCAAACAACCGCGCGCACGTGTTTTCTTTTTCCGCAATTTTAACGGAGGAAGTCGACGGCGAGCTACTTAAAGAAGCCGTTAATAATCTTTTAAAGGTTTATCCTACGTTCAAAACCAAGCTCATGCGCGGTTACTTTTGGTATTACCTCGAAGAAAACGACAAGCCTTTCAAGGTATTCGAAGAAAAGCCGTATTATCTCAAAAGCATAGATTATAAGGAAAACAACGGATATCTTTTTCAAGTCCTTTATATAAGAGATAAAATAACCATTAAGATTTTCCATGCGTTGACGGACGGCACCGGCGGCTTTAAATTTTTCACCGCGCTTTTGTGCGAATACTTGAAAGTCGCGGGAAAGGAAGTCGACACCGAAGGGGTTATAAAACCGCTTGACGCGCCGGCAACCGAAATGGAACGCGACGACAGTTTTTTAACTTACGAAAAGAAAGACGTTAGCGGCAAATCGGAAAAAATCCGCAAGCCTTACCATATCACCGGCACGCCGTTTTCTTACGACGGTTGCGGTATGATTACGGCGAAAATTTCTTTGGCGGAAGTAAAAGACTACGCAAAACAACGCGGCGTAACGGTAACCGCGCTACTTGCCGCAGTATATATGCAGTCCATTTACGAAGCCTTTTTACGGAACAAACCCGTCGCGAACAAATTCGTTACCGTGCTTGTTCCGTGCAATCTTCGCAAGCGTTACGGCGGCGAAACTCTACGCAATTTTACCATGTTTGCAAGATTTTCTCACGATTACAACGTTTCGGAGCCGAGCTTTGAAGAGCTTATAGCTTCCGCGCAAGAACAGATTACAAAGGGAATCGACACGGAAGCCCTTGACGATATCATTCATGAAAACGTAAAAACAGAACGCAACTTCTTTATAAAAATGACGCCGTTGCCGCTTAAAAACCTTGTTATGCGCGCGGCGTACTCAAAGGTCGGCGAAGTTTTGCAGACGGTAGACTTTTCAAACCTCGGTCAAGTCGTGTTCCCGGAGAGCGTGGCGGCGTACATTAAGCACGTTATTTTCGCCATTACTCCTACGTTTTCGTGCGGGCATCAAACGGGCGTTGTCGGGTTCAAGGATAATCTTTATATCACTTTCTCGCGCAACTTCACCGAAACGGACATCGAAAGAATTTTCGTTCGCAAGATTACTTCGTTAGGCGCGAACGTTACGCTTTTTAGCAATTACTGGGAGAGCAGCCTATGAAAAGATGCAAATATTGCAACGCCGACGTCGACACCGAAAAGAGCTTCTGCCCCGTGTGCTTTAACCACCTCGAAGCAAAAAACGAGCAATCGGACTGCTTGTACACGCTAAGGACTAAGAACGAAACAACGGTGAAAACGGGCGCGTTCTTAACGAAATTGTTCCTTTTTATTTCAATCGTCACGATTGTCGTTTGCACTACGATTAACTTAATGACGACCCCGTCCGTCGGCTGGTTCTGGCTCGTTATTTGGGGCATAATTTACCTTTGGGTACTCGTCGCGCATACGATATTATCGAAGCGTAGCGCGTTCCGCAAAATTGTTTTACAGGTCGTAACAATCGTAGTTTTACTATATTTTGCAGAAAAACTTTCGTTGCGGCTTTGGCTCGTTTCTTACGTTTACCCGGGAATAGGTCTTTGCGTGGCCGTAGTCTTGTCGATGATAAGTTTTATAAGCGAAAAACGCTCGCAGCTCTGCCTCGGCTTTTCGCTCGTGATATTCCTTTTAGGCGCAGGCTCGCTCGTATTGCTTCTTTCCGGGTGGGATAAATTCGCGCTTCTCAACAAAATCAATCTCATTACATGCGCGGTTGTTCTGCTCGGCTATATAATGTTCGGTTTTTCTTCGATGAAAAACGAAATTATCAAAAAATGGCATTTGTAACGCGTTTAAGCTTATAAGCCGCTCGGAAGTGTCGTTCCGTTTTCGACTACTCGTGCATAAATATAAACGCGCAGACGTTAAAATTACTTAACTACTATGGCTAAAGGAAAAACAAAAAAGAAAAAGAAACTAAGTTTTTGGCAAGTCGTGTTGGTTGTGATAATTGCTTTGCTTATCATAGCCGCATATTACTACTATCACCATTACATAATGCCGCCGGATACGAGCGGAAATTCTTCTTCGGTCAACACGATTGAAGGCAAGCTCGAATCGGATTTGCGCATTCATTACGTTGACGTTAACCAAGGCGACGCGATAATCATTCAGTTTCCGAACAATAAAAACATGATTATCGATTCCGGCGACAAAAAATCAGACAGTAAAGCGAAGCTCAAAAATTACATAGATAAGCTTGAAATTACGAAGTTCGATTATTTAATAGCAACGCACCAAGATACGGACCATATCGGCGGAATGGACGTTATTTTTAAAAACTATGAGGTCGACTACGTTTTCCGTCCGTACGTTCTTTCGACAAATTCGAACGCAAGCACTCTCCCGGACGGATTTAATCAAGGATTGACGAAGGAAGCCGGAGGTACGCCGAGCAACACTGCCACTTATTACAATTTTCTCAATTACATCGTCGAAGAAAAGTGCGGATACGAGTTTTTCAATAAGGATAGCGATTTTGCATTCGATATAAAAGACGGCGAAAATTCTTATAAATGCGTTTTCGATTTTCTTACTCCAACCGCGAACAAAAACGAAATCGGCTATAAAAACAACAATAACAATTATTCGCCGATAATTATGCTCACTTATGCGGATAACAAGTTCGTGTTCGTCGGCGACGCGGAAAAAGAAACGGAAAAAGAACTTTTAGATTACTATAAGAACGACAATCTCACGGTGGACGTTTTAAAAGTCGGTCATCACGGCTCGGAAACGTCGTCATCGAAGGACTTTTTAGCGAAAATTCAACCTAAGTACGCCGTTATCTCTTGCGGAAAAGGTAATAAATTCTACCACCCGCGCCAACTCACGCTCGACAACTTAACCGACCCGACCTTATCTTACGACCCCGCGACCATTTACCGCACCGATTTGCAAGGCAACATCGTGATAACGGTATCTAAACCCGAAGAAGTCGGCGGTAAAGGTCAAATGACGATAAAAGTCGATAACGAAAACGTGCCTTATGCAGACCTTCTCGTCGGAGCGGACACCATTAAAAACTCTTCGTCATCGTCTGCTTCTTCATCTGCGGCGTAAATAGGTTTACGCGCGATTTGTCGCTATAAAGGTGCATAAAATCAAATAAAAAAGCAAAAGAAGAACCTTACGGGTAAAGCCGCAAGGTTCTTTCATTGTAGGGGCAAAATTATTCCTGACATTCTTTTGCAAGTTCATCTGTGTACGCCGACATGATGGTCCGAATAATGTATTCACGTGTTTCGGTGTTAAGCGCGTGTGCAATGTCTTTGTATGTGCCGTCAGTAGATTTTCTGCTCGGCATGGAAACAAACGGACCTTCCGCGCCGGCGATAATTTTCATATCGTGGACAACGAAACAACCGTCGATAGTGATGGAGGCTACGGCTTTCAATCTGCCGTCACCAACCGAAGATGGCACAATCCTGACTCTAACGTCCGTGATCTGCATAAATTTTACTCCTATTTGGCTGAATTCAACCGTTTTATTTTGGAATTTTGAGAAGCTTTTAGGGCAATCAATCGACTTGGATAATCATTAAGTTCCCTTAATAATAAGTCTACCATACTTCCTTATATATCATACCATAAATTAAAAAGAATTTCAATCTCTTTTACTATGAGATTTAAACTTTTTTTAAGTGTCTGCGATTTTTTTTGGGAAATGTTAAAATTTTGACAATTTTTTTAATATATTATATAGACGGCGGGGTTATTATGGGCTTATCCGAAAGTTTTACGAGCAGAATTTATTTTATCGGAATCGGCGGGATAGGTATGTCCGCGCTTGCTCTTTTCCTAAAGGAAAGAGGTTTTAGAGTCGCCGGCAGCGATAAATGCAAATCGGAAATTACAAGCAAACTCGAAGCGCGCGGCATAGTAGTAAATTATTCTCATGACGAAAGTAATTTGAGATCCGACGATATGGTTGTTTTTTCTTCCGCGATAACGGAAGTTAATCCCGAATACGCTTATGCGAAAAATCATAATATGGCTCTCGTTTCCAGAGCGCGGCTGTTGAGCCTTGTTTCGGAATGTTTTTCTATCTCCGTAGGCGTTTCCGGGTGCCACGGCAAAACGACGGTAACCGCGCTTATCGCGCATATTTTTAAAGCGGCTTCGTATCCGTTTACGGCGTTTATCGGCGGCGAGGATTTAACTTTTTCTAACTTTTGCTCGTTCGGTAAAACTTGTTTTTTAGCCGAGATCTGCGAATACAAAAAGAATATAAATTTTTTCACGGCGGATGTCGGTTTGGTACTTAATATCGACAACGACCACTTGGACAGTTACGAAAATTTAGGTGATATAAAAAACACTTTCGCGGCGTTTTTGAAGCGTGCTAAAAAGAAAATTGCCTTCGAGGATTGCAAACTTGCCGCCGTGACTTTCGGCTTTAAAAAGAATAGCGATTACCGCGCCGATAAGATAACTTTTAAAGACGGAGTTACGAGTTTTACCGTGTATGAAAGGAAGAAAAAACTTATGCGAGTTTCAGTGCGCCTAAGCGGCGAAAAAAACGTATTAAACGCACTTGCGGCGGTTGCTGTGGTTCGAGAAATGAACATTGATAAGAATGCAATTAAGAGGGGCCTTGCGGCGTTTAAAGGGGTTAAGCGGCGCGACGAAGTTATAGGAAGCCTTAACGGCGCGCCGGTAATTGCCGATTACGCGCACCATCCGACGCAGCTTGCGGAAAGGTTGCAAGCTTACAAAAAAGGTCTTAAAGGCAGGCTTTTCGTCGTGTTTCAACCGCATACGTATTCGCGCACCAAGCTGCTGTTTAAGGACTTCGTTTCCGCACTAATACTCGAAGATAATTTGTTTATTTTCAAGACTTACGCCGCGCGCGAAAATTTTTTGCCCGAGGGCTCGGCGTTAAAGCTTTGCGAAGCGTTGCCGAAATGCATTTATTACGACGACGAAACAAAGCTTTTTGCGCGGCTTAAAACGGAAGCGGAAGCGGGCGACAAAGTGCTTATTCTCGGAGCGGGCGATATTTACGATAAATTCAAAAGGCTTCTGCGGTAAATTATCGCTATAAATTCATTAAAGTTTTATGAATTCGGGAGTCGTAAAAACGCTTTTGCAAGAAAAAACCTCGCTTTATCGGCGAGGAGTTTTTCATGAAAAATATCTTTGGTTATCGAGTTTTAAGTACTTGATAAACGTGTAAACGGGCAAGTTGAGCAAAATCAAAAGAGGATAGAAAACCCATCTTAGAAGCATTGCCGGGTCTGAAAAGTCTATTTCCGCAAAGATGCAGCAACAGAACAGCACGAGGCAAAGATTCAATGTTATTATGATTATAAGCTCGATTGCGCTCTTGAAGGTCGCGAGGCTCGTAACGCGTTTGTCGGGGTTCACGAGATAAGCTATGCCGTAGCTTATCGGGAAAAGCGCGCATACGCAGCCGAATATGAAATACGGCAAGAAGCTAAGCTTGGCTATTGAAGCCGTCGTTAAGCCTATAATGAGCGTTTCTATCGCTAAAATTGCAAAATAAATGAGCGACGAGTGGAAGATAAGCTTGTTTATCATTATTCTGCCGGAATCTTTGCGGTTTTCCGCGGAAGAAATTCTCACGCGGAAGCCCTCGGCTTCGGCAAGCGATTTGATGTCCGAAAAATCGTAGTAGGGGTTATAGGTCGTGCAACTTTTTTCCGCTCTGTCGGACGGCAAATTTTTAGGCTTTTCCTTGATTTTTTGCTCGCGGACGGGCTGATGTTCGATTTTATGCTTCTTTTTGAGCTTGGCTTGCTCCTGCATTTCTTTAAGCTTTTCGTCGTCGATTGTGACGGTGTCGTGGAAAAAGCTGTTAACGTCCGTACCCTCGGTGTAAACGAGTTCTCTCGGCTCTTCCGCGGGCGTTTCGGGTTGTTTCTTTTTTTCGGGAAAGAGTTTTGAAAGCACCGTGCGATATTCTCGCGAAGCAACTTTGTCCTCGGGGTAAAAGTCTTCTTTTTCCTCGGTTTCTTCTTGTTTTTCTTGAACGGAAACGGTCGTTGCCGCTGTTTCTTTTTGAACTTCTTGCTCTTGTGCTTGCGGGTGTGTTTGTTCCGCATGCGTTGCGACGCGTTCTTTTTTTACAGCCGTTTCCTCCGCTGTCTTTTGCGGCCCGTTTTCGGTTGTTATATCGGTGAAAGAAATTTGCGTTTGCTCTGCCACGGGATCCGCTTGTTTTTGTTCGGTAGCCGACGCGACAGTTGCGGTTTGTTGTGTGGGCGTAGGCTCGTCGTGCGGTGCGAAAAACGTTTCGCGCTCGGCGGGAGCTTCCACCGGTTGAGGTTTAGCTTGAGCTTGCTTTTTATAAGAGGCTTCGTCAAGAGGGTAAGACTGCGTATAATCGAGATAAGTGAAGAGGTCGTAACCGCCGTTTTTTGTTTCGGTTTTCTTCTTTTCTTCGGCTTTTTCCGCTTCCGTTGAAATATTTTCCGTCGCTTTTATGTCGGAATTTTGCGCCGCGGCGACGTTTTGAGAATAACTTCCTGCTTGCGTTTCCGTTTTCTTTTGTTCGTCAAGCGCGCCGTCAAGGAATTGTTTTAGGGTGTCCTCCGGCGAAATCTCTTCTTCTTGCGCCGTTTCGGGTGCGTCGGGCAAGCTTATAACCGTCTTATTTTGTTTATCTTCTTTGGGTTCCGGCACCTGAATAAGCGTATCGATAACGCGGCGAGAAAAGCACCATCTGTCCTTGTTCTCGTCTATGTAAACCTTTCCTTTTTCCGTCAGTTGATAAAACTTTTTTCTTCCTTCGGGTGTGGAAACTCTGTATTCGGTGACGTATCCTTGCTTAACTATTCTTTGTAAGCACGAATAAAACGTGCCTTGTTTAAGCTCGAATTGACCGTCGCTCCGCGATTCGATTTCTTCTTTTATCTGACCGGTATGCTTGTCGGAATCGAGTAGCGATAATAAAATTATCGTGTCGATATGTCCGCGCAGCATTTCGCTTGGAACGTTATCCATAAAAAGCTTCAAAATCCTTTGTTTATACTTATTAAAATTATATCATTTACTTTAAATATTGTCAATGCGTTTTAAGGTATTTATCCGATACAAAACGCTAAAATTAAGTATTATTTTTATAAATATTCACTGAGAATGCGTTTTACTATGATTAAAGCGTTTACAAGGCGTTATAAAAGTGATATAATAATCTAAGTAAAGCTACAAATTTTTTACGCATAGTTATAAGAACTCCTAATATAATAAGGCGTTTTAAGCGACGTAAAAACAAACAAAATCTCTTTTAATAAAAATGATTTTAGCGGTTTGTATTAAATTGCGTTTATTTAGTACGTTTTTAATATTATGACTGCGTAAAACCTGTATTTTACGCATAGATTTATCTGTGTGCAATTTAGCCCCCTTTTTCTAATTTAGAGGAATTTTATGGCAAAAGATTATTTTACCGACAGAAAAATTAAGACCTTAAAAAAGCTCGACATGTTTTTAGACGAGCTTCCCTCGTTTTGTCGCGATTATTTTTTAGGAATAGAAGCAGTGACTTCTCCGTTAACGCGAATGAATTACGCTATGGATTTGGCAATTTTTTTCGATTTCGTGTCGAACAAATACGATATTCCCGTCAAAAACATGGAAATATCGCTTTTGGACAAGCTCACGCAGATTGATATAGAACAATTTTTGAGCTTTATAACGAGTTTTGAGTACAAAGGTGAGCACCACCTCTGCAACGAACGCGCAAAAGCGCGCAAATTGTCCGCCGTGCGCTCTATGTATAAGTACTTTTTCAACCACGATATGATTATCGCGAATACCGCGGCTAAAGTCGCCACGCCTAAGCTGCATGAAAAAGAGATAATTCGCCTTGAAAACGGTGAAATTAAGGAGCTTATTGAAACTGCGGAAACCGGCGACGGGCTTAGCGAAAGACAAGCAAAGTATCAAAAAAACACCAAGGTGCGCGACGTTGCGCTCATTACCCTCTTTTTAGGCACGGGAATACGTATAAGCGAGCTTGTAGGGCTTAATATCGAAGATATTTTCTTTGAAAATAACAGTTTCATAGTCACGCGCAAAGGCGGGAACAGAACCATTTTATACTTTACGGACGAAGTGAAAAACGCCCTCTTAGACTGGCTGAAATACAGAGAAACAATCGAAGGCTTGCCCGAGGACGAGCGCGCGTTGTTCGTTTCCTTACAAAACAAGCGTATAAGCGTTCGCGCCGTAGAGAACCTCGTTAAGAAGTACGCTAAGATTGTCACCCCTTTAAAAAAGATAACGCCGCACAAACTGCGTTCCACTTTCGGCACTAAACTTTACCGCGAAACCGGGGACATTTATATCGTTGCGGACTATCTCGGACATAAGGATATAAACACAACTAAAAAGCATTACGCCGCCGTTTCGGACGATATGCGTAAGTCCGCCATTAAGACGGTGTCGCTAAAATCCGACGATTAAGCCAAAATATAAGAATTCAAAAAATCGCTTGATATTATCGTAAATTATAAGCATTATTATGACAGACGTAATCGTAATTGAAACAAATTTAGAAGAGGAAAGACTTTACGAAACTATCGCTTTAATCGAAGCCGCAGACGGAGTTGTTAAAGGCGTTGTCACCCAAAACGTGAAAGTCGTTACGCCGGCAACTTATATAGGTAAAGGCAAAGTTGAAGAAGTAAAACGTGCCGTTGAAGAAACCGGTGCGGAAGAAGTCGTGTTCGACGGTGAGCTTACCCCCTCTCAAACTCTCAATATTTCCGACGTTGTAGGAGTACCCGTTATCACGAGAACAAACCTTATACTCGATATTTTCGCAAAGAGAGCTAAAAGCAGCGAAGGCAAAATTTTAGTCGAACTTGCGCAGCTCAGATACATTTACCCTCGCCTTAAAGGTCGCGGCGATTCGCTTTCAAGGCTCGGCGGAGGCATAGGCACGCGCGGACCCGGCGAAACAAAGCTTGAAACCGACCGTCGGCACATAAAGGGTAGAATTCTTTCCCTTGAAAAATCGCTTGCCGATATAGAAAAACGCCGCAAGCTATATGACGAACGCCGCGCTAAAAACGCCGTTAAGTCGGTTGCCCTCGTCGGGTATACTAACACGGGTAAATCTACGCTCTTAAACAAAATCTGCAAATCGGACGTTCTTGAAAAGGATATGCTTTTTGCGACTCTCGACCCTTCCACGCGTTACGCGCGCATAAACGACGAAAAAATTCTTTTCACGGATACCGTAGGCTTCATTAAAGATTTACCCGCTGAACTTGAAAAGGCTTTCGCTTCCACGCTCGAACAAGCAAAGAACGCAGACGTTATTTTAAACGTTGCTTCGGCTTCCGCCGATTTTACTTTGCAATTTGCCGTGACAGACGGGTTTTTAGATAAAATGGGAGCTTACGGAAAGAGAATATATGTTCTCAATAAATGCGACTTAGCCGAGCAAATCTGCCCAGAAAAGTACGTTCATATTTCGGCAAAAAACGGCGACGGCTTGGAAAAATTGAAACAGATAATCTTTACGGAGTTATTCCTCGCTCAACAAAACAATTGACGGCAACGCAAAAACATAAAATAAAAGGGTTCTTTGTCAAATGTTGGGGT
>DHMS01000019.1 GCA_002405915.1 Christensenella sp. UBA4636
AGTCTGACTCTTGGTATTATTAAAGTTTTCAGCGACAATTTTTCCCGTTGACTTCCGATTTTTACTGTGCTACAACGAAAATGACGAAAGGCGATAAATCGGAGCAATTTTTTATAAGTACCATCTACTCCCATATTTTGTGCAAAAAACAAAATGCGCCATACTACATATTGTGTTGATATAACAAAAAAACTTGACAATGCTCAAGAATTATGGTAAAATTTTCTAAAAGGAGAATGTATGAGCAAACGAGGGAAAGAACCAACTCAAGCAGTTAAAATGAAGTTGTGTGCAATAACTGGTGGTCGCTGTCAGTTATGTAATAAATTTTTATTTACAGACAATGTTTCATTGAAAGATTCCAACAATTCAAATTTAGCGCATATAGTTGCTTCAAGTCCTGACGGACCTAGGGGAAATGAATTGTCCTATCAATTGTCGGATAAAATTGAAAATCTTATGCTGATGTGTCAAGAGCATCATCATTTTGTCGATGAGCATCCAGAATTATACACCGTTGAAAAGCTGATGGAAATAAAAAAGAAAAGAGAAGAACAATATTTAAAGTTTGCGAATGCACAAGAAATTCCTGAAACTAATATTGTTGTATTTAGGTCAAAAATTAAGGGAATGGTTGACGTTAGTTATAGTTTGCAAAAGATGGTTGATGCCTTTATATTGGAAAAAATACCATCCAACCCAAATGGTATTGATATTAATATTGGCTCTAAAAAAAATTACGATACCAACGATTATTGGAATGATGTGGTTGAAGATTTGGACTATCAATTTAATTTCAAGATAAAGCGTGTTATCGAAAGAAATGCAGAAGCACATTTTTCTATTTTTCCATTGGCTCCTATACCGTTAATTATAAAGCTTGGTTACCTTTTCGGCGATAAAATTCATACAGAAATTTACCAAAAATTCAGAGAGCCCGATTCGTGGAAATGGCAAAAAGAAGAGGTCTCAAATGAATTTAAAATAACTACACAAGAACTGAACGACAACAAAGAAGTGGCTTTAGTTTTGTCTTTAACAGCAGAAATCTCCACAGAAAGAGTGTTGAGTACAGATTCAAACATTGGTAAGATTTATTCAATTACAGCAAGAAATACTGGTGTTAACTGCATTGAAAGCAAAAAAGATTTGGAGGTTTTTTGGCGTCAATATCAGAAAGTATGTGATATCATAGTAAATGACAATGTTGATATATTACATATTTTCCCCGCAATTCCGGTTTCAGCTGCTTATGAAATTGGTAGACGTTTTATGCCCGGGGTTTATCCAAAAATGAAAATATATGAAGAAAATAAAGGTTTTTTCGGAACTTTAACAATAGGAGATAACAAATGAAAGATTCCGCAATTGAAAGAATATTAGATAAAATAGCTGAGGACTTAAATATTTCAGATGCCCAATATGAAGCTGCTGAAAATAAATATAACCAGATGGCAAAACATATTGATAAATCAACGCCGGATAAAAAAATAGTCCTATACCCACAAGGCTCTTTTGCTTTGGGAACAATAATAAAACCTATTGATAAAGAAGATGAATATGATTTGGATTTCGTATTTGAATATAATACATACAATTCCTCTGCTGAAAATTTGAAATCTGAAACACAATCCATTTTGCAAAATTATGGAAAGTGCAAAATAAATGAAAAACGCAGATGTTGGCAGGTAACATATGATGATAATCCACAATTTCATATGGATATTATTCCTGCTACTACGCAAGAAAAATTTATTAATATCACCGATAAAACCGATGATGGATTATATGAGTATATAGGTAGTAATCCAAAAGCTTACATTAATTGGTTTAAGGAAAAACAAAAGGCGTCTTATCAAAGGATACGTGAGACTTTAAGATTTCAAACAAAAGTTGAAGAAATTAAAGAATATAAAATAAAAACAACGTTGCAAAAATCTATCCAGATATT
The DNA here is from genome assembly GCA_002405915.1 of Christensenella sp. UBA4636. Taxonomy (GTDB): domain Bacteria; phylum Bacillota; class Clostridia; order Christensenellales; family Borkfalkiaceae; genus UBA4636. The sequence goes on from DHMS01000019.1 coordinate 1,952, forward strand.
AAAACGTCATAGAGATATGATGTTTAAAGATGATATGAATAATTGTAAACCAATTTCGATTATTATTACAACGATGGCGGCAAATATTTATAGTCATGAAACAAGAGTTATCGACACATTAACAAACTTTTTAAATGAAGCGGAGGAATATTTAAGGACTTCAATTAATACAAACAATGAATACGTCATCAAAAATCCTACTTACACAGGGGGCGAGGCAGAAAATTTTGCTGATAAATGGGCTATCCATCCAGAACGAAAAGAGGCTTTCTTAAAATGGATACGGAAGGCAAAAAATGATTTTAATTTAGACAAGCTAAAGGCAATGAATAACGTTGAGTTGGCTAATTATTTAAAGAAAATTCTTGGCGAAAAAACTGTTATAAGAGTTTTTAATTCAATTGCTGAAGAAACCAGATTTGAAATAGAAAATAACAAACTCAAAGTTGACTCAACCACAGGCACATTAAGTAAAGCGGGGGATATAAGTATAAGAAAAACACATCATTATGGCAAAGTATCAAAAAAGGAAACCTATTTCAATTCTTAGTCAATTTATTAGAATCAAACAAAAATATAAAAATGTTGATAAACAACATTCTCAATATAAGCGGAATGAAATGAATGTTAGATTGTATATAACCCCAACGGAAGATAGTGAAACATATACAATTGACATAAAATATAAATTGGGGTTTCGGCCAAAAGTGCTATTAATTAAGCCAAAACTAAAAACTTTCAACAATAAAAAACCACATCATTTATATGGAAAAGAAAATGGCTTTCCGTTGTTATGTCTGTATTATCCAGAATATGAAGAGTGGAATAAATTTTGTTACATTGCTGATACAATAGTCCCATGGGTTTCCACATGGTTATTTGCTTATGAATATTGGTTGATAACGGGCGAATGGCATTTTTCAGAGATAAAAAATAAATAGTTTAAATTTGCAAAAAACAACGAAGCGTAATTTAGTGCTTTGTTGTTTTTTTGTTTCTACCTTTTAATTTTTATACCGAAATAATCGTTAGAAAAAAATAATACGAACGCCGAATTTATGGTGTTCGTATTATTTTCTCTTGGCTGGGGTGGAGAGATTTGAACTCCCGGATGACGGAGTCAGAGTCCGTAGCCTTACCGCTTGGCGACACCCCAATTCATTTTTACCCGTATATGATAGCAAACTTTATCGTAAAATGCAACTTTTTTTATGCCGTTAAAAGAAAAATCTTTAAATTATTAAGTAAGTAAATTTCGCTTTCGGATTTTGCTCGTTGTCGGGCGGCGGGTTAAAAGACAACGATAAAATTTTTGCGACAATCAACAATCGGCAAGCGGCAATTTCATTTTTTTCATATTATATATAAATAGTTGTTATATATAAATAGTTGATTTCGACTTCGCGGTATAAAATTTGCAACATAAAAACGGGCGGCGCAGAAAAAAGACGTCGTAAAAACGCCAAACAAAACGCCGAGCATAAACGTCCCCAAAAAAAACAAAACGATAACAACAAAAAAGTTCGCCGCGAAAGGCGACGAACGGGTAACGAAAAATTTTCGTTAGTTGTCTTTGACCGTGTAGGAATCGCAGCAAGTGCAATCCGTGCAGTCGGTAGTGATTCTGACTTTGTTGAGTTTGCAGTAGCAACCGTTTTCGTTGTGTTTGCAGCCGCAAACGTCACACATAACTCCGTTATTGATGTTTTCCACTAAAAATTTCACCTCCTTTTGAAATTTAATATTATTATGAGCAAAAAATGCGTTTATACATTTGACAATAACAAAAAAATGTACTAAAATAAATAAACGATAAAGCGAACGGGGTTTCTAAATGAAAGTTATTTTGCTTGCGGACGTAAAAGGTACCGGTAAAAAGGGCGATGTGGTCGAAGTTTCCGACGGGTTCGCCAGAAATATGCTTTTTAAAAAGAATCTCGCTAAGGTTGCGACCGCGGTCGAAGTAAACAGCTTGCAGATTAAAAAGAACGCCGAAGAATTCCACAAGCGCGAAGAGATAAAAAGGCTTACGGAACTTGCGCGCGAAATTAACGGCAAAGAAGTTTTGTGTCTTGTAAAAGCGGGCGAAGCCGGTAAGATATTCGGTTCGGTCACCAACGAAAACGTTTCCGCGGCACTTAAAAACGCGGGCTACGAAGTAGACAAAAAGAAAATCGTCATATCCGCGCCTATAAAGAAGCTCGGGCTTTACGACGTTGAAATCAAGCTTATATCGGGCGTTCCTTGCAAAGTTAAATTGAAGATCGACGCCGAGTAAAAAAACGTAAAAAACGGCTTTTTAGCCGTCATATATCGGGGTGTAGCGCAGTTTGGTAGCGCGCTTGAATGGGGTTCAAGAGGCCGCAAGTTCGATTCTTGTCACTCCGACCACAGAAAAAAGGAAGCAATTTCTGTTGCTTCCTTTTTTGCGCGTGTCAATAATTCGTAATTACATAAAGTTGCGCTATAAGTTGATTAACGCAATGTTTTTATGCGGGCGGAGAGTTTTCTTTGCCCGCTTTTCGCATGTGAAATGCATATAAAAACGCAAACAAAACTATACGCCTATATATGCGCTTGGAAAGAAAAATAAAAAAATTTTCGAAAAGGTATTGACAAAATTGCGTTTTGCGTGTATCTTAAAAAATAAGGGAATGAAACGCGGCTTAAAAATAGCCGCAAAAAACGAAAACCGAGGGGAGAACGATATGCGAAAAATTATCGTGGTAGAAGATAACGGCGCGGACGCGGAACAACTTATAAATTGCATAGAGCGGTTCGGCGAGGAAACGAAAGAAGCTTTCAACGTGGAAAGATATTCGGACGCGCAGACCTTTTTAACCGAGTATACTTCTGCGGACATAGTGTTTTTAGACATAGAAATGCCGGGTATAGACGGAATGACCGCGGCGAAGGAACTTAGAAAAAAAGACGGCGAAGTCACGATTGTTTTTGTGACTAATATGTCGCAAATGGCGATAAAAGGATACGCCGTAAGAGCGTTCGACTTTATTTTAAAGCCGCTTTTTTACAAAAGCTTTGCGTTAAGATTAGCGAGTATTTTGAAAGTTTTACGCAAAGAGGAAGGCAAAGAAATTTGGATAACGAACAAGGATGGCAGAAAAAAGATACGGACAGCCTCCGTCAGATACGTCGAAATAATGAGCCACGTTCTCGTTTTCCACCTCGAGGACGAAGAAATAAAGGCGACGGGTACGCTTTTATCTTTACAACAAGAGCTTGAAGGCGAATGTTTTTCGATGTGCAATAGGTGCTATTTCGTCAACCTTGCGTTCGTAACCGCCGTGCAAGGGCAGGTCGTGTGCTTAAAAGATACGGAGTTGCAGATTTCGCGCGCAAAACGCAAAAGCTTTTTAAAGGACCTTAACGACTACATTGCGATGACGGGAAGGAAGTAACGATGACTTATCTCGGGTTTTATAAATTTTTATTTGTTATAGAAGTGCTTGCCGCCGAAACTATGTTTGCGTTCAGATTATGCAGGCGCAAACTATTTTGGCTTCGGCTATTAGGCGGCGCAGTCGTTCTTTCGGGCTTTGCCGCGATACCTATTCCGCTCAACAACTTTTGGGCTTTATCTATCGAATTTTGTCTGCTTTTCGCTCTGTCTGTGCCGATTATGCTTTTCTGTTACGACGAATCGTTTTTCAACCTTTTGTTTTGCGGAATAGCCGCGTACACTTGCCAACACTTTGCTTACGAACTGACGAACTTCGCCTTTTCCGTTGCGGAAAGAAGCGTAAGCCCGCTGCTCGGAATGTACGGGAACGCGAAAATAGATTTTTCAAAGATAGACAAGACGACGATTTTAGCCGCGATAGCCTACCTTATATGCTACATAGCGGCGTACACGGCGGTTTACCATGCGTTTGCAAAGCGCATACGGAGCGGCTCGGACATGAAAATAAAAAGCGTAGCCCTCTTTTCGCTTGTCGGCGCGGGGCTTATGGCGGACATATTTGTGAGCGCGTTCGTAACGTATTACCTTAAAGACGATTTTCTCGGTTCCGCCGTCAATAACGTTTCAAACGCGTTATGTTGCGTTTTGTTGCTCGCTTGTCAGTTCGGGCAACTTTCGACCAAAGAAGCGCGCAACGAGGTAGATTTTTTGCAACGGCTTTACGCGCAAGAAAAAGACCAGTACCGCGTTTTGCAGGAGAACATGGAGCTTATCAACATCAAGTGCCATGATATGCGCCACAGAATACGCGACTTAACGCACGGCAAAAATCTTTCGGACGAAGAAGTAACGGAAATTGAAAATTCCATAGCCATTTATGACAGCGCGGTGAGAACGGGCAACGAAGTTCTCGACGTTATTCTCACGGAGAAAGGCTTCCGCTGTAACGGCAAAGGCATAAAGCTGACATGCGTTGCGGATGGCGGCGCGATAGACTTTTTGAGCGAGGCGGACACCTATTCGCTGTTCGGAAACATTATGGACAACGCGATTGACGCGGTGCTAAAAATAGAGGACGAAGAAAACAGAACGATAGATTTGCAGATAGCGAAAAAGAAAGGCTTTGTTTCCGTGAGCGCGAAAAACCCGTACGTAGGCGAAATAAGCTTAGCCGAAAACGGCTTGCCTTTAACGAGCAAAGAGGACAAGGACTACCACGGCTTCGGCGTTAAGAGCATAGCTTTCATAATTAAAAAGTACGGCGGCGAACTTTCCGTTTCGCTCGAGGACGGGGTTTTTAACCTCAACGTTCTTTTTATGCGCTAAAGAGGCGAAAAAGTGCAGAATAAGAATTGAACGTTACCGAATAAGTATCGGGTATTGACAAAATCAAAAATTTAATATATGCTTTGCTTGCAATTTTTTGCGGACGAAAACTCCGCCAAAACGTAAGGAGGCTAAAAATGAATGGAAGCAAACTAAACGATTTTTTGCTTACTAAGGCGAAAAACATTCCGTTTGGAATTATAAGCGGCAGTCTGGGGATAGTCGCTTTTTTTTCGACCGTCGGATTTGTCGTTGCGTATGCGATAAACGTCGGCATCGCCGCGCAGACTAATCGCACCATAACGATTTTTTCGGTATGGTATCAAACGCTCTTGTTTTTCGTCGTGGCAATTTCGGTAATCGGCGCGATAGGCTCGCTCGTTATGTATATTTTAAAAAAGCGCGCTTTGATAGCCGCGCACGACCCGAAGTACTTCGACTTTATCGACGACGGCAACGAATCGGGAACGGACGAGAGAAAAACACAAGCGGGGGTGAACGCATGAGTTACGTAAGAAAAAAGAAAAGCATATTCGCCACTTCCGTGTGGGTAATGCTCACGATATTTTTCACTCTCACAACGGCGTTTTTCGGCGTAGGCACGAGCATAGCGATAGACAACGCCGCGCCTATAAACAAAACGCTCGGCATCAATACGTACGTTAAAGTTCAGACGGGGCAGGGTATGGGCGAAAAAGCCGAAAGATTTTCTTCCGATTATATCGAAAGGAACGCCGACGGCACGCCTATTTACGAAACGGACGCGCAAGGCAATAAATCGACGATAAAGGAAAATTCGTCGATGCGCAAAAACTCGCAAGCCGTTTCCGAGCAGGTCGCGGTCGAAGGCACCGTGCTTTTGTGGAACAAGAGCGAAGCTCTACCGTTTTCGACTACCGAAAAGATAAGCCTTTTCGGCATAGCGAGCGCGGAAGGCAAGTACGCGGTGAGCGGTTACGGCTCGGGGCAAATCCCCGCCACGCCGACATACAATTCGCTTGCCAACGCGTTAAAGCAAAAGGGCTTTGACGTAAACGAAAAATTAGACCAAAGATACGCGTATTTTACCGACGAAAACGTCAAGAAAGGCGACTTTACTTACGGGTTGCACGCGGGCAGATGGGTCGGTACTTATTCGGACGGCACAAACAAAAACTATCGCCCCGTATATTGCGTAAACGAAGTGCCGTGGAACGAAATTAAATCGGTCGCAACGGAAACGCTTCCCACGTATAACAACGCGGTTTTCGTCGTATCGCGTAGAGCCGGCGAGGACCAAGATATTATAGACAATGTGGAAAACGGCGAAACGGACGTTAACGGCGGAATGAACCACCTCGAACTCTCGGTAGACGAAGCCGAAGTTTTAAAAGAGCTTGCCGCATTAAAGCGTACGGGCGTGGTTAAAAAGATAATCGTGCTTTTAAACACCGCAAACCCGCTTCAATTCGCCGAAATAACTAAGGACGAATATGCGATAGACGCGTGCCTTTGGACGGGAATAGGCGGAAGCGAAGCCCTTGTCGGCGTTGCGGACGCGCTTTCGAACACCGGGTATATAGTTTCCGGTCACGCGCCCGACGCGCTTTTAATGAACAACCACTTAACGCCTGCGGACGCTAACTTCGAGGACTTTACATGGACGAACTCAAACGTTAAGGAAAAACTTAAAGACTTAGCTTATCTCGACGACGAGTACAAGTATTATTACCAGACGCACAACCTCAAATATATGGTTTATCAAGAGGGAATTTACGTCGGATACAGATATTTTGAAACTCGTTACGAAGATTACGTTATGGACAGATTCTCGGCAAACGGCGCGAACGGCGCGTTTGACGGGAACAAGTGGAACTATAAAAACGAAGTGGCTTTCTCGTTCGGCTACGGGCTTAGCTACACGGAATTCGAACGCGAAAAACCGACGTTTAGGGAAGAGAATGACAAATACGTCGTTACGATGAAAATAAAGAACGCCGGTAGCAAGTATTCGGGCAAGGACGTTTTGCAAGTTTACCTCAACAAGCCATACACCGATTACGACAAGGCGAACGGCGTTGAAAAGGCGGGTATTGAACTCGTAGGGTTTGCAAAAACGGGCGAACTAAAAGTAGGCGCGGACGGAGAAACGGTTACCGTTACCGTCGACAAAGAGTCTTTCCGCACTTACGATTCATACGGCGCAAAGACTTACATACTCGAAAAAGGCGATTATTATCTTTCGGTAGGCACTTCCGCGCACGACGCGCTTAACAACGTGCTTGCGGCAAAAGGCTACACACCCGCCAACACCGACGGCAGAATGGACGCGGCGGGCGACGCGGATATGACTTACAAAATAACGATTGCCGAGGACGACTTCGAAACGTATTCCAAAAACGAGAACGGAGTCGAAATAACAAACAGATTTGACGACGCCGACCTTAACCTTTACGAAGGCACTGCCGACCAAAAAATAAAATACGTTACGAGAAGCGACTGGAACGGCACCTACCCGACCGAAAGCGTTAAGCTCAAATGCGAAAACGACAGAATGGTTTACGATATGCAGTACGGACACGAAGTAACCGTTAAAGACGGCGACAAAATGCCCGTTTACGGCACCGTTACTTCCTCGCAGGGCGCGCTCAACATAGCAATGCTCGAAGAGCTTAGCTACGACGACCCGCTTTGGGAAGACTTGCTCAACCAGATGACGCAGGAAGAGCAAATTTACATGATGAACTACGGCATGGGATACCTTGCCGGAGCCGAAAGCGTTGGCGCGCCGGGCGTAAAAGCTACGGACGGTCCGCAAGGGCTTTACCACACTAAATACGCTTTCCCGTCCCCGACGATGAGCGCGGCGACCTTCAACATCGACCTCGTACAAGAGCTCGGCGACGCTTACGCTCACGAAGCTTTGCATTCGGGCTACACAATGGTTTACGCTCCGGGCGGAAACATTCATCGCACGCTTTACTCGGGCAGAAACTTCGAATATTATTCCGAGGACGGATTTTTGGGCGGAAAAATGCTTGCCGCGCAGGTTAAAGGAATGGTAAACAAAGGCATAATCGTTTGCAGCAAACACTTTGCCTTCAACGACCAGGAGCTCAACCGTTACGGCGTCGCGACCTTCTTTAACGAACAGAGCGCGAGAGAAATATATCTGAGAGTATTCGAAAACGGCGTGCGCGAAGGCAAAATGAACGGGCTTATGTCGGCGTTCAACCGCATAGGCTGCACTTGGACAGGGAGGCACAAAGGGCTTTTAACCGACGTTCTCAGAAACGAATGGGGCTTCGTCGGGGTAGTCGAAACGGACGCTTGCTCGGGCGCGCCGACCACGCCGCATATGGAAGACAAATACGCGCTTGCCGAAGGGCTTATCGCCGGAAACGACGTGTGGATGTCGAGAGGTTCAAAAACCTTGCTTGACGATTTCAAAAACAACGCCACGGTAATGCTTGCGCTCCGCGAATCGTGCCACAGAGTTTTGTATACTCAGCTCCACAGCGCGGCTATAAACGGCATAACCGTCAACACTAAAATGATACAGGTAACCCCGTGGTGGGAAGCCTTGCTGAAATTCCTTACCGCAACTTCCGCGGTTGCTGCAACGCTCGCCCTCGTTATGGCGGTCGCAAGCGTGCTTTTGAACGGCAAACTCTATCCGCAAACGCTTGCAAAGCTTGAAAAACAACCGGAAAAAGCGAAAGAAGCGGATAATGCGACGAAGGCTTCTTTAGCGGCGGAAACGGGCGCGAAAGGCTCAACGGGCGGCGGCTCGCAAGGCTCCGTCGGTTCTATCGGCAGCGGCGGTTCGGGTAAAAAATTCACACTCACTCAAAAATCTTTCAACGCGATAGTCGCGGGCGCGCTTGCTTTTGTGTTCGTGTTATCGACCGTTATTTCTTCGATAGTGTTCTTCTCGCCCGACCCCGCGCTCAAAGAAAACGGCGCGGGCGGCGGCGAAATTCACCTCTGCACGCACCACTGCCCAGTTTGCGGCAAGTGCAACGATTACGAGTGCGAGGACCCCGTTTGCGCGGATAAGTGCAAGTGTACGGATATAACGATTGAAGCCGAGTCCGAATACGTCGAAAAGATAAACGGAACGAACGGCAACAGACTTTACACGGGCGTTGACGAAGAAAGAAACATTACTTACGTTACGGGCTTCGACGGCAACCCCGGCGCGAAGATGGTTTTCAAATTCCTTTCGGACAAAGCGGGCAGAACGCTTATGAAAGCGACGATAAGGAGAAGACCTTGGAACTTTGACTTGCATGAGTTCGTCAATATTTACGTCAACGGCGAGAAGATTGATTACGAACACCGCCTTATCGGCACAAGCGATGACACATGGACGGATGACGGCACCGAGGGCAAAGGCGACTTCGACACCTTCAACTTAAAGAACTTCGAAATTGTAGAAGGGCTTAACGAGGTGACTTTCGAAGTCGGCACTAAGAGCGGCGGTCAATGCCCGCACTTCGACAAAATCGAACTCATCGCCACAAGCGTTATCTTCGATTACCGCCATACATGCGCAAGCAAGTGCGCGGTTTGCGGAAAATGCAAAAACCTCGAATGCGACGACGATATAGTCTGCAAAGAAAAATGCGATTGTAAGTCGGTAACGATAGAAGCCGAATCGGAATTCGTAGAGAGAAAGAAAGCCGACGGCTCGGCTTTGAACACGGCAACCGAGAACGACGTTACTTTCGTTAAAGATTTGAACGGTAACGCGAACGCAACGATAACCTTTAAAGTATCTTCCGATAAGGAAGCGAAAGCGGCGCTTAACGCAACGCTGAGAATGATGCCGTGGGCATTCTCGCTCAATCAATACGTGGATATCGAAGTCAACGGCGAAAAGGTCGAATACAAGGCTAATCTCAAAAAGGACGAGAACGAAGAACACGATACCCCCGCAAAATGCGACTTTACGAGCGTTGAACTTGCGGTCGTAAACTTCAAAAAAGGCGTAAACATCGTTAAGTTTATCGTCAAGGGCGGAAGTTACCCGCAATGCCCGGACTTCGACAAGCTTGAAATAGTAAGCCCCGCCGAGGTCAAGGAATGCGCTCATAAGTGCGAACACGTTTGCGCGCTCTGCGGCAAGTGCCTTGACAAAACTTGCACGGATATCGTTTGCGAAGAGAAATGTTCTTGCAAAGTTAGCGTAATAGAAGCGGAAGCCGATTCCGTAGACAGAAAGAAAGCGGACGGCTCGGCTCTGAATACGGCTACCGAAAACAATATTACTTTCGTTAAGGATTTGAACGGCAACGCAAACGCAACCGTTACTTTCAAGTTCAATTCCGATAAAGACTGCTCGGTGCTTTTGAAAGCGACTTTCCGCGCCATGCCTTGGGATTTCCCGCTTCATCAGTACGTCGGCATAGAAGTCAACGGAGCTATGCTTGACTATAACAAAATGCTTCCGAAAGACGTGAATTCCGACCATGACACCCCCGCAAAATGCGACTTTGTTAGCGTGGAATTAGGCACGATTACTTTAAATAAAGGTTCCAACGTTATTAAGTTTATCGTGAAAGAAGCAAGCTATCCGCAATGCCCAGACTTCGACAAGATAGAGATTTTCGGCGACGTGGAAATAAGCGAGTATTCGCACAAATGCGAAAGCGTTTGCCCCGTCTGCGGGAAATGCGCCAACAAGGCTTGCGAGGACGATATCGCTTGCAAGGAAAAATGCGACTGCACCGTTAAAACTATTGAAGCCGAGTCCGACGACGTGACGATAACACAGGCTGAAACGCCCGCTACATGGGGCGGAGTTGTGAAAGGCTCCAACGAATACGGCGGCTACATTAAAGCGGAAAACGGCAACGCGGGTTCTAAGATAACTTTCAAAGTCACCGCGGAAAAAGCCGGCAAAGCCTTGCTCAGAGTGTATATCGCGCCCAAGTGCAACGATTATTACTTCCACAACGAATACACCGTCAAAATAAACGGCGCGGAGTATACGTTCGAAAGTAAAATGGTCGAAAAAGACGAGGAACTTAGCGACAATCAATGGCTTGCGCACAATTACGTTTGCGTCGTGATAGGAGAGGTCGACCTCTCCTTGGGCGAAAACTCTATCGAGTTTTCGCAGAAAGGTTATGCGGGAACGATAATGGATAAAATCGATTTCGTTATAGCCGCTTAATATAAAACAATGCTAAAAACTTGCCTGCAAAATAAGCCGCAGGTTTAAGGCGTTGAAAATAAAATAATTTTCAGGAGAGGTAAAAACATGCAAAACAAAACTAAGTTCGAGCCTTGCGAAGTATCGCTCATGATATTCGATAGGCAAACGGATTTAATCGTGACGAGCGGCGCACATGACGCGCCCGAAGCCTGGTTTGGCGAAGGGAATTTTTCAGGAGGTACGGGCAATGAAAACCATTAAAAAGCTTGCTTTAACTTTGCTTGCCGTATTCACGCTCGCTTGCGGCGTAGCGGGGCTTGCAACAATAAAAACTCAAAAAGTTTACGCGGACGGCACGTTGTACGCCAACGTAAACGTAGGCAAGGATATTTCTTTAAAACTCACCGCCACGATAGACGGCGCAACTTCCGCTTCGGCGACTTTTAATTGGGAAGGTAACGAAGCCGACGGCACGGAAAAGGCTGAAGCTTACGTCGATACCGTTATCGGCGAAAAAAGCGAAAACGGAACATTCGTTTTCACGTATAAAGGCATAGGCGCGCAGTACCTCGGAAAAACCGTTGCGGTTACCGTAAAATACGATACGGAAAACAAAACCGAAGTCGTTTATACCGAGAAAACCCTTTCGGTAAAAGATGTTTTGACCGCTTACCGTAACTCTTCCGCAATCGCCCTCGGCATAAGCCCCGCGGCGTTCGAAGAGATAAAAACTCTTTCCGCCGATATCTTGAATTACGGAGCGGCGGCTCAAGAGTATATGAAAGTCGATACTTCCGCGCCCGTTAACGACGGTTTAACTTCTTCCGATTATACCACCGTTGATTTTACAAAGTTAGAGGGCGAATTGCCCGCAAAAGGCGACCTTAATTTCGTTATGGGCGTAAGGTTCGATTACAATATTCAACCCATGGCAAAATTCACGAGCGCAGCCGAAAATTTGACCGCAAAAATCAACGGTACCGAAGCCGAAATTGAAGCTCTGGGCGAAAATCAATACAAAATAATTTATAAGGACTTCGATATCCTTTCCGTTGACGAAGCTTACACTTTTGAAGTTTCTGCAGACGGCGAGAAGATAGGCTCGGCAACTTGCAGTCTTGCGGCTCTCGCCAAAAATTACAATATGGCAATCTTGCGCGCGGCATACGCTTACGGCACGGCGGTTTCAAATTATCTCGAAGCCAAAAAGACCCTTGTCATAGAAGCCGAATCCGATTACGTGGTAAGAAAGAAAGCCGACGGAACGGGGTTGACCATTGCGACGGAAAACGATATTTCATTTTTAAAAGATTTAAACGGTAATGCTAATGCGACGATTTCTTTCAGCGTAGGTGCGGACGAAGATTGTGTTGCAACGCTCAAGGCTACACTGCGTATGATGCCATGGGCGTTTGAGCTTTCTAAATATGTCGGCGTTGAAGTTAACGGCGAAAGCATTACTCCTAAATATAATTTGCAGAAAGACCCAAACGAGGCTCATACCAAGCCGGCGGAATGTGATTTCACGACGATAGAGATAGGTGATATAACGCTTAAAAAAGGCTTCAACACGATAAAGTTCATTGAAAACTACCAGGGGACAAATTCACAATTCCCTGATTTCGATAAAATAGAAATAACGGCTGAAACTGCACTTAGAGAATATTTACATATATCCGTAATCGAGGCGGAATCCGATTGTGTTTCGGTAAAACAAGCTGACGAACCTAAGTGGGGCGGTGTAACTACAAACGGCACTACCGACGGCAAAGGAAGGCTTAAAGTCGAGAACGAGAACGCAGGCGCAAGCTTTACTTTTAATATTACGTCTGATGCAGAAAGCGAATTTATACTTTTTGCATATATTACTCCGAAATCATTTGATTATTATTTGCATAATGATTACGCGCTAATGGTTAATGATGGAGATATTACTTATGAAACGGCAATGATTGCAACGCCGGGTAACGGTGTGGAATATGACGGTGCATGGGCGAAATACTTTGTAAGAGTTAAAGTGGCAACTATAAAACTTAAAGCGGGAACAAACACTATTACGTTTACCGCCAAAAATACTGCAGGTCTTATCATGGATAAGATTGAACTTATTTCGACGAGCGCAACCGTCACGGGTGTAGCTCAAGCTTAAGCTTAATGACAAAAATTTATAAAAAAACCATCGGCGGAGAGTTTTCTCTCCGCCGATTTTAACTTTGTCAATCTTGTTCTTGAATTATCGGGTCGTCTATTTCAATTATTGTGGAGTCCGTCAAAACTTTGGTTGTTATAAATATTATTTCTACTTCTGTCGGTATAAATGTTTTCATATGTTTAGACCTCTGTTAACGATATGGAAAAGAAATTGAAAAACAATGTAATTTTAGCACTTGTAATCGCTGTGGCGATTAGCTTTTCGGCTTTATTGCCGCTTGTAGTGAAGGAGCATAGGTTTAACGCGGCGCAGGCTCGCGCGGTTGCGACGTTGGACGAAAACGCCGATAACTACAACGCGGGAACCATTGTTTTAAGCGACACGACGAGGGCTGAAGCGGAAAACTTTCCGAAACTCTCGGCGCGAAGCTTAGAATAACGAGCGACGGGAGTTACGATTGGTCGATAATAGAAGACGAGCAAGGACACGAATACGGCGAATGGACCGTTGCCTTGGAACCGACGGTTAACGCCGAGGGGCGCGAGTACAGAAAGTGCTTGCGTTGCGAACACCGCGAAGAGCGTTCGGTTGAAAAATTAAAAGGCGGTTGCGGCGGGTCTATTTATGCGGACGGCGGCTTATTCGCGATTATTCTTGCGCTTGCCGTGAGCGTTGCTACCGTGATTAGAAAGCGCGGAAAACAAAGATAAAGCAAAAACAAAAAAAGACAGGCGTGGCGGTTTCTTCGCTTGTCTTTTCTCTTGCGTTCGTCTTTTTGTTTCGATTGGAAATAATCTACAAATATTCTATTATTATCTATAAAAGGTTGTTTTCGGCGGGCGTTTAATGTATAATGTAATGGTAAAAACGAAAAGAGGAAAAGAAAATGAATTTTATCGACGTTTTGAAGATTATCGCGCTCGGCATAGTCGAGGGCGTTACGGAATGGCTGCCCGTTTCAAGCACGGGGCATTTGCTCTTATTGAATAACGTTTTAAAGCTCGATATCGGCGCACACCCGGAAGAGTTCTGGAACGTTTTCTTGTACGTTATCCAGCTCGGCGCGATTCTTGCGGTCGTGGTTCTCTTTTGGAGAAAAATGTTCCCGTTTCAATTTGAGGACAAGGGAGATAAGTGGGTACCCGTCGTAAAAAAAGACGTGTTTTCCGTGTGGTTCAAGGTCGTGGTTGCGTGCGTTCCCGGCGCGATTGCAACGCTTGTTTTGGATAACCTCGTTGAAGAATACCTCTCGTCTGCGATAGTTGTTGCCGCAACGCTTATTGTTTACGGTGTGGCGTTTATAATCGTAGAAAAACTAAACAAAAAAAGAGAGCCGAAAATTAACGATTTAGGCGAAATAACCTATCTCACGGCTTTGTACATAGGGCTTTTTCAAGTACTGTCGATTATTCCCGGCACGTCGCGCTCGGGCGCAACGATAATAGGCGCGCTCATAATCGGCGTGTCGCGCACCGCCGCCGCGGAGTTCACGTTTTTCCTTGCCGTTCCCGTTATGATTGGCATGAGCTTGATTAAGGTTGTCAAGTACATAGTGGCGTACGGATTTTTCGGCGGAACGGAGATTCTTGCGATTGTTTTGGGAATGGTAGTCGCGTTTCTCGTGTCGGTTGCGGTTATCAAGTTCTTGCTTTCGTTTATCAAAAAGAACGACTTTCAGCCGTTCGGTTGGTACCGTATCGCGCTCGGAATTATCGTTATCGCATTCGTGATTGCGGGCGTTGTCGCGTAAATCGATTGAGTGTGATTTTTTAAAAGTGGGGCTATAAGCCCGTTATTCGGATATTTTTGATATTTTATTAAGCCCGTCGGCGTTTTTCGGCGGGCTTTTGTCGTGCTTAATTTTTGCGGGGGTGCGGTAAATGGCTGCTTTTGAACGGCGGCTTTTGAGTTGACGGCGGAAAACCGATAGAATACATAAATTTAATAATAGCGCGAAAAATAATAGGAGAACGCGGAGGAATGGCGAAATGGAAAGCGAGCTTAGAATGAAGAGATTTTTTTTGAAGTTGAGCGGCGACGGGGTTTTCAGAAACGCCGCCGTTTTGTCGCTTGCGGGGATTGTTGCAAAAGTTATAGGGGCGGCTTATCGCGTGCCGCTTGCCGCGCTACTAAAAAGCGAGGGGCTTGGAATTTATCAACTTGTTTTTCCGCTTTACTGCGTGCTTTTAACCTTTTCTTCCACGGGCGTGCCGAGCGGGATTTCCAAGCTTGTGGCGGACGGCGCAGAAAGGGAATGCCTAAAAAGAAAAGCTTTTTTGTTGTTCGGCTTTTTCGGACTTGTCGGGTCGCTTACAATGTTTTCTTTTGCGGGTCGGATAGCGCGGGCGCAGGGCGAAGAAAACGCGGCGTGGGCGTATCGCGCGCTTTCGCCGTCGGTCGCGCTCGTGTCGATAATTTCTGTTGTAAGAGGGATTTTTCAAGGTGAGCAGAATATGGTGCCGACGGCGGTTTCGCAAGTTGTCGAGCAAGTCGTGAAAGCCGCGGCTTCGCTTGCGTTCGGATTTTTGTTCGGAAAAACCGTGGCGGAAAAGGCGGCTTTCGCAACGCTCGGCGTTACTCTGAGCGAAGCCGTCGCTCTTGTATATCTGCTTATTAAGTTAAAAAGAGAAAGTCGCAAAGAGGACGGAGAAGCCGAAAAAGAAGCTTGCGTTTCGGCACGCGAAGAGGCGGAAATCAAGCAAAAAGTAAGTTTCGTCGTTTCCTACCGCGCGCTTTTAACGGGCGTTTTTGCCGTCACTTTATCGGCTGTCGCCGTGCCGCTCATAAGAACGGCGGATAGCTTTCTTACGGTAAATTTGCTTAATTGCGACAACGCGACTTCGCTTTTCGGCTTGTATTCGGGCGGCGCGGAAAGCGTTACTTCCTTGCCCGTCGCCGTGTGTTACGCGCTTGCGGCTTCTTCTATCCCCGCGTTGAGCCGTAAAAGCGGAGAAGAAAATTCCGCGCTTTCGTCTAAAATTTTCAACGCGACTTTCTTTATCTCGTCGTTTTCGGCACTTGCGCTCGTGCTTTCAGCCCCGCTCGTCGTGAAAATTCTTTTCTCGTCGCTTTCTAACGAGGACTCTTTCGTTTTGACAAATCTTTTGCGCGTTTCCGCGCCGAATATCGTGCTTTTGAGCCTTATCCAGAGCTTTTCGGCGTACTTTATTTCTAAAAACAAGTCGGCGCGTTCGGGCGTAAACCTTGTTTTAGCCATTCCCGTAAAGGTCGCCGTGCTTTATTTAACGCTCAAAAACCCGCGCATAGGCGTTTACGGGTGCGCATTTTCCGATACCGCGTGTTTTTTTGTTGCGGCTTTTCTCGATTTGGTGTATATTATTAAGGATAAAGATAATATGCGCTTTTGCGAGCGCGGAAAGGACGAAACATGTTAAAGGTTATAGGGCTTGGCGTTAACGCGGGGGATATCTCTCTCGGCGCGCTCAAAGCCGTGAAAAATTCCGATTTTATAATTTTGAGAACGGACAAAACGCGCTCTGCCGCCGTTTTAAAAGACGAGGGGATAAAATATATTTCCCTCGATTTTCTGTATGAAAAATCAAGGAACTTCGAAACGCTCAAAAAGAACGTCGTGAAAGAGGTTAAGGAATATTTGAAAAAGGGTGAAGTCTGCTATCTCGTGGACGGAGCCGTGTCCGAGGACCTTTGCGCCGCGGAACTCATAAAAAGCGTTAAGGAAGTGCAAATTTTCGAAGGCTCGTCAAAAACGGGGCAAGCCGTGGCGGCGTTTTCGCTTTCCGGCGGCGGGTACACCGCGGTTTCCGCTTACGATATTTCTAAGCTCTCGGCGTTTTCTTTTCCGCTCGTTGTATATGATTTAGACAGCGCGTTTCTTGCTTCCGAATGGAAAATAAAGCTTTCTAAAATTTATGGCGAAGAGAAAGAAGTGGGGCTATACGTCGATAATCGCAAGGTTTTAATGCCCGTATACGAGCTTGACCATAACGAAAAACTCTTTAATTATTCTACCGTTTTAATAGCGTTCGATTGTGACTTTAAGGAGAAAGAAAGATTTTCTTTCGAAGATTTACTTGAAATAGTTAAGGTTTTGCGCAGTGAAAACGGCTGCCCGTGGGATAAGGCGCAGACGATGGAAACCATTCGCAAAAACCTAATCGAAGAGTGCTACGAACTCGTCGACGCGGTCAATAAAGACGACGACGATAAAATTATCGAAGAAACGGGCGATTTACTTTTACAGGCGGCGTTCTACATTCAGTTCGAAGAAGAACGCGGAATTTTCGACAACACCGACGTTCTGAGCGGAATTTGCCACAAGCTCGTCAGTCGCCACACGCACATTTTCGGCAAAGACAAAGCAACCGACCCCGAAGCCGCGCTCGAAGTGTGGTCTAAAAACAAGCAAGCGGAAAAGGGTATGAAAACGGCTTCCGAATATGTCGGCGACGTGCCTGCGACCCTGCCCGCCGCCATGCGCGCTTCAAAAACCGTCAAACGCGGAACGGAAAGCGGACTTAAATTCACGAAAGAAGAGATAAAAGAACGCGTGCTTGCTCTTGCCGAAGAAGTTTTGAGCGACAAAACGAAAGGCGGCGAACTGCTTTTTGACGCGATTACCTTAGTCAAGCTTTGCGGCGGCGACCCGGAGCAAGACATAACCGACGAAACGGAACTTTACATAAAACGCTTTCTTGCTCTCGAAAAGAAGCTCGAAGCGGAAGGAAAAAACATAAAAACGGCAGACGAAGAAACCGTCAAAAAGGCTTACGATGAAATTAAAAAGTCTTGATATAGGTCGATTAACGACAAAAAACAACGTTTTAGTCGCGCCGCTTGCGGGTTTCAGCGATTACGCTTTCCGCTATATTTGTTCATCTCTCGGGGCGGGGCTTTGCTTTACCGAAATGATAAGCGCAAAGGGCTTGCACTTTTCGCCCGCGCAAACTTCGCTGCTCACGAAAACAAGCGACGAGGAAAAGATAAAATGCGCGCAGATTTTCGGTTGCGACCCGTTTTTCATGCGCGAAGCCGCGGAGAGCAAGTACCTTGAAAAGTTCGACATAATAGACGTAAACATGGGTTGCCCCGTGCCTAAGGTTTACAACAACGGCGAGGGCAGCGCACTGTTAAACGACCTTCCGCTTGCCGAAAAGATAGTTTCCGAATGCGTGAAAAGCGGAAAAGTAATAACCGTTAAAGCACGGCTCGGCGTAAAAAGGGGCGAGTGCGTTATAGACGAGCTTGCAAAACGCGTAGAGGGCGCGGGCGCGCAAATGCTTACTCTGCACGCAAGGTATCGCGAAGATTTTTACAGCGGCACGCCCGATTTTGCCGCGGTGAAAAACCTTAAAAAATTCTTGAAGATTCCCGTTATTTTCAACGGCGGCATATTCACGAAAGAGGACGCGGACGAAGCGATGGAAAAAAGCGGCGCGGACGGCGCTATGCTTGCCCGCGGCGTTCTCGAAAAGCCTTGGCTTATTTCCGAGCTTACGGGCGGGGCGATGCCCGACAAAAAACAGCTCATAAAAACGCATATTTCGCTTTTGAAAGAGTTTATGCCGGACGAGGTCGCCGCAAAATATTTCAGAAAGCAAGCGGCTCTTTATCTCAAAAACGCGCGTAACGCAAAAGCTTTAAAGGTCCGCGCGTTTGCAGCAAAAACTTGCGAAGAACTCATCGATATTTTTGAAGAAGCCGAGATAAAGTAAACGCGCAAAGATATGCGAAAAACGCGGAGCGCGTAGCAAAAATAAAATTTTTTGCATAAGATATACGGCTATGCGGAACGATATTTTATTAGGTTATCTTGTCGCGGACGATTTTGCCCGCTTGAACTTGCAGACTTTTTCGGGTTGCGACGTGCTTTGCGTCATCGAAAAAAGCGGCGGCGTTTTCAACGTGAAGGAAGAGCTTAGAGGCGGGGCGTTGCTAAGGCGATATTCGGCTTTGTCAAAATTTTCGCGCTTTACGTTTTTTTTAAGCGATACCGAGGATTTTGGGGTAAAAAGGCGGTCGGTTGTTGCTTTTAGCGGCGGAAAGCTCATATTTATCGCCGACCGGAACCGCACCTTTGACAAAGCTTATTCGCCGGGATACGGGTATAAGAGCATAACGGTAGACGGCGATTTGCGAGTCGGACTATGCGTTGAAAAGGACGTTGCCGACCCCGATTGCCTGTCTGCTTTATCTAAGCAAAACGATGTGATAATCGACTTATCGGCGGACTTTTCGCAGTTCAACGCGTTGACTTTCGTTTCCGCCGCGGCGTATATTTACCGAACGGGTATTGCCGTTTTAACTAAAAAAGGCTTGTATGCGGCAAAGAGCGGCGGGGAGATAATAGCTAACGGCAAAGATATTTTCGGCAAAATAAAAATCCCCGTAACAAAGAATTTTGCCGTGAGTTACACTAAGGTAAAAAGATAAACCGCTGCGGCATGTTTGACGGCGTTACGGCGGGTAAAGGAGTAATAAATGAAATTCAATATAGTTCTCGTGGAACCGGAAATTCCGCAAAACACCGGCAATATTTCGCGCACGTGCGCCGCAACGGGGTCGACTTTGCACCTCGTAAAGCCGCTCGGCTTCGACGTGTCGGACAAGGCTTTAAAGCGCGCCGGGCTCGATTACTGGCGGTACCTCGATATCCGCTATTACGACGGGATAGGCGAGCTTATCGAAAAGTATTATACGGGCGATAATTTTTATTTTCTCTCGACGAAAGGCGCGAAGGTCTACTCCGATGCAAAGTTTAAGGACGGCGATTTTTTCGTTTTCGGCAAGGAAACGCGAGGGTTAAACGAAAAACTTTTAGAAAAATATTACGATTCCACGCTGCGTATCCCGATGTGGGGCGATTTGCGTTCGCTTAATCTTTCGAACTCCGTCGCGATAGTTTTGTACGAAGCTCTCCGTCAGCAAGGCTTTGAAGATTTGAATATAAAAGGCTTTCTTACGGGGCGCGAAGAACCCGATATAACGTAAATGTCGGATGGTAAGTTTTGCTTTCGAAGCGCGGCGATAAGGTTAAGCTGTTAAAGAATTTTATTTAACAGAATAAAGAGGGACTGTTTCAAATTGCGTTTTTGCTATTCGAAACAGTTCTTTTTCATTTTTATAAAACCTTATGCGATTTACAATAAATTTACAAAAACATTACTTTTTATTGTAGGATTCGTCGAAAATTTTATGTTATACTTTTTGGCGAAATCTCGAATGAGGTTTTTCGATAATATAATATTGTAGTTCGGCTAACGCCGACTAAATTCAAACAATATTATATGAGGGTTAATATGAAAAGATTATTGGCAATTTTTATGGCGTTAGCGCTTTGCGTTTCGGTGAGCGTGACAACGGCTTGTCTGATTTCCGATAAAGGCGGAAATCCAAGTAGTGATGTGAGCGATTCCTCTAACAGCGGAACTTCGGGCGGCGGCACGATAAAACCGGGTGAGGAAGAAGAGGAGAATACCGTATGGAACAAAGTCGCGAATTTTTCTACGGGCTTTTCTTCCGCGGACGGCGGAGTTGCCGAAATAGTGAAGTATAACAAAGACAACGGAAAGTTTTATCTTGTCAACGGAAAGACTCAAACATTGGATATCGTAACGCTTAGTACGCTAAAAGACGATAAAACACAGTTGGAAACGACATTTAACGAGAAAACCGACAGAATTTTCTTTAATTCGTTAGTGTCCGAACATCCCGAAGATTTTGCGGACGGATTTGCCGTCGGAGATATCACGAGCGTGGCTATTAACGAAGAAAAAGACGTTGTCGCCGTTGCGTTGCAGGCAAAAGCTTATGACCAAGCGGGTTCGGTCGCTTTGCTCAACTACGACGGAAGCTTTATAAAAGCGTATCCTTGCGGCGTACAGCCCGATATGGTTACGTTTGCGGGAAATCTTATTCTTACTGCGGACGAGGGCGAACCGCGCATGGGTTATGGCGAAGGGTATGTGGACCCGAAAGGCAGCGTTACCGTCGTCGACGTTTCGACGGGAAACAAAAGCGGCGTTTCTACGGTTGTCACTTTTGACGAATTCAACGCAAAGCGCGGCGAATTGGTTGAAAAAGGCGTTATTTTGAAGAAGGGCACGGAACCGAGCGTCGATTTGGAACCCGAATATATCGCGACGGTAGGTAACTACGCATATGTGTCTTTGCAAGAAGCCAATGCGATTGCGACGTTGGATTTGAATAGTAAAAAGTTTACGTCTGTTCTTCCTCTCGGGTTTAAAGACCATTCTCTTGTCGGTAACGAAATAGATTTGCTCGAAGACGGGAAAATCGAACTTAAAAATCAAAACGTTTACGGTGTTTATATGCCCGACGGTATATCCGCGTTTGAAGTAAAAGGCGAAACTTATCTGATTACGGCAAACGAGGGCGACGCGAGAGAATGGGGCGATTATTCGGGCGTTAAGAAAACGAAGATTGAAGGAACTAAGGTAGAAACGCTCGATAATGAGCAGTGGGACGGTATAGACGCGGAAAAGACTTATATTTTAGGCGGACGTTCGTTTGCGATTTTCAAAGCTTCGGACATGACTTTAGCTTACGAAAGCGGCGCAAAGATAGAATCCGCAGTTGCCGAATCGAAGTTCAAAGCTTATTTCAATTGCAGTAACGATGACGTCGAACTCGATTCGCGCAGCAAAAAGAAGGGTCCGGAGCCGGAAACTATCGCCGTATCCGAAATCGACGGAAAACTGTATGCGTTTGTCGGGCTTGAGCGTATAGGCGGCGTAATGATGTTCGATATAACCGACTTTAAAAACGGCGGCGTAACGCTCTCGGCTTACGCAAATTCGCGTGATTATTCTGCAAATATGGCGGGAGACGTTGCGCCCGAGGGGCTTGATTTCTTGCCTGCCGAAAAGTCGCCGACCGGGAAGAACTTGCTGTTTGTCGCAAACGAAAACAGCGGTACGGTTTCCGTTTACGCCTTTGAAAAAGAAGCTAAAACTTATGAAATGCACGAAACTTTCGTTTCCGCTCAAGGCGGCGAAGGCAAGGGCGAAATATCGTCTACTCTCGTTATTTATTCCGCTTACGGCAGTGGCGGTAAAACCGACGGAACGGTTTCTCATAACTTTATCGCGATAAAAAATATAAGCGAAAAGGAAGTAGACCTCAAGGGTTATACCGTTTCTTATTCGACAAACGGCACGGATTGGGTAGAAAAACCTCTTTCGGGGTCGATTGCCGCAGGCGAGGTATATATAATCCGCGGAGCGGCGGCAAATACGACAAGTGCGGTTATTAACATTGCGGACAGTCAGGCCGATACGGAATGGAATGATTTGGTAATCGATAATAAGGTTTTCTCGCTTCGCATTACGCTTAACGATATCGTCGTTGACTTGCTTGCCGTAGACGCGGACGGCGGCTCGGCGGTTTCGGGAGAAGGCGCGCCGGTTAGCGATATGAGTAAACAAAAAATCGTTATTCGTATTAGCGGCGACACAAACGATAATTCAAAGGATTTTGAAGTTATATCGTTTAAAGGCGAAGCGCAAGGCTCCGAATTAGTTAAAACCTATACGAAAAAACTCGGACTTGAGTAAGCCGGTTGTTTTTTATACAGGTTCTCGCGGCTATAATATATATATATTGATAAAAAAAATATTGATAAAAAACCGAAAAAACAAAAAAATTTTTACGACTTTACAAAAACTTTACATTCTTTTTACAAAAAACGGACTGTTAAATGTTTTTGAATGGTGTATAATGTAGGCACAAAAACAAAATAAAGGAGTTTAAAAACACTATGAAAAAATTACTTGCAATTTTAGCGGGCGTTGTCGCAACGGTAACGCTCCTCACATTCGCCGGTTGCTCTGTTGAGTTTAACCCGGACAAAAACATTTCCATCATCGCCAGAGATAGATCGAGCGGTACGAGAGAAGCTTTTGACAAAGTTGTAACCGACGGCACACAGAAATTACAGTATAAAGACGAAAATGGTGATACGGTATACCTTACTTCCTCCACTGCGGAAGAACAAGACTCCACGGGCGTTGTCAAGTCCAAAGTTCAGTCCGACCCGCAGGCGATAGGTTACATCTCGTTCGGCTCGGTAGACGATACCGTTAAGGTTGTAAAGGTTGAAGGCGTTGCTCCGAGCAAAGCTACCGTTCTTGACGGGACTTACAAAATTCAGAGACCTTTCGTTATCATGACGAATAAAGAAACTAAAATGACCGAAAGAGCCGCCGATTTTGTGAAATATCTCGAAAGTTCTCTCGTTAAAGAGGACTGCGAAAAGCACGGCGTTATCTTCCTCGAAGACGCTAAGCTCCGCGCCAACGAAGGCGAAGCGGCAATCCCCGTAGGCACTTACACTAAGCTCGAAAAGCTTCCCGACGGAGAGAAGATAGTCATCCGCGGTTCGACTTCTATGAAAGAAGTTATAATGGAAGCGGCTGCTTCTTACGCTAAGCTTTATAACGTAAAAGCGGATGATCTTTTTGACGTCGAACTTAAAGGTTCCTCTAAAGGCACGAAGGCAGTTAAGGAAGATACGAAAGGCAACACGATAGGGCTTTCTTCGGCGGCGGTCAAAGACGAAAAGGTAAGAAGCTTCAATATCTGCTACGACGCGGTTGCGGTTATCGTAAACAAAAAGAACACTCTTGTCGAAAATCTTACGCTCAAACAGCTCTTCGAAATTTATACCGCGAAAATAACTAAGTTCACGGAAATAAAATAAGGATAAAACAATGATTTCCCGCAAAGTAAAAGACAATATCGGGAAAGCGACATTTGCCGGGGCGGCGGTTGTTTGTGCAATCTCCGTCGCGGCGATTTTCGCTTTTCTTATAATATACAGTTTCCCTGCGTTCAAGAAAATAGGGTTCTTCAATTTTTTGTTCGGCGACAACTGGTCGTCCGTAAAAGATGATACCTATGCGGGCGCGATGAGCGGTTCTTACGGCATTTTCAAAATGATTGTGTCGAGCCTTGCCGCAACAATCGGCGCGCTCTTAATCGGCGGCGTATCGGGTTATTTTACGGCGATTTTCATCGCGTTCTATTGCCCTAAAAAACTCAAACGAGCGTTCTCGTCGGTTATAAACTTGCTTGCCGGCATACCGAGCGTCGTATACGGCTTTTTCGGAATAGCGTTCCTTTTGCCGATGCTTTCGTTTGTCGCCCCTAACAACGGCTGCGGTCTGCTCGCTACATCGATTATTTTAGGAATAATGATTTTGCCGACCGTCGTTTCGCTTTCCAAAACGAGCCTCGAAGCAGTGCCGGAAAGCTATTACGAAGGCTCTCTCGCGCTTGGCGCAACGCATTCGCAAACGGTTTTCAAAGTTATGAGCCCTGCGGCAAAATCGGGCATCACCGCTTCGCTTATTCTCGGTATAGGCAGGGCTTTGGGCGAAACTATGGCGGTAGTCATGGTTGCGGGCAACGGCGTTTCTTACCCCGATTCGCTATTTAAGTCTTTCCGTGTGTTAACGGCAAACATCGTTATCGAAATGGGCTATGCGGGCGAACTTCAGGAAGGCGCGCTTATAGCTTGCGGCGTCGTGCTGTTGATATTCGTTCTTGCGGTCAACCTCGTGTTCAACTTCGTAGCTAAAAAAGCAGTCGTAGGGGTTACGAAACATTCTGTAAAAAAGCTTGACGAACAGAAAGAGGGGAAAGAAGCAAAAGGCTTTGTCGGCGCGGTTAAAAAGTTTTTCTTATTTGTCGAAGAAAAATTCACGGCGATTGCCGAAAGTAAGCCTATAATGCGAATAAGAGTTTTCTTCGTTAATTTAAAATCGGCTTGGGAAGGTTTTAAATTTAAAATAAAATCACATGTTATCGGAAGCGTTATGGCGTATATATTCGGCGGGGCTTCGGCTCTCGCGCTTGCGCTCGTCATCGGGTTTATATTCTTCAAAGGCTTCCCGTCTATTATTAAAGACCCGTCCATACTTTACGGCGAATACGTTTTCAACGGCGATAAAGTCACCATTTTGCCGTCGATAATAACTACGCTCTGGGTCGTCGTTTTAAGCATAGCCATTTCCGTGCCGATAGGAATAATGACGGCGATTTTCCTTAACGAATACGCAAAAAAAGATAATATATTCGTCAAAATAATAAGGCTTGCGATTGACGTTTTAAGCGGCGTTCCGTCGATAGTTTACGGGCTTTTCGGTATGATAACGTTCGTTCTTCTCTTCACCGGTTCGAGTAGTATTTTAGCCGGTGTCTTTACGATAAGTATGATGCTTTTGCCGACCGTAGTCCGCGCTACCGAAGAAAGTTTGAAGTCCGTTTCGGATAGCTTGCGCGAAGGTTCTCTTGCGCTCGGCGCGGGCAAGCTCCGCACTATCTTCAAAGTTGTTTTGCCGTCCGCGCTCCCGGGCATAACCTCGGCGATAATACTTACGATAGGCAGGGTGGTTTCCGAATCCGCGCCGTTCATCTACACCACGGGCTCGATAATCAAAGGCATTCCTAAATCGCCTTTAGATAGCGGCGCTACGTTAGCCGTAGCTTTATATGATCTTTCTCGCGAGGGCTTATACATGAACGAGGCTTATGCGACTGCCGTCGTGCTTATAGTGGTTGTTCTCGCGCTTAACCTTATTGCCGAAGCTATTGCCGGCAAACTCAATAAAAAATTGGCAGGAAAAAAATAATGGTTAAAAAATTAGATACAAGAGATTCGTTGTTCGGCGGAAACGTGTCCGTGAAAGACGCAAACCTGTGGTATGGTAACTTTCAGGCTTTAAAAGATATATCGATTGAAATTCCGTCGCGCCGGGTTACTGCGTTTATAGGTCCTTCGGGCTGCGGTAAATCGACCTTTTTAAAGTGCCTTAATCGTATGAACGACCTTATCGAAGGCTGTAAGATAGAAGGCAAATTTTTGATAGGCGCAACGGATATTTACGACAAAAAAACAGACGTGAACGAATTAAGGCGCAACGTCGGTATGGTCTTTCAAAAACCAAACCCGTTCCCGATGTCCGTTTACGACAATATCGTTTACGGACCGAAAACGATAGGCATAACAAAGCGCGCCGAGCTTGACGAGATAGTCGAAAGTTCTTTGCGTTCGGCTTCCATGTGGGACGAATTGAAAGACAGACTCAATAAGTCCGCGCTCGCACTTTCGGGCGGACAGCAACAAAGGCTTTGCATAGCTCGCGCGCTCGCCGTCAAACCGGAAATACTTCTGATGGACGAACCGACTTCCGCGCTCGACCCTATCTCCACCGGAAAGATAGAAGAGCTTTGCGACGAACTCAAAAAGAACACTACTATAATAATAGTAACGCACAACATGCAGCAAGCTACCCGTATCGCGGATAAAACCGCATTCTTCTTGCTCGGCGACCTCGTGGAGTACGGCGATACCGAAACAATCTTTTCTTCGCCGACCGATAAGCGCACCGAAAATTATATTACGGGCAGATTCGGTTAATGACTTTTGTGAATATATTTTGCAAATATACTTGAAAAAAGGAGCGTAATAGTTTATAATGAGTACAAGAAATAAATTCGAAGCGCAATTAAAGCTTGTTTTCGACAAGCTCGTCATAATGTGCAGAAAAGTCGAAACGGCGATTGAAAAGTCTGTTGCGGCTCTCCGTGACGGCGATGAAGAAGCCGCGCGCGAAGTAGTTGCCGCCGATAGGGTTATCGACGACGCCGAACGCGAGATAGAAAGCGAGTGCTTAAAAATACTTTTGATGGAGCAACCCGTCGCTTCCGACTTCCGCGACGTTTCCGCCGCGCTCAAAATGATAACGGACTTAGAGAGAATAGGCGACCAAGCCGCCGATATTTCCGAGATATCGCTGCATTTCGACAAGGAACCGTACGTAAAAGAACCGGAACACATCGCCGTTATGGCAAAGATCGTCTGCGCGATGGTTAAAGACGGCGTTTCAAGCTATGTAAACCGCGATTTATCGCTTGCTCGTTCGCTCGATAAGCGCGACGACAAGGTTGACGAGTTGTTTTTGACGGTGAAAGCCGATTTGATAGAACTAATCAAGTCCGACCCGAATTGCGCCGAGCAAGCTCTCCTCTATCTTATGGTAGCCAAATACCTCGAACGTATAGGCGACCATGCCGTAAACATAGGGGAGTGGGCGGAGTATGCGTCGACGGGTACCCATTCCACTTCCTGAAGCCGTATAAGGGCGCATTTTGTCACTGCGTGCGCCGTCGCCCTCAGTTACGTACATTATAGTACGCGCCTTTCGGTCGCCGTCACCAGCTGTGCCAAACTGCAACCCTTCTCCGACTTCAGCGGAAAAGAGTACGCGCCTGCGCGCCGCTCTCGCCTGTTGTGGCAATCCGACGCACTCTCCGCCGTCAGAAAGGTTGAAAATTGAAAGTTGAAAGTTGAAAATTGCGGACGAAATTATATAAATATTTTCAATTTTCAAAAGGAGCGAAATTATGGAGAATAAAAAACTCGTTTACGCCGTTGACGACGAAGCGGCTATCCTCGAAGTGTATACTTACGCGCTCGAAGGCGCGGGGTTTGATGTGGAGTGCTTTACGGACGCGGACGGGCTTTTTGCCGCTTTAAAGACTAAAAAGCCCGATATTTTTATTCTCGACATAATGCTCGAAGGACTTGACGGGTACGAAATTTTAAAAAGGCTTCGCCAAGACTCCGAATGCGCCGATATTCCCGTCATAATGGTTTCGGCAAAGGGCGACGAGATAGACAAAGTTAAGGGCTTGAATCTCGGCGCGGACGATTATCTTTCTAAACCTTTCGGCGTTCTCGAACTCGTGGCGCGCATAAACGCAAAATTAAGGACGGCTAAAAAACCGCAGAACAAGTTTGTTTATAAGGATATAGTCGTAGACGACGACAAGCACGAAGCGAGCGTGAACGGCGAAAAGCTTACGCTCACGTTAAAACAATA
This sequence comes from Christensenella sp. UBA4636, assembly GCA_002405915.1. Classification (GTDB taxonomy): domain Bacteria; phylum Bacillota; class Clostridia; order Christensenellales; family Borkfalkiaceae; genus UBA4636. Next base: position 29,878 of record DHMS01000019.1, read on the forward strand.
CGAACTTTTAAAGTTGCTCGTTTCTTCAAGCGAAAAGGTGCTTGATAGGGATTTTATTCTCGATTCCGTTTGGGGTGAAAACTACGGCGAAACGAGAACCCTCGACATACATATAGGCGATTTGAGAAGGCTTTTATCTTCTTCTCAAGCCGAAATTACCACGATAAGAGGTGTGGGGTACGTTTTAAAATGAAAAAGAAACTTCTTATAATAGATTTTTTAGTTATAACATTGTCTCTCGCAGCTGTTTTCGGTGTAGGTATGGCTGCAACGGTTAATTCCAACTATCGCGCGGCGGAAAGCTCCGTAAAAAATTACGCCGCTATTTATGCCGATAGTTATTCTTCGGGTGAAAAACCATCTGATTTAACAAAAAACGTTCCGAAAAATTTACGTGTAACCATAATAGACGACAACGCGGATTTTACCGTTTTGGCGGATAGCGAGGATAGTTCTCTCGTCGGTAAGCCGCACGCTAACCGAGACGAAATTGAGAACGCAATAAGCGGTAGCGATAAAGCAGTCGTGCGTAATTCCGTTTCGCTCGGCAAAAAAATGGTTTATTTTGCGGTGAAAACTACGAACGAGGACGGTTCGGCTGTTTTTATAAGGGTGGCTGTGCCCGTGGAAAGCGTAAACGATTATGCTTCATCGACTATTCCGCTTGCCGTTTTTACTCTTCTTGCGGCTATCCTTGTATTGTACATCGTAAGAATTTTTTCGTCGAACGGGCTTGTAAAGCCTTTAAAAGACGTAAAGCAGAGTCTTGAAGAATTGAACGACGGAACTTACCGCGAAAAAATCCCGATGACCGGCGACGACGATATTAACAAGATTCTTTCCGAAATAAACGATTTGAGCGAGAAGCTTCAATCTCTCGTTAACAGTGAAAAATCGGCGTGCGCCAAACTTGATTATATTCTCGAAAACGTTTCGGACGGTATTATTGCCGTCGACGAAAAGGGCGACATAGCGCTTATCAATAAAGTAGCGGCTTTGTCTTTCGGTATAGAAAACGCAAAGGGGCTTTCGTATAAGGTATTAACTGCCGACGAAGTTTTTTTGAGTAATGTAAAAACCGCAATTAAAGAAAAAAAATCTTGCTCGTTCGAATTCGAATCTTCGGATAAGCTTACGTATATGGTAAAGATAAGCGTACCGCGCAGCGTAGCGGTAATAGTTTTGAGCGATATTACCGCCGCAAAAAAAGCGGAACAAATGCGCGGGGAGTTCTTCGCTAACGCTTCGCACGAGCTTAAAACTCCGCTTACCGCCGTCAAAGGCTTTAACGACATAATATCGATGTCGACTGACGACGAACGTACGAAAAGGCTTACAGCAAAGATAGATAAGGAGCTTGAAAGGGTTGTTCGCTTAATAAACGACATGCTTGAAATATCCAAGCTCGAATGCAAAAAAGAAGTAAAAACCGAGGTCGTTTCCTTAAAAAACGTTGCGGAAGAGGTGAAAGAAGAACTTGAACCGCTCTCCGAAAAGAAAGGCGTTAGTATTAGCGTTGCCGGCGACGGAGAAGTCGAAATGGCAAAAGAACACGCCGTGGAACTTGTCAAAAACCTTGTCGAAAACGGCGTGAGGTACAACGACAAGGGCGGCAAAGTGGAAGTCAAAATTACCGATGACAAAAATTCGGTTACGCTTTCGGTTGCGGACGACGGTTTCGGAATTTCCGAAGAGGACCAAAGGCGCGTATTCGAAAGATTTTACCGTGCGGACAAATCACGTTCGCGCGAGACGGGCGGTACCGGCTTAGGGCTTGCTATAGTAAAGCATGTCGCGGAGTTGTACGGCGCAAAAATTACGCTTTGTTCCGTCCTCGGCTCGGGTACTACAATAACCGTGAAATTTGCGAAAAAATCTTAAATATCGATAAATCTTAGGGATTTATAAAAACTTTTTTTAAGGAACGGGCTAAAAACCCGTTTCTTTTTTGACAAAGTAAAAAGTATGTGCTAAAATTAAGTAAACAAATAAAAAAAAGGGGCTTTTTATGAAGTATTTGATTGCTTCCGATATACACGGCTCGCTCTACTTTGCGGAGCTTTTGAAAGAACGCTTCGAGGAAGAAAACGCGGGGCGGCTCGTTCTTCTCGGCGATATACTCTATCACGGACCGAGAAACGACATTCCGAAAAATTACGACACCAAGGGCGTAGCCGCGCTTTTGAACGGCTTAAAGGAAAACATAATTTGCGTTCGCGGCAATTGCGACGCGGAAGTAGACCAAATGATGCTCTCTTTCCCCGTTCTTTGCGACTTCGGCGTTATTTCGGACGGCGAAAGGCTCATTTATTTAACGCACGGGCATAAGTACAACAAGGACAACCCGCCACCCGTAAAAAGCGGGGACGTAGTGCTTTCGGGGCATACGCATATCCCGGTGCATGAAGTTGTAGGCGGCGTTTTGTACGCGAACCCCGGCTCCGTTTCCATTCCAAAGGGAGGCAGTACGAACTCTTACCTTACTTACGAAAACGGCGTTTTCACACTTAAGGAAATGCAAACGGGCAATGCGCTTTGTTCTTTTGAATTTTAAAAAATCGCGTTTAATCGGTTTATAGACAGACTTTTGAACCGAAATTAAACGACGAGGGAGGAAAAATTATATGAAAATCGTAACTGTAAGCAGAGAATTCGGCAGCGGCGGCAGAGAAGTAGGCAAACGCTTGGCGGACGAACTCGGATTCAATTATTACGACAAAGAGATAATAACGGGTATCGCCAAAGATACTTCGCTCGACGAAAAATTCGTCGCTCACGCGCTTGAAAAAGGCGTAAACCTATACCCTTTACACTTCGGCGTTACTTTTACCATACCCGCCGTCAACAGAGAGGTTATCGATGTTATGGTCGCCCAGCAGAAGATAATAAAAGAGCTTGCGGCGAAAGGCGATTGCGTTATCGTCGGCAGAAGCGCGGACGTTATTTTAGCAGACGAAAAGCCATATAATATCTTTGTTTATGCCGATATGGAAGCAAAAATCGCAAGATGTAAACTTCGCGACGGCGCGGATGGATTGACCGACAAGGAAATAAAGAAGCGCATTACGGAAATAGACAAAGGTCGTATGGACAGCCGCGCCATGTTCACTTCGGCGCGCTGGGGCGATAAGGCGTGCTATAATCTTATGCTCAACACCACGGGCGCGGATATCAAGTCCTTAATAAAGCCCGTTGCGGAACTTGCGACTAACTACTTCAACAAAAAATAAAGCCAATATAACGAAAAAGCGATAGAAGCGGCGGTATAAGTCGATTATCGCCGCTTTTTCGTCTTTTAAAGGAGAAATATGGCAATCAGATTATCTGACCATTTTAATTACAAAAAACTTTTGCGGTTCGTTTTGCCGTCGATACTCATGATGGTTTTTACGTCCGTATACGGCGTAGTCGACGGTATTTTTGTTTCAACCGTCGTCGGCGACACGGCTTTTAAAGCCGTCAACCTCGTAATGCCGCTTCCGATGGCTCTCGGCTCGCTCGGGTTTATGCTCGGGGCGGGCGGCAGCGCGATAGTTTCCAAAACTTTCGGCGAAGGCAAGGACGAACTTGCAAACAAATACTTTTCGCTCCTCGTCTACGTCACCGCGATAGGCGGCGTAATTATTGCGGCTATCGGCGAAGCAGTCCTCGAACCCTTTTGCAGACTTTTTAAAGCGGACGGCGAATATCTCGATTTTTGTTTGAGATACGGCAGAATAGTTATCGCGGGCGTACCGTTTTTTATGCTCCAAAACATTTTCCAAACGTTCTTCGTAACGGCGGAAAGGCCTAAACTCGGGTTTTTGGTAACGCTCATCGCGGGGTGCAGCAATATCGTAGGCGACTGGCTTTTGGTCGGCGTGTTCCGCTTGGAAGTCGAAGGCGCGGCGGCGGCAACGGTACTCGGCGAAGCTTTCGGCGCGATTATCCCTATCGTTTACTTCTTTAAAAAGAATAATGGCTCGATACTTCGGCTCGGCAAAACCGAAATGCACGGCAAAGTCTTGCTCGACGCTTGCACCAACGGCTCTTCGGAATTTTTGAGCAACGTTTCCGGCTCGTTCGTCAGTATGCTTTACAACTATCAGCTAACGAGGCTCGTCGGAAGCGACGGCGTGGGCGCGTACGGCGTTTTAATGTACGTCAACTTCATTTTCTTTGCTATCTTTATCGGCTACTCGGTGGGCATTGCGCCCGTTATCGGCTATAATTACGGCGCGAAAAACGACGGCGAACTCAAAAACATTTTCAAAAAGAGTATGATTTTGATGGGCATTTTCGGCGTTGCGATGACTATTTTTGCGGAGAGCTTCGCGCCGCTTCTGGCAAATGTGTTCTCCGCGGGCAACCAATACATGTACGAACTCACTTGCCGCGCCTTTTTGTTCAGCGGTTTCGTCTTTTTAATGTGCGGGTTCAATATTTTCGGCTCGGCTTTTTTCACCGCGCTCGGCAACGGTCCTATTTCCGCGCTTATTTCGTGTTTGAGAACTCTCGGCTTCCAAACGGCTTGCGTACTTTTGCTTCCGATTTTTCTCGATATCGACGGCATTTGGCTCGCCGTCGTCGTGTCCGATATATGCACGCTGATTGTCACTTGGAGCTTTCTTTTAGCAAAGCGCAAAAAGTACGGTTACATGTAACGGCTTGTCGATTATAAACGACTACATAAAATGCGAAAAACGGGCGCAACGAAAAAACGCCCGTTTTAAATTTCGAAAAATCGATGAAAAACGCTTTACTTAATTAAAGCAAAAGGGTACAATAAAACCGATAAGTTTTTTAGGGGTGACGCATGAAAAACGAACGAAAAACAACTAAAGAAGAAACCGAACAAAACCTTGACGCGCTCTTTACGCTTTTGGCTAAAATAAACGACAAAAGGGACTTAGAAGAACTGTTCCTCGACTTATGCACTTATAAGGAAGTGGAGCAGATGGCGACGCGGCTCAAAAGCGCGAAGCTTTTAAAGAGCGGCTACACCTACAACAAGGTAATAGAGGAAGTAGACATATCGAGCGCGACCCTTGCGCGCGTTTCCCGTTGCGTTTCTCACGGCAGCGGCGGCTACAACCTCGTCCTCGACAAATACGATAATTAAATAAGTTTTTTATAGCTCGGAAATTAGTCGATAATCGACTTATAGCCGAGCTTTTTTTAAGTTGAGAGTTGAAAGGTGAAAATTGAAAATTAAGGATGAACAAGAGTTTAAAGTTGAAAATTGAAAGTGGAAAGGCAGAGGAAACGAGCCGTAAGCGAGTAAAATAAAAATTTCGGAATGGTTTAAAAATAATTGACAATATTAAAATTGCAGTGTAACATAAAATAAAAGACTATATTCTGCAAGGGGCAAAATATGATAAACGTTGCGATAATAGAAGACGAAGAAAAAGAGAAAGACGTGCTTTTGTCTTGCTTGAAACGTTATTGT
>DHMS01000042.1 GCA_002405915.1 Christensenella sp. UBA4636
TTTACGCGACGAACGATACGCCGAGTTTTAATAAGTTAAAGTCTCCCCTAAGTGCGGTAAGAGTAAGTATGTTATCGCCTTTTTTGAGATTATGTTTACCTAAGTTTACGGAAAGCCATTGAGTAGTGGCGGCAGGGTCGTAAGCTCGTCCGCTACTATCTTTTCCCAAATCTTCTTCACCTTCCTCGTAAGAGGTCTTTTGCGAAACAAACCCCGGCAACTTTTCGTCTCCTATTTTGATATCACTACCGCCAAATGAAGCTTTGAAGAAAACGTTGGCGTATAACGAGGCTATAACCGTAGGCTTACCTTTGTTTGTTCTGTCTTGAGACACGCCGGACGCCACTACTATATTAAGCTCCGCTTGGGCTTCGTTTTCGGAATAGATATGGAACTTGATTTCCTGTCCTTTATTTATCCAACCGGCAAACTTATATCCGTTCTCATCGACAACCCTCATAATATATTTACCGTTAAGCTTGACTTTTTCGAGGAAGTTTTTGTCCGTATCCTTTATCTTTTCCGTTTCAATCATGTCTTTGCACATAATCTCTATATCGGGAAGTTGCGCGTTAACATAACTTTCAACCGACTTGCCGTAAACGTAAGCTTGTTTCGCAAGCGCGGACATAGCCGTTTCTTCCGTAACGGAAAGATAGTTGTTAATATAGCTTGCAACGCTGTAAGTGAGCGAGGAGCCGACCTGTTCTTTGCCGTCTTTAACCGCAAAAACGACTTCTTTGTCGTAATCCGTAGCCGCAACGGCGATATATGCGGAATAAGTTCCGGCTTCGTCTTTTACAAGCCTTGCTTTCTCGTCGTTAGCGTAAACGGTTAAATCCTTATCGGCGTAACCTTCCGCGGCGAATTTTACTTTGAGTTCGAGCGTGTTGTCGAAAACGAGGGTCGCGGACTTCCAATCAACCGTCGTTGTTTCGTTCGAACGCTTTAAAACGCTTTTAACGCTATTTTTTACGCTTTCAAAGCTCGTAGCCAAAGCTTTTTGTTCGTCTGTGAGCGCAGCGTTTACAAGTTCGGTGTCGCTTACGAAAGTTTGAGCCGCCGCTCCGTAATTAAGTATATTAACGGAAAGTTTTTTCAGAGCCTTATCGACTTTTTCAATACAATTGTTCTGTTCCGCCGTGTTCGCGAGCAACTTTTCGAGATAAGCCTTAACGGTTTTTATATCGAGCGAAGCGTTATCGAACGATTTCTGTTCATTATCTAACGTGTAATTTACGGTCGCTTTTATTTCTTTACCGAGGTGTTGCGGAGTTATTCCGTCAAAGGCAAAAAAGTCCTTACCGTTTTCCGTCGAAACGCCGATCGTTCTTTCTATCACCTTGCCCTCTGCGTCTTTAACTCCGTCGATAGAGAACGTAGCCGAAACGTCTTTTGCGCCGACAGGCAAATTCACGTAATACTTCATAGTGAAGTCTTCGCTTATGGAAAGGTTCACTTCGGTGAACTTCGCTACGTTTTCCCCTGCCGCGTTAGCTTTCTTTACGGCGACCGCGCCGCCGACAACGCCCGTAGTTACGAACGCCATTAAAAGAACTGTTAAAAATAAATTTCTTAATTTCATAATGCCACCTCTCCTTATTTGTTAATGCCTACTTCCCAGGGGAACTGTTGTTCTTCGCCCTCGATGGGGTCTAATCCGCTCGTTGCGATAACGGATTCTTTTGAAAAGTCCATTACTTCCGTAACGCACTTTTCGAAGCTCTTTTTACTTGAAACTTTCATTTTGTACTCCTTTGCCGAGCCTTTTCGGCTTTTATTAGCGAAAACATTTTATTTTATAAAACCGTTTTTCGTCAATATGCTTTGACGTAAACGTCCTCTTTTTCGACTTTAAAGTCTTTTTTGATAAAATTTTTTATCGAAAAGCACAAATTTTCACAATAAAAAACGGCTTGCAAAATAAGGCAAGCCGAGTTTTTTTCAATCTCGTTTCGCAAAATTGAGATTTTCGCAAAATTGCGAAACAAGCGTTCTTAAATTAAACGTTTTTCTCACCCGTTTTCGGCAACGGAATTTCGATTTTTATTTCGAAGATATTGCCGCTCGGGCAAATTTCCATTTTTCCGCCGTACTTTTCGACCGCGTAACGAATGGACTTTAAACCGAAGCCGTGATAGTGCTTGTTTTCCTTTGTCGTATTCGGCAGCGAACCGTTAAAAACGAGGTTCCCTTTAAAATAATTATACACGGAAATTTTTACAACCCCGTTTTCCTCGCCGACCTTCACGTTTATCGTTCGCTTGCTTTCCTCCACTTGCATGCATGCTTCGATTGCGTTGTCCATTAGGTTGCCGAACAGCGAATAAATATATCCTTCCGCCATAAAATCGAGCCGAGAGCCGTCCGCAACGCAAGTTAGCCGTATATGTTCGCTTGCGCACTTCAAACTTTTTTCCATCAAAACAACGTTCAGCGCGCCGTTGCCGCTATCTATCGACGAGTCGTAAATGGAAATCGTTTGGTTTATCTCTTCCACGTAATCTTTCGGGAGCTTCTCGCCCGCGCCGATTGCCGCAAGTTGGTGCTTCAAGTCGTGGCACTTCATATCGATTAGTTCGATATTTTCCTTAGAAATTTTATACTGTTGTTGCTCCTTGTGCCTCAGCCGCTTGACGATTTCCAGCTCGTCCTCGAGCCGTTTCCTGAAAGAAATTTCAAACTGCATATACGTCGCCAAAAAGCAACAAATAATATTGTACGAGCCGAGTATTATTCTGAGCATTTTTTCGAGCGGTTTATCTTCGAGAGACGGGAAGTTATACACGAGAACGGCGTTCATGATAACGTCTACAACGATAACAATCGTGACGATTGCGAGGAGCGAAATATTGTTTAGCTTTAATTCTTCGTCCTTTTTTATGCGCGAGCCGAACAGAAAGTACGCGCCCGAGTACGCCGCAAAGTACAACCCGAGATACATCATTATTATGAACGGGTTAGGGAAGAATATCGAAAAGAAATCCTTGCCCTCGGAATAAATGTTTCCGCCGTTATAATTGTAATCGAATACGACGAGTATGAGATTGTACATTTCGTAAGTTACATGCTGCGTCGAATACCCCGCTATGCCGCAAAACAATAAGTTTTCGAATTTCTCGTCGTAGCAAAACGCCATCGAAGCCAAGCTCGCCGCAAAAATCGTCAAAAACATTATCGAACAGTAAACGGCGTTATAACTTAAAACGGGAAAGAATACGACGAACGCGAAGTTAAAAAGAACAGCAAGCGGATACTTCCAACAAAAACCTTTGCGCTTTTTCAAGCGATTGAAAAATATGAACTCCGCAACCAACAGCTCGGCAACGAACAGAATTTTATAATAAGAAAGATTTGTTTCCGCCATTATATTTTGCCCTCGGCGAGGAATTTCGCAAGCGCGGCTTCGATTTCGCGCTTTTTCTTTTGCGCTATCGGTATAGCCTCTTTGCCGAGGTAAATGTCAAAGTCCTCTATTCTCGTTACGTATTTTAGGTTTACGATAAAGCTTTTGTTGACTTTCAAAAACTGCCCCTCCGGCAACTCCGCCGTAAGTTTTTTGAGCGAACCGTAAGCCGTTACATCCCCGCCCGTCGTGTGATACGTCAGCTTATGCGAAAAAATTTCGATATATTTAACGTCCTCCGCTCTTAAAACGAGGGTCGAACTACCCGTCGAAACGAGAAGTTTCTGCTCGGGCTTGTTTCTCAGCTTGGCAATCGCCCTGTCGAGGCGGATTTTCAGGTCCTCGTAATACACGGGCTTAACAACGAAATCGAACGCGTCCACTTCGTAACCTTTTATCGCGTATTTGGACATATTCGTGACGAAGATAAGCACGACGTCCGCGTCCATTTTTCTTAGCCTCTTGCTCGTCTCCATTCCGTCCATACCCGGCATCATTATGTCCATGAAGATTATATCTGTCTTTTTGTAATTGTCGAGGAACGTGAACGGGTCGAAATAAACGCGCGTTTCAAACTGCTCCCCCGTAGCTCCCGCATATCTGTCGATATATTCTCTCAAAAGGTCCGAGTATCTTTTTTCGTCTTCGATTATAGCAACGCAAAACATAATGTGCGGCGTACTCCTTTTAATTGTATTTTGTCCGGTTAAAGTGTTTTTTTGCAAAATTGCTTTTAATAGTTTTTTGTCTTGCGAAGCGGCATTCGCCGCTTCGCCCCCCTCGTCGTTTCCTAAACGACGATACAATCTCTTTTTTTCATATTAGCACAAAATTACGCCCCTTGTAAAGCGTTTTCGGCAAAAAAAATAATTAACGGAAAAAGATTGAATTTTATTTCCTTATGTGTTACAATATACATATTAAAGAAAAAATATCGATTTAGCAGGAATTTTAACATGAAACTTAAAAAGACAATTGTTCCTATTATTCTCGTCGTCATACTGTCGCTCACAACGCTTTTGAGCGGTTGTTCTCTACTTTTCGACGGCAGATATCCCGCTTTCTCCCCGTCCTTTTCGGCAAGGAAATACGTCGAGCCGGACGAGGAAGCACTCTATAACGAGATAGCGGAAATAAAAACCCTTTCGGAAACGGAAGGCAACAAAAACGAGATTTTAGAAAAACGCAGCGATATTCTTTACGCGCTGTACGAAGCCAACACGTCCTACGTAGTTGCGGAAATCGCGGCGAACAAAAACATAAAGGACGAAGCCGCGCAAACGCGTTACGCCTACATTTCGTCCTTTTTAAACAAGTTCACGAACGATGTTTTAGAGCTTGAAAAAACCCTTTTTAAGTCAATCTACAAAAACGACCTTATCGAACTTACCGGCGAAGCGTACGCCGAGCAAATGCTTGCCAACACGACTAAAAGCCAAGAGATAATCGACCTCGAAGCAAAAGAGACGGAATATCTCCGTCAATATTCCGAGGCTTGCGCGCTTGAAAACGGCGCGGAAAAATCCGCTAAAATGGCGGAAATTTACAAAAACCTCGTAATTACGAGAAACGCCGTGGCAACGCTTTACACGGACGATGACGGCAAGCCTTACAAAAACTACCTCGACTATTCTTACGATAAAACTTTCGGCAGAGATTACACTCCCGACGACGTAACCGAAACGCGCGAAGCGGTAAGACAAAAATTCGTCGCGGCGTACAACTATATGACTAATCAAAGCAGAAACTTTTCTTCCGCTTACACCGTCGCGCTCACCGAAGCGCAGATTAAAAAGTACATGCCGTATATCATTAAGAACACCGATTCTTCGATGTATAATAGCTGGCAGTACCTCATGCAAAAAGGGCTTTACGATTTTACGGTAAGCGAAAACAAAATGAACACGAGCTACGTTGCGGACTTTGCCGCTTACGGCGACGGGTTTATGTTTATCAATCGTTACGGCAGTATCGGCGTGGACCTCTCCACAATCATTCACGAGTTCGGGCATTTTAACGCCCTTTTCAACGAGGACGAACAAAAAGCCGGCGACGGTTCTTCCAACTACGACCTTTTGGAAACCCATTCGCAATGCTTCGAGCTAATCACGCTACCGGCAGTCGAAAGCTTGTTCAAGCGTTACGGCATTAAGTGCTTCGACTCCTACGCTTTTATTAAAATTTACGATTGTCTTTGGGCGCTCCTTTCCAACTGCGCGTTCGACGAATTCGAATATATCGTTTACAACGCCAAAGAAAGCGAGCTTACGCAAGCCTTTTTCGAAAAGACTTTTACGGACGTAAAGAGTCGTTACATTGCGGACAGCTCGTATAATTACTACGACATAACGCACGTTTTCCAAGTCCCGGGATATTGCATAAGTTACGTCGTTTCCCTCCTCTTCTCGTCCGAAATCTGGGCGAACGACAACGCAATCGAGCTATATAACGAAGTCGTTTCCTACGGTGCAAGTCACTATTTATCGGAAGTTTATCAACCGTTAAAACTTTCCAACCCCTTAACGGCGGAATCGGTCTCTCTCGTCTATGAGAAGTACCGTTCCTTCCTCAAATCCTCGGTAAACATAGATATATAAAATCAAAAAAAATAAAAAAAGATAACAAAAAAATCCCTGTTCTTTCGCCACAACCGAAAGAACGGGAATTTTTGTTGTTTAAAATTTACAATAGTCCCGCATTTTTTAACACAATCTTTATAAAATCGTCTAAAGTAGTGTCGGGATCGCTTTTTATGTATCCGAATCCATACTTTGATTGAATTAAATTCTTATTATTTTCATAATTTACATTTCTGAAACGAACGCATTCCGGTAAAGCATTTTTTATAACGTCATCCAACGAAAGCATTTTCAAAACCGATTCAAAATTCTTTTTATGTTTGTAATCGTCATTACTTATAAAGCTTTTATTATACGCCTTATTTATTTGCGTATAATATTGACTTCTGTTTGCAACGGACTTTACCTGCGCTTTATGCGCAATTATCCATACTTCAAAAGTATAATTAGAATAACCGATAAGGAAGCTGTATTTTTTGAATAACTGCCTTGCTCTTTTGGTTGATTCCAACAAATCTTCAAACTTTTTAATATGGTAATCGGAATAATCCTCTATATCTTGAATTCTGCAAAAATAAGACCCCGCAATCATCTCTTTCGTAAACGTGCCTATATTAGATTTAGCAAAAGACGACGGCATAATATTTTTGAAAACAAATTCAACTTTCTGCTTAGTTCTGCTATCGCCGTTTATCTCCTTTTGCAACCATTCAAGATACCATCGTTCCGTGTCGCCTTCACAGGAAATAAAGTACTTCATTGCAAGCCCCCCTTGCAACCGTTTAGCTGTAAAGCATCAGCTATTACCTGACTGAAATCGACAAAATTGATAGCCCCATACTTTCCCGTTAAATAATTTTTCATTATATCGGTAGAATTTTTAACTTGCCCTTTTCCTGAAGTTCCGAAATCGGATAAATTATATATCTTGCTTGAGGTTTTATCTCTCTCGATGAATTTTATCTCGTCGCGTCTAAAAACTTTTGCCTTTTGATAAATCGGATTGTGAGAAGTAAATATCAGTTGCGCTTTATTTACGTTTAATTCGTCGTTATGAAAAGCGTTTATAATGCTAAAAACTGCAGAAGGATGTAAAGACGAATCCAACTCGTCTACAATTAAGGTTGCGCCTTTAACCATAACGGAAAGAACCAACGGTAAAAAGTTAATCATTTTCATTGTTCCCGCCGATTCGATAAACCGAGCGACAACACCCTTGCCGTCTATCACAGAAAAAGCTTGCGGTAACTTGTCGTTATCCGATTTTAAAAAGCGTATCTCGGTAGAATTAACCCCGGCTTCATTTGCTATTTCATTGATAATCTTATCGGAAAGTTTAAATTTATCGTCCGCCGCCTCGCCTATTTGTTCGTAATCAAACCTCGGTGCAGAAGAAACGAAGTCTACGTTTGAAATTATTATCAATTTTTCTTTAAACCACTTCAATATAGTAGAATAAGCCGCCGTATCTACAAGGGTTTTGTAACCGTTAGTTAAAAACAATTCGTCGCTCAACAAGCTCGAAGTTGCTTTCTCTTTTATAACGGCAGAAGTTTCCGTGTTTTCATTTTCGGTTAACTCCAAATAAGTTATTTGTTTTTCTTCTCTTTCGAAAACCTTTTCCTCGTTTACGCTTAATACTTCCTTCTCTATTATAGGATTATTCTCTTCGGACAAGAACTTTGCATTTCCTATTTGAATCGAATAATCAAACACAAAATTATCTTCTATAAATTTAATTGCAAAGTCGATAGTTTCGTCTTTTTTGTTAAAAAAGCAAGGTATCAACTCAACGGGAATGCTTCTTTGATTTCTTATATTTCCGCTTATAATAAGTTCTTTAAGAAAATCAAAAGCTAAAATAACGTTGCTTTTCCCGCTTGCGTTTGCGCCGTATATAATGGAAGACGACAAAGCCTTATATTCTTTATTGATTTTTGTTTTTAATACGCTGTACGGAATATCGCGTATATTAGCGGGTCTTAAGTCCAAACTACTTAAATCTTTAAACGACCTAAAGTTTTTAAATGAAAAATTCAACAGCATTTTTATTCTCCGTTTGCCTTATTTTTGCAATTATAATAATATTATACTAATTTTTTTACGAAAAATCAACTGTTTAAACAAAAAATATTTTTAGATTTGCCAAATAATGGCAAACAATAAAAAATACTTTCAACTGAATTTCAGCAGAAAGCATTTTTCTTTTTTACATTAGCGGAGCGAAAACGGTGATTAAAACCCTTATTAGGTTCTCGCCGAATTTGAGCTTTAAGTCTTTGTCCTCGCAAAGTTTGCAATCGGTTTCGATAAGCGCGTCGATATGTTCCGCAATGTCGCGTATGCACTTGGTTTTGTACATTGCAACGCCGCATTCGTAGTGGTGGATAAACGAGCGATAGTCCATGTTCACCGTGCCTACTACCGCTTGCTTATTGTCCCCCACGACGGTTTTTGCGTGGATAAATCCGTCTTTGTACATATAGATTTCCGCGCCGTAAGCTTTGAGCATCGCGACCGTGTGCTTTGTAACCGAAAACACAGGCTTTTTGTCGGGGATTTCCGGAATTATGATTTTCACGTTAACGCCGCGTAAAAGCGCGCTTTTTATGGCTTCCGTCATATTCGTGTCGACGACGAAGTACGGAGTCGTGATATATAGCGTTTTGCGCGCGGAATTGATTATTTCGAGATAAGCGTTTTCGCCGATATGCTCGGTGTCCACGGGGTACGGACTGTCGCCGAACGGAAGAAGAAGTCCGCGCTTAGTCGTTTCTTCGTGACCGACAAGGAATTCCGCTTCGTCGAGTTTTTCCTTGCCCGCGATATTATAGAGCGAAATGAACATTTTGACGAATTCGTCCGTCGCTTCGCCCTCTAAAAACACGCCGTTATCGAGCCAACGTCCGAAAGGATGCGTTATGTTGACGTATTCGTCCGCAAGGTTAAGCCCCCCGGTGAAGGCTTTTTTGCCGTCGATAACGACAATTTTCCTGTGGTCGCGGTTATTGTGGAGCGCCGACACAATGGGTAAAAACCTTCTGAAAACTTTCGCGTTTATGCCCATTTTCACAAGTTTTTTCCTAAACCCTACCGGTACTTTTTTAATGCTTCCGACGTCGTCGTAAAGTAAGTAGACCTTTACGCCCGCGTCCATTCTTTCCTTTAAAACGGAATAAATCTGCCGCCAGAGTTCGCCGTCCTCGATGATGAAGTATTCTATGAAAACGTATTTTTGCGCGGTCGCTAATTCTTCGAGCAGTCTGCCCGCGTAAGTTTCGCCGTCGGGTAGATATTCGCAAGTCGTTTTGTCGCTCGGCTTTGCGCCGTAAGAAGCGGCAACGTAGCGGATAAGGTTTGCGTCCTCGTCTATTTCGGAAACGTCGATTTTTTCATGTTTAACGCTTCTTTTTAAATACTTTTTGTTGAACGACGGTATTCTCCCGAACGAAAGGTAAATTATTATGCCGGCGAACGGAAACAAACAGAAAAGTACAATCCATGGGATTTTATAGACCGCGGGTCCGTCCTTCGTCATTACGTAGAGAAAAAGCAGTATGCCTACGACCTGCGTAAATATCATAAACCATATATATTTTGTGGTTATAGCGGTCATTACCGCGACGGTAAGCGCGACTTGCATAATAATTGCGAGCGCAACGAATATGAAGCGAGAAGCCGAAAGCATAGGGCTTCGCACTTGTTTTTCAATCTGCATTGGTCTAAATTTCGCGACCTCTTTCTTCTTTCGTTTAGCCATGAATGTCCTTTTGTCGAAGCTTTTTCCTGTCCGCCGCCGAAAAAACCGCTTGACTTATATAAAACTCTATTATCGCGAGAACGAGCGGAACGTAATAGGAGCCTATGCGCCACACTAAAAGCACGCCGCCCAAAACGTTTGCGGCGATAACTTCCTTAAAAAGCAAGCCGAACACGATTTCGCTGCTGCCCGCGGCTCCCGGGATGGGAATAACGTTGGTAATGTACGCCGCGCCTATCGTTAAAAGATAGTAAGAAAAGAAATCTTTAATGGTAAAACATGCTCCGCTCACCGCAAGGTAAGCCACGTAAATTAGCGAAGAAGTTAAAAACATATATATAACGTATACCAAAACCGCGGGGATATATTTATAAAACGCCTTGCTCATCGCGATTATTTGTTCTTTGTAAATTTTGTATTTGAGCGTTTCGCTCTCGATATACTCCGCGCGTTTTTCTTGTTTGTTGCGGAATTTTATTTTAGAAACGAGATTGATGAAAACTTTTTGCAACGGCGAGATAAACGCAAGGGCGCACACAAAGCAGATTGTCAAAAAGTGGAATATCAAGCCTATTAAAACGACTATATTAAGCCCGATGACGGAGCCGTTTACGCTTACCGTCAATTTTTGCGCGGTCGCGATTATGAAAACGACTAAGTAATTAAAAAAGCTTGCGACAGAAGCCACAATCTGGCACATTGAAAGCGCGGTTAACGATTCGTAAAAAGAATAACCGTAGCGCGCGTAACAGTAAACGCGCATAGGAAAATGTCCGCTTTTTAACGGGGTTACGGAAGAAGCGAGCTTGCCGTAAATAAGGTCGTTGAAGCTTTTTAAAAAGTTCCAATCTTTCAGCGTGCCTTTGACGGCAAAATAATCCGCCAACGCCCACACGAGCATCGATAAAAGGTACACGCCCACGACCGCCGCCACCGAAAAAACCGTGACGTTTTTTAAGTTTTCGTTTTTTATCGTGCCGTCCTTTACGAGATACACCACGGAAAGCGCGGTTACAATCAAGATGATTACGGCGTTAAAAACGTAAGATTTCTTTTTACTGTTCATCACTGATTTCTTTGCGGTTTTTGCTATTTTTTTTATATTAAAAGTCGCCCTATAAGTCGATTATTCGCATTTTTTATCAAAAACGAAATTTTCGACGAGCTTTGCCGAAAACGCTATGATATCGCCGCACGGGCGCGTTTTGTAAAAGTCGGCGGAACGCGGAGTCGGGTACGGCGAAGTGTCGTTCGTTTTCAAAATATCCTTACATTCCGTCGAACCGAAAGCCTTTTCGAACTCTTTCGCCATGCTCTGCACAAGCGCGTAATGTTCGCCTTTTAACCCGATATCGCCTAATTCGCTGTAACCTTTTACAAGCCCCGCAACCATAAAAGCCGCCGTGAGCGCGCCGCAAGTTTTGCGCATTCTGCCCATGCCGCCGCCGAACGACGAGCCGAGTTTTAACGAAAGTTCTTCGCTAAGCCCCGTTTCTTTCGCAAAAGCTTTTAGAACGGCTTGCGAGCAGTTTGCGCCGTTTAAAAAATTTTCGCGCGCGGCTTTCGTTTTAGCCGTTTCTTCAAAGTCGTTTAGCATTTTACTTTAACCCGAAAAGTTTTAAGAGGTAATCGACCGTTTGTTTCTGCTCATCGGTCACGCCCTCGCCCGACTTGTAAGCGGAAGCCGCCTCAAGAATTTCTTTCTTTGTCTTATCGTCCACGACTATACCCGCGCCCGCTTTCGCTGCGGATTCGACCGCGGCTTTTATAACTTCCGAAGAAGTTACCGCGGAAACAAGCTTATCGGCGTTCGCGGCGATTTTTGAAGTATCGGTCGCGCAGTTGATTATTTCGGACAAAGCCTCGGCTTCTTTTTCCTTTTCCTCGTCCGTTTCCGTTTCGGCAACCTTTTTGAGCGAATCTTTCACGATATCGCCCACCGTTTCGGCGTTTCCGTCGCTCAACCCCAAATCGTTTGAAATTATCGTTTTAACGGCGTCGCCTATTATGTCCGCCGCGCCCGGGGTCAACGCTTTTAATGCGTCGCCGAGTTCTAAAGCGGCTTTTTCGGCGGTTCCGTCGGCGGAAGAAAGCGTTTCGGTATACTTATAGAGCTTCACCAAGGCTTCCGTCGCGTGCGCGAAGTCGGTTAAGTCGGCTTCGACGGTGGCGAAAGTCGTGTTTGAAAGCTTTTCCAAAGACGCGTCGAGCGAATTTTTGTACTCTTCCGGTAGAGAATCTTTTATGTTAAGACCCATAAATTCTTCGCCGTTTTTCCACTTAGTCGCCGCGGCGGAAAGCACTTCGGCAACTATTCTCTTTATTTCCGCCGACATCGACAAGTCCTCTATTATGTCGTACACCGGTTGAACGTTTATGTTCGCTACGTCGGAAAAATCCGTTTCGGTTAAATCCATAACGTGCGGCACTATGGCGCAAACGGCGTCAAGCTCGGTGTAAAGCGAAACTTTACTTCCGTCCGATTTTTTGACTTCCAAAAATCCGTCGAAGAATTTACCGGTCAAGCCGTAAACTATTTTAACGCCCGTTTTGTCCTTGCTGTTTTTAATGATATCTTCTAAATTTTTGCCCTCTTCGGTCGCTGTTATAACACCGCCGTCCTCAAGCTTTGTATAATACGTAGAAGCGGCGTTTAAGTACCCCGCGAACGGCATAAGAAGGCACACCGCGGCGACGAGTGAGGCAACGAGGGATACAGCCATACCGAATAGCCGCGAAGACGGAATAGTCGGTAAAGCTTTGAATATGAATTTTATTATCCCGCCGATTATGGCGAAAACAATTCTGCAAACGATAAAAAGCGCAAGAAAGCACAAAGGCGAAATGAGCGCGCTTGCGACTATCGGGAGATATTCTCTTAAGCTCGGCGAAGCCGCCGCAATATCCGCCGCCTCACCGCTTTGTAAAAATTCAGAGAGCTTTTCCGCGGCGACCGGCGCGAATTTTTCGGCTATTACTCCCGTTAAAATAAACGCCGCGACTGCAGAAACGACTACGCACGCAAGTGTTATAAGAGACTTAAAAAGCCCGTCTTTAAGCCCTTTTAGCGCGCCAACCGCGGCAAAAACTATTATTACGCCTAAAAAAATTAAATTCACTATCGAAGAGTTCATTTTTTTCCTCCTTTTGTTCGTAAGCGAAATCTACCCTTATATATATTTGTATACGTATTTTAACATAGGTTAGTTTTTTTTGCAAGGGAGTAAGCGTCTATATTTGAATTTTTTGCTTCTTTTAGCTTGACTTTATAAAATCAATATGATATCATTTTAATATCAAAATCCAAAGGAGATTTAAAAATGGAAGAAAAAGTAATTTGCAAAAAACCGAACGGCATGACCGTTCTCGTAGTCAACATTTTGTTGTACGCTCTCGCGATTATCGGAATCGTTACGGCGACGACTCACCTCGAAGCCGCGGACGGCGCGGCGGAGGGGCTTTACGGCGCACTCTTAATTGTGTGCATACTGTACGGCATCGTCGGTTTGTTCCTCTTTGCGGGATTAAAAGTAGTTCGCCCGCAGGAAGCTTTGGTTTTAACGCTTTTCGGTAAGTATTACGGCTCGATTAAAACGGACGGGTTTTTCTGGGTTAACCCTTTTTGCCAAGCGGTAAACCCCGCCGCGGCGACTAAGCTTAAACAGAGCGGCGACGTTTCGAGCAAAGCCGCCGAAGCCGCGGGCGCAGACATTCAGACAGCAGCGGCGTTCACCTTCGACAAAAAGATTTCGCTTAAAATAATGACGCTCAACAACAATCGTCAAAAGATAAACGACTGCCTCGGCAACCCCGTCGAAATAGGCATTGCGGTTATGTGGAGAGTTGTAGACACCGCGAAAGCCGTGTTCAACGTAGACAACTACAAGGAATACCTCTCGCTACAATGCGACAGCGCGCTTAGAAACATCGTGAGAATTTACCCCTACGACGTTGCGCCCAACGTTGACACCACGGGCGACGGCGTTGCGGACGAAGGAAGTTTGAGAGGTTCGAGCGAAGTTGTCGCTAACCGTATAAAGGACGAAATACAGTCAAAAGTCGCCAACGCGGGGCTTGAAATCATCGAAGCGCGCATAACCTATCTTGCGTACGCGCCCGAGATAGCGGCGGTTATGCTTCAACGCCAACAGGCTTCGGCGGTTATCGACGCAAGAAAAATGATTGTAGACGGCGCGGTCGGAATGGTAGAAATGGCACTCGAAAGATTGAAGAAAAGCGGCGTTATAGAGCTTGACGAGGAACGCAAAGCGGCTATGGTTTCCAACCTCTTAGTCGTTCTCTGCGGCAACCGCGACGCTCAACCCGTAGTAAACTCGGGGTCGATTTACTGATGAGCGAAATTAAAAAGCAAATTCCGTTAAGACTTTCTAACAACCTCTACGAAAAATTAACCGAATGGGCGGCAGAAGATTTCCGCTCGTTAAACGGACAAATCGAATACCTCTTACATCTCTGCGTAATCAAAAAATACTATTCCGGTAGCAGCAAAAAAGACAGCGAAAAAAACCTTTAAATTACAAAAAAAAACTAAAAACCCGCCGATAGGTCGATTATCTCGACTTTTCGACGGGTTTAATTTTATTGTGTTTTATCTTTTATAACGCAAGTTTAAAGCCGCAAATCAAAAGGATAAGCCCTAAAAGAACAGGCAAAATCACCTGGTGAGCGACATACACTAAAAGCGCGTGTCTGCCTATAAAAGTAACGGGGTTGTTCGAATAGCCCTTTTTAAACAAAAGCGGCTTTCTTTCCGGGTACAAAAATTTGCCGAGCGCGACGCCGAACACAACTTGCCCGCCGAACACGAGGAAGGAATAACTGTCCGAACCAAACATCCCCCTACCGATAATCTGCCTTAAAACGGCGACTACGATATTAGGCGCGTCGCTATAAAAATAAGGAGTCGTATCTATCGTGAACGCGCCTATTATAATCATAAGTGCGCCTATAACTGCGTAAACGTACCGGTTTTGCGTAAAGACTTCTATCAAAGAACATAAAAGAAGCGCAAGCGAAATGCAATGGAGTATTCCGAAAGTTATCAAAAGTTCGGTATCGTCCATAATTTTACCGGCAACGAAAGTAGCAAGCGTTACGAGCATGGCAACCGCAAGCAATTTTAGCCCGCGCTTTAAGTTACTGTGCGAAAATGAGCAGCACACGCCCGTTATCACTAAAAACAACGCTATAACGCCGTATCTTACGACTACGCGCACGTCCCAACTCCAGTAAAAGACAGAAAAACTATAAGCGTTGTGCCAAAAGCCGTCTGCCGGCGGATAACCGTCAAAAACATAAGGGAGAACGCCGAACAAATCGTAAAAGCCGTGGTCGATAACCATAAGGATAACGCAAATACCCCTTATAAGGTCGATTTCCGTCACGCGCGATTTAAGTTTTTCCTTTCGCCTTTCGGCTTTGTCGTAAGATTTTACTTTGTCGGTCATAATCTCACCTCTTCAAAGTTTTCAAATATTGCTTTCTCTCCTCGCTCACGCGGGAACTTTCCTGAGCCTTTTGTATGGCTTTATTATTCACCCAAGTATTTGCAAGCCCGCGTTCGATAAATTTTACGGTTTCGTCGTAATTTTTCGCAAGCGCGGTCGCAAAGTACCAAGCCTGCATCATTTTTACATAATATTCGTCCGATTTTATACCGTTCACCTTTTCGGCAAACTCATTTTTAAAATTTTCGCCGAGATAATAATCCATAAGGATTTTTATGCCGAACCTTACCGTATAAGGCTTTCCGCTATCGATAAATTTATAAGCGGTTTTGTAAAGCTTATCAAGGTTTTTAGCAAAGCACTTTATTTTTAAACAGTCCGTAACCGCCCAGCTATCGGTGAACGAAAGAAGTTTTTCAACGCTTTCGACCGCCGTTTCAAAATCCTTTTCGTTTGCTAAAAGGTAGCAATGCAAGATATTTTCTTCGTGATACTTATGCGGCAAATCGGCTAAAAACGAAGTTATAGCCCCGCTTTTTGAAAAATCTTTTACCAAAGCCTTAAGCGTTGGTTGCCTTACGCCCAAAATCTCATACTCGGTAAAAACTATCTTTTCGGTAAATTTTTTATACTCTTCCTCTTTTAGAGAAAAAAGCTTTTCGCGTATTTCTTCCGTTATCGTCATTTCTTCAAAAGTTCAAAAGTTTTGTCGTAGGAAGCTTTAACCGCGTCCATAACGGTACCGGCAAAGCAACCTTTTTCGAGTGCGTGAACGCCCGCGATAGTGGTGCCGCCGGGGGAGCAAACGTCGCCGCGGAGTTTTGCGGGGTCCTCGCCCGTAGTAACCGCCGTTTTTGCCGCGCCGAGAACGGTTTGTTCGGCGTAAAGCGTAGCGATTTCTCTCGTAAGTCCGCACTCGACGCCCGCGTCGGCAAGAGCTTCTATAAACTTATACACGAACGCGGGACCGCAACCGGCAAGCGCGCCGGCGGCTTCTAATTGAGCTTCGGAAAGCTCTCTAACGACCCCCGCTTTTTTAAGGCAAAGTTTGAAGTTCTCTTCTTCCTCGTCCGTAACGAATTTGCCTTTGACGTACGACACAACGCCCTCTCCGACTTTAACGGAAGTGTTAGGCATAATGCGAATTACGGGAACGTTTGCGCCCGCGTAACTCTCAATTTTTTCTACCGTTACGCCCGCAGCCATGCAAACGAGCAGAACGCCTTTACGCTTTTGTAAATCTTCCGCTATATCGCCGATAGCCTTTTCGACGATATTCGGCTTAACGCCTATAAAAACGACGTCGCAAAAATTTGCAATATACTGATTGTCGCTCGCTTCTATGCCTAATCTTTTCGCCGCCGCAACGGTTCTTTCTTCGTTAGAATCGGCAACGAAAACGTTTGCCGCGCCGATAGCTTTTTTAACGGCTTCCGCAAGCGCGCCGCCCATGTTTCCCGCGCCGATAAATCCCGCTTTCATGTTTTGTTTCCTCCGTTCTTTAATATCCTAAATTTTGCAATATTCTATTAAATTTTGCAAAAGAGCAACTCGTCAACGAATTTGCCCGTCGCCTTTTACTATATATTTGTAAGTGTTGAGTTCTTTTAGCCCCATAGGACCGCGAGCATGCAATTTCTGCGTGGAAATGCCCATTTCGCAACCAAGCCCGAATTCTCCGCCGTCGGTGAAGCGGGTGGAAGCGTTGACGTAAACCGCCGCGCTATCGACTTTGCGCGTAAAATATTGCGCGTTTTCTGCGTTTTCGGTCAAGATTGATTCGCTGTGCGCCGTCGAATGTTTGGCGATATGCTCAACCGCTCCTTTGACGTTTTTAACGACCTTAACCGCAAGAATGTAATCCAAAAACTCGGTATCGAAGTCCTTTTCGCTCGCCTCTTCGCAGTTTTTTACGAACTTTAAGGCGACTTTGTCGCATTTTAGCTTCACGGGCGTAAGTCCGCGTTTTTCGCGCTCGGTCGTTAAAGCAGTTTCAAGCAACGGCAAAAACTTTGGCGCGATATTTTCGTGAACGAGCAAGACTTCCTCGGCGTTGCACACCGACGGGCGGCTTGCTTTGGCGTTTTCGATAATCCTTAACGCCTTATCTATATCCGCGCTTTCGTCGACGAAAACGTGGCAAATGCCCGTTCCCGTGCGGATAACCGGCACTTTTGCGTTCTCCACGCACGCGTTGATAAGCCCCGCCCCGCCACGCGGAATGAGCAAATCGACGTAACCGACCGCGGTCATAAGCTCGGTTGCGCCCGCACGCGAATGGTCCTCAACCATCTGCACAAGGTTTTCGTCCTCACCTAAATCGCTTAAAGCACGGCGCAAAGCGTTGACGATTGCGAAAGAAGTTTCGTAAGCTTCCTTGCCGCCGCGTAAAACGCAAGCATTGCCGCTTTTTAAGCACAGAGCAGCCGCGTCCGAAGTCACGTTTGGTCTGCTTTCGTAAATTATCGCAACCACGCCGAACGGTACCGAAGTTTTTTCGACGACAAGCCCGTTTGCGCAAACGTGACTGCTAAGCACTTTGTAGGCGGGGTCGTCAAGCGCAACGAGCGCGCGAACGCCGTCTGCCATGCCGCGGATTCTTTTTTCGTCAAGCATAAGTCTGTCAAGCATTACGGGCGAAAGAAAGCTTTTAGCAGCTTCAACGTCCTTATCGTTTGCTTGTAAAATTTCGGGCGAATATTTTTCAAGATATTCCGCCATTTTTGCGAGCGCGGTGTTTTTTCTCTCGGTCGTAAGTTCAAACGCGCGTTCGGAAGCCTTTTTTGCGTAATGTAAAATTTCGATAGTGCTTTTCATTAGCTTTTCACGCTCTTTTTTTGTTGCCTAAAAATTTTGTACCTACGGGTTTGCCGTCCACCGCGTCATAGATTATGGAAGGGCTTTCGCCGTTCGCGATAATCATGGTCACGCCCGATTCCATGCAGATTTTTGCGGCGTGAAGTTTGGTCGCCATGCCGCCGGTGGAAAACTCCGAGCCTTTGCCGCCCGCGGAAACTTCGATTTCCTGGGTGATTTCTTCAACCAAAGGCACGAGCTTCGCGCTTGCATCGGTGTGCGGGTCGGCGGTGTAAAGCCCGTCGATATCGCTTAAAAGTACGAGCAAGTCCGCCTTAACGCTTTGCGCCACGAGCGCGCCGAGCGTGTCGTTATCGCCCACGCTTATCTCGTTTGTGGACACCGTGTCGTTCTCGTTGATTATCGGCAACACACCAAGAGAGATGAGTTTTTCGACGGTGTTTGAAAAGTTTGAATGTCTTATTTCGTCCGATAAATCCTCGCGAGTTACAAGTATCTGCGCAACGGTTACGTCGTAGTTTATAAACGTTCTATCGTAAACGTACATAAGCTCGCACTGCCCGACCGCCGCCGCGGCTTGTTTGAGCGCAAGCTCTTGCGGCTTAGTAGCAAGCCTAAGTTTGCTTGCCCCGCTCGCAATCGCGCCCGAGGACACAAGGATAACTTCGTTGCCGGCGTTCGAAACGTCCGCAAGCGTGCGTGCAAGCTCCTCAATGCGCCTAAGATTCATTTTTCCGTTTTGGTACGTCAGCGTGGATGTTCCGATTTTTACTACAATTCTCATTTTCGCTTTTTTGTTCTCGTATTTTGCTATACTTAAAAATAAAAAACCGTCGCTTTAAGCGGCAGTCTATTGTGGTGGTGCGGATAAAGGGACTCGAACCCACACGGTGTTACCCACAGGAACCTGAAACCTGCGCGTCTGCCAATTTCGCCATATCCGCATATTGTTATTAAATTTTGAGTGAATAGATTGGTGCGGAGACGGGCAACAGGGCTTTGAGCGTCGAAGGGCGCATACCTTTGCGTATGTAACCGAGACCGAAAAGACACGTAGCCCGTATATGTGCCGAGATATTCGCTCAAGGTGCGGATAAAGGGACTCGAACCCGCACATCGTGTTACCCACAGGAACCTTAACCTAAAGCGTCTGCCAATTTCGCCATATCCGCATGATAAGTTGAAAATTGATAATTGAAAGTCTATATGCGCGCGGAGCGCGCTCGATATTTGCTTCTGCGAAGCAATCGATATAGCCGCGGGGCGGCTCGATATTTGCGCCAAAGGCGCAATCGATATTCGCGCAAGCGCGAGAGAGCTTAGAGGACGTACTCAATATCCCCTCATCCACCGCCGATGCGACGGCGGTCCCCCTTCCCCACAAGGGGGAATGTCGGTTTTCAATTATTAATATTTTAACATAATTGACTATGTTTGTAAAACGATTTAAAAGCGTTTTGGGAAAAAACGAGAAAGCGGGAAAAATCAATGGAAACAAAAGCAAAAGGCGGAAGCCGAAGCCGCCGCCTTTTAAGGAGTGAAAACTACTTCAAAATTGAAGTTGTAGAAACTTACTTTGACAATTTCGCAGCCATTACATAACGGCAAATCCGATTACTTCAAAATCGAAGTGTCGAAAGAGACTTTAACGATTTCGCCGCCCGAACCCCAACGGCAAACAAGGAAGTAATATTCGCCGTTTATAACGCAGAGCTGCTGAACGTTGTTGCTCTTTTCGGTTGCGATAAGGTTAGGAACGACAACGCCTTTTTTGACGAGGTTGCCCGACCAGTCGTAAACGTTAATGAGCGCGGAACCGAACTGGGAATTCTTCTCGTCGAACGCGTAAATGTAGTTCGCGTCGGAAGCGATACCCATCGGCTTAGTGAGAGAGGAAGCCACGCTCGACTCTACCGTCAAGGATTTTGCGCCCGCAACGTAGACCGTGTTACCCGCAAGAACGGCGATTTTGCCGACCAAAGAGTTATAAGTCATAGCGAACTTGTTAGCCGTTAAACCGCTTATATTAAGGTCGTAATCTTCGCAAACTGCTTCGGAAGAAGAAGTTATCGAATCGGCTTTAACGCGTTTTACTTTGCCGCTTGAAAGAACGACGTAAACGTAACCATCCATATAGGTAAGGTAATCGCCGTTGTTCCAAGCTCCGCCGCGTTCAAAAGTCACCGTTCTGCCGATAAACTTACCGGTTGAGGCTTCGATTTTCGCAATCGACGTATTTCCTTTCGCGGTTGTGTCGTTATACGAAACATAAAGATACTTGCCGTCCGTAGCCAAGCCGTGCGCGTAGCCGGAAACGCCTTGAATAGAACCGAGCGAAGTTTTGATATACGACGGCGTTACTCCTTTTTCTTCGCACGCATCGATATATTCGTACAAGTCCATGTTTTCGGTGACGGGCTTATCTTCCGAAGAGCCGCCGCCCGCGACCTCGACTTTGTAAACGCTCGAATGGTTTCCGCCCGACCAGCGAACCATAGTGAAGTAAACGCTGCCGTCAAGTGCAACTATCGATTGAACGTTAGTGCTTCCCGTAGTCGCAAAGCCCATAATGTCCGCGGTGTTCGTCGGCTGAACGTCGGCAATAAACTTGCCCGACCAGTCGTAAATCGTCATTGCGGGGTTTATGATAGCGTTGTTCTTGTAGCCGACGTAAATATAATTTTCGTCGCCCGTTATCTTCGCTGCCGAAGCGTTACCATTGGAACCGTCCGGCTTTTTAACCGTAACGGAACCTTTTACCGAAAAGCTCGTTTCAAACTCGCCCTTAGCGTTGTAGATAGAAACGTTTGCGCCGGAGAGCGCAGCATACTTTCTCGAAGTCTGGTTGTAATATACGGATTTGAACGTTGCGTTAACGTTTTCGCCTTTTTCGCTCCTCAACGCGAACGAGGGAACGTATTCAACCTTTGCTGTGCCGTTGCCCGTAAAGGAAGTAGGAATACGCATGAACGTTCCGTCGGCAGCTACCGAATAAACGTAATCGTCGCGCGTGAAAATCGAAGCGTTTGTTTCACCCGCGTAGTTCATTGTCGCGGAGTACGCAACGACTTCCTTTTCGCTCGGGTCGTACTTAATAATCGTCGCGCCCTGAGTGCCGATAAGCTTGTCGCCCGAACCCGCACAGTTAGAATAGAAGTAAATATAATCTCCGTCGGTAGCCGCGGCGTAAATCCAGTTGGTGCCAGAAGAAATGCCGAAGCTGCCCCATTCAAGCTCTTTTGTTACTTTGTAAGCTTGGGTCGCGCCGCTTTCCTTGCATTCGACAACGTATTCGCCGAGCGAATTATAGGCGGAAGTCGCAACTTCCGTAGCCGCTTCGAGCTTTTCTATCGCGCCCGCAACGTATTGTCCGTAATAGGCGGTTACGCCGGAAGAGCTGTCCTTGAAGCAAATTCTGACGAGGTTGTCGCCCGCTTTAACGGCGTATGCGCCGATATAGACCTTATCGAAAGTCATAAGTCCGTCGGACATATATTCGTAAGGTCCGCCCGACTTGAAGTCGTAGGAAATCTGTTTAAGCTTGCCGTTGACTGAAACGTAAGCGAAGTCGTTGAAGTTTATGGCTTTAGCGACGAACGCGCCGTTTTCGTAAACGAGGTAGCCGTTGGACATATTGAGATAGAAGTTAACGACGGTTGCCGTTGCCGAATTATAAACGAATTCTATATAGTCACCGCTGTCGAAGTCTTTAACGTAGCCGTCGTAAGCGGTCGCGCCCTTTATGGTAGCTTGCTCAGCCGCAAGGTTTTTAGTCGGATAAAGCGACAATCTCGTGCTAATTTCGGGATAAGCGACGGAAGAAATGACCAAATTGTACTTTTTGCCGAATTCCGCAACGCCTTTAAGCCCGGAAATTTTGTATTCGCTTTCATTAAGCTTAATATAGTTGCCGCTCGAATAGGAAGCGTAAACGACGGGGGTAACGCTCGAAACGTCCTTGCCGACTTCAAGCGAAACGTCGCCGATGACGGTGAGATTTTCAAGTTCGCCGTTGGTGAATTCGTCTTTCGTCATAACGGTAACCGGTACTTCGCCATAGATAACTTCTTCTTCAGCTTCGCCGTACTTGTACGCAAGTTTTACGGTTTTATCTTCCGCGGTCAAAGCTTCTTTAGAAATATCGAGCAAGGAAACGGCTAAGTTTTCAAGTTTGCTTCCGTCGTTATAAACGGCGTTCACCGTCATGCCCGCGCTTTGGAACTTGTCGCCCTCGGCGTAAGCTACGAGATACGGGTTCTTGGTGACTTCGATATGGTCGAGCTTTACGTCTAAAAGTTCGATATTCATAACTTCGGTGAAGTCGTAAATCATGACCGTTTCGGGGATTTTATTACCCTTTTCGTCAAGCTTAAAGCCGTCTTTGTCAACCTTGTCGCCCTTGTCTTTATCGCCTTTTACGTAAACGGTGTTGCCCTCTTCGTCTTTCTTTTCCTCTTCCGTTTTGAAGTTAAACTTCAATTCGCCGCCGTTTTCCACGAAGTCTTCGGGAACGGTGAGAGTATAGTCGGAAGCGGAAAGTTCCTCTTCGTAATCGCGCTTATTGATTTCGTTACCGATAGTGTACAAGCCCTCTACGATAAAGTTTGCTTTATCGGCGGAAGCTTTGCCGTTTTTGAAGAAGCCGACGCCGTCTTTGACGGAAACGCGAATGCCGTTCATCACGGTAACTTCGGGTTCCTGTTCCTTGTCGAAACGCTCCTTTTTTATGAGCATTTGCTTATAATAATCGTTCCAACTCGTATAGGAAGTTAAGAACACAAGCCCCGCGCTCACTAAAAGCGCAACTCCGAGAACGATGAGGGTTATCCTTTTTGCCCAAGTCATAACTTTGTTATTCATAAGTTAATTGCCCTCCTTTTCGTTCTGTTCGCCGGCGTAAGCCGCGGCAATTTCGCCTTGCTCGCTTTGCTTTTTGCCCGTAGGCATAAAGAGCGCGACGAGCCATATTGCGCAACCGAAGTACACGGCAAGGTTCAAGCATGTAAGCGCAGGCTTCCACCATTCCCACGGGTCTATCGTAAACGAGGACATAATCGACTCGTCCTCGGCGGGAACGTATACCGATTTTTGATATTCGATAGTAGTAAAGCCGTAAAGAATGTGTTTTACCGCGTTGCGAATTTGCCACTGAAGCCTCGGGGTCGCGTTTTCCTGTTTGTAGGAATCTTCAAGACCGGGGACGTACTGCGCGCCTACTTCCGTGCCGAAAGTCGTACCCGTGGTAAGAGCCGAAGCCATACCGAGGTCGCCGCCCGCGCGGAGCTGTTCGTCGATGTTTTCGTTCATGCCGACCGTCCAGTCGGTGTCTACGTAACCGTTGAACTTCCATTCTTTGCGAAGTACGCCGGTTAAAAGCGCAACGCTACCGCCCGTCCACTGCGCGCCCGCAAAAGAGTATGCGGACATTATGCCGTTTACGTTTTCTTTAACAACCGCGTCATGGAAAGGCTTCAAATAAGTTTCTCTCAAAGCTTGTTCCGTTAGCCATGACGAAGCTGTACGGGTAGATTCCTTTTCGTTTAACGCAAAGTGCTTTATCTCAACGCCGCAGCCGTAGTTCTGCAAACCGCGGACAAGCGTGCAACCCATAAGGGTTGTGAGATACGTATCTTCCGAAAAATATTCCCAGTTTCTGCCGCCAAAAGGTGAACGGTGAATGTTTACGCCGGGCGCGAATATCGTTTTAACGTTGCAAGTTATCATTTCGTTTGCAAAGTTAGTTGCGTATTCGTAAGCGAGTTTTTCGCTCCAGCACATCGCAAGCACTATCGTGGACGGGTTGCCCGTGCCGCGAGGTAAGTTTGCAAAGCCCTTAACCTGAATCATGGAGTCATAACTCCTATAATACGGCTTGCCAACCGAGCCCAACTCGCTCGTTTTATTGTTAGATTTACCGATAATACGAATTGCTTCGCGATAAGTGATAGAATCGAGAACTTTATCCCAGTCGGAGTCGTTGTAGTCCGCGCCGAGTTTTAAGCCCAATTCCGTGATTTCTGCTTTACCGTTCTTTACTTCCCAAAGCTTATACGAACCGCTGTCCTTGCCCCAAGTCGGGTTTTCGGTCGGAACGGCTTCGCCGAATTCGTCGGTAGTTGCGTTGTTCCAAGCAAGAGCTTCCTGCGCGGAATAATTCTTAGTTGCATTTGCGCCCGCCGAAAGAGAACGGGTTTTAACCTCGTCCGTAAGCGCGGGAATTTGATAGCCGTCCTTAAAGTCGGCTCTCGTCATCCAGGGGATGTTCGCGTTGTAGCCGGATTCGATTCCGTCGAGAGAAAATCCATCGATAGCGTCGTCGCCCGTGAAAAGATTTTTGACTTCCGCGCCCGTGTATTTGTCGGTCGGGAGTTTTATTGTTTCCGCAACGTTGAAAGTGAAAACAGCGTCTTCCGCGGCGGTTTTGCCCGGTAAAATTGCCTCTTTAATATTGTGGCTGTCCGTTTGGAGTTTTATCTCGTAATCGCCCGCTTCAAGCTCGTAGCCTTTGAAGCCGTTGTTGTTTTTGTCGTAGCAATCGTAGGAAATGAAGTCGTAAGCGTCGATTTTGACGGTAACTTCCTGCGTTGCGCCCGGCATTATCGTTTCGGTTTTGGCGTAACCCACGAGCGAAACGTAAGACTTTTCTATTCCGCCCTTGGTGTAAGGCACGGTGACGTAAGCTTCCACCACGTCTTTGCCCGGTTGTTCGCCGATATTTTTTACTTCTACTACAATTTCGAAAGTGGTGTTTTCGGTGATTTTGTTGTTGGCAAGTTCCTTTTCGCCGTCGAAAGATTTGACCGACTTAACCGTCCATTCGAAGTCGGTATAAGTAAGACCGAAGCCGAACGGATACTGCATTATTCCGTAGTAACCTTTAGCTTTTTCGCCGTAAAGAAAAGTGTTGTCTACGGAGTCGTAAACGCCGTCATGCGCCGCCGTTTCGTACCACTTATAACCGACGTAAATGCCTTCGATATAATCAACGCCGTACCAGTTAGGACCTGCTTCCGTCTGGAACCAAGTCGCATAGCTTGCGGGGGAATAATCGAAAGAGTAAGGAACGCTGTCCACGAGCTTGCCCGAGAACTGTTCGTCGCCCCACAAAAGGCGGGGAATGGAAGCCGCGGCTTGCGTGCCGGTAAGACCGACGTAAACGCATGCGTCAAGCCCTTCTATCGTGTCCATAAAGGAACATTCCATTATGTTGCCGGTGTTTATCAAAACTATTGTTTTTTCAAAGTTTTTGCCCACCCACTTGAGCATATCCTCTTCTTCGACGGAGATTTCAAGATAGTGGCGGGTTTTGTCCTCGCTCTGCCCGGGTCCCGCTTTGAGCTGGCGGTTGTCCGCGTCGCGGCTTTCGGCGGTGAAACGGGTAAGAACGACTATCGCTACGTTTGAGTACGCCTTGGCGTTGTCTAAAAGCGTTTGCGAATATTTTGAGAAAGGAGGTTCGCGGAGAGAGAATATTTCGTCCCTATTTTGCGTGTTGGGCGAAGCTATGCCGTTGAGCGGTTCGCACCAGTCTTTATAAAAATCTTGCAATTCCTTGTTATAGGAAATGCCGTAACGGGTAAGAGCCTTGGTTAAGTCGGTTACGTCCTTGACGTTGCCCGTTTCGGGGCTTGCCTGCGCGCTCGTGCCATTGCCGAGTCCGCCATAGCCCCAGTCTACAGAACCGAAACCGAAAATATTGACTTTTTTGTCTTCGGTTTTGGAAAGAGGCAAAACGTTATCGGCGTTCTTTAAAAGCGTTGCGCCGTTGATTTCCACCTTTTTAGCCATTTCGGCTGCAGCGGCTTGAGCCTGGTCCATTTTGCTCGTGTCGACGATAGGCGTCAAAAGATAAGCGTTAAGCTGGTCTTTGTATTCGTAAGCTATGTTCGTGCCGATATTGACTACAACTATAAGCGCGATAATAACAAGCGTGCAAATGCTACGATTGATTATCCACCCTTTGCCGACATGCCCGTAAGCCTTAGTGAAAAAATTATCTTTCTTATTCATATTTTTTCCTTATATTTTTATAAAAGTTTTTTCTTGTTTTGCGCATAATTCCCCCTTACCCCCGTTCCGCCGTTAAGCAAAACGGGGAGAAAAGGAGAGCCAAAAACTTGATGAAAGTTTTGTTATGGACATTTATTTTTTTACGCTATTTTAGAAATATCGAGATAACCGGAAACAACGTATGCGCCTTTAGAAACTTCAATTCCATCACTGGTAGTTCCTTTATCCCATTGGCAGACAAGGAAGTAAACTTTGCCGTTTGCTACGGACATGCCTTGAACGTTGTTTAACTTAGCCCCGTTCATAGGCTTAATATCGGTGTTCCATGTACTCGTAACGGCAACGCCGTCCCAAGTATAAATCATCACGCGAACAGCTGCGGTTTCTGTTTTACCGTTAGTTTCGGAAAGGACATAGATATAATCGTTGTCGGCGTATAACCCCGTAAGCGTTCCGCTTTCCGTTGTCGCAACCCTTTGTAGCGAATCTTTTTTACCAACGTAAAGGTTTGTTCCTACGCGAACAGCAAATCTATCGTTCGTTTCGTCGTAAGCCACAGCTTCGGCATAAGTCGTAGCCCCACCAAAGAAGCGGGTTACTTCAGTTAATTCTCCGCCTGAAGTCGTGAAGCCGTCAAGAGAAGTTTTATAAAGCTTTTTATCTTGTACGCTTGTAAGATAAATTTCGTCTTTATAAATAAAGAGGTTATGTTTAATTTCCCATACTTGAACGTAAGTTATCGTTTCCGTACCGTCCTCATTCGTTTTCTTGCTTTTTACAAAATAACCGATATCAACGGTTTTATAACCTATCGTTTTTCCGCTTACAAGGTCAAACTTCGTAATGTTTATTTTTAACGGGGTAGGCTTAAATTGATCGCCGCCTGCCGAGGAAGAAATATACCCATAACCGTCTTTTATGACGAATCCGTGCAAATTAGCCGTTATTCCGTTTTCCGTAATTTGTTCTACTAAGCTATTCGCTAATTCAATCTTACCTTTGCTCAATTCGTAACATTCGCCCGTAGACATATTGAAGTTATAAGCGAAAGTCGTTTTGAAAAGCGCGGTGTTGTTCTTACCCGTTTCTACATGACCATTATTCCAACTCAAAATAGTGAAGTAGAGTTCGTTTTTAATCAACAAAACGCTTTCAAGTTTGTGTTGACTATCAGTCTTTTCGTGATAATCGTTTTCTATTTTACCAATGGTAACTAAACTACCGTCAAACGTGCAAGCTACGATAGCGGGAGCAACTCCTCCCTGCGTCCAGTAATTAAGATAGATATATTCGTCTTCGCCGAAAAGGGTTTTATCTTTTGCCTCAGCTGTAGTTCCGTTATATTGAGTTACGGGACGAGAAGACGGAACAGCAAAGGAATATTTTGCCACAAGGTCTTCTCCGCAAACATAAATGTTATCACCCGCAAGCACTGCGTATTGTTTTCTCGTATTCGAATAATAAACGCCTTTTATAGTACCGCTCACGCCCGTAAAACTAAAAGTAACTTCAGTCGCGGTCGCTTTGTTCGAAAAATTCGTCGGCAAACAGAACGTTTTATTTTGCTTAGCCGAATAAGCGTAAACAAAATTGTCTTTTACAAACATATATACGGTTGCTTCGGTTATTTCGCCGATAGGAGCCGAAGTGGCTATTTTTGTGTTAGAAACAACATCATACTTCGTTATAGTAACGGAAGTGGCAGCACCACCGCCAAGAAAATACGCATACGCGCCGTCTGTTGTAGAGGCGTAAACAAAGTTTGCTCCGAGATTGTTGCCATAATCGACAACTCTTTCGGTACCGTAAGTTACGCCATAACCCTTTTCGAGCATTTCGCCGAGATTAGCGGGGGCTTTTGTATTTCCCAACGCTTCCGTATACGCTTTCGCCGCAACGCCGTAGGAATATGCGGCTTCGGCGAGGGCTTTGTCGGCTTCGGGGGCGCGGAGAACGTAAGATTTTACGCTGTAATTTGCCGTTTTGCCTACTTCCGTAACAACGCCTTCCGTCGTTTTGTAAGCGACTCTCGCGCCGATAACCGAGTCGAACTCCGTCACGGAAAGTCCTTCGTAAGTTGCGGAATATTCCGTGTAGCCGTCAACGGTCTCGCCGACTTGCGCCTCGATAAAGCTTTCGCCAACCTTTACGCCGAGCATGCCTTGAGCTTGAAGAGCGGAATCCGCTTTAAAATAATAAATAAGATTGACTTTGTTACCGAACCACAAAGTCGCGCCGCTCCATAAAAGACCTTTATACACCTCGCCCGAGAAAGATAAGTCCGAAGAGGAAGCCTGGGCTTTGAGCGCGGCATTCTTTTGCGCAACGGTAAGCCCCGTTGTAGAGGTAGCCTCTTTACCGACGTATTTTTGAGCCTCGTCGCCGTAAACAAGAAGCGAAGAAGCAAGGGTTTTTAGCGCGTCGAATTTTTCTTGCGCGTCTATTCCGTCCGCTTTGCCCGCCGCGGCGTTTTTAAGGAGCGTTTGACAGTATTCTTTCACGCTCATTTCGTACGTTTCAACGTCCGTTTCGCCGTTTTTGCCGGTGAACGTAACGGTTGCGGTTATTTTGTCCGCCATATTTTGCGGACCTATGTTTTTGAGTTCAAAGGTTATATTCTGCCCTTCCGTTAAGCCGGTTTTCGGCTCGGCGGTTATCGGCGAGCCGCCTTCACCGACGGTGAAGGTCATTTCCGCGCCCGTGTAGCCAGCAGGAACGGTTAAATTATATCTTACCGTTATACTTTCATTCAAGTTGATTTGCGTTGACTTAAAAGCTCTCACGCTCGCAACTGTCTCTTCCGCATGAGCTTCGATTCCGAAAGCAACGCCCGCTCCGAGCGCGCCCGTAAGGCACACCGCAAGAAGCCCCAAAACTATTTTGCGTAAATTTTTAAACATAAATACTCCTCCTTTCGTCAACCGACTTGATGTTCGTTATCGATAAGCCCGTTGTTGCCTTGCTCGTTGGACCAATCGTCCTTGCCGCCCGTAATGCCGCTCGTGACGATGACCGATTGACTTTCAAGCCGAATAAGTTCGGTTTTGCAGTCGGTGAAAGTTAACTTTTTGTTTTCCGTCATGTTTTCCTCTCCCATCGCGGGGCGTTATATTTGCTTTCCCTAAGTTCGGTTTTAGGGCATAGCGCGCCGAGCGATTTATGACGGTACTATTCTATCATAGAACGCAATTTTGTCAATACCCTTTTCACGGAAAGGCATTTTTTCTTCCTGAATAGCATACCTCTTGCTTTTTAAGGCGGTTTAAGTTGCAATATTTTGTGCAAAACATTGCAAATCGTGAAGCAATTTTAAATTTAAAAATTGTCGGGTTTTTACCCGTTCCGCAGTCCTTAAAAAGCCGCGTTTTTGAAAAGTCGCTTGAAAAAGTTGCGTAACATGACAAAAACTCCCTTGAAAAAGTTACTAAAATCCGACAAAAGTCGCTTGAAAAAGTTGCGCGATACGACAAAAAGTCGCTTGAAAAATTTTTTCGTTTGGTGTATAATGGTTACAAGCCACTTAAAGGAGCGGTAAAAATGCTGAAACGGAAAATAGAGCAAACGCTAATCGAATGGAAAAACACGCCAGACCATAGCCCTCTCGTTATTAAGGGCTGCCGTCAATGCGGAAAAACTTTTTCCGTGCGCGCTTTTGCAAAAGGACACTATAAAAACGAAGTTTATTTAAATTTTTTCAAGAACCCCGACTATATTTCGATATTCGAAGGTTCGCTCGAAGTAGACAACTTAATTATTCTTATGTCCGCGCTTTTGCCGGAAGCGGTTTTTGAGCCGGGCAACACCGTTATTATTCTTGACGAGATACAAGATTGCCCGGAGGCGCGAACAGCCCTTAAATTCTTTAAAGAGGACGGGAGGTTTGACGTTATAGGAACAGGTTCGCTTCTCGGCGTTAAGGGCTACGGCAAGCAGCCTAAATCGATTCCCGTCGGGTCGGAAACGTTGGTTGAAATGTACCCGCTCGATTATGAAGAGTTTTTATGGGCAAACGGTATAAGCGAGCAAATTATCGACAAGTTGAAAGAGTATTTAGCCGACGAGCAACCCGTGCCGAAAGCCTTGCACAACAAAATGCAACAACTTTTACTTCAATACACGGTCGTCGGGGGTATGCCCGCCGTAGTCGATACGTTCGTTACGACGAAGCAAATGAACAGCGTATTGGCTATGCAACGCGATATCGTACACTCTTACGAGGACGATATGGTCAAATACGCCGAAGATAGCGACAAACCGCTCATAAAGGAATGTTTTCAATCTATACCCAAGCAACTCAGCAAGGAAAATAAAAAATTCCAATACTCAGTAATCAAAAAGGGCGGCTCGGCTTCTAAGTTTAAGGGGAGCTTACAATGGATTGAAGACGCGGGCATTATTTCGCGCTGTTACAACCTCGAAATACCAGAGTTGCCTCTCGACGGAAATGCGATTGACGACATGTTCAAGGTCTACATGGTAGACACGGGCTTGTTCGTGGCTATGCTCGAAGACGGCACGCAGTACGATATTCTGCAAGGCAATTTGTACGGCTACAAAGGCGCTATCTTTGAAAACCTTATGGCGGATATCTTCACGAAAATGGGGCGAAAACTTTACTATTATCACAAAGACAGCGGGTTGGAAGTCGATTTTGTGACGAGATACAAAGGCGGCGCGACTCTGATTGAAGTAAAAGCGACCACGGGCAACACGAAAAGCACAAAAACGATTCTCGCCCACCCGGAAAAATACCATGTAAAAGGAGCAATCAAGCTCGGTGCGTATAACGTCGGCAGAAGCGACAGAATACTCACTCTTCCCTTGTATATGGGAT
This sequence comes from Christensenella sp. UBA4636, assembly GCA_002405915.1. Lineage (GTDB taxonomy): Bacteria > Bacillota > Clostridia > Christensenellales > Borkfalkiaceae > UBA4636. The sequence goes on from DHMS01000042.1 coordinate 30,875, forward strand.
TTTTGCTCACCGAATATTAAAACTCAAACTCAAAAATGCCGACGGAATAAAAGCGTTCCGACGGCATTTTTTGTATTTCGTTTTTATCGCCTTTCACAGACAGTCTTTTCGACGACTTTCTTTTCGACGGGGAAGAGAATGCTCAAATAAAACACGTTGCCGATGACCTTCATTGAAAGCAAACCTTCGTACTTTTTGACGACGGAGCGAATGCTTTTGGTACCGTAGCCGTGAGAATTTATGTCGGCTTTGCTCGTGACGGGCAGACCGTCCGAGCCGAACTTGACTTCGCCGCCGAAGCTGTTGGAAACGACGACGGAGAGCATACTGCCTTTCTTTTTAGCCGAAAGCGAAATTACGCGTTTTTCGCCGTCGGGGATTTTAAGGCACGCTTCGATTGCGTTATCGAACGCGTTGCCGAAGAGGGAGTATACGTCGACTTCGTTCATAAAAGACACGGAAGTGCCGTCGACGATAACGGAAAGAGTTATGCCGTTTTTGTGGCAGCGAATGCTTTTTTCGGTGAGAATTACGTTCAAGGCTTCGTTGTCCGTTTTTACGAACGAATCGTAAAAGCCTATCGACTCTTCGATTTCGCTAATAGCTTGTTTGGACACGGTCAGCCCCGAATCGAGCGAGCGTATCTGGTGCTTTAAGTCGTGGCATTTCATGTTTATCAAATCGATATTCTCTTTTGACAGATTGTACTGTTCGCCCGCGCGTTTCCAGAGAGTTTGGAGCGTTTCGTTTTCCTTTTTGACTCTTTTGGAATCTATCATGGTAAAAAGCGCGAATAAAAGCAGAACGCAGCAGAAGCAGTTGTAAAGGTTGTTGACAAGACCGACAACCACGCCTTTGTCCTCGCCGAACGCGACGACGACGGAGTTGAAGAGAACGTCTATAAACAGCCCCGCGCCGACGAGGATAAGCGTGGCGTTGGCTTTTACTTCGAAGTCCTTGCTGCGCTCAATCTTTTTTGCGAAAAGATAATAAAAGAGAACATTGGTGCCGACGAAGCAGAAAAAGTAAATCCACATATAGAAAAATTCATGCATCGTAAGCGAAGAAAAGGAAAACGCCGTACTGTCGTACACGCCGTATATGGGCGGACGGTCCCACGCGATTGCGGACATTATGAAGCTTGAAAGTTCGTAGGAAAAGTGCTGAACGGTATACGCCGCGAAAGCTACGAAAGTTATAGTCGAAAGCGAGCGGTCGAAAGAAAAGTAGAGGACGGGCAGAGAAAACGCGAAGATAACGGGAAAAGTAAGCGTGGAAGCGAACAGAGAGCCGAGCGGAAGCAAGCCGATTAAAAGAGCGAAGCCGACGTTTAACGCTAATCCGCCGATCAGCCGAAGCCAAAAGAACGGGCGTTTACGCATCGTCGCGCCGAAAATAAGTTCGCAAATATAAATTTCGAAAACGAAAACTATTTTGTAAAACGATAGGTTTGTCATTTTTTGTCCTTGAATTAGCGCGCCCTTAATTTTTGTCGCCGAAAGCGTAGTAATTGTTGAGTTTTTCCATGAACTGCTTCTTTTTGAGCCTCGACATTTGCAAGCTTACGCCGTGCGCGCGGCATTCGTAGCCTTTAACGCTTTCTACATGCGCAAGGTTGACGAGGTAGCAACGGTTGCAAAACTCGAACTGCGCTTCGCCGAGGTCTTCCGCCGCCTTTTGCATGGTGCCGTATACATCAAAGTCGCCGTTTATCGTATGGTAGACGAGCGAATGCCCGATGACTTCGACGTAAACTATATCGGACACGGAAAGCGTTATGACGGAATTTACCGTTTTTAAAACTATAGTCTTTTCTTTCGTCTTTTTGGTCGCTTTGAGTTTAAACATCGCCCGCTCCATTTTAGCGGAAAAGCTATAATAGCTTATGGGCTTGACGACGAAATCGAACGCTTCGACTTCGTAACCCTTAACGGCGTACTGCGCCATGTTGGTGACGAAAATTATCATAACGTCGTCGTCTTTTTTACGTAGCTTTTCCGAAACCTTAAAACCGTTGCCGTCGGGAAGCTCTATATCGACAAGCACGAGGTCGCTCTTTTCGTACCCCGCTTCGAAGTCCTTAACGCCTGCAAACGCCTTGACGGCAAAATCAACGCCGTTTTCTTTTGCGTATTGTTCAAGATACTCTTTAAGTCTTTTTCGTTCATTTTCGTCGTCTTCGAGCAAGCTCACGAAAAACCTGTCGTTCGTTAAGTTTTGAGCCGAAGTTTTTTGCGTAGTCAAATTCTTTTCTTCCGTCATATTCTCCACCGCGTTTTTTTGTTTTACAAGGCGCCGAACGCCCTATATTTTTAATATTACGACATTTTCTTCCGTTTGTCAATACCTTTTTTAAAATTTCTTTTTTATATTTTTTCAGCCGATTTTTGAGAAAAAGGGTGGTTTTTTATAAAAAGCGGGGCTATAAGGCGATTATCGGGAAAGTTGAAAGTTGAAAGTTGAAAGTTGAGAGTTGAAAACGCCGCTAAAAACCGTGCCGATACAGACGAAAAAGGTGACGATATCGACGAAAAAGGTGACGATATCGACGAAAAAAACGACAAAAAACGCCGATAATCGACATATACAAAGGCTTTTATACTTTTAACGCATGTTAAACGACCGACTTTAAATTAAAGTCGGTCGCGTTTCTTTTTAATTATAGTCCAAGAATTTTTTCGGCGTTTTTGTAGAAAATCAGTTGTTTTTCTTCGTCCGTCAAAGCAAAGGAATTTAAAAGTTCGACGTACTTTTTCTGCGAACGCCAAGGACTGTCCGTGCCGAAAAGCACTCTTTTTGCGCCGTGCGCGCGCACGAGCTTTAAAAACAACTCTTCGCCCATGATATCGGGAGAATAAGCCGTATCGAAGTAAACGTTTTTGCCGCAAAGCTTATCGTAAACTTCTTTCCAATATCCTTCCGCGCCCATATGCGCAAGTATCAACTTATCGGGGCGCACGTCGGCAAGCATTTTGCAAATTTTTTCAACGGTAGCCTCTTGTCCTTGCGGGTAATTTATATCGAAGCCGGCATGTATCGTCACCCACAAGCCTTGCTCGTTCGCGGCGTAAATTATATTCTCGTTTTTTCTGTCGGAAATATCGGTATGCTGAAAAAGCGGGTGAAGCTTTACGCCTTTAAACCCGTAATCTTTGATTTTCTTTATTTTGTCGCAGACGTTGTCGCAACCGGGGTGGATAGCCGCAAAGCTCAAAATCTTATTACTTTTTTGATTGCTTGCGAATAAATGCTCAATCGTAGAATCGAACGAAAGAGGGTTTGTAAGCACGGGCAAGTTAACGGAAAGACTAACGGAAGAATTTTGCATTTCGCCGAGCAAATCGCTTGCCTTGCCGCCTATGGCGTTTTCGAACTTCCCGGGGATTTTCATCGATTCTATCGCCCTATCGGCTAAAAAGTCCGGGAAAATATGCGTGTGAAAATCAATAATTTTCATGTTAGAATTCTATGTGCTTAAAGTCTTTGCGCGAACTTTTCTTGTATAAAACAATCTTTTTTCCTATCACGCAAACGACTTCCGCACCCGTCTTTTCGGCGACTTCTTCGGCAAGCACGTCCGCCGCGTCCTCGGCGTTATTCAGCACCGAAATTTTGATAAGTTCGCGTTTTTCAAGCGCTTGCATAAGGCTTTCCGCCATATTGTCCGTCACGCCGCCTTTTCCTATTTGCGCTATCGGCTCAATAGCCGAAGCAAGGCTTTTTAAATTGCTTCTTTGCTTTGAAGTAAACATTGTTTTTCCTCTCGTTTTATAAAATATTATAATCGGATTTTTATAAAAAGCGCCTCTATAACTTCGTTATTTGGCTTTTTTGACAAAAACGTACGCAGGTTATCAGTCAACGAAGTCGAACTCTATTTCGCCGATGACTACCGTATCGCCGTCCTTAATTCCTGCGGCGCGCAAAGCTTTGAACACGCCCTTGTCGCGCAAGGTTTTTTGCATGTACGCAAGCGAATCCATATCGTCTAAAACGACGTTACGAGCAAGCAAATCCACGAGCGGACCTACCACGACGTACGCGCCGTCCTCGTCGCGTTCTATCTCGAACTCGTCCTCGCCGGGGCGTTCGTAAACGTATTCTTCGAACTCCATAGGCTTAACGGGCGGGATATCTTTCAAAACTTGCCACACGCCGTCAAGTAGCTCCTTTACGCCCTCGCCCGTGAGTGCCGAAACGGGGTAAACGGGGTACTTGTCCCCTACCTTTTGCTTGAAAATTTTAAGGTTTTCTTCCGCGCCCTCGATATCGATTTTGTTTGCCGCGACAACTTGTTTTACGTCCGCAAGCCCCTCGTTGTACTTAAAAAGTTCGGCGTTTATCTTAACGAAATCTTCGTACGGGTCACGCCCTTCGCTGCCCGATATATCGACGATATGAACGAGCATGCGCGTTCTTTCGATGTGGCGTAAAAACTCGTGACCTAACCCCGCGCCTTCCGCCGCGCCCTCGATAAGCCCCGGAATATCCGCAACTACGAAGTTGTCGTCATAATGAGAAACTACGCCGAGATTAGGCGAAAGCGTTGTAAAGTGGTACGCCGCTATCTTGGGTTTTGCGCCCGAAATTTTGGATAAAAGCGTGGATTTGCCGACGCTCGGGAAGCCTAATAAGCCTACGTCCGCGATGGTTTTCAATTCAAGCGTAACGCGTTTCATCTCGGTATGCACGCCTTTCTGCGAAAAATGCGGCGCGTGACGGCGCGAAGTGCAGAACTTAACGTTGCCTTTTCCGCCGCTGCCGCCTTCCATAACGAGCTTTTTTTCGCCGTCGTAAAACACGTCGCAAATGGGTCTGCCGGTTTGGGTATCGCGCACGAGCGTGCCGAGCGGAACTTTGATATAAAGGTCCTCGCCGTCCTTGCCGTGGCATTTTTTGGGCCCGCCCTTGCCGCCGTTTTCCGCAACGTATTTCTTTTTGAATTCAAAATCGATAAGGCTCGATTTGCCGGCGTCGCCGATAAAGTAAACGTTGCCGCCTCTTCCGCCGTCGCCGCCGTCCGGTCCGCCGTTGGCAACGCCCTTATAACGGATAAACGAAGTAACGCCGTCGCCGCCGTCGCCCGATTTAATTAAAATGCTTTGTTTGTCTACGAACATATTTTTATTCCTCGCTCGCTTGTTCTTTATTTTGCGGCTTTTTATTGTCGCTTTTCAAAAGGGTTTTACTTACCGCCTTTTTGTTCTTTAAGCCGCGCTTTTCGCAAAGGGAAGAAACGCAGCAATTTTCGCAGTCGGGCCTAATCGCTTTGCAAACCCGTCTGCCGTGATATATTAAGTAATGATGAGCTTTTGCCCACAAATGTCGGTCAATAAGCCTGTTAAGCGACTTTTCCGTGTCTGTAACGTTGTCGGATTTCGCTAACCCCAAACGGTTGGAAACACGGAAAACGTGCGTATCTACGGCTATCGCTTCGCCGCCGAAAGCGACCGAATAAACGACGTTCGCCGTCTTTTGCCCTACGCCCGCAAGGGTCTTTAATTCCTTTTGCGTTTCGGGAACCTTGCCGCCGAATTTTTCGACGATATCCTTTGAAGCCGACAGAATGTGCGCGGCTTTGCTACGATACAATCCGCAACTTTTTATCTTTTCGCCTAATTCTTCCGCCGAAAGCGTAAGCATTTTTTCCGGCGTGTTATAGTTCTTGAAAAGTTCATTTGTGACGATATTGACCCGCTTGTCCGTGCATTGCGCGCTCAAAATAACCGCGACCAAAAGCTCGTACGGAGAAGAATATTCAAGCGCGGGGCGCGCGTTCGGGTAAGCTACCGCAAGAGCCGATATTATTTTGTCCGCTTTAAGCTTGTCCATACGGCTCACCTTCGCTTCTTTTTTATTTTAATATTGTATCATATTTTTTTTGTTTATTCAATTGTTTTCTTACTCTTTTTAAGTAATTCTCGTCGAAGTCGTTTTTCCTCCGTCGCTCGAATAGGAAAATATCGCGTAAAAGCCCGAAAAACCGCCGTTTCTTATTATTCGTTGAGCCTTACCGATATACACGGAAGAAAACTTTGCCGAGATTCCGCACCCGATACGCGCTTCCTTAGGCGTGCCGACGGTCGATACAAAAACGCCCTCTTGCTCCATTAAATCTATAAATTCAAAAACTTCCGTCTTGGAACGGAAAGTCGCTACTGCCCACTTCATATATTCCGCCTTCGGGGTCTTTTATACCCCTTTATACAATATATTAAATGAAGAGGCACTATTGTGAGCGTTATTTATTTCGACAACGCCGCGACGGGCGGCGTAAAAAGTCATTCTGTGATTTCCGCGGTCGTTTCGGCACTTACTTCCGTTCAAGCGAACGCCGGCAGAGGCTCGTCTTTTCTTGCCGTTTCCGCCGCTCGCGAAGTTTACGAAACGCGCAAAATTTTATCGAAAACCTTTAATAATCGACATATAGACAGGGTTATCTTTACGGCGAACTGCACGGAAGCCCTCAATCTTTCTATCTTCGGACTTTGGCGCGGTAGCGGAAACATTGTAGTCGACATTACTAACCACAACGCCGTTTTGCGCCCGCTTGCAGCCCTAAAAGCGCGCGGAGCGGAAATTCGTTACGCCTACCCCGCGGATAAAATGCGCATATGCGCAAGCGACGTTTTGCCGCTCGTCGATAAAAACACCGCTTTCGTTTGCATAAACGCCGTTTCCAACGTCACGGGCGCGAAAAACGATTTTGAAGAGATAGGCTTAGAGTTAAAAAAGCTCGGCGTACCGCTCATCGTCGACGGCGCGCAAGCGGGCGGGCATATTCCTATCGATATGCACTCTTCCCATATAAGTTGCTTGTGTCTTGCGGGGCATAAAGGCATAGGTGCGACGCAAGGCGCGGGAGTCCTCATTTTTGACGAAAGCGTGGAGTTAACCCCTCTTTTATACGGCGGAAGCGGCACCGAAAGTTTTGCGCCGGTTCCCTCGTCTTACCCCGAAAAATTAGAAGCGGGAACGCTTAATCTGCCCGCGATAAAAGGACTAAAACAAGCGATAATCGATTTATCGGCTATCTTTTGTCAAAAACGAAAGAAAATTTACTCGCTTACGGAATGCTTGATAAAAGAGCTTGAAAGCTTTCCCGAAATAAAACTTTTTTCTTTTCCTAACGAATGCGGAATAGTTTCTTTCTTGCACGAAAACGCCCCGTCCGAGAGAGTGGAAGAAGCGTTGAACGAAAACGGAATAATAGTGAGAAGCGGCTATCATTGCGCGCCGAAAATCCACGAATTTTTAGGCACTGCGGACGGCGGACTTACGCGAATAAGCTTGTCCGAATACAACGCCGAGCGTGAGCTTTACGCCTTTTTATCCGTGCTTTCAAGACTTAAATTTTAGCATGTTAAAAGCCGTTCTCCACGAAAAAAAAGGACGGCTTTTCTTCTAAGTTTTAGGATTTTTTGAGTTTTTCTATAATCCCGTCAAGCTCGGCTTTTCCGTTTTTATCGAGGAACGGATAAAGCATTGACTTGAAAGAATCTAATTCTTCGTTAGACAGTCTGCCCTCTGCGCGCGCCTTTTCGGCTTCCTTTACGATTGCCGCGACAAGCTCGGGTTTAGACTTGCCCTCATACTGTTTAAGTAGCGAAAACAAAAGTTTTTTGTTTTCTTCGCCTACGCCTTTTTTGCCGCCGCCCGCGTTCTTTGTCGTTTTGCCGTCGTTATAATCGGAGAACTTCATTTTTTTAATCCCTTACGTTTATATTTATGCGCGAACAGGAATATAATGTTATAGAATATTATAGGCGGACACGAGAATGGCGTTCAACATAAATCTTTCGCCCGAGATAAAGGCGGTTATACTTGAAATTGCGAAAGAAGCCGACGAGGAAACTTTTGCGCCTTTCGCCGACAAACTCGGCATCAGCCCGTCCGCGCTCACGGGGCTTTTAAAAGCCTTGCCCGTCGTTTTGTCCGACGATTTTGACTATAAAAAGCTTATCCCGACCGTCCTACCCGTGCTTGCAAGTTACTTTTTAAGCGGCGGCAAGAAAAGCGAAGACACAAAGCAAATCCCCTACGACAGCTTAAAACCCGCCGCGGACTCGAAAAAATTCGAAGTGGAAGAAGTAAAATCCTTTTCGGACAGCCGCGACCTATACCTCCAAAGCGAAATATTTTGATATAATTCTTTTTTCCGCTACTACATAAAGCAAATATCCCACGCAAAAAGCAGTCGCCTTTTATAGAGCAACTGCCTTTTTTATACCTTTAAATTTCAGTCGCCGCAAACGCGGGCTTCATGTATTCTATCGAGCTTTTGCTCAATCCGTTTTTCTCCGCGACTTTACGCAAGTTTTCGCGAACAATCGTAAACATATCTTTCGCGATACTTGCGGCTTGGTTTTTGTCTATCCCGAAATGCTCCGATACCTCTATCGCTAAATCGACGGATAGCGCGTTATCGTCCTCGGTAATGTTCAAGGACAAATAATCGCTCCCTAAGCTCGGGTTTACGTCATATAGCGCGGACAGTCGCCAACCTTTATCTGTTAAAACAAATCCGTGGTTTCGCAAATGGTCGTCTGTGTTAGAAACGGCGATATTGAAAACTATTCGCTTCCAAAGCTCTATTAAATCCTGCCGCGGGTTTGCCCCGTTTGCGCTTATAAACGCGGCGATATCCAAATAACTTACGTCGCGAGTAGCGTTATCGCCGTCGGATTTTCCGAGAGCCGTCATTGCCGACATAAAATGAATTCTTTTTTTACCCTCTCTGTCGAAACGTTTCGCCAAAAACGTACTGCCGAGCTTAGAAAACCTCATCAACGCGGATTCGGGAACGTTGAGAGAGCAAAGCCCCGCTAAATCGAGAATAGTTTTTTCCCAAGCGCCCATGTCGTACTCGTCGTTTTTAGAAGGAAATTTTGCTATCCACAAGTTTCCCTCAACGTCCTTTACAGTTGCTTTCGGTCTTGCGCCGCCGAGCGACGAACCCGGGGCAAGCAAAAGTTTTAGCCATTTTCCGTCCAAAAGATTTTCTTCTTTTTCAAATTGCCTTGACGCTTCTTCCAGCGTTCGCAGGCTTTCGAAAGGCGGCGTTGAAAGCTCCTTTTCAGCCGAAAGATATTCGCCGTTTTCCTCTAAGCAAAAACGCAACGCGCCCATACGCGCTTCGTCGAAAACGCCTAAAACGTAATCGGCTTCGTATAAAGCGTTTACCTTTTTTTGCTTTTCTTCTTCGGCTCTTATTCTCTCTCTGCGCTTCATCAAAAGTCTGCCCCACCTATCGGGCGCAACGTCCGAAAACACGCCGAATAAAGTCTTTTCGGGCGGCAAATATTGCCGCGCTTTATATGGTTGCAAGTCGTAATCGAAAAAATTATCCGAAAGAAAACTCGTGAAAAACTCGTCCGCAAACTCGAACGAAAATTTTTCCTTTCCCTTTTGAAAATCTTCATATAAATATCCGACCTTGAATTTTACGCCGACGTTATTGTCGAAATACACGTATATCTTTTTATCTTGCGGCATAAGTTACTCCTCCCTCGTCTTTGTTTTTCTTGCTCTGCGGCGAGTGGGCAAGTTCAAATCTTGAATAGTTCTGCCTAACTTGTCGTCTTGCGCAACTAAAAGCAAGTCCTTGTCCATATTGTTTAAAGCATGCAGAGCCGCCGCGTAATAGCCTATTGCAACGGACGGGCTACCCTTTTCTATCGACCATAAGGTCGCCCTACTTATGTTCGCGCGTTCCGCGACAAGCTCCACAGACAAATTTCTTCTTAATCTGGCTAATTTTATTTGTTCGCCCATCTGCTCTAATATCTTTACTGTATCCGGAAACAAAAGTATCGTCTTTCTTTTCATAGTTATTCCTTTTTGTCTTAATGTTTATTATTATAAACATATTACAGCTTTTTTGTCAATAATAATTGACGTTATGCTACGATAATATTACATTAAAAATTTTTTTACGCAAAAAAGCAGTCGCCTTTTATAGAGCAACTGCCTTTTTATATTTTACCTTTTTACGGTAATTAACGCTTATTTATTTTTCTTGATTGCCGCCTGCGCAGCCGCTAAGCGAGCGATGGGAACGCGGTAGGGCGAGCAAGAAACGTAATCGAGACCTAATTCGTTGCAGAATTCGATAGAGGACGGGTCGCCGCCGTGTTCGCCGCAGATACCGCAGTGAAGCGTTTTTCTTGCGCCGTGACCTAACTCGACAGCCATCTTCATGAGTTTGCCTACGCCCTTAGTGTCAAGACGGGCAAACGGGTCGGATTCGTAAATCTTATTATCGTAGTATGCGCCGAGGAACTTGCCTGCGTCGTCGCGGGAGAACCCGAACGTCATCTGAGTCAAGTCGTTGGTGCCGAAGCAGAAGAATTCGGCTTCTTTGGCGATTTCGTCGGCGGTAAGCGCGGCGCGCGGGATTTCTATCATCGTGCCGACTTCGTACGTAATATCCGACTTTGCCGCCGCGATTTCTTCGTCGGCAACCGCAACTACAATATCTTTTACGAACTTAAATTCTTTAACTTCGCCAACGAGCGGAATCATGATTTCCGGCTTAATGTTCAGGTCGGGGTGGTTCTTCTTAACGGATATTGCCGCACGGATAACCGCTCTCGTCTGCATTTTTGCGATTTCCGGATAAGTAACGCAAAGTCTGCATCCGCGGTGACCCATCATCGGGTTGAATTCGTGCAGGGAAGCGATAATCGCTTTAATCCTTTCAACCGATTTACCCTGAGCTTTTGCGAGAGCTTCGATGTCGGCTTCTTCGGTCGGAACGAATTCGTGAAGGGGCGGGTCGAGGAATCTTATTGTAACGGGGTTGCCTTCGAGAGCTTCGTAAAGCTTTTCGAAGTCGCCTTGCTGCATCGGCAAAATCTTATCGAGTGCGGCTTCGCGTTCTTCAACCGTGTCGGAGCAAATCATTTCTCTGAACGCCGCAATACGGCTTCCTTCGAAGAACATGTGTTCCGTGCGGCAAAGACCGATGCCTTCCGCGCCGAGTTCGCGCGCGCGCTTAGCGTCTGCGGGTGTATCCGCGTTGGTGCGAACTTTGAGCGTTCTGAACTTATCCGCCCAAGCCATGATTCTTGCGAATTCGCCCGTGACGGAAGCGGGAACGGTCGGGATAATACCGTCGTAAATATAACCGGTAGAGCCGTTAATGGAGATAGTATCGCCTTCATGGTAAGTTTTGCCGCCGAGCGTAAAGATTTTGTTTTCTTCGTCCATAATTATTTCCGAGCAACCGGAAACGCAGCAGGTACCCATACCGCGGGCGACAACCGCCGCATGCGAAGTCATACCGCCGCGAACGGTAAGTATACCCTGAGCGGCTTTCATGCCTTCGATGTCTTCGGGGGAAGTTTCGAGTCTTACGAGCACGACTTTTTTGCCTCTTGCATTCCATGCCTTAGCGTCCTCTGCGGAGAACACTATCTGACCTGCGGCGGCTCCCGGGGAAGCGGCAAGAGCTTTTCCGATAGGTTCTGCGGCCTTTAAAGCCTTAGCGTCGAACTGAGGGTGCAAAAGCGTATCGAGGTTGCGCGGGTCTATCATTAGAACGGCTTCTTTTTCGGTTATCATGCCTTCGTCCACAAGATCGCAAGCGATTTTGAGCGCAGCCTGAGCCGTGCGCTTGCCGTTACGGGTCTGAAGCATGTAGAGTTTTCTGTTCTCGATAGTGAATTCCATATCCTGCATATCTTTATAATGAGATTCGAGGATATTACAGATTTTTTGGAACTGCTCGTATACTTCGGGCATAACCTTTGCCATTTCGGAAATCTTCTGAGGAGTACGAACGCCCGCAACGACGTCTTCGCCCTGCGCGTTCATCAAGAATTCACCCATAAGTTTCTTTTCGCCGGTAGCGGGGTCGCGGGTAAAAGCAACGCCCGTGCCGCAATCGTCGCCCATATTGCCGAACGCCATCATCTGAACGTTAACCGCGGTACCCCAGCTGTACGGGATATCGTTGTCGCGACGGTAAACGTTTGCGCGCGGGTTGTCCCAACTTCTGAAAACGGCTTTGATTGCGCCCATAAGCTGTTCCTTAGGATCGGACGGGAATTTTGCGCCGATTTTTTCTTCGTATTCGGCTTTGAACTGCGAAGCGAGTTCCTTAAGGTCGTCCGCGGTAAGTTCAACGTCCTGCGTAACGCCTTTTTCCTTTTTCATTTTGTCGATGAGTTGTTCGAAGTATTTTTTGCCGACTTCCATAACTACGTCGGAATACATCTGAATGAATCTTCTGTAGCAATCCCACGCCCAACGCGGGTTGCCGGACTTTTTAGCAAGTACTTCTACGACGTCGTCGTTGATACCGAGGTTTAAAATGGTATCCATCATGCCGGGCATGGAAGCTCTTGCGCCGCTGCGGACGGAAACGAGCAACGGGTTCTCTTTATCCCCGAATTTTTTCCCGCTCATTTTTTCGAGCTTGTCCACGTACTCCATAATCTGCGCCTGTATTTCCGGATTGATGACTTTGCCGTCCTCGTAATACTTGGTGCAAGCTTCGGTAGTAATGGTAAAGCCCTGCGGAACGGGTAGACCGAGGTTGGTCATTTCCGCAAGGTTCGCGCCCTTGCCGCCGAGGAGTTCGCGCATTTTGCCGTTGCCTTCGGTAAATAAGTAAATGTACTTCATTGAAACCTCCTGAAATGTTTTCAATTACGTTTTTTATAAGTTAAAAACCCGATTGGCGCAAGCAAACCTTCTTGCGCCGCTTCGGTATTCTCACCGTATTTTATTATATAGTAAATTTTCGTCACTGTCAATAGGAAAAACAAAATTTTCGTTAAATAAAGCAAATTTGCCTAATTTTTATGGATAAAATGTACAGTTTTTACAAAAAGCTTATTTTGCGGCGCGTACGGAAAGGCAAGTTTACGAAAAATTTACGTTTGAAAGACAAAAAATACTTGCGCGCGCATATTAAGCCGCTTGACAATATTCGCCGTTTAGTGTTACAATAATCGCACCGAATAAATGGTGGAGTCTGTCATACGGTTTTATAATCGTATTTACTCGGTGAAAAGATAAAGACGTTTTTATTTTTTAAGAATTTTTTTATGCTTTTTACAATCGCCTTTCGGGGCGGTTATTTTTTTACATTTACAATATTTAGATTATTATAAGATAAACGGGAAAAGATAGATTGAAAAAAAAAGGAAGGTTGTTATGAGAAAAACAAAAATCATCTGCACGATAGGTCCGGCATGCTCGGACGAAGCTACTATTGAAAAAATGTGCCTTGCCGGCATGAACGTGGCGCGCCTCAACTTCTCGCACGAAACGCATGAAGTTCACTTAAAGCGCATCGAACTCATTAAAAAAGTTCGCGAAAAATTAGGCTTGCCGATTGCTATTTTATTGGACACAAAGGGTCCCGAATTCCGCACCGGCACTTATGAAAACGGCAAAATCGAATTAAAAAAAGGCGACGAATTCACGCTCACCGTACGCGATATCGTCGGCAACGAAAAAATCGTTTCCGTTTCGTACAAGAATCTCAACAAAGAACTTTTCGCGGGAGACAGAGTGCTTATCAACAACGGGCTTGTCGAACTCGAAGTCAAAAAAGTAGACGGCGAGGACATTATCTGCTCTGTTTTAACGGGCGGAACGCTTTCGAACAGAAAGAGCATGAGCTTCCCCGGCAAAACGCTGAAAAACGTATATCTTAGCGAACAAGACAAAGCCGACCTTTTGTTCGGACTCGAACACGGAATCGACTTCGTCGCCCTATCCTTTGTTTCCTCTAAAAAGGACGTAGAAGATGTTTCTTCCTTTTTAGCGGAACACGGTTACACGGGCGTTGACTTTATAGCTAAAATCGAAAACTCCGCGGGGGTCGAAAACATCGAAGAAATTTGCAGCGTTTGCGACGGAATTATGGTTGCGCGCGGAGACCTCGGCGTGGAAGTGCCTTACGAATCGCTCCCCGCGATACAGAAAAAACTCATTACCAAATGTCGCTTTTTGGGCAAGCGCGTAATCACCGCGACGGAAATGTTGGAAACGATGATACACAACGTTCGCCCGACGAGAGCGGAAATTTCAGACGTAGCCAACGCCGTTTACGACGGATCGAGCGCGATTATGCTTTCGGGCGAAACGGCTGCGGGCGACTACCCCGTTCAATCTGTCGAAGCTATGGCGAAAATCGCGGAATATACAGAAAACAACATTCATTACGACAAGCGTTTTTATTCCTGCAACTTCGAAATCAAGAACCTTAACGACGCGATTTCGCATGCGACTTGCGGTATGGCACTCGATATAGAGGCGAAAGCAATAGTCGCTTGCACGCTTTCGGGCAGAACGGCAAGGATGATTTCACGCTTCCGTTGCCCCGTGAACATAATAGGTTTGACGGATAACGAAGAAACTTGGCGTCGCCTCGCCCTTTCGTGGGGAGTTACCCCTAAGCTTTGCAAAAAGTACGAATTTACCGAAGAACTTTTCGAAGAAGCCGCAAAAATAGCAAAAACGACGCTTAAACTGCAAAAAGGCGACAGAATCGTCATTACGGCGGGCGTTGCCGGTATGACGGGGCTTACGAACACGATAAAAATAGAAACGATATAATTTATAATTCGTATACGAAAAAAAAATACGCGCCGCGGAATTTTCCGCGGCGTTTTGCTTGTCGTTAAAAAATATAGCGGATTATAACCGTACTTCTTCCGCCTGCGCCTTAAACGTAAGGCGCAAGTTTTTTCCGCCGATACAATGTAAAAATTAGCTTCTCTAAAAATTCCTTGACGTTGAACGTAAACTCATAATAAATAACGAAAGGATAATAAAGCGCAAACTTTAACTTTGAACGATAGCCTTTAACCAAACGATTTTTAAAAATAAGGATTCTTGTCGGCGAACGGAAAAACGCGATTAACGCGCTTATAGGTCGACTTCTAAGGTCTTAGTGTCGTTTACTAAGTCTAACGCGTTCTGCGCCGCGGCGAGCGTTTCGGCGACTCTTTCGTACTCAATATTTACGTCTTTCAAGTCGTAATTTAAATATCTGTAATCTATCACGGACGACGTTCTGCCCGAATAAGATTCGCGCGTTTTTGCGAGCTTGTCTTTCATTTCCGCAAGGCATTCTTTCCGAGAAGAAAGTTGCGGAATGTAAACGAGCATTTCGTCAATCGTAATACCGAAACCGTCTATCACGGTCGTGCAATTGAACGCGTTGAGCGCGTGTTTTAACTTGCGGATTTTCGCTTCTACTTCGTCGATTTCTTTTTGCATGGCGCAAAAATCGTATTCGGGGCGCACGTCCTCGATATTTTCGCCTACCGCGGCGATAAATTCTTTAGCTTTGCTTTGCTTTACGAAAAGCGATTGTCTTTCTTCGTTGAGTTTTTTGAGCGTTTTTGCCGCTTGCGCGGATGTCATTATCATAAATCTTCACCTCGTAAAAATAATTATTTGTTGCGTTCGTTTACGCCTTAATCGATGAATTTATCGAGTTCGGCGGCAACGCGCTTGTTCAGTTTGAACTTCGGATTGTCGTAAAGTTTTCCTCTTGCGAT
>DHMS01000040.1:0-2645 GCA_002405915.1 Christensenella sp. UBA4636
ATCCTCGCTTTTAACGGTTTTTGCTTCAAGAAAATTATACCATAAAAGCGAAGAACACTCAACCCTTTTCCTCGGTCGAGTGTTCTTTTTTTTCTGTTTAAAAGGGCCGTCGCTTTATCTTTAATGCGACAGCCCCTTTTCGTTACAAAATTATCTTGCTTTCGTAGCCGCGGCTTCGAACCTTGCAGCAGAGATCGCTTCGAGCTGTTTTTTCATTTTTGCGCCTTCTTTAAGCGTAACGACCTTTTCCGCCTCATTTTTTTCTTTAAGCGTTATGTTAGCAAGAAGAATTATTAACGGAGCGCACAAACAGCCTGCCGTTATGAATATTACGGGCAGAACGCTTCCGCATGCCAAGAACGAAGCGGTACCGATAATAGCCGCGAACAAGAGAGAATCCCACGAATACTTTAAAGCTTCCTTCACGGAAATCTTTCTCGCTTCCTTAGGTGTTACGACAAATCTTGCTTTTTTGCCGAAAATACCGAGCGTTATCGTTTTCAACATCATAGGAGAAAGCGAAGCGTATGTAAGTATATTTACGATAAAGTACGGAATAAGCAAAAACACGTTGCTCGAACATTTATGCACGAACATATCCGGCAAAAGCGGCGAGCATAAGAACAATATCATTATTCCGTAAACGGCGAGCGAATACCTTATTACCGGATATCCCAAAAAACCGAGCGTTATGGTACAAACCGCAAGCAAAAAGCTGAGAAGAGGAACTATCGGCAAGCTGTAATGGGAAAGTTTGATATCGAATTTTTCAAACCAAGACATTTTGCACGTGTTTATTTCCTTATCGTATTTTCTCATATATTCGAGGTTGCCCTGAGTCCATTTGCATTGTCTTTTCTTGAGCGAAATGTAATCGATAGGGAATTCTTCGAAGCAAAGCACGTCGGGCGCGTATATAATGTTTAAACCGGCGTTTTTAATTTCGACGGCAAAAGAAATATCTTCGGCAACGACAAGCGGAAATCCGCCCGTTTTTTCGTAGCAGTTTCTACTTATTATCATGCCGTGCCCTATAAGCGCGTTTGCGCCGTAAAAGTTTTTAACGACTTGAACGGTTTTGCCGTTTGAAGCTACGCACAAACCCATAAGTCTTTGAAAAACGTTTCCGCCTTTCGTGGCTTCATGTCTCGCCTGAACGGCTCCGCAATTTTTATCGTAATAAAAATATTTAAGCGTTTCGACAATATAATCATGCGGAATAATTTCATCGCTGTCAAGCACGACAAAGTAGTCGTAATCGCTGCGTCCTTTCAGATAATTATTGAGATTACCCGCCTTATAGCCGGACTTATCGGTTCTTCTTATAAGTTCGACTTCGGGGTTTTTAGAAACGTATTCGTCGATTTCCGAAATGTAATCGGCGTTTTTACTATCGTCGAGAATAACCGTTTTATAGTTCGGATACTTTTGTTTTCTGCATTCGCTCAAAGCTTTCGCGTTAAAATCGTTGCAAGTACAGTAAAGCAAAAGCACGCGCGGCGCGGTTTTCTCGTCGAATTGTACCTTTTCAACATCCGCATATACCTTGTTAAGCTTTTTATACGTAATCGCATATCCGAGCGAAAAAACAAAATCCTTTACGCTACCGAGCCATAAAATACCGAGAACTACCGTATTGACGGCAAGCAAAGCAATTATAAACCCTTTAACCGCGCCGACATATTCGTCAAGCCCGCCGATTACGCGCGTAAAGGTATACGCAAGCAACCCTAAGCAACAACTCCACAATACCAAAACCGCGATGTAAAGCGTTGGCTTCTTTTTCATAATTATATCCTCCGTCGCCTTAACGGTTTTCTCCCACCGTAGGCTTTATTTTTTCTTATAACATGTAAGCTTTTTCGCATAAAGCGAAAAAGCTCCCCTCCGGAGGGGAGTATAGGCTTCTCTCGCGGAGTTTTAGGTTTGATTGTGACATTGTACCAATTATCACGATAATTGTCAACTCAAAAACAGTCGTTTGTGAAAATTCTGTGAATAAATTGTGTAAGCGAATTTTGTTTTTACATTTTTTATTCACATCGCTTTCATTTTACACACTTCCTCGCTTACGCTCGGGCATAAGCCGCCTACGGCGGCTCGCCTCCGCCCATGAATTTTCACCAAACGAAAAAAGCCGCCCTTTCGGACTGCTTTTTTCGTTTGGTGGAATCGGGCGGTACCCTTCGGAGAGTGCCGTTTCCCGATGACGGGAACCCTCGGCACACTTCCTCGCTTACGCTCGGGCGCAGAACCGCCTACGGCGGCTCGCCTCCGCTATCCGTTTCAGACCAAACGAAAAAAGCCGCCCTTTCGGACTGCTTTTTTCGTTTGGTGGAATCGGGCGGTACCCTTCGGAGAGTGCCGTTTCCCGTAAACGGGAACCCCTCGGCACACTTCCTCGCTTTCGCTCGGGCGCAGAACCGCCTACGGCGGCTCACCTCCGCTATCCGTTTCAGACCAAACGAAAAAAGCCGCCCTTTCGGACAGCTTTTTTCGTTTGGTGGAATCGGGCGGTACCCTTCGGAGAGTGCCGTTTCCCGATGACGGGAACCCTCGGCACACTTCCTCGCTTTCGCTCGGGCGCAGAACCGCCTGCGGCGGTTTGACAACGCCAACACAATTCCACCAAAGGAAATGAGCTA
>DHMS01000040.1:2666-55647 GCA_002405915.1 Christensenella sp. UBA4636
TAGCTCATTTCCTTTGGTGGAATCGGGCGGAGTCGAACCGCCGTGTTGCGGATGAACCGAAAAACCTTCTACATACTTAGCTTTAACTTAATCTCTTGCCGATACTATGGTAAAGCGCAAAATATCGACCGTAAACCGCTAAATCCCGATTTTATGCCGCGGTCAAAACACAAAACCGGTACCCCGCCTGAATGACGCCCTTATCCCGCCCGACGGGAAGGTAGGTAAGGACGACTGCTTTTACTTAAGCAGCAAATGCGTAACTGTTGTTATCAGCATTTAAATTTAGTTTGCACGTTTTAACGAAGCCGTGCGCTTCGGTATGCTTATATTTTCCCTTTCGTTCACAGTCGAAACCGTTACGACCCCATGCTTTGCCGCCTATATAGCGACAAAAACAGTCGATAATCGACTTATTGAAGGGCTTTTATCAGAAAATCAATATTTTTGTTTTCTTATTTTGCCGTCGACTTTATGTATAACGATTGAGCCTTCTTGATTGCCCGCGACCGTTTTTGCGTAGTCGATAGCTTCCTTTTGCGTGTCGAAGAGCTTTAACGCTTTTTCCGCGCCCTCGCACTTAACCTGCCATTTTTCGTCCTCTCTTAAAGAGATGTGGTACTTCTTTGCCATGGATTTATCCTCCCGTAAAATTTTATATTTTCCGCGCAAAACGCGTTTTTAACGGTAGTTTTTGAGTTCTCTCCGTAACGCCCTTTCGGTATCGCGTTCGGCGATAACTTGCTTTTTGTCATAAGTGTGTTTGCCTTTGCAAACGCCGAGTTCGACCTTGATGAGCGAATCTTTAAAATAAAGCCTGAGCGGCACGAGCGTAAAACCTTTCTCCTGAATTTTGGCGGTAAGTTTGGTTATTTCTCCTCGATGCAAGAGTAGCCGCCTGTCGCGCTTACTGTCTTTGGCGTTAAACGCGCCCGCGTTTTCGTAAACGGCGATATGCATGTTCTTTATGAACACGCTTCCGCGATAAACCGAGCAATAACTGTCCTTTAAGCTGACGTTTCCGCGGCGCACGGACTTGACTTCTCCGCCGTCAAGCGAAATTCCCGCTTCCAAAGTGTCGGTTATAAAATATTCAAACCTCGCGGCTTTGTTTTCGACAATAGTTTTCATCTTAATTATTTTACCACTTTTTTCTTTTTAACGCAACTTTTTTCGTCCACAAGAGCGAAATCTACCCGTCTTGAAGCAAAATCCGCCGATACGACGATTATTTTCACCTTATCGCCGAGCTTAAAGCTACGCTTTGACGAATACAATCTGTAAGTATCGGCGTCGAAAGTATACTTGCCGACGGGCAGTAAATCGAGCGGAACGAAGCCCTCGCAAGTGTTTTGAAGTTCCACGAACAGTCCGTTCGCGATTACGCCGCTTATTATGCCGTCGAACTTTTCGCCGATTTTATCTTCCATGAACTTCGCCTTATAAAGGTCGTCCACATTGCGTTCGCACTCCTCGGCGCGCTTTTCCCTATCCGAAGAATTATTAGCCGCAAGAGTAGAAAAGTCCTCGTATAAGTCGTTTATCGCGCTTATATCGCCGTTCAAGGCGGCTTTTAAAATGCGGTGAACGGTCAAGTCCGGATAGCGGCGGATAGGGGAAGTAAAGTGACAATAACACTTGGAAGCAAGCCCGAAATGCCCCTCGTTTTCGGTAGAATAGTACGCTTTTTGCATAGAGCGCAAAACCGTTCTGTTAACCACCGCAAAGGTAGGCTTTTCAGCGACGGACAATAAAAGGCGTGCAAAATCCGACGAAAAAATTTCGTCTTTACGCCAAGGCACCCTTATGCCGAGCGCGTTCAAAAACTTTTTGAGATTTTCGAGCTTTTCGGGCGAAGGTTTTTCGTGAACCCTAAACACGCAAGGATAATTGCCGTAAAAAAGATATTCGGCGACTTGTTCGTTGGCAAGAATCATGAATTGCTCTATAAGCTTAGTTGCGGGCGTGGCTTTGTGGAGCGAAATATTTATTTTGCCGCCGTCGAGCGTGATATCGCCCTCGCGAACGTCAAGTTCGACGTAGCCTGCCTCTTTGCGGCGTTTTTCTAAGATTAGCCTTAACTCATTCATCTTATCGACAACGGGCGCGATATCGGCGTATTTCGTCCTTAAAACTTCGTTGCCGTCGATAATTCCGTCCACGTTATTATACGTCATTCTGTGCTTAGAGTTGATAACGCTTTCGAAAATTTGCGAACTTAAAACGTTGCCGAGTTTGTCTATTTCCGTAAACACGGAAACGGTAAGCCTGTCAACGCCCTCGTTTAACGAGCAAATGCCGTTTGAAAGTTCGAACGGCAGCATGGGGATAACGCGGTCGGGCAGATATACGCTCGTTCCGCGCTCAAACGCTTCCTTGTCTATTTCGCCTTTGAACTTGACGTATGCGGTAACGTCCGCAATATGCACGCCCAAAAGGTAATTGCCGTTCTTGCTTTCTTCAAGCGAAACCGCGTCGTCATAGTCTTTCGAGTTGTCGCCGTCAATCGTGAAAATGAGCTTATTTCTTAAATCAAGTCTGCCTATAAGTCGATTATCGCCTACTTTTTGTTCTATCGACTTAGCTTCCGCCATAACTTTTTCATCGAAAGTTCTAAATACTCCGGAAGAGTAAAGCATGCATTCTTCCTCGGTTGAAAAGTCGTTGGCTTTGCCTATTATGGCGTTTATTTTGCCCTCGGGACAACGGTTTTTAGGGAATTTTTCAATCGCGACGAACACTTTATCGCCGACTTCCGCGCCCGAATGTAAGCCGTTCGGGATATAAATATCGGCAAGGTACGCCCTATCGTCCGGGCGAACGTAAGAGTTTCCGCCCTCGTTGAAAAAAGTCCCGACAATAGAAGTAAAACCGCGTTCGACGACTTTAATTATTTCCGCGGCGTCGTTCGCGCCGTTTTTGCCCGGCAAAACGCGGCACTCCACGATATCGGTATCGAGAGCTTGCCCCATTAAATCGGGCGAAACGTAATAATCCTTGTCGCCCTCAACGACCACGAAGCCGAAGCCCCTTTCGTTACACCTGAGTTTTCCGACTACTTTTTCTTCTTCTCTTGCCGAAAGTTTCAGCCTTTCCTTATCGGTAAGGTAAAATTTACCGTCCTTACAAACGATTTTTCCGTCGTTTATAAGGTCGCTTAAAACGGTATCGAGCGTGCGTTCGGAAAGCCTTAAATCTTCCTTTTCGGCGCGATGAATGAACTTGAAAGACTTGCCGTCATAATCCCCGCGCCTGAATTTTTTTAAAATTACGAAATGATATTTTTGAGCCATAAACTTCCTTTTAAATAGTTTTCCCCTTTTGCCATTGTTTTACGCATTTATAACCGCAACAAGCAGCAAGCCTAAAAAGAGTAAAGAAAAAGCGGCAAACCTTTCGGAGAGCCGCCGTTTGAATCAAAGTAAAAATTCCAAAACGTAGAAGCCTATCATAAAGATAGCCATAAGAGCAAGACAAACGAAAGTCAATCTTTTGAGTTTGCTTTCGAGCGTTTGACCCTTATCTCTGTTATAGAAAGTGTCCTGATTGCCGCCGAGTGCGCCGATACCGTTGGAGTTACCGGGCTGGACGAGGACTACGATACAAACGAAAATCGCGCAGAGCGCGGCGCCGATGGCGCAAGTAAGGCTTAATCCGACGTATAAACCGTGGCTGATTGTTAAAAGGTTAGAAAACATAATATATTCTCCGTTGAATATGTTTTTGACTGTATGCCGTATAAAGAAAACAAAGTTCCTTTAACGCTTGCCTAGATAGTATATCACAATATAAACAATAAAACAAGCGTTTAAAGGAACTTTTTTCGTTAAATTCGCCTTTCGGCTCAAAATTTTATTTTTCCGCGCGCTTTAAAATGCCTAAAAAAGCATAAAAGCGATTAAAACGCGACCGAGATAAATTAAAATTACTCTTCGATGAGCGACTTACCGGTCATTTCCTTAGGTACGTCCTCGCCCATAACGGTCAAAAGCGTAGGCGCGATGTCCGCAAGAACGCCGCCCTCGCGGAGCTTACAATTCTTGGTGTTTTCGCCAACGATGATGAACGGAACGGGGTTTGTCGTATGCGAAGTGAGCGGACTGCCGTCGGGAAGAACCATTTGGTCGGCGTTGCCGTGGTCTGCGGTGATGAGCGCGGTGCCGCCTTTTTTGAGTATCGCGTCGACGACTTTTCCCACGCAATCTTCAACGGTCTTTACGGCTTTAACCGCCGCTTCCAAAACGCCGGTATGACCGACCATGTCACAGTTTGCGTAGTTTACGATAATAACGTCGTACTTATCGCTTGCGATTTCGCTAAGCAATTTGTCGGTAACTTCGTATGCGCTCATTTCGGGTTGCAAATCGTAGGTCGCGACCTTCGGGGACGGAATCAAATCTCTGTCCTCGTTCGGGTTAGGAGCTTCTACGCCGCCGTTGAAGAAGAAGGTAACATGCGCATATTTTTCCGTTTCGGCGATACGGAGTTGACGGTAGCCCTCGTTAGAAAGGTATTCGCCGAGCGTGTTTTTAAGGCTTTGCGGCTTGAAAGCTATTTCGACGTTCTTAAACGTAGCGTCGTAACGGGTGAAGCAAACATAGAAAGGCTTTAAGTAACCGGTTTTTCTTTCAAAGCCCGTGAATTCCTCTTCGGTGAACGCTCTCGTAAGCTCTCTCGCTCTGTCGGGGCGGAAGTTGAAGAAGATTATGGAATCGCCCGCTTCTATAAGTCCTACGGGCTTGCCGTTTTCGTAAACGTTGGTCGGCAAAACGAATTCGTCGGTTACGCCGTTTTTATAACTTTCTTCAACGGCTTCGGCAGCGTTTTCGCACTGAACGCCGTTGCCGACGGTAAGACTGTCGTAAGCTTTTTCCACTCTTTCCCAGCGGTTATCTCTGTCCATGGCGTAATATCTGCCCGATACGGAAGAAATTTTACCGATACCTACTTCGTCGAGCTTAGCTTGCAATTCGCGGATAAAGCCCGCGCCCGAAGTCGGGGATACGTCGCGCCCGTCGAGAAAAGCGTGAACGTAAAGTTCTTTTACGCCGCGCATTTTGGCAAGGTCGATAAGCCCGAAAAGGTGTTCGATATGGCTGTGAACGCCGCCGTTCGACAAAAGCCCGTAAAGGTGAAGTTTTTTGCCGTTTTTAAGTGCGGAGTCTATGGCGTCGTTAAGTTCTTTGTTCTTGAAGAAGTCGCCGTCTTTTATCTCTTTTGTGATACGGGTAAGTTCCTGATAAACTACGCGCCCCGCGCCGATGTTGAGGTGACCGACTTCGCTGTTGCCCATCTGTCCGTCGGGAAGTCCGACAGAAAGCCCGCTCGCGCCTAAAAGCGTGGAGGGATATTCTTTATAAAGTTTGGAAATAACGCCTTCGTTGGCAATCCTTATAGCGTTGCCCTCGGCTTCCTTTCTATAACCGTAACCGTCCATGATTATAAGGGCTACCGGTCTCGTTTTCATTTTTTTCATAATATATTTACCTCTTTTTGTATTCTTTAATTTCAATCGCGCAACGCGCGAATATCCGCAATTTTCAACTTTCAACTTTCAATTTTCAACTTTTTCGATTGCCTCTCCGGCAATCGAAAAATTCCGCCCGCACCTTGATGCAGGCAGCAAGCGGAATTAAATTCAATAATTGACTACTTGGGAGAAATCAACGGCTTTAAGCGACGCGCCGCCTATAAGACCGCCGTCTATCTCTTCCATTGCCATAAGCTCCTTGGCGTTGGACGGTTTCATGCTTCCGCCGTACTGAATGCGAACAAGTTCGGCTTTTTCTTTTCCGAAAAGGGAAGCTACTACGCTTCTTATGTAGCCGATGGTTTCGTTAGCCTGTTCGCTCGTAGCGGTTTTGCCCGTGCCGATAGCCCAGATAGGTTCGTAGGCGATAACTACTTTCGCGATATCTTCAACGCCCTTAAATCCTTCGGTTACCTGCTTTTTCAAAAGCTCCTCGGTTTTGCCCGTTTCGCGTTCTTCGAGGCTCTCGCCTACGCAAACGATAGGAGTAAGACCGGCTTCGAGAGCGCGGAGCGTTCTCTTGTTAACCGTTTCGTCCGTTTCGCCGAAGTACTGTCTTCTTTCGCTGTGTCCGATAATGACGTATTCAACGCCGAGTTCTTTGAGCATGTCCGAGGAAATTTCGCCCGTGTACGCGCCGCTCGCCGCAAAGTGAACGTTCTGCGCGCCAAGGTGAATGTTGGTGCCTTTTACGGCTTCGCCTACCGCGTAAAGGTCGGTAGCCGGAACGCATACGACAACATCGCACTTAGCGTCTTTTACGAGAGGAATGAGTTCCTCTACGAGCTTTTTACCCTCGGACGGGGTTTTATTCATCTTCCAGTTTCCTGCGATAATAGGTTTTCTCATAGTATTGCAATCTCCGTTATATTTTATCCGCGGGCGGCTTCTTTTTTTGAAAAGCCGCCGCGAATTAATAATCTATACAGTGTAATCAGTCCTTATCGTTAAGGCATTCGATACCGGGGAGCTTCTTTCCTTCGAAGAGTTCGAGGGAAGCGCCGCCGCCCGTGGAAATATGGGTCATCTTATCGGCATAACCGAGCTGAGCTACGGCAGCCGCAGAATCGCCGCCGCCGATAATCGTGGTTGCGCCCTTGACTTCCGCCATAGCCTTAGCAACGGCTTTGGTGCCTTCGGCTAATATGGGGTTTTCGAATACGCCCATAGGTCCGTTCCAGATAATCGTCTTAGCGGACTTAATCGCATCGGCGTAAAGTTCTCTCGTCTTCGGACCGATATCGCAGCTTTCTCTGTCCGCGGGAATATGGTCGATATCGCAAACGAGCGTTTCGACGGGCGCGTCGATGGGGTCGGGGAAGGAAGCAACGGTTACGCAATCGATGGGGAAGAGCATCTTTTTCCCGAGCTTTTCGGCTTTCGCCATCATCTCTTTGCAGTAATCTATCTTCGTGTCGTCAACGAGCGATTTGCCTACTTCTTTGCCCATAGCTTTTATAAAGGTATAAGCCATGCCGCCGCCGATGATAAGCGTGTCGCACTTTTCGAGCAAGTTGGAAATAACGTTGAGCTTATCCGCAACCTTCGCGCCGCCGAGAATTGCTACGAACGGACGAACGGGGTGTTCGAGCGCGTCAGCCATAACGGAAAGTTCTTTTTCGATTAAGAAGCCGCAAACGGCGGTCTTTACGAAGCCGTATTCGACGATAGCCGCAGTGGAAGCGTGCGAACGGTGAGCCGTTCCGAACGCGTCGTTAACGTAAATGTCGGCAAAGGCGGCAAGCTTTTTGCAGAATTCTTTGTCTCTCGCTTCTTCGCCCGCGTTGAAACGAGTGTTTTCGAGGAGAACGATTTCGCCCGGCTTGACAGCCGCAACCTTAGCGCAAGCGTCCTCGCCTACGGTGTCGGTAGCGAACGTTACTTTTACGCCCGGGAGAAGTTCCGCAAGGCGGTCCGCAACGGGTTTAAGCGTGAATTTTTTGATATCCTTTTTAGCCTTTTCCAAAAGTTCTTCGGTAGCCGCGGCTCTTTCTTCTTCGGGTAAAGCTTCGATTTTTGCCTTTTCCTTTTTATTGAGTTTTATCTTCTCGTCAAGCACGTTGTGCGGTTTGCCGAGGTGCGAGCAAAGAATAACCTTTGCGCCATGTTCGAGCAAATATTTGATAGTGGGGAGTGCGCCGTTGATACGGTTTTCGTCGGTAATAACGCCGTCTTTCATAGGCACGTTGAAGTCAACGCGCACGAGGCATCTTTTTCCCGCGACGTCTACGTCGCGAATGGATTTCTTGTTCATAAGTTTACTCCTTATATTTTTTTCGACTATATAATACATTCGCGTGCGAAAAAAGTCAATCGTTTACCACAAAAACATTGAATTTTTTACTTTTTATTTTGCAATTCTTACTTTTTTACCCGAATTTCCGGTTAAATTTTTATACTTTTTGTCCAAATCGGCGCGAACGATAAACGCACACAGTTTAGTCAAAGGCTTTAATACGGGAAGCGCGAAAGCCGCCGCGGCGACGTTAAAAAGCGTATGGAACGCCGCTACGCTTCGCCCCGTGGCGTGGGTTAAAGCAAGCCGAGAATGAAAAAACGTAAGGAAAACAAGATATAAAACTCCGCCGTAAAGATTGAAAACAAAATTGAAAAGCGCGGTCTTTCTCGCGTTTTCGCCTTTCCTTAAAGAAAGAAGATACACGGCTACGCATGAGCCGATATTCGCGCCGACTATTAAGTAAGTAGCCGACAAAAAATTAACCTTTCCGCTTGCCGCAAATATGACGAGAACGGCGGAAAGAGCCGAGGACGACGATGTGAACGCGGCGATAAAAAAGCCGTTTAACAGCAGTATAGGCGGACTTTTTATGGTGAGCAGAGTTTTAACGAGCGTTAATTCCGTGAGCAAAGGAGATGAAAAAGAAACTAAAAAAACGCCGCTTAAAACGAGCGACAAACCGAAAACGGTTTTAGAAACAATAGCTTTGAATTCGTCCTTTCCGTCAAAGAAAACGTAAGCGAAAAAAGAAACGGCGAGGAGCAAAACCGGCGCGATTTTTCCGCCGGTAAAGCCCGCGAGGCTCGCTAACTGCGCCGTTACGGTGGTGCCGACGTTAGAACCTATTTCCATTGCCGCGGCGCTCATAAAAGCGAGCGCGCCCGAGTCGGCAAGCGAAACCGCGGCGATATTCACAGCCGCGCCGCTTTGAGCGAGAGCGGATATAAAAACGCCGAAAACGCAAGACGAAAAGCGATTCGAAGCAGCTTTTCTAAGTATTTTTTCCGTCCTTTTTCCGCTTAAAGTCTGCACGCCGTCGGCGACGAATTTAAGCCCGGTGAGAAAGATTATAATGCCCGTTACAAACAACAAAACGCCGTCCACTTTTAATACCGTTTCGCGTTATTATACGGCGGAATTTGCCCGTTTATACGCCTTTAAGCGTTACTTTTTGCTACTTTTTGCGTTAAAAACAAAGTCATTCGAGAGTGATCGGCGAACGGACTCTGTTGCCGTGCGATTTTATAATAAGGTCGAAGTCGTCGCCGTCGCCGCTTATTTCCACGATTACGGGCTTAGTAAGGCAAAAGTATTCCTTCAAAAGCCGCTCCGCGTCAAGCCGTATCAAGTCCTTCGACTTACCTACGAAGCCGTAACGGTCGGCTTCGATCATTCTTTCGGCGCGTTTCTCGTCACGCATAAATTTCTCCTTTCTATATACTAAAGTTAGCGACAAGTTGCGGCTTAAAGGCGCCTTGCCGCGGCTATTTTAAATCTGCCGAAAATCCCGCGATACGGTGAAACGGGGTCGTAAATTTTACCGTTGCCCGCACCCGTAAGGTTTTTGGCTAAGTACGAATACGCCTTGTTCGAAAAGTAAAGCTTACTTAGCCTTTTTGCGTCGCCGAGCAAAATTCCGTCGTCGTCCGGCAAAACGCCCGCGATATCGAGCTTTAATATCTTTTTAATATCGCTTACGCCGAGCGTTAAGGAAGCGGCTATAAGGTCGCCCCGCGCGCGGTTTACGACGGCTTTTATTTGTTCAAGCCCGTAACTTTTTATGAGCGATACGGCTTTGTCCGCGTCACGCAAGGAAGCAAGCGACGGATTGACGACGACCAAGGCTTCGTCCGCCGAAGCGACCGCGCGTTCGAACCCCGCGCCGATACCCGCGGGACAATCTATAAGCACGAAGTCGAACGAGTTTTTAAGCCCGTCTATCAAAAGTTTTACGTTCTGCGCCGAAACCCTTATATCGGAATTTTTGGACGACGGCATAACGAAAAGGTTTTTGCCGGCTTCCACGAGAGCTTGTTTCGCGCGGCACTTTCCGCTTATAACGTCCTCAACGCCGTAGCTCGTTTTGTCCTCTACGCCGAGCAGAATATCGAGATTGTTAAGCCCGAAATCGAGGTCTAAAAGCACCGTTTTTTTGCCCATAAGCGAAAGTTTATACCCGAGGCACGCCGTTACCGTCGTTTTACCCGCGCCGCCTTTTCCGGAAGTTATAACGATTTTTCTTGCCATTCTGTTTCTCCTTTTGTCACGATTATACCTTAAACTCATACGGAGCGAAGTTGTTTTTTTGTCGCCTATACGCTTTTTTTGCCGAAAACGAATTTTATCGCCGGCGTAATAAAGCGTTTTCAAAAAATAATTTTTGCGGCGTTTTTGTGACGATTTTTATAAAAAGTCCGCCTATAAGTCGATTAAGCGGCAAAAAAGCCCGACAATAAAACCGTCGAGCTTTGAAATTTTAGTACAAAATTATTTAGTCTTCCCGCAAACGGAACACTTGAAACATTCATTTTCGGGTACGAAAGCAACCTTTACAAGGCGTAAAAATTTCTTATTGTTTGTTTCATATTCGGTTTGTAAAAGAGCAACGGACTTTACGGAAGAGTACTTCCCGATATAACGCCATTTATCGTTATCCGCAGCAGAAATATCAACAAGTTTACGTTCTTCCGTTCCGTCTTTAAACTCTATCACTACGGTGTACTTTGCGACGTTATTTTGTGAATTAAATACATCATAAATATATACATTCACTGCTTCGTTTTCAATTGTATTATTGAATCTCATACCGGAATTCCTGACATTCGTGACATACAGCACACCGCCCGAATCAGACCATCTCGGAGCATTATTGTCAGAGTCGTAACCGATGATTTCAACGTTATCGCCTAATGTTCCGTTTGATTTTGCGGAAGCTGCTTCTACCGAAAAATCACTTTTCGGCGTTCCCGTAACATCAGCATAATCGTGAGCGAAACCTCTTACTTTGTAAGTATCTCCGCAAACAGAGCAAGTGTATTCCGTTATATCGGAATTATACAAGTCGTGCGTTCTCGTTTTGGTTCCCTCGTCGGTCGGGATATGTTTATGAACGTCGCCGCTCGTGACTGTGAACCCGTCGATTATCGGGGAAGACAGAGTTTTTTTGTCATTATTGTTAAAGTACGTATGTTCGATAAATTCTAAAACTATCGTATTTTCACCTGCGTAAAAATCGAAATCACCGAGAAGAACGTCATCGTAACAACAGAAAGTTGCTTTATCGCCGCTCGCCGAAGAAGCCTTGCCGCCTGGGATAATAACATCGTCGGCGAGAAGAACTTCCTTATTGTTAACGTAAAGCTTAAACACTTTGTTAGCCAACATATCGGCGGCTATATACGCCATAC
The DNA here is from genome assembly GCA_002405915.1 of Christensenella sp. UBA4636. GTDB lineage: Bacteria > Bacillota > Clostridia > Christensenellales > Borkfalkiaceae > UBA4636. The sequence continues at coordinate 13,843 of DHMS01000040.1, forward strand.
CCGTGTTTGATTCCCCGTTCGAATTAACGCCGTACTTTACAAGCCACTGGCTTGCCGCGCGCATTGAAACGGAAGTCTTGCCTGCCGTTTCGGCGTCCACCTTAACGGTCACGGTGTTGCCCGCTTCAAAATTACCGAGGCATTCGCCGCCGTTAGAATAATCTTTTACGACGCCGCTGTTTCTCAAATTTTCGGTAAGATAAGTTACGTATTTTGTATCTTCCGCTTCAAACGAAGTACTTTCAAGGTTGAATACGGCTTTGCTTTCGGAATACTTTTCGGCGGACTTGCCGTAAGCATAGACGGCGCGGAGAAGATTTTTCATGTTTTCGCCGAAGTTCTTGCCGTTTTCGGAAGAGTAAACATTGCTTGCAACCGAGTAAGTCGCGCTTGCGAAAGGCTCCGTTTCGCCCTCGTTATACAGCTTTACGGTTACGGGAGTATCGAATTCCAAAACGCCGATATCGTCATAGATAACGCGTTTTAGTCCGCCAACTTCTTTAAAGCGAGTTATAACTGTTTCTTTGCCGTTCTTTTCCGCGACTACCTTATCGGCTTTGCCGGCGAAGTCGAAGTACAAACCGACCTTATCGCCGAAGCACAAGCCCGCGTTTTTAAACGCCGTGCCGACGGAATTTTTTACGGTAGCGGTCGGAGCAACAAAAGCCGAATTATCGAGCGTAACGCCGTCGGTCGGGTCCGAACCTTTTGCGGAATACGCCGCGGCGGATTTGCCGTAAGAGAGTAAATCGGAAAGCAAAACCTTCATATCCGCATAGCCTTGAACGGGCAGAGAAAGCTCGTAAGCGGAAGAGGAAAGGAGGTACTCTGCGTAAGCCTTAACGGAAAAATCCTCCGCGCTTACTTCCGAAATTTCGCTCTTGTTTTCACCCGTGAGCGAAAGAGAATAACTTATTCCGCTCGCCAAGTACTGCGGCGCGGTCTTATCGAAAGTTATCGTGTTTAAGCCTTCGACGAGGTTTTCTTTTTCGACGGTGTAAGTCTTTTCTTCAAGCGTAAAGTTCATAACGGCTTTCGTATATCCCGCGGGGACTAAAAGCGTGTACCTCACGGTTATGCCGTCGTTTAGCGTTATTCCTACTTCTTTCACGACCCTTTCGCTCGTTTCCGCATAAGCGGGCGTTTTTACGGTTGCCAAGCCGCCGACAAACGACAACGCGGCAATTATCGCAAGGGATAACATTACTTTTTTCATAAATTTGTTTTTCATATTCTCTCTCCGTTAATCGAGCAAAAACCCGTCGGGTTCGCCGATAATAGCATTCTCGTTGTCGATAAGTCCGCTCGTCGCGATGACGCTATCTTCGTCTATTTTTACGACTTCGACCTTTGCCTCCGTAAAAAGTTTTAAAGTTTTTTCTTCCATTGCGTACTCCTTTTTTATTGTTGATTTTTCGCCGCCGATTGCTTATTCTTTTTTATTATGAAAGCCGTCCAGACGACGATGCCCGCAACTATAATAACGTTAATCGGCAAAACGCCCCAGTACATCCACCACGCGACGGGAACTTCCCTCTTCGTAACCTTTTGAAGGTTAACGGTAATAATGTCGCGAGAGGTATCGCGCGTTTCGTGCATATAGTAAGCGTTCGCGCTTGCGTAAAGAATGTTTTTGCATGCTTTGCGCGCATAGTAACGTTTTTGGTTGTCGCCGTTTACGCCAACGAGGTCGCCGTTGCCCGTGCTTAAAGCAAGATCATTGCCGCCGGCAAGCATAGTGCTTATATTCATGTAGCCGGCATAAGAGTCGGTTATAACGCAACCTTTAAATTTCCATTCTCCGCGCATTATTTCTTCAATGAGCGCGTAGTTTCCGCCAACCCAGCCCGAGCCGATACAACCCATAGCCGTCATAACGCCGTTGGCTTTGCCCTTTTTAACGGCGATTTCGAAAACTTTAAGCGCGCCTTCGCGCAAAGTCTGTTCCGTTGCCCAAGTGTTTGCGGACTTTCTATTCGCTTCCTGATCGTTTGCGACGAAGTGTTTTACATAAACGTTAAGACCTTGGCTTTCCGCGCCGAGGCATGTTTCTGCCGCCATTATTCCGCTAAGATATGCGTCTTCCGAATAATATTCGCAATTTCTGCCGGAGAACGGCGAGCGTTGAATGTTTGCTCCGGGAGAGTACCAGCCGGTAACATTCGAGGGGATTGCTTCCGCTCCGACGGAGTTGCCGAAAGCGTAAGCGTAATCGTTGTTCCATGTGCAACCGAGGACTGCCGGCATAGAGAACATCGTCCAGCCCGTTCTGTCGGGATTGCCTACGTTTTTGTCTACTTCGAGAATGTGCCTATTTAGCCCCGCGGGTCCGTCGTTTTCAAGCATATGGCGTTTGCCTACCGATTCAACGGCGACCGTTCTGTAACCGCCCCTCGAAATAAGCGCGCCCATATCCGCGTCCGAAAGTTGGTTTAAGAGCTTTTCCCATTTTTCGCTGTCGAAGTTGGCGGGATTGCCGAGTTCCATTAAAAGTTCATGGTTAGGCTTAACGTTCCAGCTTTCGAGGTCGGATTTAGAAGCCTTGCTTCCGTCCTCCCTTACGTAGAGATAAAGCCCGTTATCCTCGCCCTGCTTATAAGTTTGAATTAAACCGTCGTTGCCGTCATAACGATAGTTTTTAAGCCTCGTAACGGCTTCTCCGCTCGGCTTGCCGTAAGCTTTTGTCGGGAAGGTGCCTTTAAAGTCCGCTCTCGTCATGTACGTTACGGAAACGTTTGAGTCGGAAGCGTCTATCTGACATTCGGCGTAAGCTTCAACGTGCGTAGTTTCGAACACGCCTTCGGAATTTTTGCTTATAACATCGTAGTCGGTAAGGCGGTTAGCCACCCTTTCGCCCGTGGTCGGGTCGTTCATTATCTTCAAAGTTTTGTCTAACGAATATTTTATTTGAAGCGGGTTTCCGCCCTCGTCGGTTTTTACCGCGTGAGAATCTGTTCTCAAACTTAAAACGTATTCGCCGAAGTCAAGTTCGTAACCGCAGTTACGGTTGTAGTTTTTGTCATAGCAGTCGTAAGAAGCCATGTCGTACGCGCTGAAAGTCAGTTCTACGGTCTGCGTTTCGCCCGCCGGGATAAGCGCGGTCTTTTTGAAAGCTACGAGGTTAACGTCGGATTTTTCTATTCCGCCCTCGTAATACGGCGGCGTTACGTAAAGCTCGACGGTGTCTTTGCCCGGCTTGTCGCCGACGTTCGTGACGTTTACCTTTACGGTGAATTCGGTGTCCACTTTAAAACCGTCCTTAACGGCGGGCGTAAATTCGACAATTTCCCACTTAAAGTCGGTGTAGGAAAGCCCGTAGCCGAACGGATACTGAACTACCGCGTCGTAGCCCGTCAAGGTCTTTTTGCCGCCTTTACGGTCGGAAATTTCCTTTGTGTAATTCGCCCAGTAGCCCTCTTTATCGGCGGTTTCGTACCATTTGTAGCCGCTGTAAATATTTTCTTGATAGATAACATAAGAGCCTTTGGAAAGGGTCTGCCCCGCAGCATTTACGAAAGTCGAATCGTAAGTCAAGTCGTACGCATGCGTATTAGTCGTTTTGCCGGACGGGTTAGCGTCGCCCGTTAACAGTGCAGGGAGCGCGAAGATTCCGTTTTCGCCTAAACCGTTTGAAATGAGCGCGGCGTCAACGTCGTAATCGTCAAGGAAAGAAAGGTTCATTTCGTTGCACGAGTTGTACAAAACGATAACTTTGTTGAAGTTCTCGGTAACCATCTTCAAAAGGGCTTCTTCCTCGGTCGTGATATCGAGGTAAGTTCTCGACGGGTCCTCGGGCGCATTCTTGTCGTGGTCGGTTACTTTTGGTTTGGTGCCGTCAAGGTTTTTGTACTGAACGAAAGGTAAATCCACACCTTCTCCGCCGAGCCTTGAGATAACCACGAGCGCGATATCCGAAAATTCTTTGGCGTTTTGCAAAATCGTTTTGCCGTTTTCGCCTGCTTCGTCGTATTTTTCTCTTACGGGTTCGGTTAAAAGATAGTATCTCGGGTCACCCGTCAAAGCTCTTATTAAGTTGCCGTTGCCGTCAAGTGCGCGGGAAGCGCAGAAGTTTTTATACATTGCGGCAAGTTCCTGGTTGTACTCTATGCCGTAATCGACAAACTCCTTGCCGCCACAATCGTTTTTAGTACATTTGCTTGCCGATTTTTCGTTTCCCCAGCCGCATTTTTTGCAGTACTTTTTATCGCACATCTGCAAAATGCCGTTCATCTTTAATTTGTTCTTGGCTACGCCGTCGTTCGAAGCGGCGGAACCGTCAGAACCGCAAACCCAGCCGCCGTCCGAACTCGACCAGCCGAAGATATTTATCTTCTTGATTTCGTCTTTTGAAAGCGGCAAGGTTTCGTCCTCGTTTTTAACGAGAACTACGCCCTCTTCCGCAATGTCGTAGTTTAAAAGCCTTGACTTTGACAAAGCCGCAGTCAATTCCTTGTTGTCATCGGTCAGGTTTTGTCCCGAGCCGTACAAATGCATAGTGATGACGTCGCCCCACATTCCCGCAAGAACATCCACGGCAATAGCCACGGCGAGAAGTATCGCCATTATTCCGAACGCTATAAAATCGCGTTTTTTCAATTTCATATTTTTACCTCGTTAATCAACGTATTCGATAAGTACGTAGTCGTACTGTCCGAGCGCAACGCCCCAAAAACCCTGATACTTATAGTATTTTCCGGTAGAGTCCTGTTTTTTACAACCGTTAGCTTTCGTTGCTATTTCGTCAACGGTGTCCACAAGTTCTACCTTGAATGTTATTTCTATAACGTTTTCGCCGTCTTTAAGGTCGATTTCACCCAAAAGCGCGGTAAACCAGTATGTGAATAGCGTGTTGTCGCCGACACCGTTATTGTTTTTACCTTCAAGTACGGAATCCGCGGGAATAGCTACGCTTTGACCGTTGACGTTAAGCACCATAATGCCCGAAAGCGGAACAGCTTCCACCCTTGACGGCGGGTTTGCGTCGTACGCGTTGGACGCGCCGCGAATTTTAAGTTTTGCCTTACCCGTGCCTACGTTGTTGAATTTTATCGTGATTTTTTCTTTACCGGTATTAAAATTCGAGGCAAAATTTCTTCCGCTTGCCTGCGAAATCATAACGAGACTTGCAGGGGTAGCTTCGTTAGTGAATTCAGAATCGCTCCAGGCCTTGCCGTTTCCGTCAAGGAAAACTTTAGTTCTTGCGCCGCCTGTGAGTGATACCATAGAACTGTCTTCAAGCTCTATTTTGAGCGAAGCTTTCATGACGTTTATTTGGACTTCCGTTTCGAACTCTCCCCACTTAACCTTAACCGACTTATCGGCTACCTTGAGCTTTTTATTTTTGTCGTAAACGACTTTTGAAACGTCGTAGTCCTCTATATCAACGTATTTTCCGCTGCCCAAAACGTATTCGAGAATAAGTCCCTCGGGGGCGAACGTTTCGCCTTCCGTATAGTCGGTTTTTACGGGAACTTGTTTGACGTGCAAGTACTTTTTGCCAGCGGCAAGCGGAACGGAAACGTACTTATCCCCGTAGTAAATTCTTACTTCTTCCGTACCTTTCGGTATATAGCCGGCGGGTACTATGCGAAGCTTATTAAAGGAAATGCTTTCTTCAACGTAACCGTCGTTCCAGGTCGCTTTCACGACCATGCCCGTCGGGTCGAAAGCTTCTTCGCCCTCTACGTATTCCGTACGGTCGGGCGGAGTTACTATTTCGAGCTTACTTACGTAATACTCATTCGCGTCCTCGTTCTTTTTCACGCCGCCCGAGCTGCCGCTTGAATTATCGCCGCCACCCGTACAACCGCTCAAAGCCATGCTCAACACTACGGTCAACGCCAAAATTACACTCATCAGCCTTGTTTTTTGCATTTTCATACTCCTTGTTTTTAGTACGGAACGCCGATTCTTTTCGTACTTTCCGCCTTTCGTCGTTAAATTTTATACGATGATTTTAAGCTTGTCAATAGGTTTTTCATAACCCGTCGTTTTCAAACCATAAGCCGTCCGCAGACAGTCGGTAAACCATCGGTAAAGCACAAAAAAACGCCCCGACAAGCGAAGCGTTAAAAAATTATTTGGTAGTCAATGGAAAAATCATGGTTAATGTAAAAACGCCTTCGTCGGCGGAAATTTCCGTTTTGCCGCCGTAAAGGGAAACTATTCGTTTTATGCTCTTCACGCCGTAACCGTGGTATCTTTTATCCTCTTTTGTGGTCTTGAAACCGTTTTCGTCTAAAACAGGTTGCTCGTTATAGTAGTTGCGGCAAACTACGATTAGTCGCCCGCCCGCAAAGTGAGAAGTAAGGCTTATAACGCGTTTTTCTTCTTCGCATTTCATGGAAGCTTCTATCGCGTTGTCAAGCATATTGCAAAACAGCGTATAAAGGTCCGTCTCGTCTATAAAGCTAAGTTTTTTACCGTCGAGAATACACGAAAAGTTTATCTTTTTGCCGTTGCACACAAGCCCTTTTTCGGTTACCGCAAGGTCTAACGCCGCGTTGCCCGTTTCCACGAACGAATCGTATATCGAAATGGTTTTTTCTATCTCGTCGACCTTTTTGTCGTCAAGCATTCCGCCGCCCGAGATAAGACGTATTTTGTATTTTAAGTCATGGCACTTTATGTTTATGAGTTCTATAGTTTCCTTGGAAGTAACGTATTGCCGCCGTTCTTCGCGAAGTATTCCGTTAACCCTTTCGAGTTCGTTTTGTAAGTCGGTGCTTAAAAGGAAAGAAAACTGAACGGTTAAAACGAGCGCGCAACAAACGAATATGCTCACGCTCGTCATGATGACGTTGAGCTTATCGAAAGCGTCGTAAGAGTGATAGGTCGTAACGGCGTTTATGACAACGCTTACAAGCACGGTTAAAACGAGCAAAACAAGCACCTGTGCGCTTTTTACGAAAATCTGCCCTTTTATTCTTAGCGCGCACAAAAGATACACGAGCCAATAGGTTGCAAAATAGCAAATAGCGTACAAGGGGATAGAATACAGAGTGAACACGGGCGAAAGGTCGTTGCCGTAAATGCCGAGCGCGGCATTGCCGTTTATTTCCATTGAATACGCGAGAATGTTGAAGCACTGAAACGCGACATGTTGCGTACAGTACCCCGCTATCGAACAGAATATCAAAGCAACAGGCTTTTCGTCGAAGATAAAGAACGAACCCGCTAAAGTAAGCGCGAAGAGGAAAAAGAACATGAACGAAACGTAAAACGGCGAATTGAGCTTTTCGTTTACGGGGAATAGGAACGCGGCGGCAAAACAAACTACGAGCGAAAGAGCCATCGGCAGCCAATAATTCTTTTTTTGCGTGAGCCTTGAAAAGAACAAACTTTCGGCTATCAAAAGTTCCGCCATAAACACTATTTTATATATCGAAATATTAGAACCGAAAACCATCAGAAACTACTCCGCACGAATTCGTCCACCGCTTCCGAAAAAGGCTTTCTTTTCGAACGCGAAATCTGCAAAACTTCGCCGTTCGTGAGCGTTAAATCGAAGCCGCAAATGCTTTTTATGTGTCTTAAATTGACAAGGTAGCAATGGTTGCAACGCGAAAAGGACTTTTTGTCAAGCAAATCTTCCGTCTTTTTCAGCGAGCCGTAAGTCCGTACAACGCCGTCGGTCGTATGGAAAAACAAGCCGTGTTCACGCACTTCCACGTAATAGATATCCTTTTGCATAAGGCGGGTAAACTTGTCGTAAGCATTAACGTCAATCGTGAAGCAATCTTCGCGCCCGAGCCGTTCAACCGCGCGTTTGATTTTTAGTTTAAGCCCGTAATAGGTGACGGGTTTTACGATAAAGTCGAGCGCGTCAACCTCGTAACCGTCTATGGCGTATTTTCCGAAGTTAGTGACGAACACTATTATAACTTGCGAATCTATTTTGCGTATTTTCTTCGCAAGCTTTATGCCGTTGCAGTCGGGCATTTCCACGTCGAGGAAAATTATATCGAATTGCTTGTCGTACTCTTTCAAGAAAGTTATCGGTTCGGTAAACGTCGTCACGAAAAACGCAACGTTCTCTTCTTTTTCGTATCTGACAAGGTTTTCTTTAAGCTCTTTCCGCGCTTGCTCCTCGTCGTCTATAATCGCAATCTTTACCATAATTCCTCCCGAGTTTCATATCCCGTTGTTAAACTGATTTGCCTTTATTGCCTTTAAGGTGTTTGCAACCGTACCCGTACGGTTGCTCCTTTGCCAACGGCAAAGGCACTTTGCTTTCGCGCCTTTTATTGCCATCAATTTTAATATACCATTATCGTCCTATTTTGTCAATAGGTTTTCAAAAAATAATTTTTCAGGCGTTTTTGTGACGATTTTTACAAAAAGTCCGCCTATAAGTCGATTAAACGGCTGTTTTAGCATTTTAAAAGCAGATTGACGGCAATTGGAAAACAAAAAACTTTTTTCCGTTCCTTGACAAGAAACACATGCAGTAATATAATTATAGGCGAAATATTTACGCGCGAGGAAGAATTTATGCTTTCACTTAAAGAGCTTTTCAAAACGGGAAGAGGACCTTCGAGTTCGCACACGATGGGTCCCGAAAAAGCGGCTAAAATTTTCGTGGCAAAATATACGGAAGCCGACGAATTTACCGTTACTTTATACGGGTCGCTCGCCTCTACCGGCAAAGGACATTCGACCGACCGCGTTCTTGAAAGCACTCTCGCACCCAAAAAGTGCAGGATATTTTTCGACGAGGTTTCGCCTTGTCCCGTTCACCCCAACACTATGGATTTTGCGGCGTTTAAAAACGGCAAAAAGCTCGGCGAAGCGCGCGTTTACAGCGTGGGCGGCGGCGATATACGCTTCGACGGCGAAAAGACAAAAGAAGAAGCCGACGTTTACCCTCTTTCCACCTTTTCTTCAATCGCCGACTATTGCCGAAAAAACGGCATAAGAATCCCCGATTACGTCGAAAGAATCGAAGGCAGACAAATTTTCGATTATCTTAATAAAGTTTGGCAAACGATGAAAAATTCCGTTGAAGAAGGGCTTAGCGCAAGCGGAGTTTTGCCGGGAATTTTAAAGACCGAGCGCAAAGCGAAAAAGTTGTTTGCGCAAAAGCTTGACGGTGAAAGTGAGCAAACGCGGGAAAACCGCATCGTCTGCTCGTACGCCTTTGCCGTGAGCGAACAAAACGCCGCGGGCGGCATTATAGTAACCGCGCCCACTTGCGGAAGCTGCGGGGTCGTGCCGTCCGTTCTACTATACGAACAACAGACGAAAGGCTTTACCGACGAGCAGATTGTTCGCGCGCTTGCGACGGCGGGCATTATCGGCAATATTATAAAGACAAACGCTTCGATAAGCGGCGCGGAATGCGGTTGTCAGGCGGAAATAGGCTCCGCGTGCAGTATGGCTGCGGCGGCTTTAGCGGAACTAAGAGGACTTTCGCTCGAAGAGATAGACTGCGCGGCGGAAATCGCGATGGAACACCACTTAGGCTTAACTTGCGACCCGATAGCGGGGCTTGTGCAGATACCGTGCATAGAGCGCAACGCCGTAGCCGCAATGCGCGCGATAAACGCCGTTTCCCTTGCCGACTTTCTCTCCGACTCCCGCAAAATTTCTTTCGACCTGATAGTCGAAACGATGTACAACACGGGCAAAGACCTGCTTTCCGGCTACAAGGAAACATCATCCTCGGGCTTAGCAAAATACTACCCCTTTTCCCTCTCGGAAACAAAATTATAACCTTATTAAAAAAGCGCGTAGCAAAAACCATCAAAAATACTTATCAAAAACACTGAATTTATTTTCACTGAAAAATTTTTCATTATAAATTTATACGCTAACAATAAAAACTTCGCTTCCCGAAAAAACGGGGAGCGAAGCTTTTTATTGCAAAGTTTTTGATTATTCTTTATCTTTCGTATTTGCGCGCATGGCATTGAGTATTGCAAGGACGGCTACGCCCACGTCGCCGAAAACGGCTATCCACATGTTAACTATGCCGAGCGCGGAAAGAACGAGTATCGCGACCTTGACGGCAAGCGCGAAGATTATGTTTTCGTAAACGATAGTCATAACTTTGCGCGCAAGCTTTTTAGCCTTTTCGATGCAACGCAAATCGTCGTACATTAAGACTATATCGGAAGCTTCTATCGCAGCGTCGCTGCCTACGCCGCCCATCGAAATGCCTATGTCGGACTTCATTAAAACGGGCGCGTCGTTTATGCCGTCGCCTACGAAGCAGAGAACGTCGCTTTGCTTTTTCTCTTTCAAAAGTCTGTCTACTTCCTCTACTTTGTTTTGCGGCAGTAAGCTTGCTTTAAACTCCGTAAGACCCAACTTTTTAGCGACATGTCGCGCTATACGTTCGTTATCGCCCGTTAGCATAACCGTGCGCGCGCCGATGGAGTTGAGATATTCTATCGTTTCTTTTGCTTCGGGCTTAACCTCGTCGGCAATGACTATATACCCTAAAAACGCACCGTCTTTAGCGACGTACACGACTGTACCAACGCCGTCCGACGGAACGTATTCGACGCCGAAAGCGTTCATGAGTTTTTCGTTGCCGCAAAGCACGGTGTGTTCGCCCACGGCTTTTATGCCTTTGCCCGCGATATCTTCTACGACGTAACCGTCGGCGATTTCCTTGCCGTAAGCCTTTTTAATCGAAACGGCTATCGGGTGATTGGACTGCTTTTCGACAATCGCCGCAAGGGCTAAAATTTCGTCGCGTTTTTCTTCCGGATAAACGGCTTCGACCGCAAAGTTGCCCTTTGTAAGCGTACCCGTTTTATCGAACACGAAAACGTTTGCTTTATCGAATTTTTCAAGGTACGCCGAGCCTTTTATGAGTATGCCCTTAGAGGAAGCTCCGCCGATGCCCGCAAAAAACGAAAGAGGAACGGAGATGACGAGCGCGCACGGACACGACACCACCAAAAAAGAAAGCGCGCGATAAATCCAGTCCGCCCAAGAGGACCAACCGTTGCCCGTTATGCCGATAAAGAGCGGCGGCAAAACGGCGAGTGCGAGCGCGGAAAATACTACGATAGGCGTGTAATATTTAGCGAATTTAGTAATGAAATTTTCGGATTTCGATTTTTCACTCGAAGCGTTTTCCACAAGGTCGAGTATTTTGGAAACGGTAGATTCGCCGAATTCCTTTTCGACCTTAACTTCGATAGTACCCGTCAGATTCACGGTGCCGGAAGTAACGCTGCTGCCGACGCTAACCTCTGCCGGGAGCGATTCGCCCGTCAAGGCTTTTGTGTCAAGGGCGGAATTTCCGCTGTAAACGACGCCGTCAAGCGGGATTTTTTCGCCGGGTTTTACGACGATTATATCGCCTATCTTAACTTCCGACGGGTCAACCGTTTCCTCTGTGCCGTCATCGCGCTTAACGTTCGCAAAGTCGGGGCGTATATCCATAAGCTCGGTAATCGATTTTCTCGACTTGCCCACCGCGTAGCTTTGGAACCATTCGCCCACCTGATAGAAAAGGAGAACGGCGCAAGCTTCGTCAAAGCCCTCGGGCGCGTGAGTCGTTATGCCGGTGTAAACGCCCAAACCGAACGCGCCTATCGTGGCGACCGCCATAAGGAAGTTTTCGTCGAAAACCTGCCCGTGCGCAATGTTTATAGCCGACTTTTTCAAAACGTCATGCCCTATGTAGACGTACACCGCGAAAAACAGCGCGAACGGCAAAAGCCAACCGAAAGTTTCGTTCGGGATTAGCGAAGCAAGCCCGTTCGGGAAAGTTTCTCCGCCGCCGATTGCGCCGAGAATTTTGTCCGCCGCCATCAGCACTATAAACGCCGCAAGCGCGATTATTATGCGCTTTAAGTTCTTTTTCTGCTTCTTTATCATAATAAATACCCTCTTTATATTATGATTTCAATATATCGCTTGAACAATCATTCAATTGTTATTCCTAAAAAAATGCGTTTTCGGGGGCTTACAACCCTTAACGCACTTTTTAAAAAACGGTGGTAGGGACTAAAACTTAGTCCTCTATTTCGAAGTCGGGTTCGACGTGTTTTGCGGCTTTCAAAACGGCTTTCATAACGGAGTCTACGTCGTCCGCTTCAATCGTCATTTTTTGCAACATAAAGTTGATATTGCAATTTTTTACGCCTTCAACTTTTTTGACGGCTTCCTCGCACTTTAAAGCGCATGCCGCGCAATCTACTTCGATTCCGAAAGTTTTTTTCATTTTTTTACCTCGTAATATCATATGCATTTACTTTTTTGTTAAGCCCACGGCTAAGCGGAAAGCGCAACCGCATTTTGAGTTTAAGTTATTCCTCTACGTGAGCGAGCGCGCAAGAGAAAAGCGTCGAAACATGGTCGTCGTCAAGAGAGTAGATAACTTCTTTGCCCTCTCTTTTACTTTTCACGAGCTTGGCTTGCTTTAATATACGCAATTGGTGAGAAACGGCGCAAGTCGTCATTTCAACGCACTCCGCGATATCGGACACGCAAAGTGAAGAATGTTCAAGCACGAAAAGTATCTTCGCCCGCGTGGAATCGCCTAAAACCTTAAAAAGGTCCGACACGGCGGCGGTGATATCGTCGTTAGGCATTTTTGCTTTGATTTCGTTTGCGTCCATATCGGCACCTCCCTTTTACGCTAATCATGATACTATCATTTGAACGATTTGTCAACTGTTCAATTGATTAAATTTGAAATTTTATAGAATTTTTTTCATTGCCGCAGGAAAAATCAAAAGCTCAACCGAATAAAGGAAAACGCCGCAAAAAAACAAAAACATCGGATAATCGACTTATAGCGGGGCTTTTTTAAACTTTCGACACACAAAAAAAAGCTTACGCCCGACTAAAAAAGCCGAACGCAAGCAGATTAAAGGAAGATATAAAATGTGTAAGCAAATGTTATTTTACTTCGATATCACGTTTGCCGGAGCCGAGGACTACTTTAAAGTAGCCGTTTACCTCTTCCGCATTTACCTTTTCGCCGTCAACGTAAACGCTCTTGCCGCTTTCCGCCTTTACGTATACGCTCGATTTTGTGTTCGCGGGGATAGTCACCGAGTAAACGCTGCCGCTCGAAAAATCGAACGAAGCGGAGATTTTGCCCTTTACGCTCGGAACGCTTATGTTCGCCTTTTTAAGCCCGCCCGTTTGGAACTTAATATCGAACGTCGAATACGCCGCGGAAGTCGGGTTAATGCCGAAAATTCCGTTCGTTATAGCGTATGAGGGAGACGCTCCCCACGGGTGCGAAAAAGTCATGTTGTCCTTGTTTACGGCGTTCCATGCCTCGGTCGTTATCGTCGCGCCGAGCTTATTTATCATGTACGCCCAAGTCCTTGCGCCCTCGGTTTCGTCGTCGTCTAAAAGGAGCGCGTTGGCAACGTCGCCCATATCCGCGTTATAAAGCCCTTCGAAGAGGAAGAACGTGCCGTAAACGCTCGTTTTTATCTTGCCCTGAGAAGATATATAACTTGCCGATAAAGCCGCTTTTTCGCCGCTCACGAGGTTTGCGGAAAGCGCGAACGCCGTGGCGTGTTGAGAGCGGTGCGAGGAAGCTTTGCCGGAAGCGTAAAGCCCGTCGGAGAACGCGCCCGTAGTCGGGTCGTAAAGCTTTTCGACCATAGCCGCGCGAATTTTAGCGGCGTAGTCCTTAAAGCTTTGTTCGTCCTCGGTTTTACCCAAAACAAAGGCGATTTTAGCAAGATTGTCGTACGACTGCACGGCAAGCGCGTTCAAAACGGTGTTGTATTTAACGCTCATGTCGTACCCGTCGCGCTCGGTTTCGGGCCAGTCGACGAGAATGCAGTTTTCAACGCTCGACTGCGTAATTCCGCCCGCCGTGAGCATGTCCACGGACGAATCGAAGTAACGCGTAAAGGTTTTCGTTTTTAAGATATCGTAGTAATTTTCAAGCGAAGTTTTGTCGCCCGTGTAAATATAGTCGGCGTAAGCCATTCTCGCGCAGAACAAAACGTAATCGGCAGGCCAGGTACGGTTTTGATAGAGATATTCCGCGGAAAATCTCGAAGCCGCAAAATTACCGGAAAAAGCGTACAAAAGCGGTTGATTTATTACGCAGTCGCCCTCGTAAGCCCGCCTTTCGCGCGATTGAGAATCGACGAAAAGATCCTGAGTAGTCGCCTTTGCCGTATGCTTAACGAGCGTGTATATTTGATTTAACAATTCGTTGTCGGAAGAAAACTCGCTTTCGGTCTCGTCAAACGCGCTCCTTAGTTCCAGCCCGCGAACGGACGAGGAATCGAGGATTGTCGGCATATCGATAAATTCGACGTACCTAAAAGTCATTAGGTCTATGGTATCGAATTCGTACTTGCCGGCGGAAAGCTTAAACGTAGCCGTGTATTCGTTGCCCGTGAGCATTTTCCACTTGACGGAGCCGTCTTTTTCAAGTTGTTCGCCGTAACGCACGGTAACTTCCGCGTCGAACGGAACTTCAAGGTCTAAATGCAATCCGCCTATAATTTCATAGCCTAAATCGACTACGACGGAATTGCCTTTTTCCGTGAAAGTCATTTGCTCCGCGGGGGATAAAAACCTTTCTACGGGTTCGGTTTCCGCGGGAACGAGCTTTACTCCGCGCGCTATTTCGCCCGATAAAGCTACGGCGTTCCAAGAAGAATCGTCAAACCCGCTTTCGGAAAAACCGAACGGATAATATTCGGAGTTAATGTTGTTTGCGTGCGCGGTGAAGTAGAACGTGCCGATAGAATTGCTCTTGTCGCACGCCTTATCGCCCGGCAAGCTCTTCCAGCTTTCCTTTTCGGAAGCGGAAGAAAGAACTTTTTTCGTTCCGTCCTTAAAGTAAGCGGTAAGTTCGCCGTAAAACGCCTTGTCGCCGAGCGTGTAGCAAATAACGCCGAGCGCGTTGTCGCCCTCTTTTAAAGCGGAAGAAACTTCGCGATTGTCGTAGTAAAGTTCCGTTTCGCCTTTCTCGTTTTTGTTGAGCCTCGACGGACCCGCGCCCAAGCTTTCGCCGTTTACGTAAAGGTTATAAACGAACTGTCTGCTCGGCTCCGGGGAACGCGCCGTCAAAGATACGACGGCTTTGTCAAGGTTTTGATATTCTTCTTTAGAAAGCGTAAATTCGCTCCTTAAAAACGCGAAATCGTCGTTTGCTTTCGCGCCCGAAGAAAATGCCGCCCATATGCCGTCGCCGCCGAAATTACTATTTGCCGTAGCGAACGCCGAGGGCTTTGAAAATCCGCCGTCTGTGCCGCTACTATTTTCGGTGGAAACCGCCCAGTAATAGAGTTTACCCTCTTCTAAAACGGAACTAAGCCCGTCTACCGTAACCGCGGCGGAATCTGAGCTTTCCACGCGCTTTGTGTCGTAGATATATTCGCCTTTTTCAAAGTTTTGTAAGGACGAAGCGAAAACCATTCTGTAAGCTTTCTGTTCCTGCTCCTTTTCGGGGTCGTTCATCGCCCAGGAAAAGCGCAAGTCGTTTTTGTCCACGCCGTAAGCGGAAGAAAGAAGATTGACTTTAAGCTCGGTCGGGTAAGTGATTATGGGGTCGGAATGTTTTCTTGTAAGTAAAACCGTTAAAGTCGTCGCGACGGCGCCTATGAGGATAACCGCCGCGACTATAACGGACACAATAACCGTTTTCTTTTTCATTTTCGGCTGTTTTTAATTAAGCTGCCGGTACGTACTTTGTAACGGTGATAACGGAATCTGCGGGAAGCCCTTCGATTACGAAGTAATCCCAGTCGACTTCGCAGCTTTGGTAAGCTTCGAGAACGAGGAAGTTTTCGCCTTGCTTAATATTAAAAGCGGAGGACTTGATATCCGTCCAACCCATACCGCCGGAAAGGTCGGGGTGAGCAATCTTCGTGCCTCTCGTTTCGTTGAAATAGAAGTCGAAAGCCGTTGCCGTAACAACTCCGCCGGTACTTAATCTGAACGTCATCGTAACGTTTTCGTAAGCCTTGTCGGAAGTAAACTTGATGTAAATGCGGTTGTCGCCGTTTACTCCCCACGCGCCGACTTTTTTGCCGCCGGAAAGGCTTTCGCTCGCGCGGTAGAACCCCTCGGTGCCCGCCCAGGAAGCAGGCGTGCCGATAACTTCGCAATCTTCCGCTTCGATTTTAACCGCGCCGCAAGAGCATTTGCCGTTGACGAATGTGTGGGTCAAGTGTTCTTCGGGGTCGGGAGCGGGTTTAACGTACTTTACCGCGGTTATAACGGAGTCTGCGGGAACGTTTTCGATTACAAAGTAATCCCAGTCGACTTGGTTAGCCTGATAAGCTTCGAGAACGAGAACGTTGTCGCCCGCCTTAATATCGAAAGCGGAGGACTTAACGTCATACCAAGCGGCACCGGAAGCAAGATTCGGGTGAGAAATTTTGTTAGCCTTAGTTTCCTCAAAGTAGAAGTCGAAACCCGTGCCGGAAGGAACGGAGCCGGTGCTTATGCGGAAAATCATGTTCGCGCCTTTGTACTCTTTGTCGGAAGTGAATTTGATGTAAACGCGGTTGTCGCCGTTGTCGCCCCAGCCGCCGATTTTTTTGCCGCCGGAAGCACCCGTGTCGTCACGATAAAAGCCGGTGTCGGCGTAGCTCGGAGTGCCGCCCGCTTCGCAGTCTTCGGCTTCGATTTTTACGGCTCCGCAAACGCATTTGCCGTCGACGAAGGTGTGGGTCAAGTGTTCTTCAGGGTCGGGAGCGGGTTTAACGTATTTTTTGAAAGTGACGTTGCTTTCCGCGGTTATGCCCTCGATGAAGAAGTAGTCGAAGTCTATTTCCGTGTTGCCGACCGCTTCGATAACGTAAGTCGATTCGCCTTTGGCAATCGTCATTTCGTCGGTTTTAATCGTTCTCCAGGTGTTCCAGGCTTCAGCAACGGAGCCGTGATTTATCGCGTCGCCTTTAGTTTTGGTTTCTTCGTCGTATTTATAGAACTTGAATCCTTCCGAATTCGCTACGCCGCCCGTCTGAATAACAAAACCCGTTTTAACGTTTTGATATTCTGCGTCGGAAGTTATGCGAACGTAAATTTTGCAGTCGGCATTGCCGCCCCATGCGCCTACTTTGTATCCGCCGGACGCGCCCGCTTCGTCACGATAAAAGCCCTTTCCGGACGTATCCCAGCTTGCCGTGGTACCCGTAACTTCGCAATCTTCCGCTTCGCCCATAACGGCTCCGCATTCGCATCTTTTTTCGTTAAATGCGTGCTTATGTTCGGGAACGACTTCTTTTGTGGTGTATTCGCCCTTAACGTCCGTTTTGACGTTTACGAAAATGTAGTCGATATTCGCGCCGTAGAAGTCCCACGGTTCGATTTCTATCATGTTTTCGCCTTTTTTGAACGTAAGCCCGTTGGTGAGCAAGGTCGTCCATTCAAAGTAGTCCTGACCGCCGAAAACGGGAACTTCGCTCGTCTGCCAGCTTACGATAGTGCCGTTTAAGCGAACTTCGAACGGCCACGGACCTGTTTTTTTACTGCGGTCTGCGTCTTCGGGAGTTGTCGGAAGAGTATAATCGTATCCTCCCTGATTTATTGCGCCCGTCGGAGCGAATTTCATACCGATAACTACGTTTTCAACCGCTTTGTCAACGGTGAAGTAAGTGGTCCAGCGGTTGTCGCCGTCGCCCCAGTTACCTATGCACTTGCCGCCGGAAGCCTTGTCGGAATCCTGAATAAAGGTTTCGTTTCCGCTTGTCGGCGTGCCGCCCGTAATACCGTTTTCGGCTTCGAACATCATAGCTCCGCAAGAGCATTTGCCGTCTACGAATTCGTGATATTTAACATGGTCGATACCCGGGTTAACGGTTATCTTCAACGTGCATGTTCTTGTGATAGTGCCTTCCGTGTACTTGATTGTGATATCGGTATCTTCCTCTTGAAGAGCCGATTTCTTATCGTAATCCCAACCGGTTACGACTTTAACTTTGCCGTCGGTATACTGCGCCGAAACGACCATACCCGTCGGGTCGAATTTTTCGCCCGAAACGTAAATAAGCTTAGTCGGCTTCGTGGTTATGCCGATAACTCTGAGCGTAACCTCGTCTTTGTTGCCCTTACAGCCAACGGCGGCAAAGACCATTACGAAAGCCAAAAGCAATGAGAGAAACAAACTTACTTTTCTTTTCATTTTTCTGCTCCTTATATTTTTTAACGACCGCAGCTTAGTTTATTTGCGGTCAAACCGAAAGTAAAGGGGTAGCGCATAAGTTTTCTACTTTACGCGTTTTTACTTACGCGCTTCGCCTTTAAGTTCGGAAAAAGCCTTTTTATTCTGCGGTAACCGCATGTTTTTTGTTCTTAGAGGAAATGATGAAACTTGCTACCGTCATTCCCGCGCATGCGAGCGTTAACACACCGAAAGTAATATCGATAGCGTAAAGAGCTTTCTTCCACCACGGCGTTACTCTGTAAACCTTTGTGTTTTCGGTCGTACCGTTCATAACGTTGGTGTTGATAATATTCCAGATAAGGTATCTCGAAGATTTTCTGAGCGCGGCGGCAACCGTTTCATCGTCGTGCCACTTAGCGTAAGAACCGAGCGTGCCGTTGCCGTCGAAGGTGTTGGTACCCGCGAGGATAGCGTCAAGCTTGTTCATGACTTTGCCTTCGTCCCAGTCGGTAAGAATAATGCCGTCAAAGCCCCATTCGCCGCGGAGAATATCCGTCATGAGTTCTTTGGAAGCTCCGCACCAACGGGTGCCTACTCTCGTAAAGGAGTTCATCGTCGCGCTCGCTTCACCCTCGGTGAATACTATTTCGAAAGCGCGGAGATAAATTTCTCTCGAAGCCTGTTCGTTCGACCAAACGCCGCAGTGCATACGGCTGGTTTCCATATCGTTGAGCGCGAAATGCTTAGGATATGCAAGCGCGCCTTTATATTCGATACCTCTGCATTCCGCAGCCATTATTTTACCTGCCAAATACGGGTCCTCCGAGGGATACTCGAAAGCTCTTCCGCCGTACGGCGAGCGGTGAAGGTTTACGCCCGGTCCGTAAATACCATTGTAACCGGTGTAAAGCATATCTTCGCTCATGTGTCTGCCGACGCGTTCTACCATTTCGTCGTTAAAGGAAGCGGCGAGGATAGGCGCGCATGGGTAGCCTACGAATACGAAGTCGCGAATTTTAGCGACAACGTCCGGCGTAGCGAACTGCGCGCAGTAGGTAATGCCTACCGGTCCGTTTTCTTGCTTAGAGCCGGGGAGCGCGATAGATTCGGCTTCGCTCATCTGGTGATAACCGTTAGTGCAGAGTTGAGCCTGTTCTTCCCAACTCATCTGGTTGAGAAGCTGTTCCCACAACTTAGCCCATTCGGCGTAAGTTCTGCCCGTATCTTTGTATTCTTCGTCCTGGTTAGGCGCGTCTTCGGGGAAGAGAGGAGCGTCTATAAACTGATAAGCAACTAAGTCGCCTTTGCTTACATCGGGCTTGCCGTCCGTGGAGCCGCTTTTAAAATCGCTGTAAAGAGGCATAAATACTTCTGTCTTTTCGTAATCGAATTCAAAACCTAAGTCGGCTTTCATTTTGGAGTTCATCGTGAGGATAACTCTTTCGGGATAGGTGCCTTCCCAGTCGCTACGGCTTAAATAAGTAGCGAAGTTTTCGCCACGGTTTTCGTAAAGGTTGATATCGCCGTAGGAGAGCTTGTTAGTAATCTTAACCCCCGTATAGGTCGAATTAAGGTACTTTTCGTTATCTTGCTTAAGCGTTACTTTATAAACGTTTTCACCCGTGAATTTAACCTGTTTAGCGTCGCCGCTCATTACTTTTTGGTCGCCTACTTCCTTGCCTTGATTTTTCAAAACGTTGTTTAAAGCGACGTGAGCGTCGGTGCCGACGGTTAAGTAATAATCGCCCGCTTCGAGGATATATCTGCCCTCGTAGTTGTTGTAAGTGTTGTCAAAAGTCTTGAAGTCCTCGCCCTTAACGGTGATTTTTACCGTTTCGGAATCACCATTTTTAAGAAGCGAGGTTTTAGCGTAGCCCGCGAGTTCGATTGCGGGTTTTTCCAAACCTTTCTGTTTGTCGTAAGCGGTGTACGGCTTCTGCATGTAAACATGAACTACTTCTTTGCCGTCGTAGTTACCGCTGTTTTTAACGGTTACGCTTACTTCGTAATCATCGCCTTTCTTTTCGACCTTAAAGCCGGAATAATCGAAAGTAGTGTAAGAAACGCCGTAACCGAACGGGAAAGCGACTTCTTCGTCGTAATTCCAACCGTTTTTGGAGTTTCTCGCGCCCGCAGTAGAAGTCGCTTTGCCTTGACCTAAAACGGAATCGGCATAACGGGTTTCGTAATAACGGTAACCTATGTAAATGCCTTCTTGGTAAACTATATACTTAGTTTGGCTTTCGCCGTTCTGCGCCTGATAAGTAAGCCCGCTAAGGTCGCCTTTATATCTGTTTACGTCGCAAGCCGAGTTAAGACCGTCGTTTTCGGTAGACGGAGCCGAAAGGTTATCGTAAACGTAAGTATCGGTAATTCTGCCGCTCGGCGTTATCGCGCCTTTGAAGATATCGGCAATGGCGTTGGTACCGGAAGAACCCGGTTGACCTATCCAAATGCAAGAGTCTATTCCGTCAACGTAAGGAGCGATATCGCGCATGTTGAGCGGGTTGACGGTGTTGAGCATAAGGATAACTCTCTTGAAAGTGCCGTTGTTTTTGTATTCTACGGCTTTTTGAAGAAGTACTTTTTCTTCGTTCGTTAAGCCTAAGTAACCGCCGTTTTCATAACTTACTTCCGAAGATTGATGCAAGTCGCTGTTTTCGCCGCCCGTACGGGACAAAACTACGATAGCCGCGTCGGAATAATTACTGAAACTATTCTTTACTGTTTCGGTGTATTTATCCCACGTCGTTTCGCTCATGCTCCATACGACGTTGCCTTCGCATTTGTCTTTCGGGTCTACTTTGCTCGTTTTTCCCGCGCCGTTCGAATAAAAGCTCCAAAGCGCATCGTTTACTTCAAATCCGCGACTTTTGAAAGCGTCTTTAAGGTTTATACTCCTTACTTTCGCGCTTTTCATATCCCTCGTGATAGAATAGCCGGAACCGGTACCCGTTTCGGTTATATCGGTAGACCATCTGCCGAGGAAGCTAACCTTTTCGTTACCTTTCATAGGCAGCGCGCCGTTCTTGTTCCAGAGAAGCACAGCGCCTTCGCCTTCGGCTTCCTCTATCATCTTTTTGTCCTCTTCGAACAGGTCCTCGCCGTCGAAGTCTTCGCCGTAGTCGGAAGCGAAGAAAGTTGTCGGTTCTGCGTTCGGGTCATTGACGGTGATACTGTTACTCGTGCCGAGAATCTTGTTGATTGCCGCGTTACCGAGAGTAATCGCAAGACTCGTGCCGACGATGAATACCGCGGTAAGCACCGCGAATATGCTCGTCAAAATAACCCATAAGCGTTTTTTTGTGAACATTTATCGTTCTCTCCTGATAGTATTTGCGCGTCTTTTCCCGCGCCCTTTCTTACTATACATCAAAAAAATTTTTGCGCAATAGTTTTGTCGCACTTTCGCCTTTTCCCGTCGTAAATTAAGGAAGAGCCTCCATTTTTCGTTGCTAATTACCGAAAAGGCGGCTTTTTTGCCCTTTTTCGCGACCGCTCGATTGGAGTACGTCAAGTACGCCTGCCTCACGCTCGCAAAAAATCATCAAAAAATACGCTCTTTGCGGTGCTTCGCATTTTTGCGGATAAACTTCACACAAAAAACATCTACTTTTGTTCCGCAAAATAATTATCCCCAAAAAATGTATGCTCTGATATTTTTGTTTTCTAAAAAAGCGCGCAAAAAAAGGACGGCAAGAAAAGCACAAAACTTCTCTTTCCGCCCCAAGGGTATGCGCGCTTCGCGCACTCGATATTTGCGCCGAGGGCGCAAGTGATATGCCGCAAAGCGGCTCGATATTTGCCCGCACGCGGGCAATCGATATTCGCACGTAAAGTGCGAGCGAAAGTGGATTTTAAAATATTATAAAAATTCGTCCGCAACTTTCAATTTTCCACCCATCGACCTTCCCCCGATTGCGAAGCAATCTTTGTGGGGAAGGGGGACCGTCGTCGCGGCGACGGTGGATGAGGGGATATTGTGTATATCCGCAACTTTCAATTTTCCATTTTCAATTTTCAATTTTCTTTTTCGGAATTGGCAAAATAATGTCCAGGTTGAATTTCTCTTCCGCCGCCACCACCGAGATTTCGCCGCCGTACTTGTAGGCTATTCTTTCCATACTCTTCATGCCGAATCCGTGGTAATCTCTGTCTTTCTTCGTAACGGGCAAGCCGTTTTCAAGCTCTATCTCGCCCGAAAAATAGTTTTCTACGTGAATAAAGAGCATGTCGCCCGCGCTCTGCACGGTAACGCCTATGCAGCGGTTGTCCACTATCGGCTCTTCCGCTACGCTCTCTATGGCGTTCGAAAGCGCGTTGCCAAAGAGCGAATAAATGTCGGTCGTGTCCATAAAGGAAACGAGGTCGCCTTTTACGACGCAAGTCATCTGTATGTTCTTGCTTTCGCACATAAGCTTCTTTTCGGTCAAGATAACGTCGAGAACGTCGTTGCCCGTTTTAACGGTGCAGTCGTAAACCATAACCGCGCGTTCGATTTCCGCAATGCTTTCTTCCGAAGCGTTTTTCCTAAGCGCGGATATCTGGTGCTTTAAGTCGTGGCACTTTATGTTGATTAGGTTTATAGTTTCCTTTGAAAGTTCGTATTGTTTTCTCTCTTGCCTTAAAAGTTCTTGCATGCCCGCGACTTCGTGGCGCATATCGTCGTTTTCCGTTATGCCCGACTGAACGTACAGTACGAGAATACAACAGATGATAGCGTAAACGCATTCGGCGATGGAAGATAGCCTGTCGCGGTTGGCGTTGTCGGTGGTGAGGCGCGACATGCCTATGCACAAAATGATAACGGCAAGCGAAATCACCACCTTTCTGTTACGGTTATCGTCGTGCCTATCGAGCCGGTTGCGCGGCTCGGCTACCAAAAAGTACACGGCAACGTACACTACCGTATACGAGCTTACTTTTACTATGAGCGAAACCCATTCGGCGACTTCGCTTCCGAAAAACAAAGTCGTGATAAGCCGCGAAACGTTTCTTGCGATATCTTGCGTGGCGTACGCGCCCGAGCAGCAGAACAAAACTTCCGTCATGGGTTCGTCGTAGGAAAGTTTGCACACTACGCAAGTTAAGGCGAACACGGCGCAATAGAAAATAAAGTTGAAAACGGAGTCTTGAAAATCGTTAACGCCGCTTCCGTAAGAAAAATCTCTGTTTGTTATGATAGCGTAGCCCGCTTGCAACCAAAACACGATTGCCATAGCCACCGCGCCGTAGCCTAAAAAGCAAACGACGAAGTACTTCCTTTTGCGGAACGACCCCGCAAAGAGGTATTCCGCAAGCATGATTTCGGCAACCATTAAGACGGGCAACAAAAACGAACTCATTTCACACTACCCCCGAAGTAGCTTGCAACTTCTTGCAAAAAGGCTTTGCGCTTGGGTTGAGAAATTCTCAGTTGGTCCTTGCCCACCGTAACGTATTCGCCCTTTATGCCGCGCACGTGCTTTAAGTTGACGAGATAGCAACTGTTGCAAAGCGCAAAGTGCTTGCTTTCTAAGTCTTTCGCAAAAGAGGAGAGCGTACTGCGCGTTTTTATTTCGTCGTTATCCGCAGTGTGGATAATAACGTCATGATTGATGACTTCCATATATAGAACGTCGGAAGCGAAAACGCGGCGCATGCCGTCCTTGCCGTTTATGTTGAACGCGTAATCGTCGCGCTTATATTCGAGTCTGTTGCAAATTCTCGTCATCTTCATCTTGAACCCCGTATAGCGCACGGGTTTTAGAATGAAGTCGTAAGCTTGCACGGCGTAACCTTCGACAGCGTACTGCGCAAGGTTGGTTACGAAAATTATTATAACGTTTTCGTCGCGCTCGCGTATCTTTTTTGCGGCGCGCATGCCGTCTATCGTAGGCATTTGTATGTCGAAAAATAATATGTCGGCTTTTTCGGGCGAATAGCTTTCCAAAAGCTTAACCGCGTCGGAGTAACATTCGACCGATACCGCTTGCCCGCTTTCTTGCGCGAATTTTTCGATATACCCTTTTAGGGTCGCCATTGCCTCCGGCTCGTCCTCGAGGATAATTGTTTTAATCATTGTTTCTCACCTTTAATTTCGTCTTGTCTTTCCTCCGCCCTTAAAAAGCGACGAACTTACAATACACCGTTTCTATTTTACCACGCTTTTTAAGTTTGTCAAGAGGTATTTTTAAAATTTTACGGAGATTTTTTTGCTTTACCGCCTTTCGCTATTATATAGCGAATACTTTAAAAATATTTTTTCGCCTCGACCGCTTAAAAATTCATTTGCGAAAAAATGCTGCGGAAAGGCTTTTTAGGTACGAAAAAGGACGGCTATGTAAGCCGTCCGTAAAACTCCCTTTTTAGGGAGAAATTTTCAAGGCGGAAACGGAAATAAAAACGGAAATTATGCCGCAGGAAGCAGAAACCGCAAATAAAAACTCCCATGCGGAGGAGAACGTTAAACCGCTTTATATATTCGCGGACCCGGTAAAGAAAAACAAAAAAACCGTTATCCGCGCCTCCCGTTTCGCCGTAATTTATTTTATCATTACGGAAAGGTTTTTGTCAAGGACTGAAAGGCTTTTTTCGTATTGAAATTTCAGTTTTTTTTAAGTTGCGTTTATACTAACTAAAAAACATGTACTTTTTTACCCCTCTTAAACTTGAAATTATGCGAAAAATATGCTATCATTAACCTATCGAAGCAAAGGAGCTTTATTTTATTATGGATATAAAACAATTTCTCGATAGTTCCTACACGGCGTTTCAAGCCGTGGAAAACGGGATAAAAATGCTTGCGGAAGCGGGCTTTGAACGCATAGACCCCGCAAAGTCGCCTAAAACGAAAGTCGGCGGCAAATACTTTTTCACGGTTAACGCGACCACGCTTATCGCTTTTAAGGTAGGCAAAGACAAAAAGTTTTACGTTGCCGAAAGCCACACGGACTCTCCGGCATTGAGGATAAAAGGCAACAAAACGATAGACAGCCCCGAGGGAAAGAGATTGAACGTAGAAAAATACGGCGGGCTTGTGCTTTTTTCCCTCGTCAACTCTCCGCTTAAAATCGCGGGCAGAATTGTCGAAAGAACGGAAAACGGCGTAACGGAAAAGAACGTCGTATCTTCCTTCACCGTCAATATCCCCGCGCTCTGCATTCACCATAACGCAGAAGTAAACGACAAGCTTTTCTTATCCGTGCAAAAAGATATGCTTCCGCTCGTCGGAAATATCGACGGCGTATACTCGGTTTTAAGCGATAACGAAGTTATAGACGGGGATTTGTTCGTCGTCCCCTCTACGCCCGCGTTCGTAAGCGGCGTACACGGCGAATATCTTTGTTCGCCGAGAATAGACAACTTAACGAGCGTTTACGCTTCGCTCAACGCGATAATCGCCTCAGAAGGCGACGGCATACAAGTCGCTTGCTGTTTTGACAACGAGGAAATCGGAAGCTTAACAAAGCAAGGCGCAAACTCCGCGCTTTTAGAGAACACTCTGCGCTTTATAATGCGTTCCTTAGGCGGCACCGAAGAGGACTTTACCGCTGCCGTAAGCGACGGCTACATTCTTTCCGTCGACAACGCGCACGCCGTTCACCCCGCCCACCCGGAAAAAAGCGACCCCGTCGAAAAAGTAGTAATGAACGGCGGAATAGTCATAAAACACCACACAAACTACTCTACCGACGCGCTTTCTTCGGCGATTTTAAAAACAATTCTCGACAAAGCGGGCATAAAATATCAAGATTACTACAACAATTCCGATATCCGTTGCGGCGGCACGATAGGGCTTGTAACGAGCGCGCGGCTTAACATGAAAGCTTGCGACATAGGATTGGCGCAACTTGCAATGCACTCGGGCATAGAAACGGTAGGTTCAAGCGACATTCCCGTGATGGAAGCTTGCATAAAAGCATTCTTTTCAACAACCCTTTCGGTAGACGGCGCAAACACCGAAATTTCGGTTAAGCTATAAGCCTAAAAAAGATAAAAGTCAGCCTATAAGTCGATTATCAACTAAATTGAAAGTTGAAAATTGAAAATTGAAAGTTAAGGATATACTTATTATATATTATTAAAAATCTTCTTTCGCTCGCACTTTATGTGCGAATATCGATTGCCGATAGGCAAGTTGAAAATTGAAAATGGAAAATTGAAAATTGCGGACGATTAAAAGTTGAAAAATGACCGACAACTACTTTCAACTTTCACCTTTCAACTTTTAATTATGCGGATACACGCATTATCCCCTCATCCACCGTCGCCGCGACGACGGTCCCCCTTCCCCACAAAGATTTTTTCAAAATCGGGGGAAGGTCGGTGTGGGTAGAGAGCAGCCGCAACGCGACGATTTCCATTTCCCACAAATGGGAAGGTCGATGTGTGACACGCATTTTATCTTTCAATTTTTGCAAGCGCGCGCAGTGCGCATATCCACACCTTTCACCTTTCAACTTTCAACTTAAAAAAATCTTCCTTATATCTTTCGACATAAGGAAGATTTTTTTATAGCTTTGCTACTTTTAGGTTTTCAAGGATTTCAAGGTACTTTTCCTTTGTGAAAAGGTTGGTTCCCGGGGTGGTTATCGAAGCAGTGCCGGCGGCGACCGCTCGGCGCAAAATTTCGGGTTTGTCCGCGCCCTCTATCGTGGCTACGCACGCCGCCGCGACCATACTGTCGCCCGCGCCGACCGTGGAGTTGACCGCAACGTTTTCGCTTCTGCAAAAATAGCTCGTCACGCCGTCGGTGAAAATCGCGCCCCGCCGACCGAGGGAAAGCATTACGTTTTCCGCTCCGCCGTCTATTATTTTGCGGCACCCGTCCACCATTTCTTCGTATGTTTTATACTTTTCGCCCGTAAAATCTTCAAGTTCGGCGATATTGGGCTTCGCCATGTACACGCCCGCTTTGAGCGCGGCGGCAAGCCTCGTTTTTTCGCCGTCAACGACGACTTTAGCTTTGCCCGCGGCTGTTGCCAAGGAATAATAGTATTCGTCGTCCACGCCGCGCGGGAGCGACCCCGAAATTATCACGATGTCGCTTTGAGCCGATTTTTCCTTCACGAGTTCGATAAGTTCCGCCTGTTTTTGCGGCGAGACCTTGTCGCCTTTGTCGTTTATTTCCGTCATCATCGACTTGCCGTCGATTATCTTATAGTTGACCCTCACGCCGCCCTTGTTCCAGACGAATTGATTTTCAATGCCTTCGTTTTGTAAAAACCTTGAAAATTGTTTTCCGCCTTTTTCGAACATGAAACCCGTTGCAAATGCTTCCGAGCCGAGCCGCGTTATACCGATAGCCGCGTTCAAAGCCTTTCCCGCAAGATTTTCTATTTTATTGTCGAGCCTGTTGAGCCTGCCTATTTTAAAATCTTCTATTTCAATCGTGCAATCCACGCAGGGATTAGGGCATACCGTCAATATCATTAGCTTTCCGCCTTGAGCTTTTTGGCTTCGGCAATAATTTTGTCTGCGGCAATCGGCGGAACTTCTTCGTAACGAACGAATTCCGTCGTGAATCTGCCTCTGCCCTGCGTCATCGAGCGCAAATCGATAGCGTATTTCGTAAGTTCGCTCTGCGGAGCTTCCGCCGTGACTATCGACTTGCCGTCTACCTGGTCGGTGCCGAGAATTCTGCCGCGGCGTTTGTTTAAATCGCCCATTATATCGCCTAAGTAGCTATCGGGGATAGTTATTTCAAGCTTCGTTATAGGCTCTAAAATGCACGGAGAAGCCTTTACGACGCCCTCTTGATACGCAAGCTTAGCAGCCGTTATAAAGGCTATTTCCTTGGAATCTACGGGGTGATACTTGCCGTCGAAAAGCGTGCATTTTAAGTTGACCATCGGGTAGCCCGCAAGCATGCCTTCCTTGACCGCTTCGCGCAAGCCTTTGTCTACCGCGGGGATAAACTGTTTAGGAACGGCACCGCCGACAACCGCGTCGACGAATTCGTAGACGCCGTCCTCCGCGCCCGGTTCGAACCTTACCCAGCAATCGCCGAACTGACCCGCGCCGCCCGACTGCTTTTTGTGTTTGCCTTCCGCCTCGGCGGTTTTTCTGACCGTTTCGCGGTAAGCTATTCTCGGTTCTTTAAGCACCGCTTCCGAGCCGAATTTAGTCTTTAATTTTTTGCAGATAATCGCAAGTTGCGTATCGCCTAAGCCGGAAAGGAGCATTTCGCCCGTTTCGGCGTTCTTTTTAACTTCGAACGAAATATCTTCGTCTTTTAACTTTCTAAGTCCCGAGAAAACTTTGTCCTCGTCGCCCTTTTTAGCCGCGTAAACCGCCATAGAATAAACCGCGGCGGGAAGTTCCATCGGAGGGAAAGCAAAGTCGGAAGAAGAAGTGAGCGTATCGCCCGTAGAGGTGTCCGCAAGCTTAGCTACCGCGCCTATATCGCCCGCGATTATATTTTGCGCGTTGTCCTGCTTTTTGCCTTTGATAAAGTAAAGCGCGCTTATCTTTTCGTCCTGACCCTTGGTCGTGTTTTTGAGCGTCATGCCCGGGGCTATCTTGCCACGGATAACCTTGAACACATTTAGCCTGCCGACAAACGGGTCGACAATGGTTTTGAATACGCGCACGACCGTTTCGTCCTCGCCGACCGGCAAATCTTTATACAGTTCGCCGCGCCCTTCCTCGGGTGACGGCATTATCGCGACTATTTCGTTTAAAAGGTTGATAACGCCGAGGTTTTGCGCCGCCGAGCCGCCTACTACGGGGATTGTGTCGCCCAGAACAAGACCTTGTTTTAAGCCCGTGATAATCTCGTCGTTGGAAAGCCAGCCCGTGTCGAGGAATTTTTCGATAAATTCTTCGCTCGTTTCCGCCGCCGCTTCGGTAAGCCCGGCTTTGAGCATTTCTATCTCTTCCTTCATCTCGTCCGGCACTTTTACTTCGAGCCGTCCGCCCTTCTTGAACTCGTAAGCCTTGCCCGAAATAACCGAAACGTAGCCTTGCATTTTGCCGTCCCTTATAACGGGCGCATGCATAGTCGCTATTTTTTTGCCGTACATCGCGCGGAATGCTTCAACCGTCGCCACGTAATCGGCGTTTTCCTTGTCTATTCCGTTAACGAAAATCATCGTCGGAATATTGTTCTTGATGCAATAATCGAGGCAAAGCTCCGCGCCGACCGGCACCGTGCCGTTTGCCCCCGTAACTATAACCGCGCCGTCCGCAACGGATAACGCTTCTATCATTTCGCCCTCGAAGTCAAAAAAACCCGGAACGTCTATAACGTTTATCTTAACGCCGTTATACTCGCCGTAGCCCACCGAAAGGCTTATCGAAGTTTTTCTGGCAATCTCTTCCGGGTCGAAGTCGGAAAAGGTGTTTCCGTCCTCAACTCTGCCCTGTCTGTCAAGGGCATTCATGTTGACGAGCATAGCTTCGGCTAAGGTCGTTTTGCCTTCGCCGGCATGCCCGATGAGCGCAATGTTTCTGATGTTTTTTGTAATGTAGTCCATAATCGTTTTCCCTACCTGTCATTTTATTTCGGCTTTCCGCCGTTTCGTTAGCAAAGTTTCCCTTGCGAACCTTATCGTTATAATTATACAAGATAATCGACTTCATTTCAAGGGGGTTTTGAAAAATTTTTCCTCATTTTCACAAACTTTTTTGTTTTTAAAAAACAAATTTGCCCGTTTTGTCCGCCGCTCGCGCACACTCATCGGTTGCGCTCATTTTCTCGATATAAAAACGGGATTTTTTATCACGAAATCATGCCACTTTTGAGGGTCGTTTTTCACGAAATCATGGTGTTTTTTGAAGCCATTCATCACGAAATCATGGTGTTTTTCGGTGCTGTTTATCACTAAATCCCGCCACTTTTAAGGGTTATTTTTCACGAAATCATGTTTTTCAAAAAGATTAAAAAGGCTAAAAGGAAAAGCGGAAACGACTTTTTTTACCGCCGCCTCCGCTTTAAAAGGAAGATATATTAGGTTTTTTGCCTATTCATAATGCTAAAAACTTACGCTTTGACTTTGCACAAATCGAGCTTGGAGTAGAAAGTTACGCCGCCGAAGATGTCCGCGCCTTCCTTATCTACCGCGGTAACGCCGTCGGGGATAGCTTCGTAACCGAATCTTATATAAACGGTCTTGGAAGTTGCTATGTACGTAGAAATGTCGTAATACATTGCGTACATGTTAGCGTCGGTTTTTCCCGCGTTTACGATATTATCGGCTTTTTCTCTCCAGTCGGAAAGTATATACTTAGTTTCGGACGAAGCGATTTTGAAGAGGTTCGTAAAGTTTTCGCCGTCGGTGGAAATTTTAATAACGGTAGCAAGACGACCGGCAAGACCGTAGAACATGAAGCCCGCTTTAGACAAGTCAACATCATTAGCAAACGTGTAACTTACTTCAATATACGCGCCCGCCGTAGAACCCGAGCGGCTTCTCTGTCTTTTTTTACGCCCTCACCGCCGTAAAACTTTTGTCCGAGCGCAAACTGCGCGTCCGCCGAACCCATTCCGAGGCTTTTTTTAAAGCGAGTAAGCCCTTTTGTCGTTC
This sequence comes from Christensenella sp. UBA4636, assembly GCA_002405915.1. Lineage (GTDB taxonomy): Bacteria > Bacillota > Clostridia > Christensenellales > Borkfalkiaceae > UBA4636. The sequence goes on from DHMS01000040.1 coordinate 44,413, forward strand.
CTTTTAACCCCGAAACCATAGGCGTAACTTTCGGAAAGTCTTAAAATCGCTTCCGCATACTTTTTCTTCGCCGCTTTTCTATAATATTTGTTGGCAAGCCTTGCGTTTATCTTCGTGCCTATTCCCTCTTTATACATATTCGCGATAACGGGGAACGCAGGCGCGAACTTTCTTTTAACGGCTTTCTTAATATAGTAGAACGCCGTTTCGTAATTCCCTTCCGCCATAAAAAACTTTCCGGCAACGTAAGCCGCCTGTCCGTCGTCCTTTTCGGCTTTCTTTAAAACGTTTTTTTTAATCATATAGTCCACCTCTCGTTGTTTATGTCCTTATGATACGCCTTTAATTATGCCACACGCCTGCACCTTTTTAAAATTTTTCAAAAATTTTTCGCAAAAAGAAACACCCCGTCGAAAAAACTCGATAGGGTGTGAAGATATTCGATAGTGTTTTCGTTACTTCTTAATGTTAACGTCGAGCTGGTTGAACGGGATTTCTATGTTCGCTTTCTTGAACGCCGCAACGACATTCTCATGCAAGTCGAAGTTTGCCGTCCAGTAATCTTCGTTTTTAACCCATGAGCGGCAAATAAAACGAAGCGCGCTTGAATCCTCGGCGGAAAGATTGACCATATAACCCTTTTCATGAAGAACGAGAGGATGTTCGTCGAGAACCTTTGTCAAAACCTTTTTGACTTTATCGACGCTCGTGCCGTAAGCGACGGTAAATTCGAGGTCGAGTCTTCTTTCGGGCATAGCCGAATAGTTAACGACCGTTCCGCCCGAAATATCGGAGTTTGGAATGATAACGACTTTATTATCGAAGGTTATAAGGGTGGTAGAGTGAAGCGTTATGTTGCTTACCGTTCCCTCATATCCTCCGACCGAAATATAATCGCCTTCCTTAAACGGCTTACTGCCTACGATAATCATTCCGCTTGCAAAATTCGTCATGATGGACTGCAAAGCGAGCGAAACGGCAAGCGATGAAGCGGCGAGAACGGCAACCAAACTTGAAGTGTCGAAGCCTAAAACAGCTAAAACCGATATAAAGTAAATAACGAGTAAGACAACCTTGGCGATATTGTAAATGAATTTGCCCGCAAGTTTTTGGTCTTTAAGCTTCGAACGCCCGACTATACCTTTTATTATGCCGAGTATGAGCTTGACGAGCAAGAAACCTACGACGACGATTAAAGCAATTTTAACGAGAAACTGCCAACCGCCGTTCGACAAAAACCAATTTTTGATTTTTTCCCAAAGGTTCTGAAAAAAACTCAAACCGTCCTCGATGCTATCAATATCTTTCAAGCCGCTGCTGTCGGTCTCGGCAAGCATTCTATAAAGTAAATTCATAATTCTCAACCCTTATTTTCTGTATTCGCTTTAAGCTCGTTAAGAATGTCTTCCAAAAGCTTTTCCGTCTTTGTAGGCTCTTCGACAACGGGTTCTTCGACAACGACTTCGGTCTTTTTAGGAGCTTTGTCCGGGTAACGTTTAGTATATCTTTTAAGCCATTTTTCTTCGGCGTCGCTCAACTTTTCGTCCGCGTCGAGCTTCTTTTGAACTTTTTCGGTCATCATAGCGTCAACGTCGGCAAGTTCTCTCGCTTTATTGATAGCTTTGACGATGCAAAATACTACGAACGCAATAAGAATAAAGTTGATTATCGCGCTTAAAAACGCGCCCCAGTCTATGTAAACGGAGTTGGCAAGGTCTAATATCTTTTCGCCCGCTTCGTTTACCGTGTAGGTCGGTTTTAAGATGGTGTATGCCGATTCGAGCGCGTTGGAATCTCCGCCAACGAGCGCGAGAACCCAGTTAATGAGCGGCTTTAAAATGCCGTTCGAAAGCGCGGTGACAATCGCCGTAAACGCGCTGCCGACGATAACGCCGACTGCCATGTCGAGTACGTTTCCCCTTTTTATAAAGGTAAGAAACTCACTGAAAAATTTTTTCATAAATATTCGTCCTCCGAAATATTTTTAATCCGAAAGTAAGTGTATTTTTGCCCGAATTTTTAACGAAACCGTCTTAACTTAGCGGCAAAAAGCACGCCTATAAGTCGATTATCGCCTATTTTACATTTTTTCGGGCGTTTTAATGCCGAGAAGCGCAAGCGCGGAAGTAAGGCAGGTTTTGGTAGCCTTCGTGAGCTTTAAGCGGAACGCCGAACGCTCTTTGTCTTCGCCGATGACTTTGCAGTTAAGGTAAAACTTATTGAATGCTTTCGCCGTTTCGACCGCATAGCGCGTAACGAAAGACGGCTCGTATTTTTCCGCTGCGGCGACAACCGTAGCGGGGAAGTTTTCAAGTTGAACGGCAAGCGCGAATTCGTCGTCAGTAACGGTATCGACAATTCCCTTAGCTTCGATTTCGCCAGCCTTTTTGATGACGGAATTGCAACGCGCGACGGTGTACTGAACGTACGGCCCCGTTTCGCCGTCAAAGTTAAGCACTTTGTCGTAACTGAAAACTATATCCTTTATTTTGTTCTGCGCGAGCGCACCGAAAATAACCGCGCCGGTACCGACGATTTTCGCCGTTTCTTCCTTGTTTTCAAGGTACGGGTTCTTTGCGTCGATGACTTCGAGTGCCTTTTCTATAGTCTTGTTTATAACGTCCTCCAAAAGGACGACCCTACCGTGACGTGTACTCATCGCGCCGTCTTCGAGCGAAACCATACCGTAAGCTACGTGTACCATATCTTTTGCCCACGGCTCGCCCATAAGTTCCAGAACCTTGAAAATTTGCTTGAAGTGCAAATTCTGCTGGTATGCGACAACGTATAAACACTTATAAAAATCGTAAGTTTTTTTGCGATAAAACGCTGCGGCTAAGTCGCGCGTGGCGTAAAGGCTCGCGCCGTCCGAGCGAAGAATAATGCAAGGCGGCATGTCGTAATCGTCGAGCTTAACGACCATCGCGCCCTCGCTTTCGACGAGCAAACCGTCCTTTTTCAGTTCGTCCACGACGGGCTGCATTTTGTCGTTGTAAAAGCTTTCGCCCGCGTAAGAATCGAATTTTACGTCCAAAAGGTCGTATATCTTTTTCGTTTCCGCTAACGTTATAGACTTAAAGTATTCGAAGAGTTCAACGCACTCCTTATCGCCCGATTCTATCTTTTTAAAGTAGCTTCTCGCCTCTTCGTCCATCTCGGGATTTTTCTCCGAAAGTTCGTGATAATGAACGTATAGGCGGGTTAATTCTTTAAGTCCGCCCTTTTCGACGGCTTCTTTGCTGCCCCAATGTTTGTATGCGTAAATGAGTTTTCCGAACTGCGTGCCGTAGTCGCCGAGGTGGTTTATACCGACGGCTTTGTAGCCCAAAAAGTTGAAAATTCTATATAGAGCCGCGCCTATAACGGTCGTGGACAAATGTCCGATATGGAAGGGTTTTGCAATGTTAATGGACGAATAGTCTATGCAGATAACCTTTCCGCCGCCCATGTTCGATTTGCCGTAGTTCGCGCCCTCTTCCGTAATTTTATCGACTACGGAATTGACGAACGCCGCGCGGTTAAGGCGGAAATTGAGGTATCCGTTCACCGCTTCGCAAGACGAAATCGCTTCGTCTCCCTTAAAGGTCGCCGCAAGCTCGTTCGCTATCATAACGGGGCTTTTGCGCAAGGCTTTTGCGAACTTAAAACACGGCAACGCAAAGTCGCCTACTTCCTTCGTCGGCGGGATTTCTATCGCCGCGGCTATAAAATTTTTGTCCGTGCCGGGAACTTCTATCATCTCGGCAATGTGCTGTTTGTAATCCATCGTTTATCCTTAAATGCTTTTTCGTGAAATATTTTAGCACATAAACGCCGAAATTACAACAATTAGTTTGATAATTTCCATAAAATGTAGTAAAATATCTACGCGAATGTAAAAATTAACCGTTAGGGATTGCGCTTCTTGTTATTAGAGGCATTGAACCCCTATCTACTAAACACAAATTTTCGGAGGTCGAAAATCATGAAACTCGGCGTAGTCGGACTGCCAAACGTCGGCAAGTCCACGCTTTTTAACGCAATAACGCATGCCGGCGCAATGGCGGCAAACTTTCCTTTCTGCACGATAGAGCCAAACGTAGGCGTAGTCGCCGTTCCGGACGAAAGGCTGACTAAGCTCGCCGCGCTCTACAACTGCAAGAAAATCGTTCCCGCAACGATTGAATTCGTCGATATTGCGGGGCTTGTCCGCGGCGCAAGCAAGGGCGAAGGCTTAGGCAACAAATTCCTTTCGCATATCCGCGAAGTCGACGCGATTGTCCACGTCGTTCGCTGTTTTAAGGACGACAACGTAACGCACGTCGAAAACACCGTCGACCCCGTCCGCGATATAGGCATAATCAATCTCGAACTTATCCTTTCCGATATGGAAGCCGTCGAAAAAAAGCTCGACCGCGCAAAGAGTATGATTAAAACGGGCGATAAAAAGTACGTTGTAGAAGCCGAACTTTTACAGAGAATTTACGACTGCCTCGCTTCCGAAAAGCCGGTGCGTTCCCTTTCTTTTACGGAGGAAGAAGCCGACTACGTAAAAGGGCTTTTCCTGCTCACGTCTAAGCCCGTAATCTACGCCGCAAACATAGGCGAAGAGGATATCGGCAAGGACGAATCCACCCTTCCACTCGTTCAGGAAGTCAAGGATTACGCTAAAACGGAAGGCAGCGAAACGCTCGTTATCTGCGCGAAAATCGAAGAGGAAATCTCGGCTCTTCCGTTAGAAGAACAAGCGGAATACCTCGCCGCGTTAGGTTTAACCGAAAGCGGGCTTAACCGCCTTGTAAAAGCTTCCTACTCTCTCTTAGGGCTTATGAGCTTTTTGACCGCAGGCGAACCCGAAACGCGCGCCTGGACGATAAAAATCGGCACCAAAGCCCCGCAAGCGGCAGGCAAAATTCACTCCGACTTCGAACGCGGCTTCATTCGCGCGGAAGTAGTAAACTATCAAACGCTTTTAGACTGCGGCTCCTTAACAGCCGCCAAAGAAAAAGGCAAAGTCCGCTCCGAGGGCAAGGACTACGTTATGCAAGACGGCGACGTCGTCCTCTTCCGCTTCAACGTGTAAAAGATAATTTGTTAAAGAAAGCCAAAAGCTCCCGAAATTTTTCGAGAGCTTTTTTATATTTTTATCCGTTAATCGACTTATAGCGGGGCTTTTGTTGGTTTTTAGCAATTATAATAAATGTAGCAAAGAGATTTTTTCGTGCCGTTGCCTTGAACGGGTACGCCGAATAAAAGCGAAACAAGCAAAATTATCTCCTTTGCCAATCGGCGATAAAATTTTTATTATTACGCATTGTAAATTATAGTATAGTTTGCACCAGAAATCCATGCACTATCTTTTGTAATAGCATTCCATTCTTCCTCGGTGCCTTTGTAGTATATGGTTTTTAGACTTGAACAATTACAAAAAGCGTAGTCCTCTATACTTTTTATCGTAGTCGGTATCACAATTTCCTCAATTTTACTACATCCACTGAACGCCGACCAGCCTATGCTCGTCACACCATCGCCGATAATCACGCTTGTAAGTTCTGTACAATAACTGAACGCATAACTGCCTATGCTTATCACGCTGCCGGGAATTGTCACGCTTGTGAGTCCTGAGCAACCATAGAACGCGTCTTTGCTTATGCTTTTCACACCGTTCGGAATAACAAGGTCACCTTCCAACTTTTTGCCGCCGATAAAAAGAGTCCTTGAACTCGACATTATATTTGCAAGTCCGCTTATTCCACACCAGCTTGCGACATCACCTGCATAATATATGCTTGTGAGGCTATTGCAATTCCAGAACGCATATTCACTTATGCTTTTCACACTGTCGGGAATTGTCACGCTTGACAGCTTCGCGCAATCACGGAACGTCGAACTGCCTATACTCGTCACACCATTGCCGATAGTCACGCTTGTCAGCCTCGTGCAACCATTGAACACATACTCGCCTATGTTTGTTACACTGTTAGGAATAATCATGCTTGTCAGCCCCGTGCAGCCATTGAATGCATAATCCCCTATGCTCGTCACGCTGCCGGGAATTGTCATGCTTGTGAGTCCCGCGCATCCATTAAACACATATTCGCCTATGCTTATCACGCTGTTACCGATAATCAAGCTTGTCAGCCTTGCGCAACCATGGAACGCATAATCGCCTATGCTTGTCACGCTATTAGGGATTATCACGCTTGTCAGCCTTGCGCAAATATAGAATGCATAATCGCCTATACTCGCAACACTGCTACCGATAATCATGCTTGTGAGTCCCGTACAACCATTGAACGCAGAATCTCCTATGCTTTCCACATTGTCAGGAATTGTCACGCTTGTGAGTCTTTCACAATTCAAGAACGCCGAACCACCTATACTCGTAACGCTGTTACCGATAGTCGCGCTTATGAGTCCCGTACAACCATTAAACGCAGAATTCCCTATGATAGCCACACTGTCAGGAATTATCACGCTTGTCAGTTCCGCGCAATTCCAAAACGCATAATCGCCTATGCTTGCCACATTGTTACCAATAGCCACGCTTATAAGTCCCGTACAACCATAGAACGCCCAATCCCCAATGCGTTTCACACCGTTACCAATAGTCACGCTTGCGAGTCCCGTGCAATTCCAAAACGCCCAATCGCCTATACTTTCCACACCGTCATGGATTGTTATGCTTGTCAGTCCCGCACAATTCCAAAACGCATTATCGCTTATGCTTTTCACACCGTTCGGAATAACAAGGTCACCTTCCAACTTTTTGCCGCCGATAAAAAGAGTCCTTGAACTTGACATTATATTTACAAGTCCGCTTATTCCGCACCAGCTTGCGACATCACCCGCATAATATACGTTTATGAGTCCCGTGCAACCACTGAACGCAGAATTTCCTATGACAGACACACTGTCGGGAATTGTCACGCTTTTTAATTTTGAGCAGTTATAAAAAGCACTATTACCTATTATAGAAACATCAATTCCGTTTATTTTATCGGGAATTACTAAGGAAGAACAAGTTTCCGCATAGTAGGTCACACCTGTAATCGTTTTGTTATACGTATCAAACAAATAATACTTTGACGACCACTTTGCATAAAAAGTTTTATTGCCATACGAGCCTTGCTTTATGTTTTTCACTTCATACCTAAGCTCTTTATCGGAAAACCACCCGATAAAACCGACATAATCTTCATTTTGAATACTCGGCGTTTGTAAAACGATATCTTCGGTTTCGATTGTATAAGTAGTCGGGTTTGCAGAATTGTTTTCGCCGCCGTTCAATTCGTACTTGATATTGTATGTAACAACGTTCCATTTTGCGTTAATTATCGTATTTTCGACAATCGGCATAGTGAAATCAAAATCCCAACTTTCAAAGGTGTAACCGTTTCTATTAGCCGTTGCGGGCGCATTCGCACAAGAATCTTCCTCGATATACTGCGGTTGAACATCACTGTCGGCAAAAGAAACTTCATAAATTTCTCTGCGACGAATGTTGAGAGTGTAAAGCGACACATTCCCGTTTTCGTCGGTAACATTAACGTAACAAAGATTATCGCCGGCAGTCAACTCCACAATTTTACTTAAGATTACTTTTGTGCAAGATATATCATAAGAAACAATCCAACTACTCTTTGCGTCGATTTTCACACTCGTCCCGAGCGAAAATATTTCCGTATCGTTAGAAATTTTTTTCAAATACTTGTTTTCGCCGACTTTTTCAAAGCCGACAAATTCCGCTTGCGTTCCTTCTACTGTTTCTACTTTTGTAAATTTAGCGTAAACATACATATCGATTGAAAGCGGCGTGTTTAAAAGCGAATTTGCCGTGAAAGGTTTCTCCCAAACTTCGCTATCAAAGTACCAGCCGTCAAAAACGTAACCCTCTTTTTTGGGATTAGCGGGTAAATTTACAATTTCGTTTCCCTTAGTGCTAATTTTTGCGTAAACTGTTCCGTCTGCAACAAAATTTATGCTATAAGCAGTCACGCCGCTATCGCTGCTTGAATCTGTTGCACCGCCACTATCGCCGGACACACCGCTACTATTGTCGCTCTCGTCAGTCGCACTGCCACTATTACCGCTTGCGTCGGATATACTGCCACCGGCACCGCTTGAATCCAACTTATTGTCGTTGTCACACGCAGAAAAGAGCGTTAACGACAAACAAGCAACAAAAACCAACAACAAAACAAACAAAATCTTCTTTTTCATAAAAACTCTCCTTGCTAAGTAGCTATACCCATATGTATATTTTATAATACTAATCTGTCTTTGTCAACATAAAAACACAAACATATATTATAATATCGCAAAAAGGTATTAAAGCCGACCGAAAAATCAAGTGACGATTTGAGGCGGTTTTTTCTTGCAATTTTTGCGGCGGTAGAGTATAATCATATATGAAGTTTCAAACATTTTAAAGGAAACGGAAAAATGGAATTCAGGATAGAAAAAGATTCTTTGGGCGAGGTAAAAGTGCCTTGCGACAAATACTGGGGCGCGCAGACTGAGAGGAGCCGTAATAACTTTAAATTCGACGGCGAAAAAATGCCGCTCGATATAGTTCACGCGTTCGGCGTTATTAAGGAAGCCGCGGCAAAAGCCAACGCCGCCTTGCGACCCGAAAAAATGACGGAAGAAAAACTTTTGTATATCGTGGCGGCGGCAAATGAAGTTGCAAGCGGCAAGCTTGACGAGCATTTTCCGCTCGTTATCTTTCAGACGGGGAGCGGCACGCAGTCCAACATGAACGCTAACGAAGTAATCGCGAACCGCGGAAACCTTTTGGCAGGCAAACGACTTTTGCACCCGAACGACGACGTAAATATGTCGCAAAGTTCGAACGATACTTTCCCGACGGCGATGAACGTAGCGGCGGTTTTAAAGGTCGAAAAAGAACTAAAACCTGCGATTAACGAAGTTATAGAGGCACTTCTTGCAATTGAGAAGAAGTACGCGAACGTGATAAAATGCGGCAGAACGCACCTTCAGGACGCGGTGCCGATGACGTTCGGACAGGAAGTGAGCGGTTGGAGAGCAAGCCTTGAAGAGGACAAAAAACTTATACTTTCCGCGATAGATTCCCTTCGCCCGCTCGCGCTCGGCGGCACAGCCGTAGGCACCGGGCTTAACGCGCCGAAAGGCTTCGGCGAAAAATGCGCGGAGATAATTTCCGAAACGACGGGCAGCAAATTCACCTCGGCGGAAAACAAATATCACGCGCTTTCCTCTAAGGGCGAATTCGTTGCTGCGCACGGCGCGCTCAAAGCGTTAGCCGCAGACCTAATAAAAATCGCAAACGATATCCGCTGGCTCGCTTCGGGACCGCGCCTCGGTTTAGGCGAAATCACTATTCCGGCGAACGAACCCGGCTCGTCGATAATGCCGGGCAAAGTCAACCCCACTCAATGCGAATCGGTCACGATGGTTTGCGCGCAAGTTTTTGCGAACGACGCGGCGGTTTCGTTCGGGGCTTCGCAAGGCAACTTCGAACTCAACGTTTACATGCCGCTCATCGCTTCGGCGTTTCTGCGTTCCGTTTCGCTCCTTGCCCACTCGTTAAAAAACTTTACCGTCCACTGCGTTTCGGGCTTAACGGCAAACGAGGACAAGATGCGTGAAAACGTCGAAAACTCACTCATGCTCGCAACCGCTTTGAACCCCGTTATCGGTTACGAAAAAGCGGCAAAGACCGTTCAGCTTGCGTTCAAGGAAAACCTAACCTTAAAGGAAGCCGCCGTCAAGCTCGGATTTTTGACGGAAGAAGAGTTCGACAAGTCGGTAGACCCGTCGAAAATGGTGTGAGCTTTTTGCCTTTCTTAAACGCAAAAAAAACATTAAAACTTCAAAAAAATATACAGGAAACGAATAAAAAAATGGATATTAAACAAGAATCTTTGAAAAAACATTACGAATGGCAAGGCAAAATCGAAGTTATTTCCCGCGTGAAGATTGAAACGCGCGAGGATTTGGCACTTGCCTACACCCCGGGCGTTGCGGAAGCTTGCCTCGTGATAAAAGCAGACAAGGACAAATCTTACGACTTAACGCGCCGCAAAAACCTCGTTGCGGTCATCACGGACGGCACCGCCGTTTTGGGGCTCGGAGATATCGGCGGCTCGGCGGGTATGCCGGTTATGGAAGGAAAGTGCGCGCTCTTTAAAGAGTTTGCGGGCGTGGACGCATTCCCCTTGTGCGTGAATTCCAAAAGCGTGGACGAAATCGTCAACACGATTTACCTCATATCCGACAGCTTCGGCGGCATAAACTTAGAGGACATCTCTGCGCCGAGGTGCTTTGAAATCGAGCAGAAGCTCAAAGAAAAATGCGACATTCCCGTGTTCCATGACGACCAACACGGCACGGCAATCGTCGTTGCGGCTGCGCTTTTGAACGCGCTTAAAGTCGTGAAAAAGGATATAAGCAAAATAAAAGTCGTTATAAACGGCGCGGGAGCGGCGGGCATTTCTATCGGCAAACATCTCTTGAACATGGGCGTTAAAAACCTTATTATGGTTGACAGAACGGGAATTATCGCGCGCGACGTTCCGACGGCGAACGAAGCGCATGCCGAGATTGCAAAACGCACTAACAACGAACTTTTGCACGGCGATTTAGCGATAGCAATGAAAGGCGCGGACGTTTTCATCGGCGTTTCAGCGCCGAATATCGTAAGCGAAGAAATGATAGCTTCGATGGCGAAAGACTCTATCGTGTTCCCGATGGCGAACCCCACGCCCGAGATTATGCCCGACAAGGCATTGAAAGCAGGCGCGCGCATAGTCGGCACGGGGCGTTCGGATTTTCCGAACCAGATAAACAACGTTCTTGCGTTCCCGGGTATTTTCCGCGGCGCGCTCGATTGCAGAGCAAAGTGCATTAACGAGGAAATGAAAGTCGCAACTTCCTTTGCGCTCGCCTCGCTTATTCCCGATGAAGAACTTTCGGACACCAACATTATCCCCTCCGCGCTCGACAAACGCGTTGCCCCCATTGTCGCAAAAGCCGTAATAAAAGCGGCAAAGGAAACGGGCGTTGCAAGGATTAAGCCCGACAAAGAGTAAAAATCGTATATAATTATATGAGAAAACGACCGCCTTTGACGGTCGTTTTTTATGCGACAAGAAAAAACTCTCCGTTGCTCATTCAAAACTTTATTTTTAGAAGTTTATGAAAATTTCAGCACAAACTCTATATATAAAAAAGCAGGGGCTTAAAATAAAGGTTCTATAATAAAAGTTGGGG
>DHMS01000009.1 GCA_002405915.1 Christensenella sp. UBA4636
CGCTTCTTCTCAAAGCCTTTTTCTGCGTACTCATGCTATCACCTCTGCGTAAGCCTGTTCGAGCGTTTTCTGCGCGGTGTAAAGGCGCGCGTAACCTTGTTTTGCGCTCATCAGTTTTTCGTGCGAACCGCTTTCCTTAACTTCGCCCTCTTCCATATAATATATATTGTCCGCGGGAACGACGTTGGCCAAGCGGTGAGAAATCACGATAACGCTTTTGCTTTCCGAAATCGCCTTGATATTCTTCATAATAACGGCTTCGCTGTCGATGTCGATATTGCTTGTAGCCTCGTCGAAAACGTAAATATCCTTGTCGGAAACGAGTGCGATTGCAAGCGCAAGGCGTTGTTTTTGCCCGCCGGAAATATTGTTCGCGTCCTCGGTGATAACTTTATCCAAGCCGCCGTTTTCTTCGATGAACTCTTTCAGGTTCACCTTTTCGAGCGCGGCGTAAATCTCTTCATCCGTTACGTTTTCTTTCGCCATCTTGAAGTTATCTCTTACGCTTTCGTTGAAGATATAGGTGTTGTAACTTACCGCCGAAAGGTGCGAATACCAATTCTCGCGGGAAAGTTTTTCAAGCTGTTTGCCGCCGACCGTCACATCGCCTTTTTGCGGGCGGAACGCGCCGACGAGCATATTGACAACCGTAGATTTTCCGCAACCGCTTTCGCCGACGATAGCCGTCATTCCCTTTTCGGGGAAAGTCATATCGACGTTCTTTAACACGTCGCGCTTACCGTCGTAAGAGAACGTGACGTTTTCGAGCTTGATTTCTTTGCCGTCTACGTTTTCCGTTCCCCATTCGGGATCGGGCGCATTAAGCAAAGAGATTATCTTTTTGCCCGCGCTTGCTCCGTTCATAGCGACGTGGAACGCCGAGCCGAACGCGCGAAGCGGCAGGAAAAATTCGACCGCCACAAGACACAAAAAGAGTGCCGCTATCGGGTTAAGCCCCCAAAACGCCGCGCCGCAGATAGCGAGCGCAATGCCAAACCCCGCGCCGCCGTAAGCAACCAAGTCCATTATCGTTGTGCTTGCGAGCTGCATTACGAGAACTTTCATCGTGATAACTCTGAATTCTTCCGCGCTTTCGTTTATTTTTACGTGTTGCGCCGCGTCCGCCTGAAAGATTTTTAATTCCTTTAATCCTTGCACGCTATCGAGGAACTTATCGCCCATAGACGTGTATTTTCCCCAGTATTTAGCGAAAATCTTCTTCGCGTACTTGCTTACCGCTATTATCGAAACGGGGATAAGCGGCACGCACGCGATTAAAACGAGCGCGGTGCGCCAGTCTATCCATACGCATATCAAAAAAAGTATTACGGGCGCAATCATTGCGAAAAAGAATTGCGGAAGATAGGACGAATAGTAAAGGTCGAGTTGCTCAACCCCTTCGACAGAAACTTGCGTTAAGCCTGCCATGCTCATTCCGTCCGTAGTTTTTACGCCTAATTTTACGATTTTATTGTAAACCCTTTCGCGCAAATCCTTTTTAACGCTTCTGCCGAGCTTGTCTTTTATATCGCCCGTCGCGCGCGAACAAACGTATCTCACGACAATGCCTGCCGCCGCCCCGATAAGCGGATATATGAATTTAATAGTTTCCGCGCCTTGCGTCAAAAGGTACACGGCGTAACAAACGCTACCCGTTATCGTAACGTTCGCGATTAAGCCTATCGCTTGCAAAAGTACGGCGATAAATATGTATTTTTTATTCCCGCCGATAAGTTTGAATAGCTGTTTATCTATCATTTTGTCTGCTCCTTGCCTTAATCATTCTGCGCGATACGCGCCTTTCATTCCCGATTTTATAAAATTTGCCACTCCGTTGCGGGTCGCGTCCGAAAAAGCGCAAGTGGCGTTCAAAGCGTCCTCGTAAGCTTGGTTTGCCTGCGTTCCGCAATGTAACGACAAATGCATTGAAATAAAGCGCACGATTGTCATGTATTCGTTAAGCGCGTCTTTTCCTCTTTCTGTAAGAATAATTTTTCTGTCCGTCTTTTCGATAAGCCCCTTTTCGCGCAAACGCTCAATCGCGTTGTACGTGCTTACCTTCGTCACTTTCAGTTTGTTGGCAACGTCCGTTTGTTTTACGAACTTCAACTCCTTGGCCAATTCGTCTGCGGTAATCAAATACCTTAATTCCGATGAACTCATAATACTGCACCTTTTATCTTTTTTATTTTATCCTTTATAATTAGTTAGTCTTGACTAACTAATTCTCAAAAAATAATTTGCTTTTAACGTAAGGCAAATTCAAGTTAGCCCGAGCTAACCATTTTTTATTAAAAAACGGCTTTTTTTCAAACCGATTTTCTTACATTGTGTATTATACACCAAAAATAAAAAATGTCAAACAAAAGTTAGCGTATAACTAAAACAAATTTTATAAAAATTTCGGTTTATGATAAAATAAAAGTTGACAGAGCGGTATTTGTGTGATAGGATATAACAGAAATGATAGAGGCGCGGTGCCTAAAAGTAATTTGCCGTTTATCGGAATATCGACGGCAAACGAAAGGATTCACCGCCGAAACGGTATGATTTTTTCCGTAAAATCTTCCGTTGGGTTGCAAGGGAATACCTTGCAGACTGTCGCAAAGGTTACTTTGCGGGGCGCTATTGTGTAATTTTTTAACGATTATTATGCACGCTTTCCGTATGACCTTTGCGCCATACGGTTTTTTAATGCAAAAATAATTTTTAGGAGATACAAAAATGAAAAAACTCTTCAAACTTGCCGCCATGCTCATGGTCACGGCTATGCTAACCCTTTCCGCTTTCGCTTTCACGGGCTGCTCCACGGCTAAAGACCCGAACAAAATTTACGTCGGAATGGAATGCGGTTACGCGCCTTTCAACTACACGCAGACGACGGACGCTAACGGCGCGGTTAAAATTTCCAACGCTAACGGCTACGCGAACGGCTACGACGTTATGATTGCTAAAAAGATTGCGGAATCCTTAGGCAAAGAACTCGTTATCGTCAAATACAAATTCGAAGCCCTTATCCCCGCCGTTCAAGCGGGAAGTTTGGACTTTATCATCGCGGGCATGTCCCCCACGGCAAAACGCCTCGAAGCAATAGACTTTTCCGACGCGTACTATGAAAGCCAACTCGTTATCGTCGTCAGAAAAGACGGAAACTACGCTGACGCAACTTCTTTAAACGACTTTAACGGCGCAAAAATCGTCGCTCAGAAAGGCACTTTCCACGACACCGTTTTGGAAGAACAAGGCGCAAAATACGGCATCGTTCGTCAGACCCCGCTTGCCACCTTCCCCGCAATGATAAACGCGCTTAACTCGAAAGCAATCGACGGCTACGTCGCCGAAGAACCCGGCGCGATTGCGGATTGCGCGGCAAACGAAGATTTGACCTATATTCACCTTGTCAACAACAGTACCGGCTTCACCGCTTCAAAAGAGGACGTTCAGATAGCGATAGGGCTTAAAAAGGGCAACGAATTGAAAACCGCTTTAAACGAAGCCCTCGCTAAAATAGACTCCGCGGCGCGCCTTGAAATGATGAACAAAGCGACCGAATACGCAGTCGAATAAAACACAAAAAGGATAGACAAAATGATTTTCGCAACAATCGGCAATATAATATCGACGTATTACCTCGACATCTTAGGCGGCGTGGGGCTTACCCTCTTGGCAGCCCTAATCGGCACGATAATCGGCTTATTGATAGGCTTATTGATAGGAATATACCGCACAATGCCTACCCCTAAGAACAAATTTTTACGAGTATTAAAAAAAATCGGCGACGTTATACTCAATATTTATATCGAAGTTTTCCGCGGCACACCGATGATGGTTCAGGCAATGGTTATCTTTTGGGGGTTCGCCCTTATAAACAACGGACAAACTTTAGACGTAACCTTTTCGGCTTTGTTCATCGTTTCCATAAACACGGGCGCGTATATGGCGGAAATCGTCCGCGGCGGCATTATCTCTATCGATAAAGGACAATTCGAAGGAGCCGAAGCCGTCGGCATGACGCATTTTCAAACGATGGTACACGTCGTTTTGCCGCAAGCGTTGAGAAACATTTTGCCGTCCGTCGCAAACGAATTCGTCATAAACATAAAAGACACCTCGGTTTTAAACGTTATAGGGTTTACCGAACTGTACTTTCAAGCGGACACAATAGTATCGGCAACGTACCAAACTTTTGCGACCTACCTCTTAGCCGCGGCGATATACTTCGTATTGACTTTCGCTATCACAAGAATTTTAAGGCTTGTCGAAAAGAAAATGGACGGCAAAAAGAACTACGTCGTCCTCGGCTCGCAGAACATGGACGCCGATTCTTACGCACGCGAACAAGCAAAAGCGGGAGGTAAAGACTAATGGCTGACAAAATAATCGAAATCAGAAACTTAAAAAAAGCTTTCGGCGAAAATTCCGTTTTGAAAGACATAAGTTTTTCCGTCGAAAAGGGCGACGTTATATCGATAATCGGTCCGTCAGGCTCGGGTAAATCCACGCTTTTACGGTGCGTAAACTTCCTCGAAACGCCGAGCGGCGGCGAAATTTTGTTCCACGGCAAACCCGTCGACGATAAGGAATTGAAGCTCACCGATTACCGCGCGCGCGTAGGAATGGTCTTTCAGTCGTTTAACCTCTTCGACAATATGACGGTGCTTAAAAACTGCACCGCGGGGCAGAAAATCGTGCTTAAACGGAGCGAGGAAGAAGCAAAGAAAATCGCGCTCGAAAATTTAAGCAAAGTCGGCATGTCGGCGTACATCAACGCCCGCCCCAAACAACTCTCCGGCGGGCAAAAGCAAAGGGTCGCAATCGCAAGGGCGTTATGCATGAACCCCGAAGTTATACTCTTTGACGAGCCGACTTCCGCCTTAGACCCCGAAATGGTCGACGAAGTTTTAGCCGTTATGAAGTCGCTTGCCGAAAGCGGCATAACGATGATTATCGTCACCCACGAAATGGCGTTCGCCCGCGACGTATCGAGCAAAGTCATCTTTATGGACGGCGGCGTTATCGAAGAGCAAGGCACCCCGAGCGAGATATTTTCCTCTCCGAAAAGCCCCCGCACAAAAGAATTTTTATCCCGGTTTTTCAAAAGTTAAAAATAGTATTTTTATATGATATAGCGCGGCTTTCACCCGAAAGTCGCGCTATATGTCGATTATTGCGACATTCCCCCTTGTGGGGTAGACTTTCCCGCTATCGGGAAAGGTGGCACGCCTTTGGCGTGACGAAAAGGGGGCGGCTCCGCCGAGGAGCGGGGGACCGCCGCCGCGCGGTGGTGGATGAGGGGATATTGAAAAAAAATTGAAAGTTGAAAATGTAAAGTTAAAAGTTTCTCGACAACTATCTTTCAACTTTCAATTCGTCCGCAACTTTCACCTTTCACCTTTCAATTTTCAACTGCGCCATAGGCGCAAAACATTCTACTTACGATTATTATACTTACGAGTATAATCTTTGCGTATATCGTAATTTGCGTATATCGTAAAAAACACATAAAAGTCCGCCTATAAGTCGATTAAATCAACATTCCCCCGCATGCCGCTTGTCGGCAGGCTCTGTGGGGAAGGGGGACCGCTTTAGCGGTGGATGAGGGGATATTGAAAAAAATTGAAAGTTGAAAGTGTAAAGTTGAAAGTTTTTGTCGGCTATCTTTCAACTTTCAATTCGTCCTTATAAAATCTCTCGCGCGGAGCGCGAATATCGATTTACTAATTATCCCCTCATCCACCGTCGCCGCGACGACGGTCCCCCTTCCCTACAAAGATTGCTACGCAATCGGGGGAATGTTGTGGTGTAGCGGGCGATTAAACATAGCAAAAGACACCTTCGAACCGCATACGCGATTCAAAGGTGCCTTTTTTTGTGGAGAGGTTATTTTAGTTAGCTTTCGACTACAAAGCCAATAATAAATATAGCCAAATTAAGCCTCAATATTTTTTAATCGTTTTCAGTTTGTTCTATGAAATCGACCCTCAATACAGTTCCCGTCCAAGATAACAGAATGTCACCGCTTGCAGACGTAACATTGTTTGCATTCTTTTTTGCTCCGGTCGGATAGTAACATTTTACAGTTCCCTCCGAACCGTTGACGGCAAAAATTCCATACGTCGGTGTACCGTTAACCACAATGCGAGAAGTATCTTTGAGATAGATAGCTGTTGATATACCACACCAAATACCGGTCTTTTTTGATACGCTGTTTATCGTTAACGTACCATACAGTTTCGCAATGGCACCCGCTTTTTTATCTTTGCTAAGCTGTAACGCATCGCCGGATGACGGCGTAATCGTTAAGGAAGCATTTTCTTCTATCGTCAAACATTCGGCAATAGTTATTTTTCCTTTTACAGCAAGCTCACCTTTACCGGCAACCGTCAATTTTTCGGTTGTAAAGCCACCTTCAAGCTCAACTTTATTTCCTTCATCGACAGTAAACTTATACCCTGTTTCTTCTGAATAGTCGATAGTAAGACAATCTATTTTCAAATTGCTTACTTTATCAAAAGACAAATCGAAGATTAAACCCGTATCATTATGAATAAACGTCAGCTTAGTTCCGCTTATCTCCGCGTAATAATCGCTAAAGTTAAGCTTGGGCAAGACATAATCGCCTTTGAAAGCCCCGTTTGCGAGTCCGGTAGAAGTCGCTGTCGGCGGCGTTACTATCGTATATAAGTCGGAAACTAACGTCCTTATGTTTTCAGCAGAATAGAATAATTTGCAAGTACTTGCGTCGACAAGATTTACTCCGTCTTGTTGTATACATTTATCGTTTATTTGTGAAGCGCGAGGTATACAAAGATTACCTTTTCTGCCGTCAGGCGAGTTATTACCGACCCATTTGCCGATTGCATATTCATAATCGGTTACGGTAACGCGACTATCAGAACTAAGAACGCAGCTCGAATTGTTCCGTAAGTAAATTGCAGTAGACTTACCTTTCGTTTTAGACGTGATATTAACGGTACCGTACAATTGTAAAACCCCGTCATCCGCTACTTTTAACGTATCGCCGCTTGCAGTCACGTTTAAAGTCGAACCATTCTCAACAAGCATATCCGTAACTGAAATTAAACCGACAATATTTACGGTTGCACCGCTCTTCACGACGAAGTTTTTAACGGAAACGTTACCCTCCACGTTTACGACACCCGTAGCAAATTCAACAGCACTCTTGGAGACAATTTTTCCCAACGACACACTTGTTTCGTCTTTTATTTCAAAGATAAACGTTCCGTCTAAAAACGAAATCTTCAAATTTTCGACATCACGCACAAAATGACAATCTATATTATTGTATTGTTTTTCGCTACCCGCAACAACTACGCTAATATTATCAGTAACATACTTTTTCACTACTATACCGGACTCATTGTGCGTAAATTTTACTAATTGATCAGAATACGTTTTAGTAGTGTAATCCGTAAGATTGAGTGCGGGTAATTCTTTTTTAGTTCCTTTAATATTCTCTGCGTAACCCGCTTCAAAAAAGGTCGGCTCTTTCACTACCTTAAATACGGATTCATCCGGAGCAATAAGCGAGAGGTTTAACTCAGTAGTCTTTTCGATAGGGTCGGGAGTAATCATTTCGCCTTTATCGTTTTTTGTATCTTCCGGTTGATAGGTGTAAGAAAAAACTATCGTGCCGCCGTTCTTTGCAAAATCCTCGGGAACGGTCATAGTAAAATCTTTAATCGAAAGTTTTTTTGAAAAATCCCTACCTTTTTCCGTAAAATTTGCTTTAACCACAAAATCCGATGGTTCGGGATCCGCCGTATCGTTATCATAATACTTTACCGTCTCAGAAAGTTCGGCTGTTATGCCTAAAAACTCAAGGGGTAATGAATTGAGATATTCTTTCTTTTTCTTTTCCGCCATTAAAGTATCGTAATACGTTTTCCATTTTGCATACGACGGCAGCATAACCGAAAGCGTAGTGACGATTGCAACAACTGCAAGCGTTATGCCGCTTATCAAGCGGATAAAAAAGCCTTTTGAATGTTTTTTATTTAGCATACCACATTCTCCTCCTTCTTGTTTTTTTCGACAAAGCCCGTCGTCGCACTGATGAGCCAATATACAATCAAGCAACCTATAACTACATCAAGAGAGATAATAAAAGGTTTCCACCATACCCAAGAGTTTATACTCGTGTTAGCAATATAGGTACTTTCTTTTGCTGTTTCTTGATACATTCTTTCGTTATAATCGGCGCGTAACCATGTGTAAAGCACTTGGTGAATAGATTCACGTAATCGATTCTGAAACCTTCCGGTCGTTGCCGATTGAGCGTAATTTATTCCGTTCGTACCAAGCGCTATCGACATACCATAATTGCCGCCGGTACGAATTAATCCTTCTATTTTAAAATCCCTTTGCCCGTTTGCGTCGGTCGTGATTGAACCTTTAAACTGCCATTCGCCTCTCAAAACGCCTGTAATCAAGCCTTGGGAATATTCCGGTGGTTCTGCACCTACACATTGATAACTTGTCATAACCCCAAGTGATTCTCCGTCGACAAACGCCTTACGAAAAGCTTTAAGGTACGTTTCTCGCAAAGTTTGTTCGCTCATAAACGTAGGCTGAGCATAGCTCTGGTAAACGGCAAAATGCTTTAAGAAAGTATATCTTCCGCGAGTATTTATACCGGATATAGCTTTAGCAATTGTCGTACCGGCAAGGAACGGGTCTTCCGAGGGAGATTCGTTGTTTCTTCCGAAAAACGCGTCGATGTGAATATCGCAAGCAAATCCCCAAAGCCCCAATACGCCTACAGACTTCATATCGTTACCGAACGATTGTCCGTATTCGTAAGCAAGCTTTTGATTCCAAGTTTGCGCTATAACAACCATTGAGGGGTAGCCCGTGCCGCGCGGAGCGGTACTGTAACCTTTTATTTGCGATGGTCCGTCAAGAGCCGAAAGCCATGGCATACCAACAGAGTCTATTGCTTTTGAGCCATAATATTTGTTTACTTCATTGAGAGCTTCATCGTAAGTGACTTGGTTTAAGACTTCATCCCATTCCGGGGCATTGTAATCCGCGCCTAATTTTTTGCCGAGGTCTGTTATAACACCGTTTACGGCAAGCATTTTATCGCCGCTTGCGCCCCATGTGGGCTTCGTTTGATCGACTTTGTTACCGAATACGTCCACCGTCTCATTATCCCATTCAGCCCATCTTGCAGAAGATGTCTGATCATAATCTTTAAGTGCCGGATTTTTCTGTCTGCCTTTTTTCAAACTTGCAAAATCCGCAGGCTTAGGTAAAGAGTCACGTGTAAACCACGGAGTATCGGGAGTAAAAGTCGAAGTCGTATCGTCGATAGGAACAATATCTACCGCATCATCGCCCGTGAAAAGGTTCTTGACTGTCTGCCCCGTAACAGGGTCTTTATCGATATGCTTTGTTTCCGCAAGATTGAACGTAAATTCGCCCTTTTCCGCTTTGCCGTTATAGTTAACGGTGTTCACTACATGGCTGTTTTTAGAAAGTTTAAAGATATAGTCGCCTTTGTCGAGTTCGTAACCCGTGTGTCCGTCGTTATTCTTGTCGTAACAATCGTAGGAAGCTATGTCGTACATATCGACGGTTATCGTGATAGTTTCGCTTGCGCTCGGTTCGAGTTCGTTAGTCTTGCCATAGCCTACGAGTTCAACCGCGCTTTTTTCGATTCCGCCGTTCGTATAGGGAGCGGTGCCGAAAATTTCAACGACTTCTCTACCCGTAACTTCGCCCGTGTTTTTAACGGTAACGGTAAATTCTATTTTGGAATTTTCTTTCAAAGCCCCGCCTACCGCGGTACTTACTCCGTCGATTTTTATATCGTCGACGGTCCATTCGAAGTCGGTATAGGAAAGTCCGTAACCGAACGGATACTGAACGACTCCGTCGTAACCCTTTTCGTAACCGTTCGCAGCGGACCAAAGCCCCATTACGTCGGCGGTTTCATACCACTTATAGCCGATATAAATGCCCGCAACCTTATCCATATAACTTCCGCCTTCCGTATACGTTAAAGTTTTGAAAACGTTAGACGGATTAGTGAATAAATCGTAGGCGAACGTATCTACAAGCCTACCGCTCGGCGATACGTCGCCGTATAAAAGCTTAGGAATCGAAACGGCTCCGCGCGTTCCCGTGTAACCGACGTAAAGACAAGCGTCAATTCCGGGGATAGTCTCCAAAAGCCCGAGTTCCATTTGGTTACAGTTGTTTATCAAAACTATAACATTTTCAAAGTTTTCGCCGAGATAAGTTAAAAGCGCTTCTTCTTCGGTCGAAAGCTCGAGGTAATGGCGTGTGTTATCGTTATGAGCTCCTTTCGGTCCGTTTTTCGGTTGGTTTGTAGGATTGTTGCCTCCTTCACCGCACAAGCGGGAAATAACCATAATCGCCGTATCCGAAAATTCTTTTGCGTTATTTAAAAGAGTATAGGAATAATAAGTTTTGTCTTTAATATCGGGTTCTACAAGCTTTTGAGATTCTTTTAAGCTACCGCTTCTCAAGCTCCGTCCTAAGTAAAACGGCTTAAAATAACGATAATACATATCGTATAATTCTTCGTTATATTCAATTCCGTACTCGTTTAAAGCTTTATAAAAATCTATATTCTTATCAAAGTCGTCGTCTTCCGGAAGAACGCCTCCCGAGGAGAGTCCGTCACCACCCGTTCCGTAAAGCCAATCTATAGAATGCCATCCGAAAACGTTTACTTTGCCGTCCGTTTCCGCGCTTAAAGGCAAAGTGGAATTTTCGTTCCGTAAAAGCACGGTTCCCTCTTCCATTATCCTCGCCGACATCTTTTGTCCTTCAGCGGAAGCAACGTTTAAGCTATCTTCTTCGACGATAGACGGAGCAAGGACGGTGTTAATTTCCGTTTCATAATAAAACGCTATGTTAGTGCCGACAATAAGTATCGCCGCCATAACTATGCAAGCGGTATACTTGAGTATTAAAGATATCAAACCTTTTTTCTTTAGAAAGGCAGTCATAGTTTCCTTGTTAAATTTCACAATAATCTCCGTTAAATATTATTTGTTTAGGGCTATCAAATTTTTTTTGTTTGTTCTTTGATAGCCCGTTAAGTTTTGACTTTTCAATATTTTACTTCTAACTAATAATTTTTACGCAAAAATTATGTTAAGCTTTAGCCGTAAACGCAACACGCGTTATAATCTTATCCCAAGTAATAAGTTTGTTATCGTTAGAAGTAATATCTTTTTCATTTTTAGTAGCGTCAGACGGATAATACAACGTTACCGTAGGCGTACTGTTATCATTGTTTGCCTTTTGAGCAAAAATAGAATAAGAAGCACCTTCAATAGTGACTCTACTTTGTTCGCCCAAATTAACAACGCTCCCTGCGCCGAGCCAAAGCCCCGTCGCCGCCTTAGTTCCCGTATACGCAATTTTGACGGTACCGTATAAATTTGCCGTCACACCTTCCGCATCGCTCCCGAGCCTTACCACGTCGCCCGAAGAATTCGTCACGTTAAGCGTTGCGCCTTCGAGAACTTCCAGCGTAGCATTAGCAGGTATAATTAACTGATTATCAATGGTAAGCGTTCCCGCTTTTACGCTAAGGTCACCGGTAGACGTTAATTTTCCGGTCACAGTAAGCGTACCGTCAACAAGTACTTTTGATTTTAATTCTCCGGTTACGGATACATTTGCGCTTTCGGTTACGCTAAGGCTATCAGCTTCAACGGCACTACTAAAGCTAAGTTTGCCGTTTTTTACCATAACACTCGAAAGAGTTCCTCCTTTAATCGTTACGTCCGCATTTTCGCCATTTACCAATATGCTTTCCACATTGAGAGTTCCTTTGTTATGGCTTAACGAAATATTATCGATAACGACGTTTTTAAAAGCAAAAGACTCGCCTTTTACGCTCATAGAACCATTGCCGGTAATCTTTACATCTGCTTTTGAATTTGAATTAAGGCTTCTAAAAGTATTAAATTCAAATTCCGTACCTTTTAAAATAGTCAGAACATAAGTTCCGTCGACATATGCGCCCGTCATTTTGTTACTATTCCTACTTGCAACTAACCAGTTTACATCTACGTTATTATAATCCTTCCAGTTAATCGTAATCGTATCGGCGGTTATTTCTTTTTCAATCACGATTTCGGAGTGAGTCTTGTGCGTGAAAGTAGCCGTGCCGCCTTGACCATTGTTGTATTTGTATTCGGTTCCGTCCGCCGCAACTTGCGAATACGTATAGTTAGTAGCGTTAAGTATAGGAAGCGTAATTTCTTCGCCCTTGCTGTTTTTAGCAACGCCCTTTTCCGTGTAAGTCGGATCGGTTACGACGACGTAAGCTTCTTGATAAGTTTTGAGTGCTTGCGCGCCCGCGCCGTAGCAATAGAGGGATTTTGCAAGCGTTTTCATCGCTTCGTTCTCGCTGTTCTGCATACGCGCGGCGTAGTCGTTAATCGAATATTTGAGCGTTTGCGGTTTATCGCCGTCCGTCAAAACAACGGCGTACTGCGTATCGAAGTCAACCGCGTAAATGCCCGCGACGGTGTAAGTGTAAACGCCGTCTTCACCCTTGACAAGCGCGTTAGTTACGTCTTCTCCGTCAACGGTGACGGTTGCCGCTTCGCTTGCTTTTTTGAAGCCGAAGCGGATAGCCGGGAGCGTATCGAAAACGACGGTCGCGCTATAAATTCTCGTGTTTTCGTCAAACTTTTCGGTCAAGCTCATTTTGCTTCCGCCCGCATAAGCGGTGCCGGGTTGTGCCGCAACTTTGCCGCCGAGCTTAAAAGCCTTTGCCGCCTCGCCGTAATATACGAGGTCCTTTGCGACGGTCTTGTATTCTGCAGCGTATTTGCCGTTTATAATCGTGTTGAGGTATTCAAGCACGCTATAATTTTCAACCTTGGTTTCTTCGCCTATCTTGACGGAGAACGTTGCGTCAACGTACTGCGGGGTGACTTCGTTGTAGGTAAAGACCCACTTATCGTCCGACTTTTCGCCTTTTACGGTCGCGTTAAGGGCTTCCGTTTCGCTCGTAAAAGTCGCGGTCGCTTCGGTAACGTCCGCGCCGAGCGTAGCGTAATATTTAACGGCGATGCCGTCAGTTAAGGTTATCTGAAAGCTGTCCTTTCCGGCAGCTTTCACC
Organism: Christensenella sp. UBA4636; assembly: GCA_002405915.1. Taxonomy (GTDB): domain Bacteria; phylum Bacillota; class Clostridia; order Christensenellales; family Borkfalkiaceae; genus UBA4636. The sequence goes on from DHMS01000009.1 coordinate 13,139, forward strand.
TGCATACCTACGGTAGGTATGATTGCCGCGCCGAGCGTTACCGCAAACGCTATAACGAGCGCAACGAGTAATTTGTTCTTTAAAGTCTTCATTTTTTGATACTCCTTTTCTTAGCCGTTTGGGTTTTCGACGGCGTTACCGCCGCCTAAGATGTCCGTTTCGCCCGGGAACGCATTATTGCCGACGCCTGCGCTTGTCGTGATAACGTCTTCCGTGCAAACCGAAACAAGTTTTGTTTCGCATTGAGTGAAGATTTTCTTTTCCATTTTTGTCTTTACTTCCTCCAAAAAATGTTTATTAAAAGGCAACATCTGCCCTTTTGAGTTCATTTTAGCAGAGGCTTATATCTTTGTCAATACTCATGTCGCAGACGGTCTTTTTTTTGACGAATTCGGCGCATTCAAGGTAAAAATTGATAAAAAAATCGACATTCCCCCTTGTGGGGAAGGGGGACCGCCGTCGCATCGGCGGTGGATGAGGGGATATTCAAGTAAATCAAAATTGAAAATTGAAAGTTGAAAGGTGAAAATTGCGGATAAATCGACCTTCGCTCGATTTTTAAAAAATCTTTATGGGGAATGTCTATTGTCGCGCCGCGCGGCTCACCACACACACCGACCTTTCCCCGCATGCCGCATATCGGCAGGCTTTGTGGGGTAGACTTTCCCGATAGCGGGAAAGGTGGCACGCTGAAAGCGTGACGAAAAGGGGGCGGCTCCGCCGAGGAGCGGGCGGACCGCCGTCGCATCGGCGGTGGATGAGGGGATATTCAAGTAAATCAAAATTGAAAGATGAAAATTGCGGACGGAGCAAGTTATAAATTGAAAATTGCAGACAAAAATCAAAAAAAACTTCGACCGATTCGGAATGGCATTCCGTTTTGGTCGAAGTTTTTCTAAAACGCGAAGAGCTTTTGCCCTCTCTCGTTCAACAAAATTAGCGCGTCGGGCGGTTAAAGATAACGATACTCAGTTGAAAGATATTCTTGCTTGTATCGATTCGCATAATTCCGCCGTAACGAAGAACGATTTCGCGTATGCTTTTCATACCGAAACCGTGGTAAGCGGTATCGCCTTTGGTCGTCAAGGGCAAGCCGTCCTCCATTTTCGGCGTTTCGCCTAAAAAGTAGTTGTCCTCGCGAATGCAGACCGCGTTTTGTCTCTCTTCCACGATAAAGTTAATGCAGCGTTTTTCTTTGTCCTCTATGCCGTCCACCGCTTCGACGGCGTTGTCGAGGATATTGCCGAGCAGCGCGTATAGGTCTCCGTCCTTCATAAAGCTAAGAATTTTGCCGTTGACTATGCATGTGAAGTCGATATTTTTCTCTCTGCACGAAAGGCTTTTTTCGGTCAGGATGATATCGACGGTTTTGTTGCCGGTGGCGATTTCCGCGTCGTAAAAAGAGATGAGCCGTTGCATTTCGTCGATAGCGTCCTTATCGACGCCTCTCTCGCCGCCTACGCTGCGTATTTTGTGCCGAAAGTCATGGCATTTGATATTTATGAGTTCGATTGTTTCTTTGCGGATTTTGAAGTGTTTCTGCTGTTCTTCGTACAGCCTTGAAATTATTTTCATTTCCTGCTCTATATCTTTGCTTTTTATCATGCTCATTTGCAAGCACAAAAGCGCAACGCAAAGGAGAATGCTCAAAAGACAGTACAAAACTTGCACGAATTCGGACGGATTTTCTTCGTAACGGAACATATCGGAAATGATTATATCGGCGACGAGCGCAAAGCCTATGAAGCCGATAACGACGGGGCTTTTAAAGGACAAATCGCTGTCGTTGCCGACGCGAGGTTTCAAAATCGCTTGCATTACGATATACACGACAAAGTACAGCGCAGAGTACAAAACTATACTGAAAGCCACCATTCCGCCGATGTTACTAAGCGAAATTTCGGTATTTTCGTAAGCGAGGGATATGAAGGCTTGAGAATCGAGCAGGGTGACGTTGACAAGAGAGAATAAGAGATACGCGATATGTTGGACGGTGTATGCCGCGACGGCGCAGAAAAGTAGATTTACGAATTTTACGCGGTAGCACATGATAAGTCCGCCGACCGTTACGGCAAAAAACAGTACGAACATTATCGACGAAGAAAACCATGTGTTTACTATTTGCGACGGGTAGAGCGCGGCGACGGCGTAACACATGATTATGGCGAGCGGGGCAAGGTAGCCTATACCTTGGCGTTTGGGATAGTGAGACGTGAGCATAAGTTCGGCAATCATTAGCTCCGTCATGAAAATTATTTTATAAACGGATAACCAACTCACTTTTTTAACCTTCCGAAAGAAATGTATTCCGCAAACGCGGTTAAAAATTCAGCCTTTCTTCTTCTCGAAATTTTTACGACGTCATTGCCTATTTTGCATTCGTCCTTATTGACTGCGGTGATGTATTTGAAGTTGACGAGATAGCTCTGGTCGCACAAAAAGAAGCCGTACGGCTCGAAGCGTTCGCTTGCCGTTTTCATTGACCCGTCGCGTACGGAAAATTTGCCTTCCGTCGTGTGATAGACGATTTTATGATTGAAAACTTCGATGTATTTAAGCTTCGACACTTCGAAAACCTTTTCGATAAAGCCGTCGCGCTCCTCGTCGCGCACCGTCACGATAATTTTTTGGTCGGCGTCGCTTTTTATCCTGTCCATCGCGCGTTCCATTTTCAAGACGAAATTATCGTAAGAAACGGGCTTAACCATAAAGTTGAACGCTTGCACTTCGTAACTTTCGAGCGCGTACTGCGAAAGGTTGGTGACGAAAACGAGAAGCGTCAAATCGTCCTTTTCGCGGATAATCTTTGCGGCTTGCATGCCGTTGGTACCGGGCATTTCGATATCGAGGAAAATCATTTGATATTCGCCGGCTCTGAAAGTTTTCAAAAATTCGTCCGCGGTCGCGAAACGTTTTGTTTCCATCGCACACCCGCTGTCTATCTTGTAACGAGCGAAAAAAGTCTGCAATTCCTTTGCGCAATTTTCGTCGTCTTCAACAATAGCGATTTTAACCATACTTTTTCCTCCCGTTTTTCGCAAGAATTTTGTCTTTTTTTTAATTTAGCATATTTTCCTTACTTTGTCAATACCTTTTCGAAAAAAATTTTTTTTATCTTTTTAGCATAAGTTTGTGTTTAAAGCGCACAAAAAAGCAAGTCGTGTTTTTCGGCTTGCAAAAGTAAAAATTATGTAAAATTGTGTGATAATCGACTTATAGAGGGGCTTTTATTGTTTTTGCTTTTCGCCTGACGTCAATAATCGAATAACGGTTCCTTTTTGTAAACGCCGCTCCAAAAGGCACGGAATTCGCCTTTCGTGCATTCGCCGCCGTAAGAAAGAATTTCGTAATCTTCGCCCTCCCAGCGATAAGTAATTTTCGTGTCCTTAAAACCGTTGCGCAAATAGAATTCTTTCCTTTTCACTCTTTGCGCTTCGTTAGGCGCGTCGTCCTCTTCCATTTCAATATCGACAAGCACCCTTTTGCCGCTTTTCGCTTCGCACACGGCTTTTATTATTTTTGAACCGTAACCCTCGTCGCGAAGATTAGCCATAACGGCAAAGTAAATGACATGGCAAATCGTGCGATACGTGAGCAAGCACGTAAACCCGACGAATTTTTCGCCGTCAAAAAAGGCGTAAATCTCGCCTACGTCTTGACCTTTTTCTAATAAGTACTTTATTTCCTTTCTTTCGTTTTTCGGAAAAGCCGAATCGTAAAGGCTCTTTATTTCGGCGAAAATTTCCATATCCTCGTCGAAAATTCTTTTCATCGTAAGCATTTGTTTTCTCCGTTTTTTATTCCGTTTCTCGGCAAAGCTCGTATATTCTACCACACCTCGCGCCGTAACGCAAGTATTATGAACGAACTTTTTGATTTTTACTCTTTAATCGCTTGCCATTCGGATATGAGTTTTTCAAGCGAATAGGCGGCGTTGGCGGGGCTTGTGGACGGCAAAGTAACGCACTTTATGCCGAGCGAATTTTCGGAATACTTTATATAGTATTTTTCTGCGGTTTTGCCGTTTACGAAAACCTTTTTTATCTTGGAATTTTCGACGATTGCTTTTAGGTTTGCGGGAACGACGTTTTTCATGCTTGCGTCCGAACTACCCGTTATCTCGCACGAAAAAACGACGTCGTAAAGCGCGATGCCGCGTCTTAAAAGCAAAGCCTTTTTCTCTTCAATCGTCTTTGGAATTTCTTCGCCGAAAATATTCGCTAAGACTTTCCAAAACCTATTTTGCGTGTGCGCGTAAAAGAATCCCTCTTCCCGCGATTTTACCGACGGGAAGCTTCCTAAGATGAGTTTTTTACTGTTTTCGTCAAACACGGGCGCGATATTATGCACAACCATTTTTCGTTTTTCGCCTTTAATTTATATCGATAATCGACTTATAGCGCGACTTTTTGCTTTTTACAAAAATCAGTCGGTCGTTTCTATCGGACCTAAAACTTCTTCGGCTTTCTTTACGTCGTCCTCAAACGTTTCTTTAACTTCGTCGCCATGGTAAACCACGACCTTATAATCGCTCGTTTCCGAAACTATTTTCTGCAAAATCGCAAGGTTCTCGGGCTTTTTAATCATGTTGTATTCGTTGTCGCCCTCGGCGATAATGCAAAGTTTGTTGCCGTCCGTTTTTGCTTCGAGGTCCTGGCACGCTATCCAAAGCATAATGTTTTTGTCCGCACGGAGCCGCCTTACGACCGTTCCCCACATTCTTGCGCCCGAGATTACGATTTTCGGTTTTTCTTCCGGTTTTTTCTCTTCAAAGAACGAAGTTTGCGTTTGCACTTCTTCAGCCTTTGGCGCGGGCGCGGCTTTCGGCATTTCCGGCACTTGTATACAGGAAGCGACGGGCTCCGCCTTTCTTTCTATTACGGGTTCCGCTTTAACTTCCGCCTTAGGCGCGGGCTTTTTCGTGGCGGTAAACGCCGTCGAATTGAACGGCAAGTCCTCTTCTTCGGGCGGAGCCATACCGTAAAAATCGTCGTCTACGACCTTTAAAGGCTTTTCCGCAGCGCTCGGTTTTGCCGCTTCTGTTCTTGCAAAAGTCGGGGTTTCTTCTGTTTTCGGTTGCGTAGGCGCGGGCTTTTCTTCTACTATCGGTTGAGCCTTGACCGCTTGCGCTTCTATATTTTTAGTTTTTTCTGCCACTATTTCTGCTTTTTCAACGGTTACTTTAACGCCTTCCGCAACGGCTTTTTCAAGCTTGGCGATACGGGCTAAAAGCGCGTCTATGTTGTAGTCCTGCTCGGGCATGCTCGCGCGCATCGCCGCCGTTTCAAAGACTACGCGCGGATGAGTGGAATACTTTAAATCGTTCTCAACTCCCGCGAAAATTTCCGTCGCGCGGAGTATTCTATGCACGTCCGCAAGCGCGGCGTTCTGTTCTATAAGCGCAAATTCGCTTTCGGGTAGAGATAGTATTTCGCGCGCGTTCTTGCAAGTTTTTGCGACCATAACGTCGCGAAGGTGCGCGGAAACGTCCTTATTGAGTACGCCTACCCCCTTGCCGAGGTCGATGAGTTCGTCTATCGTTTCGAGGACTTTTCCGTTTTCGCCCTTGAAAATATTCTCTACAAGCTTAGCCGTAACGCGGCTGTCGGAAGCCCCTAAAACGGCGATAACGTCGTTATAGGTCAACTTTTCGCTCGTATACGACACGCAGAGGTCGGCAACGGAGAGCGCGTCCCTCACGCTTCCTTCGCCCGCGCGGGCTATCGCAAGCACCGCGTCGTCGTCGTACTTTTTGCCGAGTTCGTCGTAAATCCCCGCGATAAGCGAAGCTATCGTTTTATCTGGAACGAGCCTGAAATCGAAGCGCATGCAACGCGAAAGAATGGTTGCCGGCAGCTTGTGCGGCTCGGTCGTCGCAAGCACGAAAACGGCATGCTTGGGCGGTTCTTCAAGCGTTTTTAAAAGCGCGTTGAAAGCTTCGGTCGTAAGCATGTGGACTTCGTCTATAATATAAACTTTGTATTTTGCCGCAACCGGCGGGTACTGCACCTTATCCCGTATTTCGCGGATATTTTCGACTTTGTTGTTGGAAGCCGCGTCGATTTCGAGTATGTCGAGGTTAGACGGGTCACTAAGAGCTTTGCACACTTCACACTCTCCGCACGGCGAACCGTTGACGGGGTGTTGGCAATTTATCGCCCGCGCGAAAATTTTTGCGGCAGAAGTTTTACCCGTTCCCCGCGCGCCGCAGAAAAGGTACGCGTGACCTATTCTGTCGGAATTTATTTGATTGACGAGCGTTTGAACGACGTGTTCTTGCCCGACCATTTTGTCGAACGTCGACGGTCTGAACCGTCTGTATATGGCTAAATACGACATATTCGCCTCCCTCCGCGTGTTTTACCGCGGCAAAAGTACTTTTTCTTTTTTGCGCTTAATGCGCGTTATCGCGTTGTCTACCTGCTTTGGCGTAAGTTCCAAAAGCTTGGCTATTTCCGTATACGAATAGCCTTCTAAATAGAGGTTGAAAACCTGTCTTTCTCCCTTGGAAAGAGCCGAAGCCATAAGCTTTTTTTTCTCTTCGAACTCCTCGTCCGATATCATTTTGTCGAGCGGGTCGGGAGAAACCGACGGCTTGTCCGCAAAGTATTCTATCGAAACGGCGTCGTTTAAGGGGTGTTGTTTTAAGGCTAAACTCTTTTTAACGGCGTTGTCTACCGTCGAAAGCACGCACCGCCGCATGAACGAAACAAAGCTTCCTTTATCTTTATCGAAGCTTTGCGCCGCCTTCATAAACCCCATGTATCCGTACTGTTTTACGTCCTCTTCGTTACCGTCGATTAAATACCGCCGCCGACATATTCCGTCCACTTCCTTGCGGTGTTTTTCTAAAAGCACCGTGAACGCGCGCTCGTCGCCGCCGCGATACATATCGACGAGCTTTTCGTCGGTTAAAGCCCCGTAGTCAATCATTTTCTTTCCTCTTTTTTGCCGTTTTTCACGCGGCAAACATGTAAAAAGTCAAGCTATAAGCGCGTTATCGCTTATTTTTTGCTTTTTGAAGTGCGTTGGCGAACGCTTTCGAAAAGCGCGATTCCGCAAGCTACCGAAGCGTTTAAAGAGTTGATTTTGCCGAACATCGGGATAGTGATAACTCCGTCGCAAATCTTTTTTGTGAGCGCGTTTACGCCCGTGTCCTCGCCGCCTACGACTATAGCAATCGCGCCCGTAAGGTTTGTGTCGTAAATGTTTTCGCCGCCGAGCTCCAAAGCGTAAGCGAAGATATTCGCCGCTTTTATCTTTTCGAGCGCGGCGTTTATGTTGGTTACTTTCGCGACTTTAACGTGGTTTGCGCTACCCTCGGAAATTCTCATAACCGCGTCGGTTACGGTCGCGCTTCTGTGCTTGCCGATAATAATCCCGGCAACGCCGCCGCATTCGCCTACCCTTATGATAGAACCTAAGTTGTGCGGGTCTTCGATTCCGTCGAGAACGAGTATAACCGAGCCGTTTTTAGAAGCGTCCTCAATTATATCTTCCTCGTCGCAATATGAAAAATCGCTCAAAAACGCGATGAATCCTTGATGTTTTTTAGTTGTGGAAAGCTTATCGAGAACGGACTTGTCCGCAAACGAAAACTTTATTCCGCTTTCCTTTATTTCGCTCACGAGCTTTCTTGACTCCGCGTCCCTAAGCCCGTTCTGCACAAGCACTTTATCGACCGTTTTCGCGGAAGCGACGGCTTCCCTTACGGCGTTTTTCCCTTCGACGTTCATGTGTTTACCTCTTCTTCTAAGTTAGTTTCTTCGGCGAAAATCTCTTTAAGCCGTTTGATATTTCCAGTTAAGTACAAAAACCCGACTAACGCTTCGAAGCCCGTGGATTTGTTGTATTCGGAAACGGTCGAATGTTTCGCCCTCGACGGCTTTTTCGCGTTTCTGCCACGCCGAAAAACGTCCGCTTCCTCTTCGGTGAGCCTTGGCAAAACCTTGTCTATAAGCTTTGCCTGCGCGCTTGCCCGAACGATCTTGGACGTCATTTCCGAAAGTTCCCCGCTCTTTTTATCGGTGTGCGTCGTATACGTTTCCCGAACGAAAAGAGAATACACCGCGTCGCCTACGAACGCAAGCGTGACGGGGCTTATCGTTTTTGCCTTTTCAATTGTGACGTTTTCGCAAAAAAGCACGATTTTTACCTTGAAAGTTTTTCTATATTTTACCACACTTCGCGCTTTTTTACAATTGTTTTGCCTTTAATTCCCATTATTATTTTATACCGATTAGAGTCTGCTCGGTTTTCAAGCGTTCTCACGCGAATAAAAATCGACCACGCCGCGGAAAACGGCGTAAGCAAGCTCGTCGCGATAAGTTTCGTCAAGAAGAAGTTTTTCGTCCTCGGCGTTAGACAAAAACCCACATTCGCATATGATTGACGACACCGTATTGTTGTTTAAAACGTAATAATCGCCGCGTAGAGCCGAACACTCGCGCGGTGCTTCCTTCATATCGTTAAAGCTCTTCTGCACGCTCTCGGCTAAGTTTTGGCTCGCCTCGTCGTCTATTTTGTAAAAGACTTGCGCGCCGCGGCGGTTCTCGTCCGAATACTTATTCATATGAATTGAAATAAACAAGTCCGCGTTGCACTTTTCGGCAACCTCTACGCGCATTTTAAGGTCTTTTTCCTTGAAGCCTTTGCCCGTGCCGCCGTAAAGACTTGCGGGAGTCGTGCGCGTCATAACTACGGTCATTCCGCCCGCTTCCAACTTTTCCTTTAAAGCTTTTGCTACTTCCAAGTTGATATCCGACTCTTTTACTCCCGTATTAACGCCCGTAACGCCGCCGTCGATTCCGCCATGCCCCGCGTCGATAACCACGAGAACGGAATCTTTCTTTTTAGTCGTAGCCGCGGGTCTTGTCGCCGCTCCGCCGATAAAAACCGACAAAAACACGCTTAAAATGAGGATTATTACGCCGCTTAATTTCATCAACAATCTCCTTCAAGTTATCCACATTGTTTTTAGAAAACTTGCCTAAAATGTGGATAACTCGGTATAGTTATCCACATTTAACCGTTAGTGTGTCGGACTCTTTAAGCCTTAAAGTCGCATTTTAAGTATTTTTTTACAAACGCTCAAGCAGTACGAACGCGCCACCATTGCTACCAACCTGCCACAAAATATGACTTTAAGGTGCGAAGCATTTTTACGGCGATAAATTTAGGAAAATCAAGGCAAACGAACGCCGTCATGCTAAACGTATTACAAGTGAGTTTAACACCGATTTTACAAATTGTGCGCCGTAAAAACTTAATGAGTTCGGCACTCTGACGGTTAACCTTTTTATCAAGGTATTTTATGCGATAAAATGCCCGATTATAACAAAACCCGCGCAAATTTTTCCTCACGAGCAAAGGCTTTATTAAACCACTTTGTATTTGTGTCACCACCGGTGACACAAATACAAAAACACATATAAAACGCATGCAAAAACGCCGCGGAGAAACCCACGCGGCGTAAAATTTCATAAAAAGTTATTTTGCTTTCGTTATCGATTTGATGGTGACGTACGCATACGGAATAGTATAGAAAGTGTACTTTTCGTCGTCAATCTTTTTGCCGAGTTCTTCTATAACCGTCTTGTCCGTGATTTCCGTTTTCCCGTCGCCTAAACCTTCGTACCAAGTCTTAGTCGTTTCGGAAGTGTCTTCGTCGGTAGCTTCGATATAGGTGTAGAACTTTTTAACCTTGGAATCGTAATAAGTCTTGGTCGTGTCGCCGTCCTCTTTTTTAGAAGCGAGGTCGGAAATCGTCTTGATTATCTCTAAGCTCGATTTGCCCGTTCTGTTGACCGAAGTCGAATCGGAATAGCTTTCCTTGGGGTTCTTGTCCGCGTCGTCGCTCGTGATACGACCGAATACGCAGTAGCTCTTTGACGGATATGCCGCGCTTGCGGAATTAAGCGTTACGATAACGGTACCCTTTGCGGAATTGTAATGCGTAGTACCGTCCTCGTCGTCTGCGTCGTGTTTCATAATTAAAACGCCGGTAGAAGAGCTGCTGAGCTTGTTGCCGACGATACCGTTGTCTTCGAATTCGCCCTTGACGGTAGAAGCCGTTTTAGTGTTTTCGGTAAGTTCGCCCGC
>DHMS01000044.1 GCA_002405915.1 Christensenella sp. UBA4636
TATTATTTTTACCGTTAGCTATTTATTGTATCGTTATAAGTTGTATTACGAAAGACAAAGAAGCTTTTATTATGGGCGGTAGTGCAGCTGCAATTGCCGTTTTGTCAATTGTTGTAATTCTACAAAGATATCTCGTTATAAAAAAAGCATTGAAAATGTCTTTTAAAAACGTGGATTTGCAAGGAAATTTAAATTATACGCTTGAAGTTATAGACGAAACGCTTATTATCACTTGCTTAAACACGGGTGAAGTAAACAAAATAAGAAAAAACGATATAAAGAAGTTTGCTTACGCAAAGAACACTATTTTTATTCGCGTGGGCGTGACGGAGTTGGTTACATTACAAAACGATAAAGAAGTACGAGATTTACTTAAAACAAACAATATGATTCCTAATAAAAAGTAACTTAAAGTAAAAGGCTATCACTTTAAACGGTGATAGCTTTTTCTTATACAAAAAAAAACACGCGATAATCGCGTTATAGCGCGATTTTAAAAGAAAACCTCCCCCTATTGTCAGAAATAGAGAGAGGTTCTTGTTTTTTAGTTGTCGTCTTTCGGATTGTCCGCTTGCTTTTCTCCTTTCGTATCGTCGTTTTCGTCGATTTTGAAAATCTTTTTAATTGCAAAGTAGAGCGGGGTGCCTAAGACGCCTATCGATAAAAGTTCCGGCCAAGCGATTGAAATCATGTACGCAAAATAGCTGTCCGGGTTTTCGGTCGTTAAAAGCAGAACGACGGGGATTAAAAGCATGTTCGAGATAACGGGGCAAAGTATGCCGACGATAAGCTTCAAAGGGACGTTTTTAATTAACTTGCCCGCCAAAAGCGTGCCTAACGCGCCGATAAGCGTTGCAGTTGTTCCTAAAACGATATCGATAGGACCGTTTCCGAAAAAGTTTGCGATAAGACAGCCTACCGTTAAGCCTATCGTACATTCCGGGAAAAGCAACGGTAGAATGCATAACGCTTCGCTGAAGCGTATCTGGAACGGTCCGTAAGAAAGCGGCGAGATTGCAACGGTGACGAGCGCGTACAAAGCCGCGGTTACGCCCGCGCGGGTTATTTGCTTTATGTTCATTTGTATAAGCCTCCGATATAAAAAGTCGGCTTATACGTTGATTAACGCCGCTTTTTACAGGTTAAGAAATCGTTTTTAAAGGGTTTGCGACCACTAAATAGAAAATCATCCATAGCCCGGCAATACCGACGAGCGAATAGATAATTCTCGACATTACGGAAGCCGCGCCGAAAATTATAGCGACGACGTCGAACGAGAAAAGCCCGATTAAAAGCCAGTTGAGCGCGCCGATTATGACGAGAATGAATGCTATAAAAGAAGTTATTTTCATATGTTTACCTCCGCTTTTAGTTTGTGCTTGGCGGCGGAAACTATACGTAGGGATTACAAACCCTAATCCCTAATCTTTTATATATTCGACGACAAAAGAGTCGTAATCGAATTTTTCCACGAAGTCGCTTTTTACGAACTTTACGAAGTTGAACTTTGCAAAGTTGAAAATGTGCGTTTTGATTATTACGGGCGTAGGACAGTCGAGCGCATGGCAAAGTTCGCTTATATAACCGTAAAACAGCGAATAATCCATTTTTTCGGCGTTTATCGTAAGCGTTTTCTGCTCGGCTATTTTATGCCCTTTCATGAGTTTTCCCCAAAGTCTGATCATAAGTTTTCTCCGTGAAAATTCGTATAAAAAAATTAGATATGCATAATTTTATCACAAATAAAAAAACTGTCAATTATTTTAACGGCGATTGAAAGATTTTTTGCCTAAATAAGCTTGACTTATTTTCCCGTCCGTATTAAAATACCCCGTGTAAACGGGATTTTTAGAAACTTCCCGAAAAACGAAAAAAAGAAAAATTTTGTGAGGTGTAAAACAATGGGTAAAAGCAAAATCGAAATAACTGCGGACAGCAGATTTCTCACTGCCGTATTGCTTGTCGTAATCGGCGTAATGCTCCTTAAACTTAAAGGCGGAGCTTTTGACGTGTTGCTTGTGGTAATCGGCGCGCTCGTCATTTTAAGCGGTCTTCTTTATCTCGTCGATAAAAACTGGCTTAAAGGCTGCGTTTATGCGGCTGTCGGCGTTTTCCTTATTATTGGTGGTATGCTTATAGTAAAGATAATGATTATCATTTTCGGGGTTCTCCTCGCCGCGCTCGGTCTTTATCAACTTATCGTAGCCATTAAAGCAAAAGACAACGCCGCTATAATTTCCGGCATCGTTACGATGATAGCGGGCATTCTTTTAATCGTTACCTACTGGTATGCGGAAGAATGGTTCTATATCGCCCTCGGTATCGTGTCCATAGTTGCGGGCGTTCTCGCAATCTTCGGCAAAAAATTAGGCGCGTAAAAAATTCAATACTAAATAAGGAAAAGACGGACTGTTTTTTGATAAGCAGTTCGTCTTAATATGTGTTTTAGGAGTAAATAAAAATGAGAAAATTAAAAAGTATATTGTGTTTACTTTTTGCTTTTGCTATTTGTATGGCATTCGCCTCTTGCAATAGTGAAAAAGACAAAAAGTATGACGTGGCAATTCGCGTTGTAAGTAGCGACAAAGAAGTTTATGAGTTTTCGGTTAATACTGTTTCGCTATCGGATACTATAACTTATGACGGTACTGAGCGGACATATTATGTCTCGGAATACAACTTGCCTAATCACCCGAGATGGAGTAACGAGTGGATATCTGCAAATAATGACGGCGCGAATGTTTTCAGTATAAGTATTGTTTATTTTCCGACCGATGGCGGCTCTTCCAAGGCAGTCGATTCCGTGAAAGAAAAAGGAGAGTACAATATTACCATAGAAGCAAGAGCAACCTCTACTTTATGGAAGCCAAGAACCGTACACATGGTTGTGATGGTTGAGTAGATTTTTAAATACAAGAAAATTATAAAAGCAGTAAAAAGGAGTTTGAAATGAACAAGCGAAATAAATATTTGTTTTCAATTATATTTGCATTACTGATGTTTTTTGTTGCAGCAACAATTACAACTGGCTTTTCGTCACCTATAAGGACCTATGCTGATACTTTGTCTTTTTCTGTTGATGATTATACTAATGAAGATACTCTATTACAAAGCGATGGTAGTTCTTCGTTAAAGACTATAATCATGTTTGCGGAAGAGGTAAAAGCAGCAAGCTTAAATACAGAGTTCCAAGAATTATCACAGGTTATTCCAAGACAATATTTAGAAACTGAAGAAAAAAATATAACTTTCATGTATAATGGGAAAGAATATGGTTTCTATGTTGCGAAAGAAAATGAAACGTTTGATATCTTATTGGTTGATTTTGTATATGAGTTTGCTGGTATCCATGACACGGATTTAGAGTACAAAATTAGAATAGAACCTATACTACAACAAAGTTTTCTACGTTATAAAACGAAAGATGGAAGTTATAGTTGGAAAAAGACTGAAAACAATTATAGATATTATATTTTAAATCCACGCTTTTTGACTGTGTTGCAAAATGAGAATGACTTAAATTATGGTGATAGTGGTTACAGTAAAATTGGAGATGAGGGACTCTTAATATCTCAGTTTAGAGTAAATTATGGTAAGGTTCATTATGCGACAGAAGCTGACTTGGCTTACACAATATCTAATTTTTTGGCAAACAAATTGTTTGATTATTCTTGCGAGTTACTTGATACTGTAACAGGAGGAATTGAAGGAAAGATTATCGGTTGCGTTAAAGATTATATTGAGTTTGGGGTTGATATATATAATGTAGGGAAAGAAACAGTTGTATTAGCTGACAATGAAAATAACATTAAGACTGAAAAATCGAAAACAGCACAAATGAATGATAATGAAATTGCCAGTTATTCAAGAGTTGCTGCTTTTATGCCTAAAGACGAAATCGTCTTGTCTGATGCTTCTAATTCTTATGCTGAATTTATTGCTGTATTAAATGATGCAAATTGCAGAACAAGGTTGACACAAATTTGCGAATTTGATATTGTTAGGCGAGCTAATAATTTTTCATCAATGGAACATGTTGCCGGTAACTGGTTAAATGAGGATTCCGACTCGTTACAGTTTTCGAAAGAGAGGATACTTTTTGATGAACAAAGTAAGCATGTGGAAGTCTTTGGTGACGAAGTGCAAAATAGTTTGCCTCTTTATTTGTTGCCTAACGCTAACCAAATTATATATTTTTCTTCCGAGTATTCTGGTAAATATTGTTTTAAAACACCAAATAACACAGTAATCGATATAGTAGGTGCAGCTAAGGCAAACGAAGAGAATACTTTTTATTTAGAGAATGGAAAGAATTATAAAATAGTGATTTTAAACACTGCAGCAAGAAAAATTATTTCTACGGCGAAATATGAGTTAGCAAGTAAATTAAATATAGGACGGAATAGTGTTGCTCTAAAAGCCGGAGAATTATTTATATTTAAAATAAATGCAAATATAGATTCGTGTTATGAATTACATACAACTAATAGTTCTGTAACCGTGTATAGCGGAGCACAGCCGTTGAGCCAAGGAAAATATTCTATAGATGTAAAAAGTAATATTTCAACGTATATCGTTCTTGAAAACAATTCACTTGATAATATTTCTTGTGACATTGTAATAGAAAATCCGCAAGAAATGCTTGTGGAGGTAGATGAGACCTTTTCGCCTGGCGATTATTTAAGACAATTTTCTAATATTCATCGTGTTTCCGTAAAATTTGATATTTTGTTGAAAGGTGAAAATAATAAAGGAAACACGGTGTTGGTTTTTAACGATAAAGGAACAGTTGAAAGTAGCTATGCTGTTAAGAATGGAGTATCTACATATACATTTGTTTTGTCTGCAAATCAAAAATGTTTTATCAGATTAAGTATTGCTAATTCTACTTTGATACAAATTAAAGAGAACGAAGAACAGTGGCGTTGGGTTATTGATGGAAAAGAGCAAATAGAGAATATTGTAAAATTAAAGCGAGCCGAAACATATACGATATATTTAGGTTGGGTTGGTATCGATAAGAAATTAGTTAAGGTAGAAAGTGATTATCTTGTAAGTTTTGACGATCCTAAGAATTGCTCGTATACTGAAGAAAAACTTGTAATAAAACCAGATGTAACTGTAGATTTAAAAGATAATAATGGAAATAGTTTACCAACGAAAGTATTTTTTGCTCCGCAGCCGTTAGGTCCGTCGCTGACAATAATAATAGAAAAAAATGATGTATGCACTGTTAATTTACATAAAAATGATGGTTCCGATGCTTTTTATACTGTGACATACGAAAAGGGACAGGAGGTTGATTTTGGTGAAAAACCTGAAAATCCGGGATATACATTTAATGGGTATTTTTCGTTTTATGGCAGTGTGAAATCCGGAGACAAGTGGGGGTACCGTTATCAATACGTGAATCATGAAGGACATCTAATTCTTGTTAGCTCATCTGTCGCTCCTATTGGCATAATAGGTGGTGTTGGTTCGCAAGTTTTCAACTACGATATGGTTCTTCAGCGTAGTAATATCGATAAGGATTTATATGCTTGTTGGGTACCTAATAAGTATAGCGTTACTTTTGAATATAATAATGGAACAGGTCAATCTGAAACCCAATATGTATTTTACAAGCAAAACATTAGCAATCCTCAAGTTGTTAAACGTCGTGGGTATAGGTTTAGTCATTATGAAGACGCTGAGGGCTATTTTTATCTTATGGAAAACGAAAATTCTCCTCATAATGTACCCCAAAATATAGTTTATGTTGGACAATGGATTATTGATAGTCCGGCATATTTAGATTTGGTTAATTTAGGAAAAGAAAACGGATGTTGGAAAATAAGAATTATTAATACTGTCGATACAAAAATGACAATAACATACAATAAGAAAATGTGTTATGCAGGAGATGCTCAAAAATGGCAGGGTTTAGTTGACACCGAAGATATAGTATTAAAGCCCGGCGAGTCAGTAGACGTTTTGATAAGCGGAAATTGGTTTGCTACAAGTGTTGCTGCAAGTTGGGTCATTAACGATGTTAGATATATTACTTATGCTAACGAACTATCCGCTGACGGTGGTATTTCGAAAAAATACGATTCTGTTTAAAATTTATTTCTCGCAATCTTCGGCAAAAAGATAGGCGCGTAAAAAAATTCAATACTAAATAAGGAAAAGACGGACTGTTTTTTGATAAGCAGTTCGCCTTTTTATATCGTAAAGTGCGTATTGTCCGTATTTTAGGTGATTAGAAACCTGCGTATTATCCGTAAATCGGGGTAAAATTATCTTGCGTTTTGTCGGAATTTTCCGTCGCATAATTACCTCAATGTTTACAAAATCACGTTTTCCAAACTTTTGAAACGCCTATTTATCACGTTTTCGAGATTTTTGATATATATAATATAACACGTTTTCGAGATTTTTACAAGCGAAAAGAAAACTTTTGTCATAAATATTTTTTGCGACGAATACTTAAAACAGAAAAAAGATAGCCCGAAAACGACGTTATCGGACTGTTTTCTCGCTATTTTATTTTTAAAAAAGTTACTCCGTAGCCGCCGGGGGCGTCGCCAAAAACGCTTTCGGGGACGAAAAGCGTTTCGGGCGGATTAGGCGGGTCTAAGGTGGCAAGGCAAACGTAATCGGGCGAAAACCTGTCGCCGATTATTCCTAAAAGCCCCCTCTCGTCCTTTATCCATAAACTGTTAGGAATTACGAACGAGAGTTTGCTTTGCCCGCCGCGGCGGAAAAGATAATTTAAATTGTCGAGCTTTTTTCTAAGATAGTTTTGCTTTTCGCTAATGAGAGAGTCATAAGCATGGTTTTTGCCGCCGTCTGCGCCTTTGCTTTCTCCCTTTTGTCGCGCAAAATCTTTTTGCTTTTCAGCATCTTGTAAAGTTTTATCATTTACTTTTTCGCTTCCTTCATAGGCGTAATAGTTTGTTTCGGCAATGGCGTAATCGTCGTATTCATCAGCCTTATGCTCCGCCGACGAGTAGCGCGCCTTTTCAACATATTTTTCATAAATTCTCTTGGCTCCTTCGTAGTTTAAAGTTTTGTCCGGACTTGTGAAAAGCTTATCGTCGTCCGTAAAGCAAAAAAAAGCGGATATCTTCGAAGCGGGCAGAGAAACGGAAAAGTTGAGTTTGCCTCCGTTTTCACAGTCGAATTCCTTTACGTTGCCGCCCGATATTACCGCGGCTTTTTTACAGAAAGGCAAAAAACACTCCGTTTCGCTGCCGTCGCTTTCCGTTCTCAATATCCCCGCCGCCTCGCCCGAGGCGGTCTTTAAAACGTAAGTTTTTTTTACGACGTATCCCATCTTATTTTTACTTCTTCGATTATATCTTATGCGGCACGGCAGAACAATATATAAAAAAGTCGTAAAATGTAATATATTGTTTTTTATGTTTTATCATGCCTTTAAAGTAAAAACTTTGCGAAAAAGCTATTATTCTTGCAAGACTTAAATTTTCTTTTAGTCTGCTATAACTGATTGATAAAAATAAAAAAGTGTGATATACTAAATATGGCGTACAATTTAATAGTATTAAAAATGACTAACCAAGGGGATATTATACCCTTTTTATTGTCATACTCCCATTATTACAATTTGTAAAAAGCAAATTCCAAATGGGAGTGTTATGTCATTTCTGTTAAATTGTACGCCATACAGCGGAGTTTGCGTTTTTAGTGCGTTAACTTCGGTTGGCGCACTTTTTCATTTGTTAAAAGGTGCGACTTTTAAAAGGAGCATCGAAGATGAAAGTTTTAAGTTTGTTTGACGGAATAAGTTGCGGGTTATTAGCGTTAAACAATTGCTGTATAAAAGTAGATATGTATTTTGCTTCCGAAATTGAACCGAAAGCAATTAAAGTCGCTCAGAAAAATCATCATAATATTGTTGAAATCGGTGATGTTTCAAAAATAACTTATAAAAACGGCGTTCTTTATACACCTGATAAAAAATATAATGTGGGGCATATAAACTTAGTTTGTGGCGGTAGCCCTTGTACGAATTTTTCATCAATAGGATATGCAAACGGTATGAGTTCCGGCAATATTGAAATTTCGTCATTGAAACAATATTTAGAATTAAAAGCACAAAATGCAGTTTTTGACGGACAGTCTTATTTGTTTTGGGAATATTGTAGATTATTAAAGGAAATTAAACCGGATTATTTTCTCTTAGAAAATGTTGTCATGGCTAAAAAATGGGAAGATATAATTACTAATTCGCTGGGTGTTTCGCCGATAAAAATAAACAGTTCGTTATTA
Source organism: Christensenella sp. UBA4636 (assembly GCA_002405915.1). Classification (GTDB taxonomy): domain Bacteria; phylum Bacillota; class Clostridia; order Christensenellales; family Borkfalkiaceae; genus UBA4636. The sequence continues at coordinate 8,275 of DHMS01000044.1, forward strand.
TCGGCTCAAAATAGACCTCGGCTATATTGGACGAACATAAAAGGCGTTCGGCAACCAAAAGACAAAAACATAGTTTTAGACGATATTCTGTGCGAAAATGCCGATACAAAAGATGTTTCGTATTGTCTGACCGTTCAACGCTGTTTACCTAAGTTAATTGTTAAATATGGTTATATCCCCGAAAGATTTAATGCTTACAATGCTTCAGAAATAAAAAATAAAGCATGTACTTTATCTCGTGGTAGTATGATTACTTCTTCTTGTGCAACATTGTTATTTGCCAAAGTAGAGAGCGGAGTTCATACAGTAAAAAACGGTATTTTGGACGGACAATATAAAACATTTTTGAAAGACGGGAAATATAACATACGCAAACTTAATATAACCGAAATTGAAAGATTGCAAAATCTTCCGGATGGTTATACTGATTTACCGAATATAAGCGAGCAAAAGCGGACGGAAATGATTGGGAATGCTTGGACTGTTGATATAATAAGCCATATCTTTTCTTATATGAGGACAAAAGAAAATGGAAATTAAAAAAATTGACTTTTCAAACCCTCAAAAAAGTGCGGAATATCTAAATATTACAGAAGAAGAAATTCGAAAAATACATAATAAAATAGTATTTTCTTACGAAACATATTTAAAGGCATACGGCGTAAAAAAATTGTGGCGTGACGATATTCCTACGGATTGTACCGATAGTGAATTTGTTTCCTATTTGGATGCAAAAGAATTGCAACTTATTTTCTTGTATAAATACCTTAATTGTTTCGTCCATAAAGATATAGTTTCTGCATTTGTTAGAAAATATATCAAAAATGCCGCATTTGACCAACAAGTAAGACATTTAGGTTCGCAAAATTTTTGGTATGTTCTAAATAAAGGCGTAAAAGTTCCAAATGCAGATATCACCGTCCCGAGCGGTTACAATTATTTGGTTTCAATAGAAATGCCAAACCCTAAAGCTGTGGCGGAAGCGTTGAAAAGAACAGGACGTTTGGGCGCAAGAAACTTTGAAGAGCTAAAAATGGCGTATGGAAATAAGTGTGCTACTTGCGGTATAGAAGAAGGGAAAAAAGACACGAGAAACGAAGGAATTGTTGTTTTGCAACAAGGACATATGAACCCTCGAAAGCCTTTAACCTTAGATAATACAATTCCGCAGTGTCAATATTGTAACCAAACATATAAGGATTATTTTGTATTTAATGAATTTGGTCGCGTGATTGCCGTAAATAATCCGTTAATCTTGTTAAAATCGCCGAAAACGGTTCAAGACGAAATGATTACAGTATTATTAAAAGAAAGAGAAAATAAATAAAAAAAGAAAACAATGCTAAAAAAATAGGTGTGTAGGTTAATAAAAAAGCTACACACTTTTTTTCTTGCGGGGGCTAAAAAGAAAAAATGCGTTCGCGAATGCGAAAAGTTTTTCGCTTTTTGGCAATTTTTAGCGACAAAATATGTTTTTAAGCATAATTTTTAAAAAAAGTTGCAAAAAATCGCGCTTTTATATTGACTTAACGGCGGGATAATTTTATAATATATACGTAAGCTTCGCTTTTTTGCGTATCTGCGGAAAAGCGGGCTAAAAAATCAAGCAAATATTTAGAAACGGAGGATATGTTTCAAATGAAAAAAATGACTATCGACGGTAATACCGCCGCCAGCCACGTAGCTTACGCTTTCAGCGAAGTAGCTGCGATTTACCCCATTACCCCGTCTTCCCCGATGGCGGAAGTTGCGGACGAATGGTCTACGGCAGGCAGAACCAACATGTTCGGTCAGAAGCTTCGTCTTGCGGAAATGCAGTCCGAAGGCGGCGCGGCGGGCGCGGTACATGGTTCCTTGACCGCAGGCGCGTTGACGGTTACCTATACCGCCAGCCAGGGATTACTTTTGATGATTCCTAACATGTACAAAATCTCCGGCGAACTTCTCCCCGCCGTGTTCCACGTCAGCGCGAGAGCTTTAGCCGCTCATTCGCTCAATATTTTCGGCGACCATTCGGACGTTATGGCTTGCCGTCAGACGGGCTTTGCGATGCTCGCTTCCAACTCCGTTCAGGAAGTTATGGACCTTGCTTTGGTAGCGCATCTTTCCACTCTTAAAGCTAAAGTTCCGTTCATTCACTTCTTTGACGGTTTCAGAACGAGCCACGAAGTTTCCAAGATTGACGCTATCGAATACGACGAAATGAAAAAACTCGTCGATATGAAGGATATCGAGGACTTCAGAGCAAGAGCTTTGAACCCGGAACACCCCGTTCAGAGAGGTACCGCGCAGAACAGCGATACTTACTTCCAGAACAGAGAAACGGCTAACAGCTACTATGAAGCTACCCCCGCTATCGTTCAGAAGATGATGGACAAAGTCGGCAAACTTACCGGCAGAACCTATCACCTCTTCGATTACGTCGGCGCACCCGACGCGGAAAACGTTATCGTTATCATGGGCAGCGGCGCGGAAGCGGTTGAAGAAACCATCAACAAATACAACGCTATGGGCAAAAAGTACGGTCTTGTCAAAGTCCGTCTATATAGACCTTTCGCCGCGAAAGCCTTCCTCAAAGCTTTGCCGAAAACGACCAAGAAAATCGCCGTTCTCGACAGAACCAAGGAACCCGGCTCGCTCGGCGAACCGCTTTATCTCGACGTTTGCACCGCGCTTTTGGAAGCTAAGAAACGCATAACGGTTGTAGGCGGCAGATACGGCTTAGGCTCCAAGGAATTCAACCCGTCCATGGTTTACGCGGTATACAAGAACCTCGAACAAGACAAGCCGAAGAACCACTTCACCGTCGGTATTTACGACGATATCACCAACACTTCGCTCGATTTCTCCGAACACGTTATCGCGGCTCCGCAGGGCACCGTTTCTTGCAAGTTCTACGGTCTCGGCTCGGACGGTACCGTCGGCGCGAACAAGAACTCCATTAAGATTATAGGCGACCATACGGATAAGTTCGTTCAAGGCTACTTCTTCTACGACTCCAAAAAGTCCGGCGGTATCACCGTTTCTCACCTCCGTTTCGGCGATAAGCCCATTCAGTCGTCCTATCTTATCGACGCGGCAGACTTCATCGCTTGCCATAACCCCTCTTACGTAACCCGTTACGATATGGTTTCCGACCTTAAAGAGGGCGGCAAGTTCCTTTTGAACTGCCCCTGGACGGAAGAAGAGCTTAATACTCACCTTCCCGCAAAAATGAAGAATTTGCTTGCTAAAAAGCACGCTACGCTTTACGTTATCGACGCGCTCGACGTAGCTGTTAAAGCGGGCAGCCCGAAGAGCCAGAACATGGTTTTGCAGGCGGCGTTCTTCAAAATAGCGGACATTATTCCTTATGCGGACGCGGAAGTCTACATGAAGGAAAAGGTAAAAGTTACCTACGGCAAGAAGGGCGACGCGGTCGTTAAAGCTAACTGCGACGCTATCGACGCAGCCGTTGCTAACCTTAAAGAAGTTAAAGTTCCCGCTGACTGGGCTACCACGACCGAGGGCGCGGCGGCTATCAAACTTGCCGACGATAAATACTTCCAAGAAGTTATTCACCCGATTACCGCTCTCGAGGGCGACAAACTCCCCTCTTCCGCGTTCAACCCGGACGGCACCGTTCCCACCGGAACGACCAAGTTCGAAAAGCGCGGCGTTGCGGTTAAAGTTCCGCAGTGGATTCCCGAAAACTGCATACAGTGCAACCAGTGCGCGTTCGTATGCCCCCACGCTTGTATCCGCCCCGCTGTAAACGAAGCCGGTATCGAAAAACCCGAAACCTACAAGACTTCCAACTGCATCGGTATGAAGGGTTACGAATTCAGAATGCAGGTTTCCCCACTCGACTGTATGGGCTGCGGCGTTTGCGCAAACATCTGCCCGTCCAAGAACAAAGCCCTCGTTATGGTTCCGTTCGAACAGGCCGTTAAGGAAGAAGGCATCAACTACGAATTCAGCGAAAATCTCCCGAAGGTCGACACCTCCGCGTTCAAGAGAACGACGGTTAAGGGCAGCCAGTTCAACAAGCCGCTCTTCGAATTCTCCGGCGCGTGCGCGGGCTGCGGCGAAACGCCTTATGTTAAAGTCGTTACCCAGATGTTCGGCGACAGAATGGTAATCGCCAACGCTACGGGTTGCTCCTCCATTTACGGCGGCAGCTCCCCGACATGCCCCTATACCAAGAACGAAGAAGGTCACGGACCGGCTTGGGCGAACAGCTTGTTCGAGGACAATGCCGAATTCGGTTACGGTATCAACCTCGCTTACGGTCAGAGAAGAGCTAAACTTGCCGATACTATCGCCAAGGCTATCGAACTCGGCGCGAAGGGCAAACTCAAAGCCGCTTTCACCGAATGGACGGAAGGAAGAAACGACGCGGAAGTTTCCAAGACGACCGCCGCCGCTATAAAAGAACTTCTCCCGGGCGCAATCAAGTCGGCTCGCGGCGAACTCAAAGCTACTCTTATCGAAATTCAGGCCGCTTCCGACTGCCTCGTTAAAAAGTCCATCTGGATTTTCGGCGGCGACGGCTGGGCTTACGATATCGGCTACGGCGGACTCGACCACGTTCTCGCTATGGGCGAAGACGTAAACGTTCTCGTTCTCGATACCGAAGTTTACTCCAACACCGGCGGACAGGCAAGTAAATCCACCCCGACGGGCGCAATCGCTAAGTTCGCTTCCGGCGGTAAGAGAATCAAGAAGAAAGACCTCGGCATGATTGCTATGAGCTACGGCTACGTATACGTTGCGCAGTGCGCAATGGGCGCGAACAAGCAACAGTTCCTCAACGCTATCACCGAAGCCGAAAGCTACCACGGTCCGTCCCTCGTTATCTGCTACGCTCCCTGCATTAACCATGGTATCAACATGACCAACTCGCAGGCTGAAGAAAAGAAAGCGGTTGACGCGGGTTACTGGCAGCTTTATCGTTACAATCCGACTCTCGTCGGCACGGAAGATAGTCCCTTCAAGCTTGACAGCAAAGACCCGACTATCAGTTATCAGGACTTCTTGCTCGGCGAAAATCGTTACGCTTCCTTGAAGAAAGCGCAACCCGAACTCGCGGCTAAGCTCTTTGAAAAAGCCGAAGAAGAAAGCGAAGCTCGCAGAGAAAATTATAAAGACCTCGCAGAGAAAAAAGATTGGTAAAATCCGATAAATAATCTCGCGTAAAAAAAAGACCTCTCCTTAGCGGAAGATTTCCGTTAAAGAGAGGTGTTTTTTTAGTTGAAAATGGAAAATTGAAAGTTGCCCTAACGCCGCAAAAGCGGCACATTTTGCCACTGCGTGCGCCGCTAATAAGTTGAAAATTGAGAGTTGAAAGTTGAAATATGCGCTACTGCTTGCGCTCGATATTTGTGCCTAAGACACAATCGATATGCCGCTTAAAAAGCGGTTGATATTTGCCGTAAACGGCAATCGATATTCGCACATAAAGTGCGAGCGAAAGCGGATTTTTATAATATATAAATATCGTCCGCAATTTTTAACTTATATTTTTGTTGTTACGTCAGGTCAAAAATATCATCGTAAGAACAGTTGAAAATATTTTTTAACACGATTATTTCATCGGGGTAAACGTGCCTTTGCCCTACTTCGATTTTTGCAACGGAACTTCGCGTTACGTCGCAACCGCCGAGCTGAAGCTTTGTCGCAAGGTATTCTTGCGTAAAGCCGCACTTCTCCCTAAGCTTTTTCAAGTTTTTGCCTATTTTCTTTTCTGTTTCGTTTATCATAGCTTAGATAAATTTTTCGTTTTTCAAAAGCAAAACTATGTACCCGTTCGGGGCGGGAGCTTTCGCTAAATCTATCGTGGGCGGGAACGGCTCGTCGAAAAATTGCTCTTTTATCGTCGGTAATTCATCTTTGCTTTCGGCGTGTAAAACCGCTTGAACGATAAAGCTGTCGCCGTTATAATCTTCCTCGGAGCGAACAAAATCGATTGCGCCGTATACGCGGAGATTTAAATAATCTTCCGAAAACGGCAAAACGAGAAACAAATCCGCCGCTTGAGCCGCGCTTTCTATCGTTTTATCGTCGGCTATAATGCGTTTATAACAAAATTCGTCCGTGGTTTTCGCGGGCGTTTTTTGATTAGGAATTTTTGCGTCGAGCTTGTAATGCGCAAGGTAAAAGGCTTTGTCTTTGGCTTCGCAATCGCTGTGGTAGCAGTCTGTCATAAGCGCAGCCCACCCGTCACGCGAAAAGCAAACGGAGCGCAAATTTGATAAAAGCGGGCAAGTGTGCGCCCCCTCCTGGTGTTCGTACGCGCTATACTTATAGCCGTTTTTCAAAATATCTTGTTTGACGAGCGCGTAAACTTCGTCGGTAATTTCCGCGCGGGAATACATGTCATCATAGTCAACGTAATCGATGATTTTCAAATTTTGCATATCGTTTTTTTCCTCTTTTAATTATTTTCTGATAAAAATTTTGCGGTCATGTCGTTGGCGTAAACGGAAAATTCGTTTTCGGGGAGCATTGCCGCAAAGGCGTGCGGAAGCTTGATTTTGTTTATATCCACAAGTTCGGTTTTTACGCCGGCTTTTAAAAGTGCCTTTGAAAATTTAACGGTGTAATGCCGCAAAAAGTCGCCTTTTGCGGTTATGAGTATTGTAGGCGGAAGAGAAGCGGTTACGGCTGCGTTTTCGGGGTTAACGTATGGGAAAAACGCCGATTTTTTCCATGTTTTGCCGTATACGAGCTTGGGTAAAAACATTCCTATTTGGTCAAATTTCGTCGTATAAAACATTCCGCTTTGCAACGCTAAGCCCTTTATTTCTGCGTTTATCGGCTCAATTCTCGCCGCTTTCGCAACGGTTTCGCTTGTCTTTATCGCCGCAAGATACAGGCATAAATGCGCGCCCGCGCTGTCGCCGCAAAGGTATAATTTTTCACTGTCCGCGCCGTATTCGGCGGCTTTTAAGCAAATTGCGTTTATCGTCGCCGTGAGATACGCTAAGATTTCGAAAAAGTTTTTTTCGGGTGCGAGCGGATATTCCGGGCAGAAAACGATAAAACCTTTTTGCGCCATGTACGCACAAAACAGTCTGTTCGCCTCTTTTTTGCCGAGTAGGTAACCGCCGCCGTGAATATCGATAAGTATTGGCAGCTTTTCGTTTTCGCCTATCGAATTCGGAATAAAAACGTCCGTGCCGAGGTCGCTATCTTCGCCTAAGAATTTTACGTTTTCTTGCATCGTGACTTTTTCGCGCGGAAAGGGGTTTGCTTCGTCGTGCTTAGCAAGCCATTTTTCGAGCGTGGCTTCTTGCTTTTTTATTTGAGAAGTTATCAATTTTTCAAACATTTTAGCGAATTTCTCCTTATGTTTTTTATAAAAAACGGGGCTATAAGTCGATTATCGGCTGTTTTTCAATTTAACGCCGAGAGCGGAACTTTTAAAATAGAGCGGTAAACGAATGCCGAAACGAGCGTTGCGAGAGCAAAGAAAATTATCGCCGCAAGAGCGGAAAATTCGAGCATAAGCACGAGCGCGCCGGCAACTATAACGGTGACGAAACTAACGAGCATGCTAAGAAGTACGGGTAGCCCGCTCTTGACTATTTCCGCTTCGCTTTTCCAAGTAAAGTTTACGTTCTTTTGATTGAGTTTGAGTCCGAAAACGGTTGCAAGCAAAAGCCCGCCGAGCGGAATGAGAATAAACGCGGAAACGTTCACCCGGTCGACTTTCAAAAAAATCGGTAAAAGTATCGCCGAAACAATATATGACGGCAGGTTTATAACGAGGTTGACGGCAAGTTTCGCGTTGTAAAAATCCTTTTCTCTTATGGGGAGAATGCGCATAATATAAAAGTTTTTGCCTTCCATCGAGATTGCCGCGGTCGTGGTCGGCGCAAGCGTTAACACCCAAAGCGGGATTATTGTTACGAGAGCTTTGCTAAGCCCCGTTTGCTCAAAAATTCCCGTTACGTAGCTGCCGAAAAATATCGAAAGAATTGAAGCGGCTAAAAGCATTATCGGTCCGATAATCGTGTTAGTGACGTATACGGACGAGGAAAAATATTGTTTCAGATTTAGCTTTAAAAAGGCTTTGAATGTGGAATTTTGCTTTATAGCAGTCTTTTTGAAGTTACTTTTTGCGTTGCTTTCGCGCATAGCCGAGCAGATTTTGACAAAAAATTTACCTATAACGAGTATAACCGCCGTGAGCAAAACCATTTCGCCGAGAACGATGAGCAAAAAGATGAGCGGTTCGCCGTACAACGCTTGTTGGAAAGCGGCGGCAACGAAGAATTGAGAAACAGCCGCGCTTATCGTTTGGAAAATTTCAGCCGACGCATCGTCGTCGATATATCCGGAAGAAAAGCTTAAAACCATTACCGCCAAAACGAAAACTAACGAAATTATCGTTTTTACGAGCGATTTATGTTTGAGTTTTGCGCTTATCGCGGCGATTATGCTTCCGAAAATCGTCGAAAGCGTGAGAGGCAGGACGGGCAAAGTTATCGTTGCGATTATGAAAATGACTACGAAAAGCGGCGTGATAGCGGAACTTAAACTTAAAGCCGTCACGATGAACCCCGTTATCATGAAAAGCGCGGAAAACGCTAATTCTTCAAAGTACATGCTCAAAAAGCGTTCCGCTACAATCGCGCTTTTTTTGAGCGGCATAGGGATAAGAATATCGAAAGAAGCGTGTTCGTAGATAACGCCGCCGGCGCGGAAAATGCTGAACATGAGTATTGCCATGCTTGAAATCGCGTAGACGGTCGGTAGAATTAGAGTCGCGGAGCCTATCGCCGCAAGAGAAACGCAGAGCGCGACGAGATAAAATTCGAGCATTAAAGCTACGAAAACGTAAGCGACTATCGCGCCGATTATGCGGTTTTTTAACTTTTTGTCGCCGCCGTGTTTAAGCTCGTTGAGCCGCAGAAAGTTTGAAAACCTTAGCTTTAAGAGTATCGCAAGGTCAGTCATTTTTTACGACCTCCATAAAAGTTTCTTCCAGGCTTCTGCCGTCGGTGAGCTTTTCCGTTTCGCCCGCCGCAACGAGTTTGCCTTGCTTTATTATCGCGACTTTGTTGCAAAGTCTTTCGGCAACGTCGAGAACGTGCGTCGAAAAGAATATCGCCGAGCCGCTATTGCATAGGTTTTTCATAATTTGTTTGAGCGACACTATCGCCTGCGGGTCAAGCCCGACGAACGGCTCGTCGAGTATCAAAAGTTTGGGCTTCCTGAAAACCGCGCCCGTAATGACGAGTTTTTGCTTCATTCCGTGCGAGTAGGACGAAATGAGCGAGTCGAGCGCGTTGGTTATGCCGAAAACGTCGGTTAGCGCATAGATATTTTTTTCGCGCTTCGCTTTGTCAATCTTGTAAACATCGGCAAGAAAATTGAGGTACTGTATGCCGGTTAAGTATTCGTAAACGTCAGGATTGTCGGGAATGTAAGCGAAAAGCCTTTTGCAAGCGAGCGGGTCGCGCGTTATGGAAACGCCGTCAATCGTCACGTCGCCGCTCGTAATGTCGGTCAAGCCCACCGCGCATTTTATCGCCGTCGTTTTGCCCGCGCCGTTATGCCCGATAAAGCCGTAAATATCGCCCGCCTCTACTTCGAGCGAAAGGTTCTGCACGGCGGCTTTGTTGCCTTGGTAAATTTTCGTAAGGTTGTCGAATTTCAACATTATGTATTCTCCTTTTTTCGTAGTTGAATTTTTGAAGTTTTTGTTTGCTTTGCGGTGGCGTGTAAGCCGCAATTTTTTGCTTGCCGGCTTGGCTCGGGCGGTCGCTTTTGTTTAAGCGAAAAGCTTTTCTAATAAAAGCGAGTAGTCAACGTCGGTTTCGGAAAGTATGGCTCCGGCAACGCCGTAAACGTAGCCGTAAGTCAAGGTTTGAATTGTGTGTTCGTCGGCTTTTATCGAATTTTCGATAATGGGTTTTACTAAGAAAGATATGCGCGAAAGCATTTCGTCGCGAAAGACCTTTTCGACGAGTTTGTCCGTCGCTTCGTAGAAAGACAAAAAGTCGCTCTTTGTTTCAAAGATAAAGTCCGAAAGCGCGACGAGTTTGTCGTCCGTTACGGCTTTCATGTAATCGCTCACGCAAGCTTCATATTCGTCGCCGAAAACTTCTATAACGGAAGAAAACAATTGTTCCTTGTTTTTAAAATAATAGTAGATAAGTCCGACTTCTTTGCCGGTCGACTTAGCAATCGTTCTGAGCGTGGTTTTCTCGTAGCCTTCGGTAAAGAAAAGCTTTTTTGCGGAGCTTAGTATATCGTTTCTCGTTTCTTCCGTTCCTATGTTTGCCATAATCCGTTGCTTCTTTTTGCGTTTGTTAGCGAAAAGCTAATATATATATATTATTGTAATATACTTTCCACATAATGTCAATATATTTTGAACAACGTTCAATAATTCGTTGTAGATAACTTTTATAAGTTTTGCGCTTAAAAATAAAGTTGGCGCAAAAAATTTAAGCAAATTATCGGCGTGATATACGGGTGCGGTATGCGTTATAAGTAAATAATTGAGATAATTTTACCGTTTTGGCTGTTTTGGTTTGCACTAACTTCGGTTGATAAGTGCGGTTTAACTGTGGATAACTTTTGTGTACGGTGGATAACTTGGTGAAGATTACGATAAAACGGCTTGTTGCCCTCTTCTTGTCACTGTTCCGGTTAAAGGCTAAAAAGCTGCCCGCAAGACTAAGAATTGCCGTTTATATGAGAGAGAATGATAGAAAAATCCGTCGGCGAATAATTATATCCATTCTGCCTCATTGCGTTTAAATATATTATCTATAATGATAAAAAACTGTCGGTAAATTAAGCTTTTTTATATTCCCGCGTTATTTCGATTACCCTAATTTTCAACTTTAAACTTTCAATTTTAACGTGGTGGATGAGGGGATATTGTGTAAATCCTTATTATAAAAAATGTATATTTTTATCGTTATTTTTGATTTTTATACCGTTTTCTCGTCATTTACTCTGTTTAGGCTCAAAAGCTCTTCCGTGAAACATTTTTTATACCCACTTTTTTATTTTCAAACTTCCTTTTTAGTATAAAATCTTGGTTTTAAGGGTGTTTTTGCTTGTTTTTATGGGTAAAATCGCCCCTTTTTTATTAAAATTTGTGTTTTTTACACCGTGAAAATTAAGAAAATTTGCCGTAAAATTACCCCATTTTTTGCCCGCGTGAAACATTTCGGGTTTTTATACTCTTAAAAACGCGTGTTTCACGTGAAATTTTTATGTATATTATCCTTATATTTTATACATTTTAGTGCTTTTACAAAAGCATTTTTTATTGTTTAATAAAGCCCGAGGGATAGCAAAAGTCTTTCGGTAGAGTTGGCTGTACGTTTGGTAGCTTTTATGCAGCGATAACCGAAAATTGCCGATTTTTGTCACGAATAATCACCTCTTTTATAAAAAAATCGCTCTTATTTCTTAGGTTTGTTTGTGGTAGGGTAACAATATATTGAAATGTTTTATTTTTAATATTATTACTAAAAATGTATTACGTTATTTCTTTGCGCTCAATAATTTTAATTTTTTATAAAAATATAAGCGCATAAAATATTGTGTAGCGCAAATAATGTTTCACGTGAAACAAATTGCAACGCAAAAACAAATAGTTAAGAATGAAAAATAAAGAAAGATGTCAGTTTTTGCCGAAAAAGTATAGAAGCGGAAGAAAAATGACGGAAAAACAAGTAATTTGTAATACAGAATAGTAGCCGAAACAAGCCGAGCAAATTAAAACCGATTCTGTGTCATTGCGTTTAAATCGATACTCAAAACGAAGATAAATTAACGGTTATTAATCTTGAGAAAGTAGAACAGTAATTCGCCCGGCTTAATCAACTTGTAGCCCAAAAGAAGAGAAAATATGGCTTATAATTTAAACGTTCTGACACGGAATCGCCAAATTGTTGGTCGAAGATAAATAATAGATATTCTGTCTAAATAGCCGGATTTGAATTTTAGCAAATGAATTGATTGAAATATATGGTGCGATGATATTCGAGAATTAGAGCAAATCAACGCAAGATAATTAAAAAGTATTAAATGATAAATAAAAAGAAAACTGTAAGTGATTTGTTGACAACTAATTGATAAAATTAGTAGAAATATGCTAATAATTTAAACGCTCTGATACAGAATGGCTCGGCTTTTGCTTCGACTTCTTCAATGTATATTCTGTATGACAAAATAGTCGAAATTCCATTATCTTAAAAGAATTGTTTTATATGGTGCAGTAAAATTTAGTTTTTCAAGAAAAAGAACGCTGAATATTTGAAATCGTTAACGATAAGTGAAAAAGTGAGATAATCGTTGAAAAGTCTGTAAAAATCGACGAAAATACGGAAAAATTACGAGCGATTTAAACGTTCTGACGCAGAATGGCTTTGTTTTCGGTCGGGCTAAAAATTAAGCCATTCTGCGAATAAAAAATAAGATTTTTTCGTTGATTTTACTAATTAAAAGATATGGTGCAAGCTTAAATTGTTTTAAGAAGTTTATTGAGTAAGTCGAATAAAAATACGGCTAAATAGCGGAGTTTGTCTTTAATTTTGTCGATTTAATTTGATAAAATGTTGCTAATTAGCTAAGATTGTCGGGAATTTGCTTGATTTTCCCTAACGAAAGCAGTAATTTGATTAAAGTATGGCTTTTTTATTGCAAAAAGGTGACTGTAAAAGTCTAAAATGTTATAAAAATCATTGCGTTGTGTTGGTTTTGTCTAAATATTGCGTTGTTTCGTGATGTAGCGCATTGATTTTGGCGATTATAAGAAAATTTTTATTGAAATTGATAAAAGAACGGGTAAAAAGCGATAAAAAAGCAACTATAATTTTACAGATTTGCAAATTTTTGTGCGCTTTTACTTTACTGCGCTTATGAATAATCATTGCGTTATCAATTTTTATATATCTCTGCGCTTATAGCGCAATAAAAAGTATAGGGCGCAAATAATATTTGATGTGGATTAGCTTGAAATCCGCGCAATAAGGTTGAAAAGTGAGAATTGAAAGTTATGGCGAATTATATAATATTTTAAATCCGCTTTCGCTCGCACTTTATGTGCGAATATCGTTTGCCATTAACAAGTTGAGAATTGAAAATGGAAAGTTGAAAATTGTGGACGATTAAAAGTTGAAAAATAGCCGATAACTACTTTCAACTTTCACCTTTCAACTTTTAATTTACATATCGTCCCCTCATCCACCGTCGCTGCGACGACGGTCCCCCCTTCTCCACAAGGCTCGTCAAAGCCGAGCGGGCGAAGGTCGGTTTTTTCTCATTTACTGTTGATAACTCACTATCAACACTCTATTATCGGATTAAACCATAAAAATCCGGTAAGTTATCCACAATAATGTCGATAACTCAAGCAATTTCGGGCGTTTTGGCTGTATTCGATATGCTCTTTATAGTGCTTTTGAGTTTTTTATGCTAAAGTAATTGATATAAAGAGAGTTGTTGACATTTTATGTATTTTTCTCAATGAAAAAAGCATGCGCTATGCGAAAATTCTTGCGCCATAGTTTATAGGGGATATATTTTCTCTGCCTTTATTAAAAAATCATTTATTTGTTCTTTAAAAATATCGGTTTTCTTTTTAAGTTGCTGTTTTACTTATCTTTTGACTTTCGAACGACTTTTTCTTTCGGTCTATATAAAAACCTCATAAATGACGCTAAAACCGCGTTTTGCGCCGGCGCAAGAAAAGAGCTACAATGTGAAACATGTGCGCCTATAAGTCGATTATCGGCACAAAAATCGGCGTGTTTCACGGGGTAAAACATGAAAAAATTTAAATTAAGCCACAAAAACGCTTCTAAAAAAAATTAAAGCAGAAAAATTCAACGAAACAATGGTAAAAATTGCTTACAAAAAGTTTGGAAAAAGCCGAAAAAATAGGCGATTATTTTATTGCTAAAATAATATTTATATGTTAAAATAATTAAACTAATAATAAATACAATATTTAAAGGCGGCTATCCCGCCCGGAGGATATTCAATGAAAAACAGTACCAAAGCGTTAATCGCGTTTTTGGTCGTGATAGTTCTTGTCGTTCTCGTATCTTCGTTTGCATACGGAAACACGGCAAAGAGTATCACGGCAACCGAATTTTTCAAAAACGCGGGCGTATCGTTTGTCGATACGTCGGATAAAGATTTAATCAATCAAAAATATTCTGACGCAGATTATATCGGCGACGGATTTGTTATTATTCGTGAAAAAGATCCGGACAATAAATCGGATACACAAATCGATAAAATTATAATCGATGTATACAATTTAAAGGGCTATAACAAGGACAATAAACTCGTTTTCCAGAGCAGCTACGGCAGAAACGACGGAATTTACGATAAAGTTATCATAGGTTTGCAGGCTTGCAACGTAAAAATCGGCTATACAGACCCTAACTCGGGTTCGATATGGTCTAACCTTATAATGCCCCTTTGCATGATGGGCATAGCGATTTTCTTAATCGTTATGTTTATGCGCCAGATGGGTTCGGGCAACAAAAACGCGTTTGACTTCGGCAGAACCAAAGCCCAAGTCGTCACGAACACGCGCGTTCGTTTTTCGGACGTTGCTGGCGCGGAAGAAGAAAAGCTCGAACTTCAAGAAATCGTCGACTTTTTGAAATCGCCGCAAAAGTACACCGCGCTCGGCGCAAAAATTCCGAGAGGCGTGCTTTTGGTCGGCAACCCGGGTACCGGTAAAACGCTTTTTGCAAAAGCCGTTGCGGGCGAAGCAAACGTTCCGTTCTTCTCTATAAGCGGTTCCGACTTCGTTGAAATGTTCGTCGGCGTGGGCGCTTCAAGAGTAAGAGATTTGTTCAACACGGCGAAAAAGAACCAGCCGTGCATAGTCTTTATCGACGAAATCGACGCGGTAGGCAGACAACGCGGCGCGGGCTTAGGCGGCGGAAACGACGAACGCGAACAGACCCTTAACCAGCTCCTCGTTCAAATGGACGGCTTTGAAAGCAACGAAGGCATAATCGTAATGGCTGCAACCAACCGTGCGGACGTTCTCGACCCCGCGCTTTTGCGCCCGGGCAGATTTGACCGTCAAATTTACGTCAATATGCCGGACGTTCGCGGCAGAGAAGCCATTTTAAAGGTTCATGCTCGCAACAAACCGTTAGCTCCCGACGTTAACTTCAAGGTTTTGGCGCGCATGACGAGCGGATTTTCCGGCGCGGATCTTGCGAACCTACTAAACGAAGCGGCTATCCTCGCCGCAAGAGAGAACAGAAAATTCCTCACCAACGCCGACCTTTACGAGAGTATCGATAAGGTTATGCTCGGACCGCAGAAAAAGAGCAGACTCGTCACCGAAACGGATAAGCGCATTACGGCTTACCACGAATCGGGTCACGCAATCGTCGCAAGGCTTATGCCCAACTGCGACCCTGTACACGAAGTTTCCATTATTCCGAGAGGAATGGCGGGCGGCTACACGATGACGCGCCCCGACAACGACGACAGCTACTACACCCGTTCCAAGCTCTTAGATAATATCGTTATGACTATGGGCGGAAGAGCCGCGGAAGAAATTGTTTGCAAGGAAGTCACTTCCGGACCTTCTTCCGATATAGTGAGCGCGACGAGGACTGCGAGAAGAATGGTTACGCAGTTCGGTATGAGCGACAAGATAGGACCCGTTTCTTACGGCGACAACGAAGAAGTTTTCCTCGGCAGAGATTACCAAACGAGAGCGGGGTACAGCGACGACACGGCTAAGGAAATCGACGAAGAAGTTCGCCGTATCGTTAACGACGGATACAAAAAAGCCGTCGATACGCTCACCGCGAACAGAAGCTTGCTTGACGTTATGGCTCGCGTTTTAATCGAAAAAGAAACTATCTTTACCGAAGAAGTAGATATGATTATGTCGGGTAAAACAGCGGAAGAAGTTATAGAATTTATGGATAAGAAAGAGGACGTTGATCCTCTCACCCGCGAAACGAAAGCTACGTCGGCTACTTCTACCGAAAGCGGTGAAAAAACCACGGCCGAAACTCCTAAGGAATTTCACTAAAACAATAAAAACGCGCGATAATCGACTTATTGCACGGTATTTATAAAAACAATCGGCAAAAAATATTCAACACGAAGGGAAAGAAAATGGGAAGAATAATCGCTATTTCCAACCAAAAAGGCGGCGTCGGAAAAACTTCGACATGCATTAACCTTGCCGCCGGCATAGCAAAAAAGGACAAAAAGGTTCTTATCGTGGATATGGACGCGCAAGGCAACGCCACGACCGGTTTAGGTATAGGCAAATCCTCGTCGCGCGTTTCCTCGTACGACGTGCTTATCGGCTCTGCCTCGGCAAAGCAAGCGATTATCGAAACCAAGGTGAAAAACCTCGATATTCTCCCCTCGTCAATAGACCTTGCCGGCGCGGAAGTGGAACTCGTAACGCAATCGAGGCGTGAAAAACGGCTTGCCTTGGCGATACGCGGCTTAAAGGAAGATTACGATTTTATCTTCATCGACTGCCCGCCCGCGATAGGGCTTCTCACGATAAACGCGCTTGCCGCGGCGGACGGCGTGCTTATCCCGATACAGAGCGAATATTACGCGCTCGAAGGTTTAAGTCAGCTAATGAACACGGTTAAGCTCGTCAAAAAAGCTCTCAATCCCGCGCTTGAAATCGACGGCGTCGTGATAACCATGTACGACGGGCGCGCGCTCATTTCCCGCCAGATACGGGAAGAAATAACCAAGTTTTTCGGCGACAAAGTGTTTGAAACGGTTATTCCGAGAAACATCAGGGTTTCGGAAGCGCCGAGCTACGGCGTACCCGTAATCGACCACGATAAGCGGTGCCGCGGCACGTTAGGCTATCTTGCTTTGACGGACGAATTTTTATCGAGGAGGTTTTAATTTATCATGGCTAAAGGATTAGGAAAAGGTTTTGCGGCGTTACTTGCCGACACTCAGGAAGACTACAGCAAATTTTCTTTCGACAACTACGGCGACGAAGGCGCAGAAATGAAAAACAGCGTCATCGAGATTGAAACGAGCCTCATCGACGCCAACCCCAACCAGCCGAGAAAGGTTTTCGACCAAACGGCTCTTCGCGAACTTGCCGATTCCATTACGATGCACGGCGTTATTATGCCTATCGTCGTAAACAAAAAAGGCGACAGATACATGATAATCGCGGGCGAAAGACGGTGGAGAGCGAGCAAGCTTGCCGGCAAAACGACCGTTCCCGCAATCGTGAAAGACTATACGGAAAGACAGGTTAAAGAAATTTCCTTAATCGAAAACTTGCAGCGCGAAGACCTTAACCCAATCGAGGCGGCGAACGCGATGAAACAGCTTATGGACGAGTACGACATAACGCAGGAAGACTTAGCCGAACGCATCGGCAAAAGCCGTTCGGCGATAGCGAATACTCTCCGTCTTTTGTCGCTCCAACCGGAAGTTATCGACCTCGTTTCGAACGGCGCGCTTTCGCAAGGACACGCAAGAGCCTTAATCACGCTCCCGCGCGCGGAACAGGTTGCAATCGCCCGTAAAGCGGTCGAAAAACGCTTTTCCGTCCGTGAAGTAGAGCAAGCCGTAAAAGATTATTACAACCCGCCGGAAGAGGCGAGAAAGGCTAAAAAAGCCCGTCAGGAAGCGTTGATGAGCGTTGAACTCAAAGACCTTATCGTCAGAATGCAGCGCGGGTTCGGCACCAAGGTTTCCGCTATCGGGAACGACAAAAAGGGCAGAATTTACATAGATTATTATAATCGCGACGACCTTGACAGAATCTCCGCGCTTTTGGATAAGATAGGCGAAGAAAACTAAGGCGAAAGCGACTCTAAGTCGCGATTCTTATTAAAAAAGCGGGCTTTTTGTCCCGCTTTAATAGTGTTTAACGGTATCGGGCTTGAAAAATTTAAATTGCCCGATGATTTGAAAAAGGAAAAGCTTATGAACGAAGCGATTGTGTTTGAAAACGTTTGTTTTGCTTACGACGAAACAGAAAAGAACGTCGTGGAGGACCTCTCTTTCAAGGTGGAAAGAGGGGCTTTCGTCGCGCTCGTCGGACGTAACGCAAGCGGCAAATCAACGGTCGCAAAGCTCGTTAACGGGCTTATAGCCCCGCTTTCGGGCAAAATAACCGTTTTAGGTTTCGACGCGACGGACGAAAAAAACACATTTGAAATCCGCAAGCGTTGCGGTATAGTTTTCCAAAACCCCGACAACCAAATGGTCGCGACAATTGTTGAGGACGACGTCGCTTTCGGACCCGAAAACATAGGGATTGAAAGAGAAGAAATCGGCAGACGTATAGATTTTGCCTTAAAGGCTACGGGAACGGAAAGCTTCCGCCTTTCGGCGGCATCCAAGCTTTCCGGCGGGCAGAAACAGCGCGTCGCGATAGCCGGCGTTCTTGCCATGAAACCCGAGATACTCATTTTAGACGAATCGACTTCCATGCTCGACCCGCGCGGTAGGCGCGAAGTTATGGACGTCGTGAAAAAGCTCAACAAGGACGGAATGACCGTCGTCGTGATAACCCATTATATGGACGAAGTTACCGATTGCGACGAGGTGCTTGTCATGGGCGAAGGTAAGCTTTTAAAAAGCGGCACTCCCGAGGAGATTTTCGCCGACGAGGAACTTTTGACCCGCGCCGGACTTGAACTCCCCGTTCCCGCAAAAATAGCGAAGTTGTTGAGTGAAAAAGGCGTAAAAATAGGTCGACCGCTCACAAAGGAGGCGTTGAAAGACGAATTATGCGAATTATTGCAAGGGAAATAGAATTTTCATACAATAAGGGCGCAAAGTTTGCCGTCGCCGCGCTCGACGGAGTTTCGCTCGAAATAGCCGAGGGTGAGTTTTTCGGAATAATCGGACACACGGGAAGCGGAAAATCGACCTTCATTCAACACTTGAACGCGCTCGTTCCGCTCCAGAAAGGCGAACTTTTCGTCGGCGATTACGACCTTACGCCCCCTAAAAAGAAGAAAGACAAGCTTAAACTGAAAGAGCTTAGAAAGAACGTCGGAATGGTGTTCCAGTACCCCGAATATCAACTTTTCGCCGAAACGGTTTACGAGGACGTTGCGTTCGGAATACGCAATTTTATGGCGGGAAAAGACGAAAAAAAGGTCGAGGATTTAGTCAAAAGCGCGCTTGAAAAGGTCGGGCTTAACTATGCGGAAATAAAGGATAAATCGCCCTTTTCGCTTTCCGGCGGACAAAAAAGAAGGGTTGCGATTGCGGGCGTTATAGCAGTCGAACCGCAGGTACTCGTTCTCGACGAGCCTTGCGCGGGGCTTGACCCCGTAGGTAAAAAGGAATTGTGGGACCTTTTGCATTATCTCCACGGAACAACGGCGAAAACCATAATCGTAGTGTCGCACGATATGAACGACGTTGCCGAACAATGCACCAAAGCCGCAATGTTTTCGGACGGCAAAATAATTGCTTCGGGAACGCCTAAGGAATTGTTTTCTAATAGAGAACTCATTGAAAAAGCGGGGCTTGACGTACCCGTGACGGCGTACTTAAAAGACGAATTAAGCCCCCTTTTGGACGATTTAGACACCGACTTTAAGATTGCCGACTTTGCCGAAAAGTTAGCGGAAAAGCTAAACGCCAATATCTGATAATAACACAAAAACAAGTCGATAATCGACTTATAGCGCGACTTATTTGTTTTTTAAGCCGCAAAAAAAGAAAGAAAAACATGCTTAACGACGTAGCCTTCGGGCAGTACTATCCCGCGCAATCGGCGGTTCACAAAATGGACCCGCGTGCAAAGATAGTCTTTCTAATCGCATATATAGTGGTTATATTCCTCGTCAAAAACTTTTTCGGGTTTTTAGCGGCGGGGGCTTTCGTCGTGCTTGCCGTTATCTTTTCGCGCGTGCCGTTTTTAAAAGTCTTAAAAAGCATAAAGGCTATTTTAGTGCTTATCATAATCACGTTTCTAATTAACCTTTTGTTGCACGAGGACGCGGACGCGACCGTTTACTATTCGTTCTGGGTTTTCAAAATAACGGACAAATCGATAGAGTTTGCGCTGTTTATGGCTTTAAGGCTCATATACCTCGTTCTCGGCAGCTCCGTTCTTACGCTCACGACTACGCCCGTCGCGCTAACCGACGGCATAGAATCGCTTTTAAAGCCGCTAAAAGTAGTTAAATTCCCCGTTCACGAACTCGCACTCATAATGAGCATCGCGCTCCGTTTTATCCCGACCCTTATGGAAGAAACCAACAGAATAATTTCGGCGCAAAAGGCAAGGGGCGCGGACTTCGACAGCGGCAGTATTTTTAAAAAAGTTAAAGCGTTGCTCCCCGTGTTGATACCGCTTATCGTGTCGGCGTTCCGCCGCGCGGACGAGCTGGGCGAAGCAATGGACGCACGCTGTTATTCGGGCAGCAAAAACCGCACGAAGTACAAAAAATTAAAATTCACCTATCGCGACTTAATCGCACTTTTAGTCATGGGCGCGTTGTACGCCGGCGTGATACTCCTGAATATTTACGGGGTGAACGTCATATGAGAATAAAGCTTACCGTTTGTTACGACGGGACATCTTATTGCGGCTGGCAACGGCAGAAAAACGGCTTTACCGTGCAAGAAGCTTTGGAACAAGCCGTCGAAAAACTCACGGGCGAAAAGGTCGCCGTTACGGGTAGCGGCAGAACGGATTCGGGCGTGCATGCAAAAGGGCAGGTCGCGCATTTCGACACAAATTCGACTATCCCCGCCGAAAAGTTTTCGCTCGCGCTTAACCCCATTTTGCCCGACGATATCAAGGTTTTAAAAAGCGAACGTGTAAGCGAAAACTTTCATTCCGTTCATTCTGCAAAGCGCAAAACTTACGTCTATACGCTCTATCTTTCGCCCGTTCCTATCCCTATTTACGAGCGTTACGCACTCCGTATAGACGAGCCTATAGATATTGAAAAGATGCGGAAAACCGCCGAAATTTTCATCGGTGAAAAGGACTTTAAAGCCTTTTCTTCCACAGGTTCGTCCGTCAAAGGCAATGTAAGAAAAATCTATGCGTTAAGCGTTGAAAAGAAAAGCGGCTTTATCTTTATAAAAGTGACGGGCAACGGCTTTTTATACAACATGGTGCGCATAATCGCTGGAACGCTCGTTGCGATAGGCAAAGGCGAAATGAGTATAGAAACCGTCGAAAAAGCCCTTTTAACGGGCGAAAGAACGTATGCGGGCAAGACCCTTGCCGCCAAAGGCTTAACGCTCCTTTCCGCCGACTACGAAGTGGAATAACCTTATCGGCATGGTGTTTTAAAAGCCACCGCCAAAGAACTAAAAGTCGCGCTATAAGTCGATTGTCGCGTAAAAAAATCAAAAAAACGACAAAAAAATGATTCCGTTCGTGCTTTTTCTCGGGCGGAATTTTTAAATCGACGAGAGAGAAATACTATCAACAAAACGAAAGATTTCTGTATAACAAAACCACAAAACGGCACAAAAGACGAAAATATCGTTGACAGCAGAATTATACTGTGATATAATAATTACATTATTAAGTAATTTTAAGCCGGAGGAAACTATGAGAACTATAAGAAAAAACACGAAAAACGCCGTTAAGGACAAAAGGGGAAAAAGGCTGCACCCCGTTCAGCAAGCAATAAAGCTTTCGATTGCCGCGCTTATCGTTATATTTCTTTGTGTTTTAGTATGGCTCGGGCGCGATTATTTTAAAAAAGAAGTCAACGTGTCGTCATTGAATTTGCCAGCCTGGCTGGATGCGATTTTGGAAAAAGTAATTTTGTATGCGCCGATAATTTATGTGGGCATTTTTGCGCTCGAAGGCATACTTGCCGCGGTTGCGCTTATAGTAAACACCGATAAATGTCGTCTTGTTTGTAGAATTATCATAATAATTCTCGGCGTTGTGTTCGTTTTGTCTCTCTCGTATGCAGGTACTTCTTTTATAGGCTTAGGCGAGCAAATTTCTGCGGAAATCGGAGCGGGTTCTGCCGAAGAGGAAACGAAAAACGTTGTCGTAACGCTTATCTTAGCGAGCTTTTTCGGGCCGCTTATATTGCAAATAGCAACGCTCGGCTTTATGCTTTTGACCTTCGAGCAGGAAGGCGGAATGAACGTTGCAACCTGGTTTTTGTTCACCATACCCGGCGCGGGTTTTGTTATAGTAATGATATTCTTATTTAAAAATTTGTTTGCCCACGGCGGCGGAAGCGGAGACGACGGCGACAGCTACGATGTGATTATTTTTAAAAGGTAGCTTATCGACGAATGATGACGTTTATCACGAAAAGTCGCGCTATAAGTCGATTAACCGAATATTTTTATATTAAACTACGCCCGCGGCGGGATAAAATCCCGCCGCGGGCGTATATGTTTATTTGTTGTTGTTACATTATAAAGAACAAATATAATCAATGCACTGCTTTATTTCTTCGTTTGACATAGGCGGCAACGTTTTGTCAGAATGGACAATACTGTTTCTTTGCTTTCTTAAATCATTTAGCATTCGTGGGGTATATGGGTCGTAACTGTTGTATTCATCATCGTATGTGTTGAATTGACAGCAAAAACAGTCTAACATTTCCGAAAAAGTTCCTGTATAGTGGTAATCGTATTTTATATTCTACAAACGGTATGACGCAAAGTTAGAAAAAAATTTTCAACTCTACGTTAAGTAGATTGTCATAAAATGAATTGCTTGCAACTTTGATGTTTTTTTTCTACGGTTTTCGCTCTGTAAAAACCCGTTCGTTTATAGATTTTAACATTTCAAGCATTAAGATTACATCCGTATCGATTTTCGATGATTTTGTACAATGCTGTATAATCAACCCTTGGAGTAAATGGATAAGAAGTGTCTTTTTTTGTATTTTACTATACTTCCGACAACCATATTTTTTTTCCCCCCTTATCTATAAAAATCATTTTTATTATATCCTATCCTACAAAAATTTTCAATCTTTTTTATGAAAGCAAAATTGCTCTACTTTTCACCACAAAAAACAAAAACCCCTACGGCGAAAATGCTTTCCGCCGTAGGGGCGAATTTTTTATATCAAATTTTCTATATCCTTAAACTTACGCTTTGGGACCTGCTTTGACGAGGGCTTTGCCCGCTTCGTTCGTCGTGTACTTGACGAAGTTCTTTTCGAATCTCGAAGCAAGGTCTTTTGCTTTTTCTTCCCATTTGCATGCGCAGTCGTAAGTATCTCTCGGGTCGAGGATAGCCGGGTCTACGCCGGGGAGTTCGGTCGGAACTTCGAAGTTGAAGTAGGGGATAGTCTTGGTCGGAGCCGTGTTGATTGCGCCGGACAAAATAGCGTCGATAATGCCGCGGGTATCCTTAATGGAAATACGCTTGCCGGTTCCGTTCCACCCGGTGTTGACGAGGTAAGCCTTTGCGCCGCTCATCTTCATCTTCTTAACGAGTTCTTCCGCATACTTTGTCGGGGGAAGTTCCAAAAACGCCTGTCCGAAGCAAGCCGAGAAAGTCGGTGTCGGTTCGGTTATGCCTCTTTCGGTACCCGCGAGTTTTGCGGTGAAGCCGGAGAGGAAGTAGTACTGAGTCTGTTCCGGAGTAAGAATGGAAACGGGCGGGAGTACGCCGAACGCGTCCGCGGAAAGGAAGATTACGTTCTTAGCCGCGGGAGCGGAAGAAACGGGGCGAACGATATTCTTAATGTGGTAGATAGGATAGGAAACGCGGGTGTTTTCGGTTACGGACTTGTCGGCGAAATCGATTTTGCCGTCCTTGTCGAGCGTAACGTTTTCGAGAAGCGCGTCGCGCTTAATCGCATTGTAAATGTCGGGTTCGGAATCCTTGTCGAGGTTGATAACCTTAGCGTAGCAGCCGCCTTCGAAGTTGAATACGCCGTTATCGTCCCAGCCGTGTTCGTCGTCGCCGATCAAAAGACGCTTCGGGTCGGTCGAAAGGGTGGTTTTGCCGGTTCCGGAAAGACCGAAGAATATAGCGGTGTTTTCGCCGTTCAAGTCGGTGTTAGCCGAGCAGTGCATCGAAGCGATGCCTTTGAGCGGGAGGTAATAGTTCATCATGGAGAACATACCTTTCTTCATTTCGCCGCCGTACCAGGTGTTTACGATAACCTGTTCGCGACTCGTAATGTTGAACATAACAGCCGTTTCGGAATTAAGTCCGAGTTCTTTGTAGTTTTCTACCTTCGCTTTGGAAGCGTTGTAAACTACGAAATCAGGCTTAAAAGTCGCAAGTTCTTCTTCTGTCGGGCGAATGAACATATTTTTTACGAAGTGAGCCTGCCAAGCAACTTCTACGATGAAACGGACAGCCATGCGGGTATCTTTGTTTGCTCCGCAGAAAGCGTCTACAACGAACAATCTCTTGCCGCTGAGTTCTTTGATGGCAAGTTCCTTAACGGCTTTCCAAGCTTCTTTAGAAGCGGGGTGGTTGTCGTTCTTGTAACTATCGGAAGTCCACCAAACTGTGTCTTTGGAGTTCTCGTCCATAACGATATATTTATCTTTGGGAGAACGACCCGTATAAATACCGGTCATAACGTTGACTGCGCCGAGTTCGCTTACCTGACCTTTTTCGTAGCCCGTGAGGTCGGGTCTGGTTTCTTCTGCGTAGAGCATTTCATAAGACGGGTTGTAAACTATTTCGGTCGTACCCGTAATGCCGTACTTGGTTAAATCGAGTTTCTGCATTGTATTACCTCTCATAAGATTTTTTTGCTTAAAAAGCGGGCGGCTGAATTCTCACCTTGTGCCGTTCCCTACTTTTCCGTATATATTTTAATGCTAAAATTTGAAAGTGTCAAGCGTAAGAGAACGAAAAGCCGCCGCAATGTGTGAAATTTTTTTCATTTTCGTTATTAAGTTACCCGTTTATGTTCGTTTTATGCGTTTTTGTCTAAAAAACGTGGCGGTGTTTGGGGTGTGTCCGTTGTTTTGCTGTTCATTTGAAAGTTAGTCGCAATTTCGACTAACTTTCGAAAATAGTTTCGTTTAATAGAAAATCGTATAATCCTACGTGATAAATGCCGTTATCGTCGAACCAAGGCTTCATATAAGATTTTGTCACGATTATCTTCTTAAAAAAATCTCTTGTTTCGAGG
The DNA here is from genome assembly GCA_002405915.1 of Christensenella sp. UBA4636. Lineage (GTDB taxonomy): Bacteria > Bacillota > Clostridia > Christensenellales > Borkfalkiaceae > UBA4636. Next base: position 33,345 of record DHMS01000044.1, read on the forward strand.
AAAGGGCGAAGTTCTGTTTTTTCCTTATTTTCCCCGTTTAGCGTTAATGCGGATTGAATATAGTATTTTTTCATTCCTTTATTAACAACGAAATCTATTTCGCATTGCCTTTTATGTCGTTTGCCATCTTCCCCAAGACTTGCTATATCAACTACGCCGACGTCGACGGAAAACCCGCGAACAAGCAATTCGTTGTAAATAATATTCTCCATTGCATGCGTTTCTTCTTGCTGTCTGAAATTCAAGCGCGCGTTACGTAATCCCATATCTGTACAATAGTATTTTGAAGGATAGAGGAAATATTTTTTACCCTTAACGTCGTAACGTTTAGCTTGATTAAATAAAAACGATTCTTCCAAATATTCCAAATAAGTGGCGACGGTTTGCGAATCGACTTTAACGTTTTTAGCCGTCTTTAATGCGTTCGCTAATTTGGACGAATTAGTCAGAGAACCGATAGCCGAACATAAATCGTCGGTTAACAGCTGCAAAATTTCCGGTAAATCGATACGGTAACGTTCTTCGATGTCTTTGAAATAAACTTCTTTAAAAAGGTCCGATAAATATTTAATTTTATCCTCGGGTGTTTTTCTGAATAAAGTAAGAGGTAACCCGCCAAAGGTTGCGTATTCTTCGAAACGTTCTAATTTATCTCCGCCTAAATATCCGTAATATTCTTTGAACGTAAGCGGGTAAACCCTAACCTCATCACCGCGTCCGCGAAACTCCGTCATAACGTCCTTGGAAAGAAGCTTTGAATTGCTGCCCGTAACGTAAACGTCAACGTTGCTTAAGCGTAGCAAGCCGTTTAACACGCCATATAAAGGAAGAGGCTTGTCGCTATTTAATTCGTCTTTTTTTATAGCGTATTGAACTTCGTCGATAAATACGTAATATTGTTCGTCGTTGCTAACGATTTTAGAACGGATATAAGCGGAAAGTTCTTTCGGGTCGCGATATTTTTTGCTTTCTTCTTCGTCCAGAGCGATAGTTATAATATTGTCTTTCTTTACTCCGGTAGAAATCAAGTTATCATAATACAAATGGAATAAAAGATAACTTTTGCCACATCTTCTGATTCCCGTAATTACTTTTATCATACCGTTTTCTTTTCGGTCAATTAACCTTTGTAGATATCTGTCCCTTGCAATTATACCCATAATTTACCCCTGCCATTCGGAAGTTAGTCGCAAAAACGACCTACTTTCAAATATTATATCCGAAAACGAATTAGTTGTCAAGCCGAAATGTAAATTTTAGCTTGAAATATTTTCGCAAATATGGTAAAATGGAGACGATAGTGCAACCGGTTACAAGTTGTTACCGGTTAAAAAAGAGAAAAAGTCGGTCGGTATCGTTTTGTTACCGACTAAAACGCAACGGGGAACGACGGCTAATATAATTATGGATTTTAGGGAAAAACTTATCGTTTTAAGAGAAGAACAAGGACTGTCGCAACAACAGTTCGCGGATAGGCTCGGCGTGTCGAGACAGACGGTTTTCAGATGGGAAGCCGGCAAAGGCGCACCGAGCTTGGCGCAGATTAAAAATATTTGCGCGGAGTTCGGGCTGGACGCCAATATGTTTCTTGCCGGAAGCGCGCTTGCGGAAAGCGCGGAGGACTGCCCGGGAACGGACGAGGACGGGGCGGCTTTAAACGGCGGTAAATCGGTTAAAGAGAAAACTAACGAAACAGACTGTGCCGTAAGCAAAAACGGCGGCAAAAACGGGCGGAGAGCCGTTATTATTGCGGCGGCGGTAGTTGCGGCGATTGCGCTCGTCGCGCTCGTAATAACGGTGGTTTACGCCGTCAAGGACGCTATCTACGATTCGAGCGCAACCGTGTGGATAATTTCGCTGCCGTCGAATACGCCCATGCTCGTTCTGTCGGTCGTGCTTGCGGCTATCTTGGGCGTTGCCGTGTTCGCGCTCGTGAGGGAAATATGGAAAAAGAAGTAGCGCGTTTTTTCAAAGACGAAAAAAGGAAAAGTTTTTCAAAACGGGTGTTTGCGCTTGTCCTTGCCGCAACGTGTTTACTGTTTAGTTGCTTTCTCGGCGGGTGCGCGAACGGCAAAACGGTCAACGCGTTCACTTTTTTGTCGGTGAGAATGAAAGGCGACGGAAAGGGCAATATCACGGCTTACGCGGAAAAGGAATTTTCGCTTTTCGCGCCCGAAATAAGCGTTACTCTCACGATTTTTTACGGCGAAACGGCGGTGGCGGGCGGCGGCGACGGCGAAAACGTCGCTTGCGTGAGCGTGGACGACATAGGCGCGGTCGGCAAGGTTTTTGCGACTTGCGCAGCGAAAGACGGCTACTATTTCGCTCGGCTCGATTACGTTTTGAACGGCGAAACGCGGAGCGTTAAAACGGACACCGTGCGCTATTCTTCGGACGGCAAAAGGGTTAAAAACGGCTGAAAACGTCACCGCGGACGGCGCAAAACGGCTTTAATTGCGGGAAAAACAAATTTTCGCGTATAAACGATTGACGAAAAAGAGAATATACGAGTATAATTATTGATTAGAAGAGCCTAACCGAAAAGGCATAAAAGAATTTTCGGCGACGACAAGAAAGCGGCTTAAACGCCGCAAACAGAAAAAAGCACAAAGTAAAATTTGCGCGAGGGTATGATGTTAAAACTTGATAACGTGTATTTTTCCGCTTACGAAAACGGAAAGGAAAAAAAGATAATAAACGGCGTTAACCTCGATATCGGCGAGAATTTCGTCGCGCTCACGGGACCGAACGGCGGCGGCAAATCGACGCTTGCAAGGCTCATTATGGGCATTATAAAGCCGACAAGCGGCAGAATTTATTTCGACGGCAAGGACATAACCGACCTATCCGTCACCGAGCGCGCTCGGGCGGGCATAAGCTTTGCGTTCCAGCAACCGGTAAAATTCAAAGGCATAACCGTTTCCGACCTTATAAGCGTGGCTGCGGGCAGAGAACTAAAAATGACGGAAGTGTGCGATTACCTTTCGGAAGTCGGGCTTTGCGCGCGCGAGTACGTCAACCGCGAAATAAACGGCAGTCTTTCGGGTGGGGAACTCAAAAGAATAGAAATCGCTTCCGTTATGGCGCGCGGAACCAAGCTCACCGTATTCGACGAGCCGGAAGCGGGCATAGACCTTTGGAGCTTCAATTCGCTCATTAAAGTTTTCGAAAATCTTCGCAACAAAAACGGCGGGTCGATACTCATAATTTCGCACCAGGAAAGAATTCTCGAATTTGCCGACAGAATTATCCTGATAAAGAACGGCAAAGTCGAAAAAGACGGCGACAAGAGTCAAGTTTTAAACAGTCTTTTGTCCTCGGTCGGGTGCCAAACGCTTGAAAAAAAGATGAGAGGCGACGAAAAATGAGTTTTACCGAATTAGAAAAAGGACTTTTGTCCACGATAGCGGATATAGAATCGGTGCCGCACGGGGCTTTTAATCTGCGCGAGGACGGCAAGCTTGCCGCGCGCAACGTTACGGCGAACATCGATATAGTTTCTAAAACCGACAAACCCGGCATAGATATAATTATCAAACCCGGCACTAAGGGCGAAAGGGTGGATATCCCCGTCATTATCACGAAAACCGGCTTGAACGACCTCGTTTACAACGATTTTTACGTCGGCGAGGGCGCGGAGTGCTTGATTGTAGCGGGGTGCGGAATTCATAACCCCGGGTGCGAAACTTCTCAGCACGACGGCATACACACCTTTCATATTTCAAAGAATGCGAAAGTAAGATACGTCGAACGCCACTACGGCGAGGGCGACGGCAACGGCGAACGTATTCTCAATCCGACAACGGTCGTTTATATCGACGAGGGCGGCTACATGGAAATGGAAACGGCGCAGATAAAGGGCGTTGATTCGACTTACCGTAAAACCCGAGCCAAGCTCGAAAAGAACGCTACGCTTATCATAAAGGAAAAGATATTCACGCACGGCAAACAGCAAGCTACTACCGACTTTTTAGTTGAACTTAACGGCGATGGCAGCGGCGCGCACGTCGTTTCACGCTCGGTCGCAAAAGATAATTCTTCGCAAACGTATATTTCGGAAGTAAACGGCAACGCGGAATGTTCGGGACACACCGAGTGCGACGCGATAATCATGGACAACGGCAAGGTTTCGGCTATTCCGAAGATAAACGCCAACTGCGTTGACGCGCGGCTTATCCACGAAGCGGCGATAGGCAAAATCGCGGGCGAACAGCTTATTAAGCTTATGAGCCTCGGCTTAGACGAAAAAGAGGCGGAAGAAAAAATAGTTAACGGATTTTTAAAATAAAGCGATTTCGCTGCTTTTGTCTGTTTTTGCGACTGACAAAACGCGCGATAATAGACTTATAGCGAGGTTTTTATGAGAATTTGTATTTACGGTTCGGCAAGCAACAAAATTGACGACAAATATAAAAAGGCGGTAGAGGAACTTGGCGAAAGGCTGGCTAAATCCGGTCACGAGCTTGTTTACGGCGGCGGCGCGAACGGACTTATGGGCGCTGCCGTGAGAGGTTTTAAAAAGGGCGCAGGCAAGGCTACCGGCATAGTACCGCATTTCTTCAAACAAAATATGGCGGAAGCCCTTTCCGAGCAGTCGGACGAGATTATCTGGACCGATACCATGCACGAGCGCAAACAGAAAATGGAAGAGCTTGCGGAAGCTTTTATCACCGTTCCGGGCGGCGTAGGTACGTTCGACGAAACATTTTCCGTCATAACCGACAAACAGCTCGGCGTGCATTTTAAGCCCATAGCGATTTATAATCTTTACGGCTTTTTCGATTCATTCGTCGCGCTTATGGACCACGCCGTCAAAGAAAAATTCGTCAACGAAAAGTGCCTTAGCATTTACAAGGTTGTAGATAATGCGGAAGACCTTATCGAATATCTTAAAAAGGGCGACGAAACGAGGTTCGTTATAAGCGAAGTAAAGAACGGCTGACGGGTTGTTCTCTACAAAATAAAAACGCATAAAACTTAATATCGTAGAATTTTACCGCCGAGAAAGTTTGTTTTTTCAAGGCGGTTTTTTATAAGAAATTTAATTTTATCGGCTGAAAATTCGCAAGAAAAGAAAAAAATAAAAAAAATTCGTAAATTTTTATTAAAAAAATCGATAATTTGAAGTTAAATAGTTTACAAATCGAATTATTGCTAATATAATTATTCCGCTTAACAGTAGTTGCGTGAAAACGCAAACGCTTAAAAACGCGAGCGGAGGTAGGAGAATGCCAAAATACAAGTTGTGTCCTCGTTGCGAACTCAACTATATTCCCGAGGACGAAGATTATTGCGGCGTATGCAAAGCGGAACTTAAAATAGGCCCGCAGTTGCAGTTTGCCGTGGACGACGAGGAAGACGAAGATAAGAAGCTTTGCCCCGTCTGCAAAAATTGTTATATCCCAATAAACGAAGACATGTGCGAATCCTGCGCGGAACGTGCCGAGTACGAAGAAGAAAAGGACATCGACATGGACCAAGACGAAGGCTGGAGAGAATTCCTCGACGACGACGAGAAAGACGAAATCATCGACAAGGAAAACAGCGAAGAATTGCTTTCGCTCAACCAGCTCGAAGAAGAGGAAGCGGCGCAGCTCTTCGACGACGAGGAAGAGGAAGAAACGGACGACGACGAAATGATGGAAACCCGCGACGACGAACCGGACGACTTCGAAATTATCCCCTACGACGAGAACGACTATCTCGAAGACGACGAGGAAGACGAAGACGACGATGAGGACGACGGCGGAGACTGGGGCGACGACGATTGGCGCGACGATGACGACGACAAAAAATCTTCTTCTAAGTCAAAGAAAGGTAAAAAGTAATAGGGTTTTTGTTTGTTAATCGACTTATAGCTTGACTTTTTTGTCTTGCCGTAGCGTTTTGAACGCTTTTTCATGCGTATAAAAGCGATAGAGAATGCGCATAATAGTGCTATGATAAAAAAGAGTTTGGATTACGGAAAAGCCAAAAGCCTTATCGCGGCTTTAAAGGCAAGCAAAGTCAAAGTAACGCAAAACTTAGGTCGGAATAAATTCGTCACTTACCGCGGCGTAGTCACGGGCGTTTACCCCGCGCTTTTCACGGTAAGCCCCGACGAGCCTACGAACGGGAAAACGAGTTTTTCCTATTCGGAGCTTTTATGCGGCAACGTCACCGTCACCGCGGTATAAAACGAAAAATCGAATAAAAGAAAAAGACAAGCACTCGAAAATTCGGGTGCTTGTCGGCGTTTTTACAAAAAATATTCTTTTATCAATCGAAGTAGCCTTTAAAAGTCAGGCTATTAAAAAAGCTTATATTTTTTTAATGAAGTTATAAAATTTTAGAAAAATTGTTAAATATGCACAATTGTATTTGTCTGAAATGACGAATTTTATATTTTGCTATTGCCTTAAAAGCATTTTTATGTTATATTCAAAATATAAAAAGCAAATAAGCTTTTAAAGAGAGGTGAGTCCGATGTGGTTGTCAATGATAAAACGGTTCAAAAAACTTGTCGCAATTGTTTGCGTGTGTTTGCTTTTTATGTTTGCTACCGCTTGTTCTTATGAAAAAATCAATACTCGGTGCGCGTTGACCGATTGCTATCTTGACGGAATTTTTACCGAAAACGATATCAAAAACATAGCCGCGCTCAGGGTGGGTTACGTTGCGATTGTAAAAAGCTTGGAGCAAGATACGGAAGATTACCGCAAAATTGACTTTAAGGAAACTTCTTTCGACCCGTTAACCGACGAGCAGAAAGCCAAAATAAAAAGCGATTACGAAAAGCTGCACGAAGGAATGAAAATGACGGAGTTTAAAATAGCGGGGTATTACGGCAATTATAACGGCAGATACGTCGTTGAACTAACGGCTGAATGGGAGGGGTATTCACATTTAACTTCTGTCGAAAAAGTAATCGTCGCAAACGTTTATCTTGGTTATATCGACGCGGCGTATGAATTTTTTATTTGGCAACCGGCTGCATAAAATATTTTACTAAAAATCCGCTCGGACAATTTGTCCGAGCGGTGTTTTTCGTAAAAACTTTCGCTTTTTTATCAATCGAAGTAGCCTTTGAAGGTCAGGCGGTAGCGGCTTTTTGGGAAAAGTTCGGCGTAGAGGTCGATGAAATAATCGTCCGTCATGCTCGCTATGTAGTCGGTTACGATAAGGTTTGGTTCCGTCTGCTCGTAGGGGTTGTTTTTATTGCAGTGCGCCGAGCGAACGTAATCGATATGGTGCTTAAATATAAGCGAATTTCTGTCGCCCGAGATAAGGTCGGACAAGAGCTTTTCGTAAAGCTTTTTCATCATCGGCTTTAAGTTTTGCTCCGTTTCGCCGCGCGCTTTTTCGGTACGATAGATTTTTTCGTAATTTTCTTTTTTTGCCGTTTTTATCGCTTCAAAATATTCGTCGCTAAGCTTGATATAAGGCTTGCCGTAGCTTTGTTCGACGAGGTTGACCGTCACGTTGTTTATGATTTCCGCGTTGAATTTGCCGATTATAACGTCGCTGAATTCGCTTTCCGAAGCCGTGTTCGTGAGGTTCGCGTCGCCTCTGTCCTTGCCGAGGTAAGCTATTATATCGGAAATTCTCACCACGCAACCTTCGAGGGTGGCGGGCATAATGGTCTTTGCAAAATCCGCCGATTCGTAACATTTTTCAATCATTTCGTCAAAGTCTGCAAATCCCGAGAGGGCGGACGGCTCGTACAAACTCATTTCGCGCTCGCCGTTGTGGCAAGCTATACCGTCGAGCGTTTGGAGCGTTAAGTTATAATTGTAAATCTTGTCCAAAACGCGCACCGAGTGGATATTGTGGAAAAAGTGCCGCTTGGCGAAAGCAAAATAAATTTCGTCGAGAACGGATTCGCCGGCATGCCCGAAAGGCGTATGCCCTATGTCATGTCCTAATGCTATCGCTTCTATGAGTTCGCAGTTCAAGTTGAGTGCTTTGCCTATCGTGCGCGAAATGCGGGAAACGAGCTGGACATGCAGACCGCGGCGAGTCAAGTCGTCGTTTTTGTAGAGCGAAAAGACTTGCGTTTTGTCCTGGTAGCGCGCAAAGTACGGGCAGTTAATGATTTTGTCCGCGTCGCGAATAAAGTTAGAACGCAAAACGGTTGCGTGGTCATGTTCGTTCTTTACTCTTCTTATCGCGTTTTCGTCCTTAAAGGCGTAAGGGTTTTCGCGCTTTGCTATTCTGTCGTCGGCAATTTTTTCGGCGATTTGTTTGTTTAATGTCGTGTACATACCCATATTTTACCATGTATTTTGCTTTTTTACAACAAGTTTCGCTTGTAAATGTTCTTATTTGAGGTTACTTTACATTAAAAAACGCAAAACTACTTGCAAAAAAATAAACTATGTGGTAAAATCGAATAAAGAATGCAATCCCTATAGGAAGAACGATTTGCGAGGAAAAACCATGGTTAAAAGAGAAGAACAAAAAGACCCTAAAAAAAGAATACTTTCCGTTTGCGTAAAAATGTTTATAGAGCGCGGGTTCAAAGAAACGACCATGCTCGATATTATCCGCGAAGCCGACGTCGCGGCGGGTACGTTTCAGAATATTTTCCGCACCAAAGACGGCGTTTTGTCCGCTCTTACGGAATTTATGTTTAAAAACCAGTTCGGTATGGCGCGCGGAATGTCCGAAAACGTAGAAAATCCCGCGTTCGTGTACGCCGTGGAAACGGCGATTCAGCTTGCGATAACCGAGCTTAACGAGAATATCCGCGAAATTTATATCGAAGTTTACACTCAGCCTAAGCTCACCGAATACGTTTACGAAAACACTTCTACGGAACTGAGCAAAATTTTTGCAAAATACAACCCCGATTGGAGCGAGAGCGACTTTTACGAATCCGCGTTAGGCACGGGCGGCATGATGCGCGCGTTTATGACGAGAAAGTGCGACAAGTATTTTACGCTCAAAAAGAAGATAGAAAAGTTTTTGCGTATGTCTTTCGACGTGTACCATGTGTCCGAAGACGACAAAAACGACGCGATAGCGCGTATCGCCGCGACAGACATAGTGGAAGTATCGAACGCCGTGTTGAAAAAGCTTTTCTCCGCGCTCGAAATGACTTTCGATTTTAAGTTTTCGTCGGGAGTTTAAGTCTCAACAAAAGCAAAAGTAAGGCTATAAGTCGATTAAACGCATATTTTACTATAAAATTCGCAACAAAAACGCGCGTACTCTTTTTTAGGGTACGCGCAAAATTTTTTTGTGTTAGTCTTTGTCCGTCGTTTCGTTTTTGCTGTCTATGGCGTTCGCTATAACGTAGAAAAGGGGAATCGATACGAACATTACCCATAAGGGGTGCCATAATCCTTTGCTCATTCCTAAAAAGCAGTAAATAAACACTACAACGCACGGAAAGTTAAAGACCGCTACCTTCTTTTTACGTATGCTTTCGAATATCGAAATGAAAACGGGTATCGTTATAAAAAGCGTCCAACTCAAAAGCCAGCCGTTAAAAACAAAGCCCCATATAAGCATTGCTACCGTCGTTAAAATTACGTACGCGCCGCAGATAGAATCCATTACGATATTGCGCTTTGTATATTCTTTCTTGCCGCTCTCTTCTGTTTTCGGCTGCTCTTTTTCGCTTACGCTTTCTTGTGTTTGCTCTTTTTCGCCGTCGCTTGCGTAAGCCGCGGTAGCCGTTTCGGTTTCGGTTTTTTCTTGATTTATCCCTACGATTTCGTCAATCGAAACTCCGTAAAGTTTTGCAAGGCGAATTAGGTTATCGGTGTCCGGCAGAGATTCGCCGCGTTCCCACTTGGATATCGCTTGGCGCGATACCGAGAGCTTATCTGCAAGTTCTTCTTGCGAAAGTCCTTTTTCCTTTCTTAATTTTATAAGGTTGTTCTGCATATTGCGCTCCTTTTCGGCTTTTGGTTTTCCGCAAGCCCTTTTTTTGTTTACGCCTATATTTTACACCCGCTTAACAAAAACCACAAGCGATTTTAACAAAAAACAAAGCTGCTTGCCATATATATGCGTTTGCAAAGGCGCAACTATAGGTTGCATGGCGGTTTTTATAGTTGAAAAATGAAAGTTGAAAGGTGAAAATTGTGGTCGGCATTTTATATATTGATTATAAATTCCGCAACTTTCAATTTTCAATTCTCAATTTTCAACTATATATAATTCTTTTTCAAACCCCGACATTTTGACTAAATAAAAGCAAAACAAAAACAGAATACAGTTATTTTTGCAATGTTTGATTAGAAGTATTGCAATTGACATTAAAGGGAAAATGGTTTAAAATTAAGAGGCAAAATGCGATAGTGTCGCATTAAAAAACTTAAATTCCGAACCGACAATTCCCCATGGGGAATTTTTGCGCGAATGCGCAAAAATCTTCTAATTATAAGTCGCCGTAAGGCGAAATCGGGGAAAAGCGGAGCGGAAAAGGGAGGTATTTAAAATGGAAGAAAATGGCAAAAAAGGCTTTGTTCCGACTATGGTTGTACTTGTAAAGTTCGATACGTCGGACATAACCACGATAAGCAATCCTAACGCTTTCGATACGAGAGGCGACGAGGATGACTTTACGCTCGAACCGAGAATTTAAGGAGAACAGACAATGAAAAGCATAATGAAGAAAAAAAGTATAGTTACTCTTTTTGTCGCGTTTGCGTTAACTTTCGCATTCGGGTTGTGCATGCTCGCGACTTCGCATAAATTTGCTTATGCGGCGACTACGTATTTCGACAACGTATCCGTGACTTTGGACGAAAACATCAAGGTAAACGTCGTAATAAAAGCTCCCGACGGATACACGCAAGCAAAAATCGATTTTTCTATAGGCGAAGGTCAAGAAACCGTGACGGCGGATATACAAAACGGAACTGCAACCTTGTCTACCGGTTTGGTTACGCCGCAATATATGAACGAAGAATTGGTTGCCGAACTTACTTTAACGGGCGAGGGTAAGCAAGACATAACCGAAACTTATAACGAATTTTCGTTAAAAGCGTACTTAACGAAGTTGTTGGATAGTACCGCCGCCGAACTAAAACAGACGGAAACCGAAAACGCTTTAATGAAGAGCTTAGCCGTTAATCTCTTGAATTACGGTGCCGAAGCTCAAAAGTACGTTGCGGCAAAAACGGAAACGGCTGCGGGCGCTTTGGCTAACGCCAATTTGACGAGCAAGCAACAAGCCCTTGCGACGAACTTCGAAACCATTGCTCCTAAAGCAAGCGATTTTGAGGTGGAAAGCGGAAACGAAAATTCCGTCGTTTACAAAAGCGCAGGCTTAGTTTATGATTATAACGTAGCGTTATACGTGAACTTTACATGCGAAGATTTGACGGACTTAACCATAAAATTAACTAACGACGGCGAAGAAACGACGATAAATACTTTTACGCAAGTAGGCGACTACTATTCGTTCGTTTACGATAAAATTTCCGTTTCTCAATTCGATAACGTATTGAGCGTTCAAGCGTACAAAGGCAATGAAAAAGTCGGCGGGTTGCTCCGTTATAGCGTAAAATCTTTCGTATATAGCAAGAAAGACGATACTTCCGTCGGCGCGCTTTCTAAAGCCACGTACGTTTACGGTTACAGCGCGGTGGCGTACAAGAATGCCGATATGAATTATCCCACGCAAGGCGAAGCTTCCGACGCCGTGTATAAGAATAACGTCGAGTACTCTTTCATGTCCGTAGACGCAGACGGCAATCCGAAGCGAGAGGCAACAAAGGGTTGGTATACTTCCGAGACGAGTTCGAATACCGGTTTGCCTGCACTCACAGAAAATAACGGTTCGAAATATTTGAGCTTTAATAAAACCGCGCAGATAGAATTGTTCTTTAATAAAAGCGCAACGGGGAAAAATTATCATATTTTCGATAATGCCACGAACTGGGGAAGCGACGATGCAAAATCGCTTTTCTATAAAGAGTATACGTATGAATTCGAAATCGAATCGGACGGAGCGTTTATGCTTGGTTTATGTGATTTCAGAACTAATTCCGGAGCTTTTGCAGACAGCAAAAATCTTTACGGCATAACTTTCCTTTTTGACGGAAAAACGGTAAAAATGAGCCGTTGCGGGTCGGGTAAAATTGAAGCCGAGGCAACGTTGGACGAAAGCGTTACCGACGGCACGAAAAAGAAAATATCGTTTGCCATTGTCCGCGAAACGACTTCAAACGGGCGCATAAGAGTGTTTGTCGACGAGAAAAAGGTTTTGTTCGAAGCGAACGAAAATTACGGTACGGCAGAACATATGTCGAAAAACGGCGTTACCGAAAAGGGCTCGATTGTAAACGGCACGCTTCTTTTACCGGACGCAAGGCTTTACGGTCAACGTTTCACGGTTGCTCCTCAGCCCGCCGGCGACGGTTATTCGACTGTAAAAATTTATAGTTACGTAAAACGCTATGCGGCGTTTGAATATCCGGAATATACCGTAAACCTCGTTGGCGGATTGACTTTTGCCGACGGCAATACAACAAAAACATTCACTGCGTACACCGATATTTCGTCGGCGTTTGACAAGTCGCGTTATTCCGGCGTTTACAATACGGAAAACGATTCTCCTTTCTCCGGTATCGTTTACGGCAATTTAACTCTTGCCGGTTATGATAAAGACGAAAATAACGACATTATTCCGAGTATGCAACAATTTAGCAAGGAAAATACCGAAGGAATAATGAAAGACATAAAACAATCCGATGTTTATATCGGCGGCAAGAAAGCTAAAAGATACGTTTAGCAACACTCTTGCCGACGAAAGTAAATTCTTGGCGAATACGACGTATATTTCTACGTTTAAGATTAAAAATTATTCCACTAAGAAGTTGGTTTTCGACCTTTATGAGATAACGAGCGGTCATACCCTCACGAATTTTACGGCGAAAGTAGAATTAGCCGCCGGAGAAGTCGGCACGTATACGATTGAGTGGAGTTTTGCGAAAGAAAACAACATGTTGCCGTTTATCGTGTTTAACGACCAAAGCGATTTGAGCGGATTCGATTTTGCAATGGCTTTAAACGTCGTTAAAAAATAACGCAACATATAATAAAAAGATTGTTTAAGTAAAATTATAATTAAGAGGATATAAAATGAAAAAAATATTGCAATTGGTATGCTTGATAACGATAGCCTTGTCGTTGTTACTATGTTCCGCGGGGTGTTCTACTACGGAGCATGACAGCAGCGGGGAGGACAGCTCGGGCGGCGGAGCAAGCGGCGAAAGTCGTAGCGAATATTTGTCCGAACTTCAAAAAAATTATAATTACGACTTTGTACCTCGTTTTATAAAAGAACTTTTGGAAAAGCTTGAGGAAGAAGAATCCCCTTATGCTCCTCGCGAGTATCCTACCGGCGTTTCTATCGGCGATAAGCTTTATAAAGGGAAATCCGCTTATGACTTTTGGACGTTGGACGCAAGCGGCAACACCGGTCGCGACGCGGCGAAAGGGTGGTATACGGCGCAGGACATACCCTCGTCTAAGCTTCCCGAACTGATTGAAAAAGACGACGATAAGTACTTAAAGTTCACGGAAGCGGCGCAGCTCGAACTTTTCTATCTGAGAACGAGCAAAAAGAACACCTACCACATATTCGACAATTCCAGGGCTTGGGGCGCGGACGACGCTCAAAAAGAATTGCTCGGTCAGGAATTCTTGTTCGAATTCGCCGTTTCTGCAAACGGTCCGTACGTTTTAGGCGTTTCCGATTTCAGAACGGTACCCGAAAAATATTTGGATACTTCGAGTTTGTGCGGCATAAACTTCTTGTTTGACGGAAACAAAATTTCGATGAGTCGTTACGGCTCCGGTAACGAAGAAGTCGTAGGCACTATGGCGGAAGATTTTAATTTCGGCGACGGTAAAGAACATCTCATAACCTTTGCCATGTCGAGGACTTCGCTTGAAAACGGCACTATAAGCCTGTTTATCGACAAACAGCAGGTGGAGCTTAAAGCTACGGATAAATTCGGCTTGAACGAAAAACACCCGAATTACGGCGGCGGAAAAGTTAAAAAAGGCGTGGTGTATCTGTCGGACGCAAACGCTTACGGTCAGCGTTTCAGCGTTATTCCGCAAACAAAAGACGACGTTAAAACCGTCGTTGAAATTCATGATTATAACAGAGTTTGGGTGGGTAAAACGGAACTTCCCTGGTCGGAAGACGAAAAACCGGAAGATTTCACCATATATCCCACGGGCGCAAGCTTAGGTTCCGCGCTTCGCAAAGGAACGGCTAAATATAGCTTTTGGGACGTTGACGCGGCGGGTAACGCAAATCGCGACGCCACAAAAGGTTGGTACACGGCAAGGCTGATAAAAAACAGCGCGTTGCCGACGCTCCGCAACGAAGGAACGGACGAAAGATATCTTGAATTCGCTTCCGCCGCGCAGATAGAGCTTTTCCATTTGGAAGGAACGGGTAAAACCTATCATATTTTCGACAACCAAAAAGCTTGGGAATCTGCGGACGCACAAAAACTCTTCGGACAAGAGTTCGTTTACGAAGTTACCGTAAGCGCAACCGGTTCGTTCGTTCTCGGAGTAACCGACTTCAACCAAACCCCCGCAAAGTTTGCCGAAAAAGGGACAAACGGGGAGTTTGCCGGAATACACTTCCTTTTTGACGGCAATAAAATAAAGATGACGCGTTACGGTTCCGGCAAAGAAGAAGCCGTTGCCACTTTGGCAAGCGACGTGAATTTTGCGGACGGCAAGGAAAGAAAGATAACTTTCTGTCTTACGAGGGAAGATTCTTCAAACGGGCGCATCAGAATGTTTGTGGACGAAAAGTTCTGCTCGTTTGTAGGAACAAGCAGTTATAAGAACGGCAGCGTTTCGGACGGCGTAATGTATCTTACGGACGCATATCTTTACGGTCAGCGTTTCAGCGTCATTCCGCAAGAGGAAAACGGGAAGGTCTTTATTCATAATTTTAACAGAATTAAGGCAAACGTATCTCAGGAAGAAGTAGAAGAGCCGGAGACGATCGAACGTACCGTAGAGTTAACCGAAGGTTTGACTTTTGCAGACGGTTCGACTTCGAAAACTATTGAAGTAGGCAAGAGTATACCGGCGATTGTCATGAACGGAGATTTTTCGAGCGTTTACGACGTAACGACCAACGAAGTGCTTGTTTTCGATTCCGTTACGGGGCTTGCGACGATGCCCGACAAGGATTTGACTCTTGCGCCGTATACGGTGGAATGCGGGGACTTGTCTTACGGGTTTACCGACAGCGGCAGTACGAGGAGAATAGGTCAGTTTGTCGTAGACCAATTCCAATACGACGCCAACGTCAGTTCGGACAGCGGCAACGTTCGCGACGTAACCGTAAAAAACGACTATCCGATGAAAGACCAATCGGAAAAGACGAGATTGGGCGTTCGCATAAGTTACGGAGCGGAAATACCTGTAGGTAAAAATATGCGTATAAAATCCGCATATTGCATAGAGGAAAACGTAACCTACGTTGCAAGATATACGTTCCGCAACTTCTCTTCTAATTCGGTAAAGTTCAAGATTTACCAGATAAACGGAGGCAGAACTCTGACTTATAACGGGAAATCTTTTATGCTCGACGTAAATCTTAAGAGCGGCGAAGTTTACACCGCAACGTTTGAATTCAACTTCGGAAAGGGACAGAAAAACGGAAACATTCTCAATCTTATCGTTTTTGAAGAAAAACAAAAGGATTTCGACGTCGGATTTATTTCCAACATCGTTAAGAAGTCCGATATCGATTACGGAGAAGAATACAACAAGAATTTGTCTAAACTTGCCGAAGCGCTTAAGGGGAAAAACGTTTCCGTAATAGGCGACAGCATTTCCACTTACAGAAATTACAGTAATTTAGCGGCCGCGGACACGACTAACAGTACCGTCAGAAACAATGCCGATTGTTATAAAGACTTCTGGAAAGGCGGTTCCGTTAAGCCTCGCGATACCTGGTGGTATCAGGCGATAAGTCAAACCGGCATGAACCTGCTCGTGAATAACGCTTACAGCGGAGATTCCGTAACGTCCGAAAGGTTCCGTAACGGTTGCGTCAATCTTCACGATAATACCGGCAACGAAAACGATATAAACCCGGATATTATATTCTGTTATATAGGCATTAACAATAATACTGCCGGAACGTCCGTCGAAGAATTCAAAGCGGCGTATGAAAACGCCGTAACGCTCATGAAAAATAAGTACGCCGACGCGGAAATTTATCTGTTTACGTTACCGCAAAACTATACGATGAATAACAACAAAACAAAGCTTGCTCTGTTGGACGATTACAATACGGCAATAAGAGAATTGGCTGAAACGCATAAATGTAACGTTGTGGACCTGGCTCTTTATTCAAAGATAACAGCCGCAAACAGTCTCAACTATACCGTTGATAATTTACATCCCAATCTTATGGGTATGGACGTTATAACCAAGGTTTTGACCGACGAGTTGATAAAGCGTTACGTGGGTTGATAAAAAGGAGACAAAAATGTTTAAAAAAATAATTTCCGATTTAGCATATAATGCAAAAACTTATTTCAAAAATAAAACGGTTTCTTTCTATATAGGTTTTGCCGTAGCCGTTTTATCTGTATGCGTTTCCGTATATTTTGCGGTCGTTTGTCCGGCATCGATAGGGTTTAACGCGGGAGTGTTCTTATTGATTTTGTTCGGCGGGTTGTCTTATCCGGTTGTATCTCTTTTCGGCAAAATCAATATTGCCGCGTTTGTCCTTTCCGTGTGCGACTTCTTCGGTATGATTGTTTTTATCCGCGTTTACTACACCGTTATTTTGGAAAACGATTTTATGTCCGGAGGTTTCTCTCTTACGCCGAATATGACAAACTTTATAGTTATAGCGGTTCTTCTGCTTGTTATAACCGTTACGGCAAACGTGCTTTGTTGGAAAAAGAACAAACTTGAAATAAAGGAGGAAGCCGCAAATGATGCGCAAGCTTAATTTTGTTTCGAAAATATTATTTAACTGTCTAATCGTTGTGTTCGGGTTTATGACGTTGTTTGTGAACGTTTTGGGCGACAGCAACATAATAACCGCTCAGCTCGGCGAAATTTTGGGTAAAGACACGCAGGTTATATACAATACAGGGAACGATTATTACGAATCGGCTTATAAATCCGTAAGGGAAGAAAAAGCCGCCAATAAAGATATCGGTCTCGCGGTGGAATCCGAGGGCGCGGTGCTTTTGAAAAACGACCTTGTCAACGGCGCGCCCGCGCTTCCCGTCGCTAAAAACTCTACGGTCAGTTTATTCAGCGCGACGAGCGTCACGCCTTATTACAGCGGTTCCGGCGCGGCGGGAATCAAGGTTGCCGACGAAGACAGAATTTCTTTTAAGGAAGTGTTCGAAGACGTCGGACTTAAAGTAAACGACGGGCTTTGGAATTGGTATAAGTCAAACACGCAGTATTGGCGCGCTCGCAGTGCGGGCGACCTCGGCGACGGCGGTTATTGGCAAAAAGGTAACAGCAACGTCGGCGACGCTTCCTGGGAAGAAATTACCACGGACGCGAAAAACAACAAGGCGGACCTTGCGGTATTTGTTTTGGGCAGATACGGTTTGGAAGGGTATGATTTACCCAAAAACGGACCCGGTGACAGATATCCGTCGGATGTTACCGTAGATTATAAGAACGGCAACTACTTGGAACTAAGCGACAAGGAAATATCCGTCCTTAAAAACATGAAAGCTTTGAAAGACAACGGCACGTTCGGCAGAATAATGGTTATCGTCAACTCTGCAAATCCCGTTCAAAGCGAGTATATCAACAATGAAGAATACGGAATAGACAGCGTGCTTTGGATAGGCTTTACGGGAACGTCCGGCTTGTATGCGGTGGGCGATATCGTTACCGGCGCGGTTACGCCGTCCGGAAGATTGTCCGACGCCTGGTGGGAAAAACACTGCTATAACCCTGTTCTTACAAACACGGGTAACTTCCGTTACTCCGACTTTTCCGGCGATAACGGAAAAGATACCTACGTAGTATATCAGGAGGGTATATACCTCGGATACAGATATGCCGAAACGAGATATGAGGACGCGGTTACGGGCAGAGCTAAAACGGGTAACTTCAACTATTCTAAAACCATTACTTATCCTTTCGGTTACGGGCTTTCGTATACGACGTTCGAGTATAGCGATTTCAAAGTCGATTACGATAAGGCGACGGACGAATATGTCTGCAACGTTAAAGTCACGAATACCGGCGAAAAACCCGGTAAAGAAGTCGTTCAAATTTATTTGCAGCAACCGTACACTCAGTACGATATCGAAAAGAATATCGAAAAATCTGCGGTTGACCTCGTGGGCTTTGAAAAAACTAAAAAGTTAGGCAAAGGCGACAGCGAAGTCGTAACGATAAGAGTAAGCGGCGAATATCTTGCTTCTTACGACGCCTACGGTTATAAGACTTGGTTTGTGGATAAAGGCGATTATTACCTTACCGCCGCAAAGGACAGTCACGACGCGGTCAATAATATTTTGGCTAAAAAGGGTTATACGCCGTCAAAAAACAAAGCTATGGACGCGGAAGGCAAAACTTCTCTCGTTTATGCTTTTGAGAAAGAAGCAGACAGCGAAACGTATTCGACTTCCGTAAACACAGGCTATAGAGTTACCAATCTTTTCGATAACGCAGACTTAAACATAAGCGATTCTTCGAATAAAATCGAGTATATTACGCGTAGCGACTGGGAGGGAACGGTAAAGCTTGCTTATAACGAAACCCATACTTATACAGACAAGCATGAAGCGTTAAAATATTCCGCCGCCATAGCTTCGGGATATGCCCTTGACAGCAATAAGAGCGTTAAGGGAGACGATAAAGAATTCCCGAAATACGACACTTATACGGAAGACTATTACGACGAGAACGGGAAACGCCTTACTAACGAAGACGGCTCTTTAAAACGCATGCAACTAATCGAGCTTCGCCAGAACGGTACGACAGGCGAAAAGATAGCTTACGACGATCCGCTTTGGGATAAGCTTTTGGATCAATTGACCCGCGAAGAAACCGAATCGATTTTATGCGACGGTTTCAGAAGAACTAAAGGTCTTGAAGCGATAGGCAAACCGGAAACGGTAGACCATAACGGCGGTTGCGGCTTCTCTCAACGCTTTACTATCGGCGGACAATCCGCGTTAGCCGTTAAGTACAACGATGAAGATAAGAACGAATATCCCGTCGGATATCCTTCTTGCGGAGTTATCGCTTCCACATTCAATAAAGATTTGGCTTACCTTTGCGGCACGGCAATAGGCGAGGACAGTTTGTGGTCGGGGCAATCCGGTATTTACGGAATAGGTCTTAATATTCACAGAAATCCTTATCACGGCAGGTACTTCGAGTATTTCAGCGAAGACGCGTTTTTAACGGGCATTATCTCGGGTTACGAGAGCGCGGGTATACAATCGAAGGGTTGTTACGTATATAACAAGCATTTCGCCTTGAACGAACAAGAGATTAACCGCGATCAGGTTGCGACGTACTTAAACGAACAGACGATGCGTCAAAATTATCTTAGAGCGTTTATGCTTGCTATACGCGAAGGCGACGCAATGTGCGTTATGACCGCTTTTAACCGTATCGGGGCTGTTTGGTCGGGCAATCATAAAGGGCTTATGACCGAATGGTTGCGTAACGAAGCAGGCATGAAAGGTCATGCCGTTACCGATTGGTTCAATTCAAGCTACATGGGGCTTGCAAGCGGCGTTTTAGCCGGCAACGATATCCCCGACGGCGTTCCCGCAAACGTTTTTGCCAATTATAGAGAAGGCACAGATAAGGCTAACGGCGAACTTGCATGGGCAATGCGCGAATCCGTTCACAGAATACTGTATACCGTAGTACATTCCAACGCTATGAACGGCATAGGCGAAGGCACTAAGATTGTTACCGTCGAAGCACCATGGAAATCTACCGTGAAAAGCGTTTATGTCGGCGTTTGCATTGTTTTCGGCGTGTCTGCGGCGTTTATGTTGACGACGTATGTATTGTCGAAAATTTTCAAGAAAAAAGCCTTATAACGGCTTTCGTAGCTAAATCATATAAACACACTCATTCTCATAGTTTTCACTATATCTTCCTTTTGTTTTTGCCGACGGCGGTTTCGCCGTCGGCAAACTTTTATATAAACTGAAAGTTGAAAGTTGCGGATATCCTTAATTTTCAACTTTCATCTTTCATCTTTCAATTTTCAAAAACCTATTGACAAGCGGGCGAAAAGGGTGTATTATCTTTTTGACGGAAAAACTTAGCCGCTACCGATTGTTGCCGCAAATTACCGAATTTTACAAATAAACGACCGATTTTGTAATTATATTACCGTTTTTACGACTTTTATGTTACAATGAAAGAAAAACGAGGAGGAAAACACGAAAAACATGGAAAACATGAAAATCGCGATTGTCGACGACGAAGCGGAAAGCATGAATACTTTGTGCGGATACGTCGAAGAATTCGGAAAAGAGGAAAACGCCGCGTTTTTAATCGTTAAGTTCCGCACGGGAATCGACTTTATAAGCGAGTATACGGCGGATTACGACGTAATCTTTATGGACATAAGAATGCCGCTTATGTCCGGCATGGAAACGGCGAAGAGGCTGAGAACGCTCGACGAATCGGTACCGCTCATATTCGTGACGAATCTTGAAAAGTACGCCGTTAAGGGCTACGAGGTCAACGCGTTCGACTTTTTGGTAAAGCCCGTTTCCTATTACGCGTTCAAAACCAAGTTCGCGCGCGCCTTGCAGTCGGCAAAAAAGCATAAGGGAAGAGAGCTTTGCGTAAAAACCGACGTGGGCGTTGCCAAAATAAACGTGAAAGACGTTTTTTATGCAGAAGTTACGGGTCGATATGTCACTCTTCACACAAAGCAAGGCGATATCGAATTCAAGCGTTCTATGAAGGATACCGAAGAAATATTAAAGCAAGACGGGTTCGTAAGGTGCGATAATTCATTTTTAGTCAATCTTTCTTACGTCACGAACATAGACAAGCAAAGCGCGACGGTAGCGGGCGATAACGTTCCAGTGTCGCGCGCGCGGCGTAAGTTTTTCATCAACGCCTTAACTCTTTTTGCCGGGAATGATTTTTATGGATAACGTATTGAAATTTTTAAATTCGATTTCCTACGGCAAGAACGGATTTGTGTTGTTGCTTTTTTTATACGAAACGCTTTACGCTTTCCCGTTTAAGCCGAGAAGCTTCGGCAAAATAAAATGGTATATAACTTTGCCGCTTACTTACGCGGCGTTTATCTGTTATGGTTTTTTTATACCTTTCATACAATTTCCGCACTTCCAACTCACCGTAATACTTAATTGCCTTTTAATATTCGCCGTTTCCGTTCTTGCGTCGCACTTGTGCTTCAAACGCCCGTTAAAAAGGACGATTTTCGATTGTTCGGCGGCGTACATATCGCAAAACCTTACGCTTAACGTTCAGGAACTTGTCTGCAAATTTTTTAATGTCGGCGGTTTGGCTAAGCTCGGTATATATTATTTTATGGTCGCAGTCGTTGCGGTTATACTGTTTTTCGCGTTTATTTATAAAAACAGAAACAATTCCATTATAGTTAACAGTTTGCAAACGACGATAGTAGTCATAATAGCGTTCGTCGCGAGCAACGTTATATTTTCGCTCTTTAACGTTATGCAGGGGCTTACGAGTTATTCGCGAATACTTTTGAAATGCGTTTCGATTATAGTTTGTTTGTTGTCGCTTTTGTATCAATTCGGCGTGTTTAGGAACGCGGGGCTTATCAACAAGCAGTATGTCACGGAGCAACTTCTCGTCGCCGAGCAGAAACAACATAAAATTTCGGAAGAGAACATAGAACTCATTAACATAAAGTGCCACGACTTAAAAAAGCAAATAAAAATTTTAAGGCAGAAAGGCGTTGACGGCGACGCGGACGAAATGCTCGACGAGGTTGAAAAAGCCGTAGCCGAGTACGGCGAACGCATAGAAACGGGCAACAATAGTTTAGACCTCGTGCTGAGCGAAAAAAAGATAGCTTGCGACAAAAACAACGTTCGGCTCGAAGTCATTGCCGACGGGGCTTCGCTTCTCTTTATGTCGCCGACGGACACGTATTCGTTCTTTATGAACGCGCTCGACAACGCGCTTGAAAGCGTAGTAAAGGCGGGCGAAGAACATAGAACCATAAGTTTGTACGTAAAAAAGCGAGGCGATATCGTAAGCGTGAGAATTTCCAACTACTTAACGGAGCGCGTAACCTTTCGCGACGAGCTTCCTCAAACGACCAAAGCCGACAAGGACTATCACGGCTTCGGCGTGAGAAGCATGCGTTATGTCGTCGAAAAGTACGGCGGAAACATGGTATTCGAAGTAACGGACGACACTTTCACGGTCAACGCGATATTCCCCGTTAAAAACTAAGCCAATGTAAAAATCCTACCGAATTTTACCTTAAACGCACCGAATTTTACCTTAAAAACCGATTTAACTAAAAAAACGACGGAGTTTTGACAAAATGCTCCGCCGTTTTGCTTTTTGTGCTATATTGAATACACGAGGCACAAAGCACTCGAAATAACGGAGGTAAAAGAATGAAATCATTCAAGACTCACAAGAGAGTTTTTGCGTCCATCGGCGCGATAGTTCTCGGCGCGGTGATAGGCTTTTCTTCGGTAGCGGCTTCCCTAAGAGCGGACGCGGCGGAACTTACAAAAAAGAACTACTACACCGATTTTGCAACCTTTGAGGAGGAGCAGGACGCGGCTTCCGAACTCAATATCAAGATAGCGGGCGAAGGCGCGGTGCTTTTGAAAAACAGAGGAGCGTTGCCGCTTTCGGGTTCGGAAAGAAGCGTAAGCGTATTCGGCGAACACAGCGACAACATTCTGCAAGCCGGCGGCGGCGCGGGCGGCGGAAGCTCGTCGAGAAGCAAAACGCTCGAAGATTCCCTTTCAAGCGCGGGCTTTAAAATGAACCCGATGCTCAAAGGCTACTACAAAGCTCACGGCAACCCCTCTAACGAAACGGACCCCGCCCTTTTGGACGGAATAAGCAGTTCTTTTTCGGCTTACGGCGACGCGGCTATTATCGTCTTTTCGCGTACCGGGTCGGAAATGAAAGATATCACAATCAACAATAAGACGGACGGTATTCCGGGGCATTCAAACAAAGACGACCATTCGCTTATGCTCGAAGACAACGAGAGAGCGCTCGTGGAATACGTCAAAGCGAGCGGCAAATTCTCTAAAGTCATAATCGTGCTTAACACGCCTTCTCCCATGGAGATTGCGGAGCTTGAGGACGACGATGCGGTAAGCGCGATTCTCTGGATAGGTCTTACCGGCGCGGACGGCATCATGGCGTTAGGTCAGGTCTTGAACGGCGAAGTCAACCCGAGCGGCAGGCTTGTAGACGTTTACGCCGCCAAGTTCGACACCGAGCCGACATGGTTCAACGTTTCGGACGCAAGCAACGTCGGTTCTTCTACGTATGTTACCGACAAGAGCGGCACGATTTACGAAATCCCGGGCGTTACGGGCGGCAGATTCGGCGGTCCCAACTACGCTTCGCTCGACTACGAAGAGGGCATTTATTCGGGCTACAAGTTCTTCGAAACGGCTTACGACCTTAAAGTAGGCGATAAAACTCAGCTCGAAGCTTTGGCTACCACCGACGTGGGCGGCGGCAAAAACGTTTACGGCAAAACAGTAGTTTCTTCCGTTTCCTCTTACGCGCCGTCAAACGATATGGCGGGCTACGCGGCGGACGATATTTATTACAACCGCTACAACGGCGTTTTGTATCCGTTCGGTTACGGCATGAGCTACACGCAGTTTAACTGGACTCTTAAATCTTCCGACGCGCTCACCGTTACGGACGCAACGAAGAACGACAAAATAACCGTCGAAGTGGAAGTCGAAAATATCGGTAAAGTTGCGGGCAAGGAAGTAGTTCAGCTTTATTCCGACCCCGCTTACTATCAAGGCGGCATCGAAAAGGCTACGGCTAACCTCGTTACGTACGCTAAAACCAAACTTTTACAACCGGGCGAAAAACAAACGGTTAAGCTTACCTTTACGGCGTTCGACCTCGCTTCTTTCGACGACGTAGACGCGAACGGCAACGGTTTTGCGGGATATGAACTCGAAGCGGGCGCGCACAAGCTTTACGTAAGCAAAAACTCGCACGAAGTAGCCGAAACGGTAACGCTTACCGTAGCTAACTCCGGTGCGGGCGCGGTTATGACGAAAGCCGCAACCAAGGGCGCAAACGGCATCGCTTGGAAGAACGACCCGACCACGGGTGCTGAAATCACCGCGCTTTTCTCTCAGGACGATAAGATTAAAGACGAAAAGGGCGTGCTTAACAACCAGTATTCCAACACAAGACGTACCGCGGAAGTTATGGCGGAAGGCGGCGAAGCTCTCGAATTCATGAGCCGCGCGGACTTTACGGGAACCTTCCCGACCGCTCCGACCGCAAAGGACGTAATGTTCAGCGACGACGCGATTAGCTTCCTTAACAATCAGAGAAGCTATAATAGCTACCTCGACAAAACGACCGACAAGTGGTATAAAGCAAGCGTACCCGAGGGCTGGACGCAAGCCACCGAAAGAAAAGAAGGCGACGTAGCCGAAATTCAGCTTTACGATATGGCGGGCGTTCCTTTAACCGACGCGAAGTGGACTACGTTCATGAACCAACTCACTTTCGACGAAATGAAAAATCTCATAAGCGCAACGGGCTTCAACACGGGAGCCATTGACGTTATCGGCAAAATTAAGCAGACGGACGCGGACGGCGCGGGTCAGCTTTCAAAAGGTACCTTCTGGGTAGGCGCGGTACTTCTCGCTTCCACTTGGAACGTAGAACTTGCCGAAATGCAAGGCATAATGGTCGGCAACGAATCGCTTTTCCAGAACGTTCAAGGTTGGTACGGTCCGTCTATGAACACTCACCGTTCGCCATTCAGCGGCAGAAACTTCGAATACTATTCGCAAGACGGCGTACAGGCTGCGAAAATCGCGGCGGCGGTAGTTAAAGGCGCGCAGAGCAAGGGCGTGGTTACTTACATCAAGCACTTCGCTCTTAACGACCAGGAACAGAACAGACAGATAAACGGCGGCGTAATCACGTGGTGCAGCGAACAAGCCATGCGTGAAAATTATCTCAAACCTTTCGAAGCTGCTATAAAGGAAGGCGGCGCGAACGCTACGATGGGTTCTTTCAACCGTATCGGTATGATGCCTTCCGTCAACTTCTACGATTTCTACGTTTCCTTGACAACCGAGGAATGGGGCTTTATCGGCTACTCCGTAACCGATATGTACGTGGGCGGCAACGCTTACTGGCCCGGCAACATTATGGTTCGTACGGGAACGGGTCCGCTCGGAACGTACAGCGGCAAACAGGTTATCGAAGGCGTTTGGAGCGTTGAAAAGAACAACGTTTTAGTTCCCGCAAGCGCGGAAGAGGGCGCGGCTTTGGTTGAAAGCGCGACTCAGTATTACGCCGTAAGAAACACCGCAATGCGCCTTTTGTACGTAGCGGCTAACTGCAACCTTTTGGGCAACGGCAACAAACTCCCGCTCTCCGCTTTTGCGGACGGCACTCAACCTGAAATAAAAGGCGGCTGGGGTTCTACCGGTCAAAAGGAAATCAGAAAGGAAATGACCGGCTACAAGAAAGGCACCGCGCTTAAAGACGTTACTATCGCTTTGACGGCGGAACAAGCCGCTAAGCTTCAGGACGGCGCAAAGGTTACTTATTCGATAGCTTCCGGCACGCTTCCCGCGGGACTTAAATACAACGCTTCTACGGGCGCGCTCACCGGCACTCCTACCGAAAGCGGCGAATTCAACATAACTTTTAGAGCCACTATCGACAATTACATCACTTCCGATAGGCTCGTCAAGCTCGTTATCGAAGGCGACGAAGCTCCCGTAATCGACGAGAACAAGGAACTCAAAGACAAGATAAGCGAACTTGAAAAGGCTCAGGAAGAACTCAAAAACACCGTCGGAACAAAAGAAGAAATACAAGCTCTTCAAGACAAGATTGCTAAGCTCGAAGAAGAAATCAAGAAACTTTCCGATAACTCTTCCTCTGCTTCCGGCAGCGGTTGCAACGGTTCTATCGGTCTTTCGTCCGTAGCTATTCTCGGCTCCGTCGTGGCGGCTTCGTGCGCGCTTATGAAAAAGAAGAGAAACAAAGACGACTGATTTTACTAAAAAGCATTATCCGAAGACGGAAGTAAAATTCCGCCTTCGGGCATTGCTCTATATTGAGGAAACTCAAAAAACTTTTTCTAAAAAGAGGAAAACGCCATGAAAAAAAATCTTAAAATATTCACCGTCGTTATGCTCGTCATAACGAGTTTGCTCGTCGTATGCCTTTCGTCTTGCGCGGGCGACGGAGATACTACCGTAAAATATACCGTAACTTTTAACTTAAACTACGACGGCGCGAAAAGCACTACCGAAAAGGTCGAAAGCGGAAAAACCGTGAAAGAGCCTTCCGCGCCCGTTCGCGACGGTTACGACTTTTTAGGCTGGTTTACCGCCGCGGAAAACGGCGAAAAGTTTGCTTTCGATAAAGCTATAACCGCCGACGTTACCGTCTACGCGCATTGGAGCAAAAAGGGCGAAACTACGCCCGACGCGCCTAAGGACTATATAATGGAAGCCGAGGACGTGGATTTGTCGTTCGTTCAGGGCGGCGATACTTCCGCAAGCCCCTCGGGCGCAAGCCTTATCGTAAGCGGCGCGGGCGCGCACGGCGGAGCTTATATCCGCGCGCTTTATGTCAACGAATTGTACCTCGAATTCGAATTCGTTTCGGACAAAGCCGTTTCGGGCGCAACGCTCACTTTCGCGTTTGCGGGCGAATTCAAGGACTTTACGCTCAACAACGAAGAATTCGAAGTGTTCGTTAACCCCGAACTCAACGACGATTACTTCCCCGTAAACCACGATACGCGCGTTAAATACGAAGAAATTTCGCTCGAAGGCAACGCTACCTTCTCGGAATTTACGCTTACCGCCGAAATGAATATAAAAGAGGGCAAAAACATAGTTTATCTTTTAGTCAACAACACCGATTCGCTCGCGCCGACCTATTCGACGATGAACGCAAAGGCTCCGATGATTGACTATATGAAGATAACGACTACCGCAACGCTCACGCAGACTAAATTTAAAAACGAATAATAATCGGTGAAAAAATGATTTTCAAAAAAGCATTCGGCTCAAAAGCCGTCAGGCTGTGGGCTATTATAGGCGGCGCGCTCCTTCTCGTTTTCACGCTCGTATCCGTGCTTTCGACGACCGTGTTTTACGAACTCTTAAAGTCCACGATAGGTGGAAACCGCGCGGTGAGGGGCGACGGCGAAACGGCGTATAAAGCCGATTACGCCACGAAAGCCGAAGCCTATGCCGCGGCAAACGAACTCAACGAAAAAGTCAACGAAGAAGGCATAGTCCTTTTAAAGAACGAAAACGGCGCGCTTCCGCTCAAAAAAGGCGCAAAAGTCAACGTTTTCGGCAAAAACTCCGTCAATCTCGTGTACGGCGGCTCGGGTTCGGGCGCGGGCAGTACCGACGGGCGCAAAACGCTTTATCAAAGCCTTGAAGCGGCGGGCATAAGCTATAACCAAACGCTAAAAGCCTTTTACGAGGACGATACCGAGCAAGGCTCGGGCGCAAAACGTCCGTCTAATCCTCCTATAGAAAACAGCGGCGTATTTTTGACGACGGGCGAAACGCCGATAGAAAAATATTCCGACAGTCTTTGGAATTCTTGCGCGGACGAGGAAATAGAGGTCGCGCTTATCGTAATTTCGAGGATAGGCGGCGAAGGCTTCGATTTGCCGAGGAATATGAAGAATAAAGCGGGTACGGGCGCGGTTGACGGCGCAAACGCCGACGACCATTATTTGCAACTTGACAACAACGAGCGCGCGCTCGTGAAAAAGGTTTGCTCGCTTGAAAACATAAAGCACGTTATAGTGTTGATAAATTCAAGCGCGGCGTTCGAACTCGGCTTTTTAGACGACGCGGGGCATTACGCTTACGATAAAAAAATCGACGGCGCACTATGGATAGGCGGACCCGGCAATTCGGGAATAATGGCTCTCGGTCGCGTTTTGACGGGCGAAGTCAACCCGAGCGGTAGGCTCGTCGACACTTACGCGCGCGACTTTACCCGCGACCCGACTTTCAAGAATATCGGCAATAACATGCTCACCGAAAAGAAGGGTAAATACGTCGTTTCGGGCGACCAATATATGGAAAGCGCTTCTAAGTCGTACCCTTATTACTTCGTCGATTACGAAGAGGGTATCTACGTCGGCTACCGCTACTACGAAACGAGAGGCTATACAGAGGGTGACGGCGCGATTAGCGATTATGCGGTAAAAGGCACTACTACCACGGCTTGGAATAGTTGGTATTCCGCTTCCGTCGTGTTCCCGTTCGGCTACGGGCTAAGCTACACTTCGTTCGAACAAAAAATTCTAAATAAGTCCGAGCTTGAAAAAGCCTCTCTTTCAAAGGATAGCTTTACCGTTCGCGTAGAAGTCAAAAACGTAGGAAGCTCCGCGGGAAAAGAGGTGGTAGAACTTTACGCCACCGCGCCTTATACGGACGGCGGAATAGAAAAATCTCATAAAGTCTTGTGCGGTTTTGCAAAAACGCCCATGCTTTATCCCGAATCGGAAGCGGGCGAAAATAAGCCGTCCTCGTGCGTTATCGAAATAACCGTCGACCCGTACGATATAGCTTCTTACGATTATTCCGACGCTAACGGCAACGGATTTTGCGGTTACGAACTTGAAAAAGGCGATTACGTTTTTTCGCTTTCTAAAAACGCGCATACGGCAATCGAAACGGTAACGCTTGCTCTTGAAAAGGACTTGAAGTACGAAAAAGACCCCGTCACCGATTATTCGGTCGAAAACCGCTTCGACGGTATCGACGAAGAACTTTCTTCCGTTACCGTAAAAGACACGCAAAGAAAAGGTATGTCGAGAACGGATTTTGACGGCACTTTCCCGACGACGAGAACGGAAAGCGACAGAACGGCAAGCGCGGAACTTATTTCTTCGCTAAAATCGACGGACAGCAAAAACCCGGAAGTAAGTAGTTACGAAAAGCCGAAACAAGCAGAAAAGGCTGCGGAATCGGATATAAGGCTTTCCGAAATGCGCGGGCTTGACTATAACGACGAAAAGTGGGAAAAGCTTTTGTCCGCGATAACCTTTGCCGATATGCTGACTATGGTGGAAAACGGCAACTTCAAATCCCCCGCAATCAGCTATATCGGCAAGCCCGAAACGCTTGAATCGGACGGACCCGTCGGATTCGTCAACTTTATGGATTTAACTGGCAAATATTACGATACTTGTTCTTACGCTTCCGAATGCGTCATCGCCGCAACGTGGAACAAAGAGCTTGTCAAAAAGGTGGGCGAATCGATAGGCAACGAGGGTATCTTCGGCAACGAAAAGGGCGATAAAACGCCTTATAGCGGGCTTTATGCCCCGGGCGTGAACATTCATCGTTCGCCTTTCGGCGGCAGAAACTTCGAGTATTTTTCGGAGGACGGGTTCTTGTCGGGCGAGCTTGCCGCGGCGGAAATCGCGGGCGCAAAGGAAAAGGGCGTGTATATGTACGTCAAGCACTTTGCCGTCAACGAGCAAGAAACGCACAGAGATTCCAACGGTCTTGTCACGTGGCTAACCGAGCAATCCATGCGCGAAGTTTACTTAAAGCCTTTCGAAAAAGCCGTCAAAAACGGCGGCACCACGGCGGTTATGAGTTCCTTTAACCGCATAGGCACCACTTGGGCGGGCGGCGATTACAGGCTTTTAACCGAAGTCTTGCGCAACGAATGGGGCTTTAAAGGCACGGTTATAAGTGACTTTAACCTCAGCGTTTATATGAACGCCGCGCAAATGCACTACGCCGGCGGGGATTTGAACCTCACGACAATGCCCGATAACCGCTGGACGGCGGACCCGACTTCCGCGGCGGATTCTTTCGTTTTGCGCCGTAGCGTAAAGAACGTTTTATACACGGTCGCCAACAGTTGCGCGATGAACGGCGAAGTAAAAGGTTACCGCCTGCCGCTCTGGACGGAACTTTTAATAATAGCCGACTGCGTAATTTTATTAG
This sequence comes from Christensenella sp. UBA4636, assembly GCA_002405915.1. Taxonomy (GTDB): domain Bacteria; phylum Bacillota; class Clostridia; order Christensenellales; family Borkfalkiaceae; genus UBA4636. The sequence goes on from DHMS01000044.1 coordinate 63,512, forward strand.
GCATTATAGTTTGGGGCTTCTTAGTAATAAGAAAAGCGATAAAAACTTAATTTTCACTCTTGTTTATATTTTTTCCGTCCGACGGTTTTCCCGTCGGACGGTTTTATATAAGTTGAAAATTGAAAATGAAAAGTTGAAAATTAAGGACAGAGAAATTTATTTTATAACTTTCCCGTTTTGTAAACATATTATTCTATTATGAACAGCATTAGGAACAGAGCAACGATACCTTTTTAACGATTTAGGCTAAAAATAGCAAAGTTCGGCAAGGAATAATATAATAACTTTCAAGTTCGCCTTAACTCGCCGTTATTCTCTTTCCAAGTAGATTAAAAATCT
>DHMS01000041.1 GCA_002405915.1 Christensenella sp. UBA4636
AATAGCTAACGGTAAAAATAATACCGCTAAAATCACATAGACTTTACAAACGTAATTAAATATTTCTTTCAAGTAACCCCCGAACTTCCCCGCATTCCTACTATATCTAACCATAATTAAAACCTTTTGTTTTTTATATATTGACTATGTATCCGACTTTACAAACATTTTACCACGATAAAGGCTGTTTAGTCAAGCTTATTGCTTTTTTGTTTGCAAGATAAAAATCGTTCCTTGAAAAAAGGAATACGCGCAAAAAAGTTGTAATATATAATTAGAAAAATTTTTTACTCTATTTTTAGTGTGAGGGAGCTTTTTATGCCTTTATTTTTTATTTCGGAAGAATTGCCTGAAAACGAATATGATATGATGATTGTGCCTAATACAAAATATATGTTGGATAAGGCTAAATCGCGTATCGGTAAAACAGTATTTGCAATGCAAGCTAAGGGAATAAAAAATTATTTTCTTCAATTGATGTGTGAAGAATGTTTAAAAATAGCGATTGAAAAAAAGTTTAAAAATATAATGATACCTCTTGCCGATTTTAACATAGATAACTTTACTGAAAACGAAGTCTTTAAAATCGTTGAAAAAACGATAGTTGATTTTTTAAAAACTTACGACATGAACGTTTTTCTATTGATATGGAAGAGAAGTATGTTTGAAGTCGATGAGAACTTGTTTAAACAAATCTCAAGCCTTGTAAAAGAGGTAGAGGCGGATATCAAAATGGCGTTTGCCATGTCTTTGGCTAAGCCTACTGATATTTGCCATTATTACAAAAGCTTGTATGAAAGTGACTTTTGTAGTGAGAATATCGAAGCCGTTGAAGAAATGGTGAATAATATCGAGGATAATTTTGTTATTAGTTTGTTAAAACTTATTCAATTAAAAGATATGACGGACGTGGAATGTTACAAAAAAGCTAACGTAAGCAAACAGACATGGTATAAAATCCTAAATAAAAAAGATTATAGACCGAGCAAAAACACTGTAATCGCTTTTGCCGTATCTCTCGGCTTAGATTATAGCGAAACACAACATTTGCTCTCTACTGCGGGTTTTACCTTATCGAATAGCAGTAGATTCGATATAATAATTCAGTATTTTATAAATAACAAAATTTACGATATATTAAAAATTAACGAAATGCTCTTTCAATTTGGCGAACCTTGTTTGGGCTTGCAATAAAGGTAAACCGTTGATTGACCAAAACCTTGCCGAAACATGTTATAATATAAGTAGTTTAAAAAACTATTATAAATCTTTGGAGGTATTTTATGGAAAACAAAATTACGGAATTAGTTTTTATCTTGGATAAAAGCGGTTCAATGAGCGGGAAGGAAGCGGATACTATCGGAGGGTTTAACTCCATGATGGAAAAACAAAAACAGCTCGAAGGTAAGGTAATCGTTTCTACGGTTTTATTCTCGAATTATTCAAAAGTTTTACACAATAGAAAAAATCTTGACGAAATAAACGCGTTGACTGAGGAAGATTATCAAGTAGGCGGTTGTACGGCTTTGTTGGATGCAATAGGGAATGCAATCAATCATATTGACATGGTTCAAAAAAACCTTAAGGAAAAAGATGTTCCGGATCAAACGATTTTCGTTATCACTACGGACGGACTGGAAAATGCAAGCAGAGAATACACTGCTACTTTGGTTAAAAAGATGATACAAGAACACGAAAAAGAGAACGGTTGGGAATTTTTATTTCTCGCAGCTAATATAGATGCCGTTGAAACCGGCGAACATATCGGTATACGTGCCGAAAGAGCCGCTAATTATTCTTTAGGAAAATCGAGACACATGTATGCTTCATTAGCGGAAGCTATTTACTATAGTAGGATAAACGGCGAATTTGCAAGTGATTGGTCCAAGGACATAGAAGAGGGTATTGTCGACGAGGAGTAAAAATGATCTATATACTTGTAATTTCGTCGATATTCATCGCTTTGTGTTTTGCCGAAAGGGCGCTTGTGTTGTGGCAAATAAATAATGTAACGGAAAAACGAGACGTTTCGACTGCGCGAACAATCGCAATGTCTATACTGTTTATCTTAACTACAATTTTTACGGTATTTTGCGCCATGGCGTTGATTGCTAAAATCCCCGGAGGAGCGTTGATATTATTTGCGCTATTGTTATATGTGCAATATGTAATTGTAAAATGGCAAATTGACAATATTAAACAAAAGCGCGATACGGCGCGCGGTCATATAGTCGCTGTGATGGCGTTGTTGGGATTAGTTGCTTTTGTCGGACTTATTTTATGTGGGTACGGAATAATGCAGCTTGTCGGAAAAATATGACAAACATATAAAAATACGGAGGTGCTATTGCATGGAAAATTTAAATTTTATCGGCAAAAGAGTTTTAAAAAAGAGTGATGTTTTTAATGTTATCTCAACAAGATTTGATGAAAAAAGCCTAATAATCGTGTTAGATGACGGAAAGCTCGGATATGATTTGCGTAGGGCAATCCCGAGCGGGCTTATTCGCTTTGAGGACGATGTGGTTCAAAAGATTGTAGAGCAAAAAGTAAAAGAAATCAATAAAAAAATAGCCGAAAAACCATCAGTTCCACCCGAGAACCCTATCGATAGTTTGTTGAAAAAAGCCGTTCAATTGTTTAAGTGCGAGGGTTCGAAAAGCAACCCGTATACTAATCATAGCAGTGATTTTTCATGTTTGCAAGCAGGAAATATCTACGGTACAAAAGCGTATGATATTTATATGCAATGTTGCAAAAATCTTGGTTTTTTTACATATCAAAAAGGGAAGTTTCAATTACAACAGATTCTCTATGCCGTCCCTGCAACTCCGGAAGGATATGCGGTTTGGATGCTTCCGCATAACAATTTAACCGGTACCGCTAAAAGCTGGGCGAATATAATAAACGATGATAAGATTTATGAAGTTTGGCGCATGAACGATGACGGCGAGTCGTCTAATAGGTTGGCTTTTATTAAGCAGGCTAACGGCGAATATGTGTTTATGGGAATATACACGCTTGAAAAGAAAGACGTAATCAATCGGACGATAGACGGTATTCCTATTAAAGTAGTGAAAACCTATAAAAGGTTTTCAGATAAATATCCGCGTGACTGATAACTTTTATTATTTTATATTTGTTGTGTTTTGTTAATCTTGTAATTTATGACTAAGTAGCAACAGCCCCGAGAGGCGGTTTACGTACTCTCGGGGTGTGGGCTTAGCGACGCTTTGCGCTTTTTGCTGCAAACTTTTCGCCAAAAATGATTTGCGGCTAAAACTTTTTTTACTCTGCTAAGACTTCTTCTTCGCCGTCCTCTTCGTCGCTCTTTAAGCTTTCGACGGCTTTTTTTGCTTTTTTAGCAAGCTTTTTTGTCGCTTTGGCGACTTCCGCCTTGCCGTCCTCGACGGCGGTTTTCACTTTCGGAAAGCTTGCGCATACGAGCATACCGCCAAGTAAGCCTATAATAAGTCCGAAACAAAGTTCTTTGTCCATTGTGTTTTTACTCCTTTGCGTTTTTTACGCGCCGCTTATTTTTACGTCCGCGGCTAAGAGTATTGTGCGTAATAAAATAAATTTAATACTTTTTTGCCTATATTTTACACCCGAAGCAAAAATGTTTGCGTATATGGTTGTAAAATTTTTGTTTTTTTGGTACAATATATAAAGGAGGGCGTATGAAGCTCATTGCTTACGATATCGGGAACAAAAGAGTAGGGGTTGCCGTGAGCGACCCGTTTATGTCGATGGCGTTGCCGCGCGAAACTTACTGGCGCAAGAATTTTGAAAAGGACATTGCCTTTTTAGCCGAACTTGCGAAAAAGGAAGGCGCGGACAGAATCGTTTGCGGCTTACCCGTCAATTTTGATGGTTCCGTTGCCGAACAGACGAGAATAACGCAAAGTTTTATCGACAAACTAAAAGAAGCGACCGATATCGAAGTAGTAACCGCCGACGAAAGGTTTTCGACTAAGGAAGCAACGCGCGTGCTTATCGCAGGCAACGTTTCGCGAGAAAAACGCAAAAATTACGTCGACTCGATTGCCGCTTCGTATATCCTCGAAGATTATATCGGAAAATTAAAAAACACAGGAGACCTATAACAATGGACGAAAAAGATTTAAAACACGGCGAAACTTGCTGTGATGACGAAGGTTGCGATTGCTGCGAAGACGAAGTTGTAGAACTCACCGGCGACAACGGCGACGTTCATAAGTTCTACCATATCGGCACGATAGACCACAATGAAAAGACTTACGCGTTTTTCCAACCCGCTGAGGAAATGGAAGGCGTAGACCCCGAAGAGGTTATCATTTTCGAAATAGGCGAGGAAGAAGGCACTCTTCTCCCCGTTGAGGACGAAGAATTGCTCGACGAAGTTTATGAAGCTTTCTGCGACGCGCTCGAAGATGAGGACGAAGAGGGCGAAGAGGACGACGGTTGCGGCTGTGGCTGCGGTTGCCGGCACCACCACGAATAATCGGGTTTGCCGAAAAGGGTAGGGAAAGAAATGGAATATTACAAGATGAAAATAGCGGGCTTAGAGCGCGCTCTTCCGCTTTGTCCTTTAAACGATAAGCTCGACATTGCGGGCTTCGTTATGTTCGGCGATACCGAACTCACCGAGGCTTGCGCAAAAGAACTCATTAAGCGTGCGCCCGAGCATGACGTTATGATTACCGCGGAGTCCAAAGGCATTCCGCTAATCTGCTCAATGGCGCGCCTTATGGGCGAAAATCGCTACATACTTGCGAGAAAAGCCCCCAAGCTTTATATGCGCAACGTAGTGTCTTTCGACGTGGACTCCATAACGACGGCGTTCCACCAGAAGCTTTATCTTGACGGCGAGGACGTGGCGTACCTTAAAGGTAAACGCGTGCTTATCGTAGACGACGTTATCTCGACGGGCGCGTCCTTGAACGCTCTCGAAAATCTCGTTAAGACCGCGGGCGGAAACATCGTGGGCAAAATGACCGTTTTAGCCGAGGGCGACGCCGCTAAGCGCGACGATATAATCTATCTCGAACCGCTGCCGCTTTTCGACAAGCAAGGCAACCCGATAGAGTAATCTTTCGCTAAAAAACGCAAGATTGATATGTAAATCCGCAAACGGATTTGTGGTGCATGTAAACAAGCGATATTGCCTTACGGCAGTGATGTTTGCGTTATAAAAAGCTGTGGATTTTACAGAATTACAAACTAAAAAACAAGCAAAAACCCGTCTATAAGTCGATTATCGGCTGTTTAGACGGGTTTTATTGTTGTGTTTTGATTGTTAAAAGCTTCTTAGCCTAACGCTTTGTCGGCGAATTCTTTGAATTGGTTAAGCGTCATCGTGCCGTTGGAAACCGCGAGGAACTTATCGTTGAAGATATCGGTCATGCTGCAAGTAAGGTTGATGAGGTATTTACAAACTTCCGTCGTCGGCGTCATTCCCATGAACGGACAAAGAATCTTAAAGCCGAGGTAACCGTCGGAAATATCCAATTCGAAAGAACCGTTAAGCATGGTGTAGTTAGCGATAGCGACGGCAACGCAGAGTTCCATGCGCTTTTTTTCGCTTACATTGAAAGGCATAGCCGATCTGACGTACATAAGATTGCGGTCGGTGCAAACTTTATAGAAAATTTTAATCGTTAAGTCGTCGCCCGAAACGTTGCAGGTGATAATCTGCTTTTCGTCGTCTTGGCTATAGTGCCAGTTTAATTCGTCAAAAGCTTTAAGCGCGGTTTGGTAAGCTTGTTTTGTATCTGCCATTTTCGTACTCCTTTTTGAACGGAATGTTTTTCCGCTCACATATAAGTTTATATTATAATTATACGATAATAAATTCTTATTGTCAACTTTTTAAGAAAAACAAACCGCCGAAACGAGTAAAAAAAGGTCGCAGAAATTCATTTCGCGACCTTTTAGAGATTGAATCGTTATTTTTCGTACCGAGTAAAGGTGTAGCCCTTAGGCGCGTGCGGCTGGAAGATTACGCCCTTTTTGTAGAGCTGGTAAACAACGACTATCGCCGCAACGAGAAGAGCTATTATAACGAGCGTTATTATGAGCATTAAATCGCTCGTATTGCCGACTTTCGCCGTTTCCCACATATTGTTTAAGGTGCGGGTTTCGTCGTCCGTAAAGCACTTCATGACGGTGCAACGCGCAACGGTTTCTTCGTCCGGGTACTGCGCCATAAGCTGTCGGTCGGCTTCCTCCGGGTAGAAGTAAACTATATAGTTTTCTTCGTCGTCATCGCCGCTCTTAAAGAAGTAGGTCAAGTTTTGCGCGGTAACTTCCACGGGGTCGGTTATTTCGACTAAGCCTTCTTCGTCGTCAAGCTCGAAAAGAGGGGATTCTTCGGTGGAAACGAACGTGAGGGTTTGCTCGTCTACGTAATCTCCTACGTAAACGCTTTCGTAAACGTTGTCGTTCTCGTCGACGTAGTAATACTCGGCTTCCTCTTCGTCCATATTTTCAACGTCCTCTTTCGTAACTTCGGTAGTCGGGGCGTAAGCGGTTGCGCCGTACCAGTCGATTGCGTTTTCGAACATTGTTTCTCCGCCGATAGATGGCGTATAACCGATATAGTCCATGTTAAGCACCGCGTTTTCGGGGCTTTCTATAAAGTTGATGAATTCTTGAGCAAGCTCCACGTTCGCGCCCTTAGGCATAGCCCAGCCGTCGAAGAAGATATTGCTGCCTTCCGTCGGCACGGCGTACTTTAAGTAAAGCGCGTTGTCGCCGGCGTCGGGCGTTTCGGCTTCGTCGAGCGTGTAAACGGCGTCGCCGCTCCAAGCAAAGTTAATTGCGATTTTGCCTTGCGCCATTTCCTTTTTGCCGCTATCGACTTCGTATCCGTAGATTTTGTCTTTAAGTTCCGTCAACGCTTTGCCTACGATATCGATCGTTTTGTCGTCCGTGCGGTTGAAAATTTCGGTAAGGCGTTTGTTGTAATTTGCGGTATCGCCGTCTTTTTTATAGTCTTCAAGTACTCCGTTAAGCTCGTCTTGCAAGCAATAACCGACCGCAAGAATGTAACTGTCGCGCACGCTGTCTTTTATCGTGCCTAAGCCTTTGTATTTGTCTTTCCATAAGAGGTTCCAGTGGAAAGCGTCCTCGTCGGAAACGATTTCGGGGTTATAGACGTAACCCATCGTTCCCCACATATAGCAAGCGGCGTAGTCGTAAAGGCTGTCGTCGCTGCCTTCGTTTTTGAGCGTTTTGAAAAGATTCCGGATGTAAGGCGAGGCGTTTGAAGCGTAGTTAGGAACCTTTGACATATCGAGCGGTTCGAGCATACCTTCGCGCATCATCTTTAAAAGCATGTACTCGGATGGGCAAACGAGGTCGTAGGAATAGGTCACGCCGTTTACCGTTTTCTTTTTGGAAAGGTTAAGTTCGTTGTACATGTTTTCGTTGGTGCCGAACGTGGAATATTCGACTTTAACGTTGCGATTCAAAACTTCCTTACAGTACTTTTCGAATTGAGTTATTATGTCTATCGATTCGTCTTCTTCGCTTTCGGAAATGTATTCTTCCCAGTTGTAAACGCGGAGTATTTCCATGTCTTTGTCCGCGCCGAAGCTTACGCCCTGGAAGCAGTAGAGAACAAACGTCGCTACGAGCAACGCCGCCGCAATTATTACGGGAATTTTGTTTTTCATGCTTTCACCCCCGCTTTTTTAGATTTTTTGTTGGCTATAACGTTTGCGGAAATAACCGAAACTATTATGATAAGGAATATTATCGCCGACAGAGCGCGGAGCGCGGGGATAGAAGTGTTCGCCGCGTTTTTCGCGTACGCGTTGTAAGCGTAAGTCGAAATGGTGTCTATCGTCGAGGGTTTTGTGAAGTTTGTTACGATGTAGTCGTCGAGAGAAAGGGTAATCGCAATCATAAATCCCGAAGCTATGCCCGGCATAATCTCGGGAATAACGATTGAGAAAAGAGCTTTCGTAGGCGACGCGCCGAGGTCAAGCCCCGCTTCGTAAAGGTTGGGGTCGAGCTGTTTGAGCTTCGGAAGAACGCTCGTAACCACGAACGGGAAAACAAGTACGACGTGCGAAATAAGAAGCGAAGCGTATGTTCTCGGGAAAAGGAATATCGAGCAGGCGAGAGCCATCGATATAGCCGTGACGATTTCCGCGTTGACGATAGGTATCTGCGTAACGGTATTTAAGATACGGAACGTTCTTTTCTTGGAATAAAACATTCCTATCGCACCCATTGTGCCGAGCACCGTTGCGATAAAGCTTGCGGAAACGGCGAGTAAAAAGGTGTTTTTGATAGCCGAAAGAATTTTTTGGTCGGTGAAAAGCATTTTGTAAAGACTGAAATTCCATTCGGTCGACCATTTGCCCATTTCGCTCGAAGCGTTAAACGAATAAACCACAAGGAGTAGTACGGGCGCGTACATTACGATAAGTATAAGCCAGATATAAGTGGCGGAAAGAACTTTTTTTACCATAATCCGCCTCCTCTCGGCGAAGAATTTTCTTGAAATTTGCCGGTGAAAAACATTGTAAGGAATATGAAAACGAGTAAGATGAGCGAAATTGCGGAGCCTGTGTGCCAGCTGTCCGCCGTGCCGATATTGAACTGGTTTTCGATAAGCTTACCGATGATGGTTACCTTGCTGTTGCCGAGCGTATCGGAAATAACGTAGCTCGTAGTCGTCGGCAAAAATACCATCGTTATTGCGCTGACTATTCCGGGTAAGGAAAGGGGAAGGGTCGTTTTGATAAAGGTTTGCACCTTGTTTGCTCCGAGGTCTTCCGAAGCTTCGATAAGGTTCTTGTCGAGCTTGATTAAAACGGTGTAAATGGGGAGAACGGTGAACGGCAGATAGTCGTAAACCATACCGATGAGCGTGGACAAAAAGTAATCGTCCGCAACGCTATATAGCCCCAATCCGTCGAGAATGAACAAAAGCTCCTTCATCGCCGCCGTGCGAAGAACGAAGTTAATCCACATAGGCAGTATGAATAGTAAGAGGTACACGCCGTTTTTGTTCATAGAGCTTCTTGCCAGAATGTAAGCCACGGGGTAGGCGATGATTAAGCATATCGCCGTCGTTAGCACGGCTAAGCCGAGGCTCGTGAACAAAACGTGAATGTTCGCGCTTCTTGAAAAGAAATCCAAAAAGTTTGCGAAAGTGAAATGCCCCGCCGCGTCCGTGAAAGCGTAAATTACGATAAGGACGAGGGGAAACACAACGAACAACGCGCAGAACAGCGCATACGGTATGCCGAGCTGTTTGCGTGAAAATCTTAACGCCGTTCTCATTTTATTTTGCTACCTTTAAAGAAATATTGATGTCTTCGGGCTTAATGCTTACGCTAACCTTGTCGTATTCGTTCCAGAGGTACTCCGTATCGATTACGAAGTCTTCTTCCTCTTCCGTTCTTACGATTACCTGGTAATGGTCGCCCTTATAAAGTATGGAAACAATGGTGCCGCTGACGGTGCCGTCGTCCTCGTTGTCGATAATTTCAATCTTGTCGAGCGGAACTTCAACCTTTACTTCTGTGTCGGTAAGGTCTAATTTTTCGCCCTCGGCGGTTATTAAGTATCCTTCTTCGTCAAGGTGCGAACCGGGGTAAAGCTTGGTGACGTCGCAATCGAATTCACCGTCGGCAAAGCAAACCTTGTTGTTTTTGTCGATATACCCGTCGTAAACATTGGAAGTGTAGTTTTTCGCCATGATATGTATTCCGTCCGGCTCTATTATGATGCCGACCTTTTCGCCGAATTTGTGTTCGACCGTGCTTTGAACGGTTATCTCGGTTTTGCCTATTTGGAAGGTCATTTCGTAATGGATGCCCTTGAAAATGGACGAAATTATAACGCCGTCGACCTGTCCTTTGCCCTCTTCGACGATTTTAACGTCCTCGGGGCGAACTACCACGTCTACTTTGTCGTTTATCGCGAAATCGTCGAGCATATCGAAAACATGCCCGATAAAACGGACTTTGCGGTCGGCTACAATCGTGCCGTTCATTATATTGCTGTCGCCTATAAAGTCGGCTACGAACGCGTTTTTCGGTTCGTTGTAAATGTCTACGGGCGTGCCTATTTGTTGAATCGCGCCGTCGTTCATAACGACTACCGTGTCGCTCATAGTCAAGGCTTCTTCCTGGTCGTGCGTAACGTAAATAAAGGTTATGCCGAGCTTTTTGTGCATTTCTTTAAGCTCCAACTGCATATCCTGGCGCATTTTAAGGTCGAGCGCGCCGAGCGGTTCGTCCAAAAGAAGAATTTCCGGCTCGTTTACGATAGCGCGGGCGATTGCTATTCTTTGCTGCTGTCCGCCCGAAAGGGTGGTTACGTCGCGTTTTTCGAACTCTTCGAGGTCGACCATTTTAAGCGCGCGCGAAACCTTTTCGTCGATAACCTTTTTGGAAAGGTGCTGCTTTTTGACAATCTGCTCGCCCTTGGCGTTCGTGTATACCGCGTTTACTTTTTTGAGTTTAAGCCCGTAGGCAACGTTGTCGTAAACGTTAAGATGCGGGAAAAGCGCGTAACGCTGGAAAACCGTGTTGATAGGGCGCATATACGGCGGAATGGAAGTTATGTCCTTGCCGTTCAAAAGTATCTGCCCGCCGTCCGGCATTTCGAAGCCCGCTATCATTCTTAGCGTCGTCGTTTTGCCGCAACCCGAGGGACCGAGCAGCGTTACGAACTCGCCTTTACGGATATAAAGGTCGACGTTTTCAACTACTACCGTGTCGTCGTATTTTTTAGTTACGCCTTTCAATTCAATTATTTTTTCTGCCATTTTAATCTCCTTATAAGGAAAAAAATATATCGATAACCGCCTTATAGGGCGGCTTTTCGTTCTTTTATTAAAGTTTTTAAGTAAAGCTTTTTAAAACCCCTTTTTAAAAAGAGGGGGGTGAGGATATCCAAATAAAGCTTGCCGGGTCTTTTTTCGTGTTTATTATATAATGTACTTTGTCGGCTTTAAAGTAAAAGCTTTCTCCCTTTTTTATCGTATACTTTTTTTTGCCGAGGTGAAGAGTTATTTCGCCCGAAAGAACGTAACCGAATTCTTCGCCGTCGTGCGGAACGTCCTCGCTCGTTTGGTTTAAAGGTTCAAGCTTTATTAAAAGCGGCTCCATTATGTTTTTTTGCGCGTTAGGCACAAGCCAGTTGAGCGTCATTTCGTCGGTTGCCTTTTCAATGAAGTCGTTTTCGGAAAATACGATTTTTTCCTCTTCCTCTTCCTCGGTGAAAAAGTCTTTCAAAGTGGTGCCGAGCGCGGTTAAAATGTCGGTGAGAGTTGCTATGGAGGGGCTTGTCAAATCGTTTTCGAGCTGGGAGATATAACCCTTTGAAAGCTCGCAACGGTTGGCGAGTTCTTCCTGCGTTAAGTCGCATTGCAGCCTAAGCTGTTTTATTTTGTCGCCTAATTCCATTTGAGTACCTCTATTAAACTTTTTGTTTACTAAAACTAAACTATGCAAATTATATACATGTCGCCCGCTTATGTCAAACGTTTGAAAGGCTTTTAAACAATTTTTTTGTAAAATTTTAGTAAATTCAGGCGTATGAAGGCATATTTTGTCATTTTGCATAAATAATTAGTGCGATTTTATCATAAAAAAGAGGCGAAACAAAACTTTTGTCGTCTAAGGATTTGCAAGCGAAAACCCGCCGCTTGTAAGCGACGGGTTTAATTAAACTAAACTCGGTTATTCGTTTTTAAGGTTCAGTCTTTGTGTATCTCTTCTGAAATCATTTCAAAGACCACGCGGTGATTTTTTTCCTTTATCATATCGGCAAGCTCTCCGTAGTTGACGTTTTGCGCGTTTAGCATAAAGAAGTTGTCGTCGTTATAGTAGATTGCAAGCTTGTTAGTCGCGGTGTTGTAAACTATGCGCGTAATGCTCTTCAATTCGATTTTGTTTTTGAGTACGCCCCATTTTAAAACGAAGTGTTTATCGGTAACGTAATAAGACGAATCTATCAAAAGGGCGATTGCGATTACGAGATAAGCTATCGAAACGGCGATTACAACGAAAACGCTTGCGTAGTTGTATGCGGTAAAGTCCGCATGGCTTTTTATAAGCCGGTATATGTTCATGACTATGCAAGCAAGGGCGAGCGGAATACCTAAAATTATTATTATAAGTACGGGTTTTGAGTAGTTATATTTGTATTTATTCATGTAAAACGCCTCCGTGAAAGAAGTTTTTTCGTCAATTTCCTATTACATTTTACCACGGTTAGAAAAAAAAGGCAATTAACTTGACAAGGTTTAACTATTATATTAAAATAATGTATGTAAATTAAAGGTTATTGCGGGGCTGAATTTAATAAACCCGTATATCAAGGAAGAAAAAATGAGCGTACTCGAAATAAAAGGACTTACTCACCGCTACGAAGACAGATTCATATTCGAAAAAGCCGACCTTGCAGTCAACAACGGCGAGCATATAGGCGTAGTCGGCTTGAACGGCGCGGGCAAATCCACGTTTATTAACATCATCGCCGGCAATCTAACACAGGACGAGGGTGAGGTTTTGTGGCTTAACGGTATAAGACGAGGCTATCTCGACCAACACGCGACGATAAACCCTAACTTGACCGTAATGGAATATTTAACCGGCGCGTTCGATTATTTATATAAGAAGAAAGAAGTTTTGGATAAACTTTACGAGGATATGTGTACGGCTTCCGAGGAGGAACTCGACCGCCTTATCAAAAAATCTTCTCGGCTCGAAGAAGAGCTGAACGACGCTTCTTTTTATGATTTGGAGTCGCAAATTAAAAAAGTCGCGAACGGGCTTGGAGTCAATAAGTTCGGCTATAACACGATTATCGGCACTTTGTCTGGCGGTGAAAGGGCGAAACTTATGCTTTCGAAGCTCCTACTTGAAGAAGAGGACGTTATGCTTTTGGACGAGCCGACGAACTTTTTGGACGTTGAACATGTCGACTGGCTCGTTAAATTCCTTAACGCTTACAAAAAAACTTTCCTCGTCATCTCTCACGACGTAAAGTTTTTGGACAGCGTTTGCAAAAGCATCGTCAATATAGAAAACGGCAAAATAAAAAAATATTCCGGCAACTATACGTCCTTTAAAGCTCAGCGCGAGATGAACGCAAAACAGTATGAAGAAGCTTATATTCGACAGCAAGCCGAAATCAAAAAGCTTACCGATTATATCGACAAGAACAAAGCGCGCGCTTCAACCGCGAAAATGGCTCATTCAAGGCAAAAAATGCTCGATAAAATGGACGTATTGTCAAAGCCGGTGGAAATTTACGACGCGGTTTTCTCGTTTCCGTATATAGACGTGAACGCTAAAGACTTCGTCGTCGTAAAAGACCTCGAAGTAGGTTATACCAAAACGCTTATTCCGCCCATAAGCTTTCACTTAAAAAGCGGCGACAAGCTTTGGGTTAAGGGTACCAACGGCGTAGGCAAAACCACGCTTTTAAAAACTCTGCTCCATAAAATCCCGTCGCTCGGCGGAAGTTTTTACATTCATCCGGCGGCAAAAATACTTTATCTCGAACAGGAGCTAAACTTCAAAAACCCCTCTATAAGCGCGTCATCTTACTATTCCGAGTTTTATCCGAGGGACAGCGAAAAGGAAAAGAGGGCGGCTCTTGCCAAAGTCGGGCTTAAAGGCGAGCTTGCTACGAAGCCGCTTACTAAAATGAGCGGCGGCGAACAAGTCCGCGCAAAACTTGCCGTTCTCACTAAGTCGGCTTCAAACCTTTTAATTCTCGACGAGCCGACCAACCATCTCGACGTCCGCGCGAAAGCCGCTTTAAAGGAAGCTATACAAAAGTACGAAGGCACGGTTATTCTCGTCACGCACGAAGAGGACTTCGCCGACGGGCTTTGCAACATAATTTTCAATGCGAAATCAAAGTTTTAAAAAGTTTTACGGCTGTTTCCTTTTAGGAAGCAGTCTTTAACTTTGCGTTTTTTTTAGTCTTTTTTCGTCGTTTACGGCTTTTTGCATAAGGTTATATAAAAAATATATATCAAAATTGTTGCAAATTGTACAGTTTTAATATAAAATAAAAGGGCAATATGCACAATGCACGTTGTGACTTGATTTTTTACGTCAACGGAGGGGAATATACTCATGGATAGCGAACTTACCTCTATTTTAAAATCCGTCAAGCAAAAAACCGGCATAGATATCGACGCTTATGCCGAAACTATGAAGTTTTCCGCCACCACGAGGGAAAAGGCCGACTGGGTTTTGCCGAGCGAAACTTCTTTCAACGAGATTTACGCCGACGAAAAGTGCGGTAAAACATTTTTCAATTTCCGCTTCCGTAACGCAAAGCTTATCGGCAGTATAGACGGTACGGGCGCGGTCGAAAAAAATTACGCGTACTTTATAATGTCTATCCTTGACAGTAGCAGTGAAAAGGAAAACGACCTCGGGTATGCCGAACAGATGAAGAGCATCGTTTTCGGCGATTACACCCGCCAACAAATACAAAAATTCATGCGTAAATTTTCCGTGCCGGACGTTAAATGTTGCGCGCTCGTCATCTCTAATTCGGAGGGCAAAACGGAAGAAGTCGCGACCCATGTTTTAAAGTATGCGGGCGAACGCGATTGTGTGGTTTTAACGGACGATATGTGCGTTACTCTCGTCAAATTCTTAGACGGTAGCGAACAGTTCGCGCCCGAAGTTTTTGCTCGCGCTCTCGTTAAAGATATTAAGGACGAAACGGGCGTTTCCGTTCGTATAGGCGTGGGCGAAATAGCCGCGAACCTTTTAGAGATAAACAACGCATACGTTCAGGCAACGAATGCTTTAAGAATGAGTACGATTTTTTCGGTGGGCGCGTCGGTGCATTCGTATAAGGACTATCTTCTCGTAAAAATGCTCGAAGACGTGCCTAAGTTCAAGCTAAGCGAATATCTCGACATGATGGTAAACGCCGAAGCGAAAGCGGTTTTTCGTGACGCCGATATGTTCTCGACCGCCGAAGCTTTCCTCGAAAACGACCTTAACGTGTCGGAAACTTCCAGAATTTTATATATGCACCGCAACACGCTCATTTATAGGCTCGATAAAATCCAGCGCGAAACAAAGCTCGATATCCGCAAATTTTCGGACGCGCTCACGTTTCGCCTCATCTCGATAATGATGCGCTTAATAGGCTAAAATGTGAGATAATCGACTTATAGAGCGACTTTTTATAAAAATGTGCTTGTAATGGAGAAATAAAAATGCCCGTTTACAGAAAGGTTTTGTATTCGTTAATGGCTTTTGCCGTAGCCGTCGCGGTGTTCTTCGGCGGGTTCTGGACGGCAAAATTAACCGCAGATAAGGACTTAAAAGAATTAGAATTTATTCTTTCGACTTATAAAAAGAACTATTACGATATAGACGACGAAAAGGACATAGTAGGGCTTTTTGCCGACGAACTTTTAAAGGACGATAAATATTCCGAGTATTACACCAAAGAAGAATACGCCGAAATAAAATCGCAGGACGCGGGCAATCGCGAGGGCGTGGGCGTTGCGCTTAACGCCGACGGAAAAATCGTTACCGTTATCGGCAATTCTTCCGCGTATAAAGCGGGCGTTAAGGAAAACGGCATGATTACGGGTGTAAAGGCGGTCGACGCGGCGAAATTCACTAAAGTGAACGGCGACGACGAAATAGGCAACGAATTTAACAAATTTAAGCCCGAAGAGGAATTTGTGATAGAAGTTTCTTACGGCGCCGAAAAAGCCGCCTATAACGTCAAAAGAAGCGCTTATTTGCAGACTTACGTCAAATATTATTCGGATAGCGGCGAATACGCTTTCCTGTCGGACGACGGCAAAACGGTAGAATTTTCACGCCGCGGCGATAACGCGAGATACCCTTTGAACGGCTCCGAAAACGCAAAAATCGCCGTTATAGATTACGACGGCTTTTCGGGTAACGGCGCGGGACTTACCGGTTCTGTCGGGCAGTTTGAAAAAGCTCTCGAAAAATTCAAAGAAGAGGGCAAAGAAACGCTTATCGTCGATTTGCGCAACAACGGCGGCGGCTTCGTCAACATAATGCTTTCCGTCGCTTCAATGCTCACTACCGAGCGCAACGGCGAAAAGCTTGTCGGAATGGTCGTCAAAGAGTCGGGCGGCAATACCGAAAGTTATTCCATGCCAAAAGCTTGCGGGCAAAAATACGGCATAAAGAACGTAATTTTTCTTGCAAACGGCGGCTCGGCTTCCGCTTCCGAAGCCTTGATGGGGTGTATGCTCGACTACGATACGGACTCTTCCGTTCGCGTAATTCTTGAAAAAAGCGTCGATATAACGGGCGAAACGGTATATAAAACTTACGGCAAAGGCATTATGCAGACGACGTTCACGAGCCTAACGGGCAGCGCGTTGAAGCTCACCACCGCAAAGCTTTTCTTCCCCGTCAGCGGCAAATGTATCCATGGCGTAGGGCTTACCCCCGCTCTTGACGAAAGGGTTATTGCCGAAACCGAACAAGGTTGTTTTAACGATGCTTTGAATATTTTCGCCGCAAAATAGTCGTTAAATTTGACAATTTGAAATAAAAAAGAGGTTTGCCAATCCGTTCAAAGGAAGAAGCAAACCTTTTTCTAAGTTTTTTGTAAAGTTTTTGCGTAATAATAGCATAGCACCGAAAAATAAAACGAAAACTGCTTTTATATAATCGATATAGGACAGAACCAAGCGTTTCTGCTATATGGAATCAATTCGTCGCTCATACACAAAATTATACCGGGTTCGATTTGCTTTTTGAACACTTTCAGCACGTCGAAATTTTTATCCGCATGCGCAGGATTTTTAGCCTTTTTAACTTCTATCGGATAAAGTTTATCGCCCTTTTCGATAAGTAGGTCTATTTCCTTTTTATCGATATCGCGATAGTAATACAAATCAGGCGTTTTTCCCGCATTGTAATAACTCTTTATAATCTCGGATACAACGTAAGTTTCTAAGAACGCGCCGTCCATTGCGCCGTTTTCTAAAGTTTCGGCAGTAGGCCAACGGCATAAATATGCGCATAATCCCGTGTCCATAAAATATAGTTTCGGCGTTTTGACGAGCCTGTTTGTTAAAGTGGACGCATAGGGGCGTAAAATTACGATAACTCCCGACCTTTCGAGTATACTAACCCAATTTTTAACCGTAGGAGCGGATACGCCTATCGCCTTTGCAAGTTCATCGTATTTAAGTTCTTGCGCCGTTCTTGCGGCAAGTAAAACAAGAAAATCATAAAATTCACTCAATTTACCGACTTGCGATAAGTCTTTTATATCCCTTTCAAGATACGTATTGACGTAATCGGAATAATACCGATCGCGGTCAATATCCGACGTTATAAGTTTAGGCATACCGCCACGAAAAATATCTTGATAAATTTCGTGGATATCCTTTTTTCTTGCTGTTTTCGCCATTTCTTTCAACACGTCAAGTTCGGGCGAAAAGCAATGCGCCTCACGTCCTTCTATTTCTGCATTAGAAAGACTCGCCATATCGAATACGGCGACACGACCTGCAAGCGATTCCGAAACGTTTTGCATCATCTTGAATTTTTGCGAGCCGGTAAGCCAGAACATGCCGGAATTATCTTCGCCGTTTAGGGCTTTTTCGTCTACAATCCGCTTTATTTCAAGTAAAATTGACGGAACGCGCTGAAATTCGTCTATCAATAGTTTCGTCCCGTATGTTTCAAAAAATAAACCTACGTCGGTTTCTGCAAGTCGGCGTGCATTTATATCGTCAAGCGTAACGTATTTTCGGTCGGACTCCTTAATATGGTTTAACATGGTAGACTTTCCGACTTGTCTTTGTCCGCAAACCATAACGACGGGATAGTTTTTCGACGCTTTTATTACTTCGTTTTCAAGATGTCTTTTTATATACATTGATACAACCCTCGCAAATTATTTTGAGTAAAATAAAGTCTGAATTTATTTTACACGATAAATCTATAATTGTCAAGGGTAATTCGGTGGATTATCGAATCTTTGAAATGTTCTTTTGTTGTATATTGTAGTTTTGCAAGCACCTGTTTTTAAGTATAGAAAAAGCCGAGCGATTAAACGCCCGACTTTTTCTGCTCCTTTTGCACGTTTGTTTCGACTTTAATACCGAAATAGTCGTTATAAAAGAATAATACGAACTCCATTTTTGTTTTGGTGTTCGTATTATTCCCATTTTTTGGCGGCACAGCTGTAAGTCCGATAGAACTGCTGATCGGCAAGCAATATTGCTTTGCCGTAATAAAGAAAAAATTAAAGTAAACAGCGAAAATTTTGATAGATATTACTAAAAATTGCAACATGTTACAGTTTTTCGTAATGCTTTCTAAATGCGATAAAAGTCGGTTGCGAACCGACTTTTATTGTTGATTTTTCTGTCAAAATATGTTATAATAAAATAAAGATTATCAAAAGGGCGCAAACGAATAAAAATCAAGGTATAAAATCGGGAAACACATCTTAAAAAAGACGACTAATTTTCTTTATTACCCGATAACCCGAACGAACTATGAGGTTTAAAATGAAATTTTCCGAAAAAGTAAAATATGCGAGAATGAAACTTCTTTTAACGCAGGAGGCATTGGCAAAGGAACTTGGCGTATCCTACGCTACAATTTGCCGTTGGGAAAAGGATAACCGCGAACCGCAAATTGTTTCGCAAGGCAAATTCTACGCTTTTTGCGAAAGTAAAGGAATTACATTTGAAGAGAAAATCGAAAAATAATTGCTTAAAAAACTGTTGCTTGTGGCTTTATGGTCAATGTAAATGTAAGGGGATTGTATGAAAATATCAATCAGATTTTTTAACGATAAAGAAGTGCGTGCCGCTTGGAACGAGGAAAACAATAAGTGGTATTTCAGTGTTCTTGATATTATCGGGGCAATCAGAAAAGAAGATAATTACGAAAAATGCCGCAACTATTGGAAATACCTGAAAGCCAAACTGAAAAAAGAAAACAGCGAGTTGGTTAGTGCCACTACCCAACTGAAATTAACTGCCGCCGATGGAAAGAAGTATATGTCGGACGCATTGGATTCCGACGGCGTTATTAAACTTGCCGCGGAGTTTCCGAGCAAAGTCGGTTCGGAATTTATCGGTTGGTTTACACGGTCTGACGAAACGATTGACGGCAAAAGCAAGCAAAAGGCGTACGCTTTGTTTGATAGTTCTTTTATAGACGCCATTGAAGTCGGAACAGTCAAAGGCTTACAACAAATTCACGCGTATTTATTCGGCGGATTATATGATTTTGCCGGGCAAATCCGCACGCTTAATATTGCAAAAGGCGGTTTTGCGTTTGCTCCCGCTATGTTTTTACAGGATAATTTGCGGTTGATCGAAAAAATGCCCGAAGATACGCTTGAAAACATAGTAAAAAAGTACGTTGAAATGAACGTCGCTCATCCGTTTATGGAAGGGAACGGGCGAAGTACTCGTATATGGTTGGATTTGATTCTGAAAAAGAATCTTAAAAAGTGTACCGATTGGAGTAAAATTGATAAGAAGGAATATCTTACGGCTATGCAGGAAAGCCCTGTGGATTCCTCGCATATTTATGAACTTATAAAAGGCGCATTGACCGACGATATAAACAATCGTGAAATCTTTATGAAAGGAATCGACTACTCTTATTATTACGAGCAAGTTGACTGATTTGTTTCGATGTTCAACAGTATAGAATTATATCTTTTGAATAAAGGAATTAAGTTTGAATGTTTTGAGGAAAAGAAAAATGTCTATCAGTAAAAAACTTGAAACAATTTACTATAATGGACAACCTGATGGGATTCGTTCTATCCGGCGGCATTTGTCCACAATAACTACATATGTTATACCTCGCGTCCGTTATTATCTGAAGCAAAGAAAATTTCGGGAATTACACGTCCCGGAATATACTATTTAATTAACGAAAACGACGAAAATAAAATAGCACAAATCTATATTGGACAAACAAGAAACGGCGTCGCTCGTCTTGATGACCATAACCGCTCAAAAGATTTTTGGAATAAAGCTATTATGTTTCTGGCAGACAATAAAACCTTTTCGCTTGATATGATCAGCGGGCTTGAGGAATATGCAATTATCAAAGCATACGAATCCAAGCGATACAAAGTAGAAAATTCTGTCAGACCGAAATATGAAATCGATGAATACGATCTTCCCTCTGTCGAAGAAGTCTACGACGAAATTCAGCTTATAATGGCTACTCTCGGTTATAAAATGAACGACGCAAAACAAAATAACGATAACCGTGAAATTTTTCACACAACAAGAAATGGTATTCTTGCCTATGGAGTGTATGATGGGGATAAGTTTCAAGTGCTGGAAGGCTCTCAGATAAATATAGCAAAACCAGCGAACCTTGAAAAGTATAATAGGCAAAGATTGGAGTTGAAGTCCAACGGCGATATTATTACGAAAAATGGAATTTGTATATTGCTAATAACACTGGAGTTTAACACGCCAAGCGGTGCAAGTGATTTTATTCTCGGCGGCTCAACAAACGGTTGGGTTGAATGGAAAAACAAAGACGGAAAAACTTTGGACGAACTATACAGAAAATAACAAAGGGGGATTTTATATGAAAAAAGCCTTAATAGTTGGGATTGATAATTATTTAAATACATCAGATTTAACTGGTTGTGTAAATGATGCACATGATGTTGCTATAGTTATTGAAGAATTAAATCGAGGTAGTGCCGCTAGTATTTTTGGTGACATTTTCCAGTTGCTCGATAGAAAAAATGGTGTCAGCGAATACAGTATTATGAACGTCAATGTAATGCATTATTTGGAAGAAAAATTCAATGGGCAATATACATTTTCTGATATAAAATTACCTGGCAATCTCTCCATTTTTGCTACAATGAATACATCTGACCAAAATGTATTTATTTTAGATACAGCTTTCAAGAGAAGATGGAAGTTTAAAAAGCTCTTAAATGTATTTGATTCAACTCATACATTTAAGTCTTGTTATATTCCAGGCGCAAATATTACATGGCAAGAATTTGTTGAAGGAATAAATGCTTACATTTTAAGAGTTTCTAATGGGCTAAACAGCGAAGATAAACAATTAGGTGTGTTATTTTGTTGATCAAAAAGGAATGTGTAAAGATGTAAATGAAGTAGCCGATGAAGCTGTTGTTGATGATTTTGCCTATAAGGTTCTTGAATATTTGTGGGCAGATGTTGCAAAATTTGATAGATCAAAATGGTTTAATGAAGATGTCAAATGTCTTGATGACCTTGTCAAAGAATATAAAAAGAACGGCTTAGGAGTGTTTAACAATGACGTCTTCAACAAGTAAGAAAGATACTGTTGATATCGAGACGAATTATCATAAAGTCACTAACAAAGTAGATGACTCTTTTATTGGTATAAAAATTAAGAATAACAGAATTGATTTCTATTACCCGGAAACTTATAATTTTGATGAGTCATCTATTGAAAATAGCAGAAGTGATGTTCTTGCAATATTACAAACTATTTCGATTGCAAAGACACACTCTGACTCAAGAATAAAGGTCGAGTCATCGTTTTCAAACAACGAGGCTATTCCTCTGCTTTCTTATTTGTGGATTATTAGAGACTATCTAATGAATGGTTTTTATGTCAATAGAGAGAAAGTTTTAAAAAAGAATCAACGTGGGAAAGTTGATTGGAAAAGGACTCTTAATGGGCAACCTATAATATCTAATGGAAATGTTGTCTATTGTGACATTGTTGTGTCGGTTAAAAACGATTTAGATAACATTATAGTTGAGATTCATAAATATTGTGTTAAGAAAAGCATCGATATTTTAGGTTGGCTATTTGGAATTAGAAGCTCAAATTTTGTTGAAACCAAGCCATTCTATAAAGAACTCAAAGATATTTATACAGATACCTTAAGTAAAGAGTTGAGTAAGACCTTTGACGATGAAAAAAAAGAAAGGCTAAAACATATGCTTTCTATTGTTGAGGGGTTAAGTGACGACCAAAACGAGAATGAACTTGTATACGGTGTTGATTCCTATCACTATATTTTTGAAAGAATGATTAATGCAATCTTTGGGAATAGAGATGCATCAAAATTCAATCCGAGTGCTAATTGGTATATGAAAGCTAAGGGGTATGAGCCTTTTTCAAGTAGTGATTTAAGACCGGATACAATATTAATTCGAGATAATATCGCTTATGTTTTAGATGCTAAATTTTATCGTTTTGGTTATACTGCCGACAACAAAGACTTGCCTGAAACGACCTCAATTCAAAAGCAGATAACATATGGCGATTTCATTAAGAATAAAATGGGCGATGAAATTCAAAAGATAAGAAATGCTTTTATTCTCCCCTATAATAAATGTAATAATAAACTTAACTTAAATGGAACGCTTGAGTATATTGGATACTCAAAAACCGATTACCGTAAAGGCGCAGAGGATCATGAGATTATTCATGCTTTTTTGATCGACTTAAAGTATGTAGTTGAAACTTGGAACAAGCGGAATCATGGGGATGATGTGGCAAATCTTGTCAATCAAATAGAAGATATTCAACATACAAAACTCAAAGAAGAGCGAGATTTTGAATTTGCGAATCAGGTTATTCGCATCAAAGACACACAAACCTTTGTTGGTGGTATTCTTAGTTCGTTTTATGCGACAATCAATAATTCCAAGTTAAAACAAACATTAACCAATAAAGAAATATTGTACGTTGACGGTTACTTTGTAATCAATGATGCTAAGTATGTAGAATTAGAGAATGGTAAAAGACATCTAAGTGAGTATGCAATGGCACATAGAGATGAGTGTTGCCTTGCATTTAATTCAATAGAGGATGATGACGAGAATTTACCATATGATTCTTGTAGAGCTTGCGATAAACGGAAAAAATTAAGCCCGAAAAAAATTAAAACAGATGATGAACACAATCAAAAGATTTTTTTAAGAGCTCAAGATGCTGACATTCCTAGAGTTATTGAAGACAATCAAGATGCTATTGATTTAAAAAATAGACTTTCAGGCTCTTTTGGCTACAATCTTAAAGTTCTTATGGATGATGGTGGATTTAGTGTGAATCAATTAGCAAAATCTTCTAAAGTTGATAATAAGAAAATTAGCGCTATGCTTGATGGTTCTGTAATGCCAACATTAATTGATTGCATGAGATTTTGTGCAGCATTGGAATTGCATCCTATTGTATCACATCGACTATTATCAAGCGGAACCTTTGACCTTATTAACAACTCGAATGAGCAACATCAGTTTTATAATTTCCTCATTAATTATTGCTACGGCGAGGATTTACGTTCTTGGCAATTAAAAATAACTGAAACGAACCATCAGGAATGGCAAATTTAAAAAATTTGTTTGGGAAATTTCCCAAGTTCGGCAATTGAATAATTAGAAAAGGGGCTGTCGCGTTAAGCG
>DHMS01000005.1 GCA_002405915.1 Christensenella sp. UBA4636
TAAAATTACATAGACCTAAAACCTCAAATCCGAGATTTCGGTCGCGGAAAACAGCAATTCCGTTAACTTTAAACGCCTTAAAAGGACTATTTACAACTATATTCTACCATAAATCAAATATAAGCACAAGTAAAACAAGCAAGTTAATTTAAAAAACGTATTCGAAAAAATCTTCGTCCACACATAAAAGCGTTTCGTCGGAGATTTTTTCTTTTGTGACGACGTTATCGACGAGCAAAAGCGAAACGCCGCGATATTTCGCCATTTTAATTATTTCTTCAAGTTCGCGCTTTTCGAAAAAGCATTTTGCGTTTACAAAAACCAAGAGCTTAAACACGCCGAGTTCGCCCGAAACTTCCACGAGATTGAGTATTTTTGCGAGAATATCTCCTCTCGGTTGAGCGACCGACACGGAAAAGAGCTTTAAAACCTCGTCAAAGGAGCGTTCGCCGTCGCTTTCAAAGGTTATTTCCGTTTCGTCAAGCCTTTTTATGACGAAAGAATAGAGCTTAGCCATAAGCGCGGAATACTCCAAAAAGCTTTCGGGCGTTTTTTCAAGCTCGGACGAAAGGTTTTTCAAAACCTTGCCGTTTATCGTTTTCGTTAGCGGCTCGGTGTCGAAATAATCGAGAAACAAAAGGTAATCTTTATCGAGCGACAAGGGCTTATCCTTTTCGTAAAAAGCAACTTCGCGCCCGTCGCACTCCACGGCTTTTAGATTTTTAACGAGCGACAAAAAGAACTTTTTATTGTTCGTTTCGACGGCAAGAATTTTATTCTCCGTAAAATTAAACTCCGAAAAATTTTCAAGCGTATAAAAGAAGGCTTTCATATAAAAACGACCCTCTCTACGTTCGAAATCTGCTTTGTTTCGATTGTGCCGAGTAGCATTTCCATTGAATTGAACTGCTTTTCGGTGACCGTTAAAAGCATAATGTTACCCTCTTTCGGCTTAACCTTTTTAACCGCTTCCTTTTGTAGTTCAAGCGAGCTTGCGTTGAGCGAAAGCTTGCAATAAACCGACTCTTGAAGCATTATAAAGCCTTGTTTCAAAAGGTCTTTCACGAACCGTGCCGCCGCCCCGCGTTGTTTTGCGGTATCTCTCGGCAGGTCGAAAAACAACATCATTCTCATAAATCTAAAACTCATACATTTTTACCGATTGAATATCGCCCGTACTAACGGCTTCCGACATTCTACGCACGAAAATTCCCACCGCGTCGGACAAAAAATGCTCTTTTTCAAGGCTCACTTTCGTTTGCAACAAGGAAATAAGTTCGCGCTTATATTCGCCCGTCAAAGTATCGCTCGGCGGCGAAAAATAAACGTAATTATCGATAATCACACGAAACGGCTCAATTAAATCGCAAGAATAATTGAATTGATTAAAGTCGTTGCAATGCCGTATGCCGAACTGCGTGAGATACCCCGCGGCGGCAACTTCGCGATTAAAGCAGCTCAATAGAACCGTATAGCCGTAATCGAGCGCGGCGTTCACGGCGCAAGCCTTATCGCGCGTAAAGCCCATACCGAAAAGCGCGTTGAAGTACACCTTTGCGGCAAAGCCCTCTCGGTTGGTCGTATCGTTGAGCGTAACCTCGGAAGCGTAAACTTTTAGCATTTCGCTTTCCTTTTGTTTATCAGCTTTTTTAAGCATTGAAGATTGATTGAGTATCTTTTGCCTGACTATTGCCGAAAAGGCTTTGGCTTTGTTTTCGTCCGTCCATTTTATCTGTTCGGCGATTTTTTTAGAAGAATTATGGCACCCGGCAACGGGCAATATCTGCGAATGCGGATTGTGCTTTTCGTCGCACAAAATAACGTTGACTTTGTTTTTCAAAAGTTCGCAAATAAGCACCGCGCTCGTTACGCATTGCGTGGTGGCGACGATAAGCGTATCGATTTCGGGAATAAAAACCGAAACGTCCTTTTCGCCTCGTATCAACATATGTTCGTTCTTGTACGAAAGCTTACACGGGCTTTCGATTACTACCGTGCGCCACCCCATAATTTACTGCTCCCCCTTTATTTCCGTACGATAAATGCCCGTGATAGAAGTGTCTATCCAGTCGACCTCGTCTTTGCGGATTGTTTTGCCGCCTAATCTTCCCCAACTTGTACTACCATCGTATTTTCTCATATCAAGTTGCGTACTACCGGCTTTCGTCAAATTAAGCAAGTTGAGAATATACGCCGCTTTGCAAGCTTCCTTTTCGGCGTATAAAGGCAATGTGGCAAATTTTTCGGACTCAACGTAAGCGACGGCTCCGTCGGCGTATTTTGCATACAAAGGGTAGCGTTCGTTGAGTTTTTCCGCGTAAGCTTTTACAAACTCTTTCATCAAATTCGTAAAATACTCTCCGTTTTCGACTGCCGTAAGCCTATAAACGTTGTCTTTAACCGTCACTTTTTTGTTCGGGTGCGCTATGCAGTACAGGAGCAACGAATACCTTTTATCCATAATAAGCTGCTCGGCGTTTATAACTTCCGTTGCGGCGGTTATGTAGCAAAGTTGCCCGTTGTAACGGATAAGTTGATACTTCAAAATTCTGCGTTTGTCATGCGAAACGTAAACCTTTTTATTAGCTTCGAAATAGCTTTTCAAGTAATCGTCGACGGCGGTTTCGTTCTTTTTCGCAAGGTATGCGATACGAACGGGAACGCCCGTGAGAACCGTTTCCGTCTTTTTGCCTTTTTGCACGGTCGCAAGCACAAAATAAGCGTCGCTTTCGCCGTCATAATTGCCGTAATTTAACGGTAAAGGCTTCTTTTCGCCGCTACGAGTAACGGCATAACGCAAATTAACACCTTTTTCCGCGCGAAGTCTGTAAATGGTAGCTTTATAAAACTGCGCGCTTGCTTCCTCTTTTTTTCGCGTGACAAGGCAGTCGTTGTTTAAAAACGCAGACAAAATATTGTTGTAACAAGTGTTCCAGATAACGTCGTCGTCACGGTCGGGGGTTGCGTAAATCATAGAGTCAACAACAATGCCGTAGCGTTTTTCGCGAAGCTCGGAAATATCTCTGCCGGCGGAAGATTCTATTTCGTCGCGCAATATTCTCGACTGGTCGTTTGCGCCCCAAATCGGGTAAATTTTGCGCGTAAAATAGCCGATTACGGCGGCAAGATAAGCGTCCTTTGCGTGGTGGAAATCATTCAATTCCCTAAGTTTAAAAAACTCAACGTAGCCTTTTTGCGTATGCGCCGAGCGGAACGCGGACGAGATACCCGCCTTTATGAATTCCACGTCGGAAGAGGAATAACGGCTTTTTAAAAGGTCGCGCACGGCTTTCATGCTTTGGTTTGTTTCGACGAGTTGGCGGTTTATAAAGCCCGTCATATCTTTTTCGGTGTATTCCGATTTTGTCAAGTTCCCAAACTTCTTTTTGCCGATAAATCCCTTGCTTTTTAGGAACATCCAGAAAGGAGTCATTTCGTCGCGAACGCTCTTTTTTAACGCGAGCGTACCCGATTTTTCTTGATTTTCTTGCTTTAAAACAAGCACGCGGTTTTCAAAACTATCGTCTTTTATGTAATGGCGCGGGACAATATGGTCGATTTCGCAAGTCGTGCTTAAATTCTTTAAGTCAAGCGATTTGCCCGAGTACATGCTTTTACCCATCTGCAACATATAAAGGTAAACCATGTCGTCGTTGAGCTTATCGTCGCTCATTGTTTTTAGATTGTCGCCCACCGATTTTTCGTAAAATCCTTTATTGTATTCGTCGGTATCCTTGCGCACTTTTTCGTAAAGTTCTTTCAACTTTTCAGCGCGCGTTTTCGTAACCTTTTTCTTGTCGTCTTGCCGCGTCGATTCAACGTAAATTCCGCACGGTTCACACCCGACGGCTTTTACTACTTCTTTCACGACTTTCACCGCTTGCCATACGGTGCGCTTTACCGACGGCGAAATATACAATTCGTTGATTTGAGAATACTTGATTTCGCCCGAGTTTTCGTCGGTTTTTTGATCGAAAATCTCCTTGAAACCGAGAGTTTCGTCGGATATAACGCTCATAAAGTTTTTATCCGTCGAATACATAGTTTCAAGCACGTTCAAGCCGTTCGCGCCTTCCGCTTTGCAAAGGCACTTATGGGAAAGTCTGCCCCAGCCGACAAAATTTTGTTTAACGAGCAAATCTATCGCGGCTTTCGGGAATTTTTCGCCGAAAAGTTTTTCGAGCGCGCGGCGTTTTATCTTGCAATCGTTGAACACGGTGAGTATTTCCGCGATTTTTTCGTAAAGCTCGAAAAGTTCGTAATTCGTTTGAATTTTGCCGTTTTCTTCAACGAAACAGTCGATTTTTAAAGCCGTTTTTATCGCGCGGTACCCCGTCATTTTACTCAAAAACTTTTTGCCGTCGCCGCCAAGCCCGGTCAAACCTTTCGAATCTACTCTGAACGCTTTAAAAAGTTCGCTCGTTATATCTTTTGTTTTTACGGTCGAATTATCAAGGAACAACTTAAAGCACCTTTGTTTTTCACCGACGGTGAGCCGCCTTTCGCCACCCTCCGACAAAATAATTCTCACATTCGCAAGCTCGTTCAAAACGTTATACGCTTGATAAATAACGGAATTTGCGGGCAAAACGTATTCGTCCTTAAAATAAGTGCATCTGCCCGTCAAGTTTTTTATGAATTTTTCCGAAGCGGAATCGTAATCGACAACTTCTTCAAAGTTCCACGGGTACGCGCGCTCGTCTTTCACGTCCGCCTTTTCAACCCAGGCGAAACGGCTTTCGGGCTTGATAACGCCGACGGAATACGGACGGCGGAAGGTAAGTAAACTTATTATTTTGTCGCGATTTTCAGCTAATTCGGGATAGTAAACGCCTTGATTGTCAAGGATAATTTCCATTTCGTTGAGGTTGAGTTGATACGGAATAACGGCGTTGCGCGTGGAATTGAGCTTTATCAAAAAGTCGTCCTCTTCTATGCGCGAAAGAACGTAACTTTTCGCTTCCGAATCGGGGAATTTATCGCTACCCAAAAGATTTTTAACCGCCTTATAAAAGTCGTCTTTGCTTGCGCGCTTGCCTATTTCGTTTTGTTTTCCGCGCACGTGCGGCTTAAAATAAGAAACGAAGCTAACCTTTTTCTCGTTGCTTTCTTTAAAAAATTCGTTGTATATCCGCTCGTCGGCTTTTAGGACGGTTTTTAGCATTAAAAGGTCTTTTTTGTTCTTTTCGTAGCGTTCAATCATTCCTTCGTAAACGTACTTTTTGCCCTCGCCGATAATCGCCGAAAGCGTAAGGTCGGAATATATCTTTTTTAAAACGCCGATAAGCTCCGCGCCGTCGTCGCCGAAAAGCTCGGGGAAGCTCTCCGCCTTTTCGTCATAGTCCGCTCCGTCGAAAGATATTTTCACATCCTTTGCTTTGTCCTCGTCGCCGCTTCCAATCGTGAAAAGGTCGGCTAAGTTGGCTTTGTAGCCGAGCAGAAGCGAAGCGAACGCGGAAGCCTTTTTCTTTAATGAGTTATCGTTAGCACATATCTTTTTGATTATATCGTCTTTTTTCTCCGACTTTTTGCCTTTGCTTTTCAAAATGTCGGCTAATTCTTCGGCGGGGATATCCGCATGTCCTATAATCTCGCCCGTTTCTTCGTCCTCGTCGGGGAACTTATCGTAATAGGCTTCGAAAAACTCTTCGATACTTTTTGCTAAATCCTCGCTACCCGCTTGCAAACGCTCCTCGTCGTGCAAAAAATTCCCGCGGTACTTTATCATGTGATGAAGGGCAAGGTAAACGAGCCGAATATCGGCTTGGCTCTTGTCCTCACACAATCTCTTGCGCAAGTGATAAATCGTTTTGTAATCGGCGTAATAATTGCGGTCGGTGTATTCGCCGTCGAAAAGATTAAAAATATTGTCGCGCCCGAACTCGTTGTCCTTTTCCGCGTTTAACAAAAACGACCTTTCAAGCCGAGCGAAAAACGACGGGTCAACTTCCGTAACGCTTTTCGCCGTCAAGCTTTGCAAAAGCCGTATTCGCTCTTTTCTTCTTTCGAATCTTCGTCTCGAACTACGTTGAACGCGCGTGGAAGCGGCGGCTTGTCCTTCGTCAAACAAAACGCTTCCCCACATTCTCTTTCCCGATTTGCGCACGACCTTGCAGTCCTTGTCCACGACGGCGTAGCCGACCGAATTTGTGCCGAGGTCTAACCCGATAAAGTATTTTTTACTTTTGTCGCTCATTTTCTTGACATATCTCCTTCGATGTGTTATTCTTATGTTAGCATTTAAATTACATAGCAGTTAAAATAAATGTTAAACAAAAAGCCTTTTTAATAAGGTGTTGCGTTGGCAACGAATTTAGAGGACCTTTTCGGTTCTCTTTTTTTGTTGTAAAAGCTTTGTAGAAATGCTTTGCATTTTTGCGGTATTGCCCATGCAAACTTTTTCACGCGATATTTTTTTGTCGCTTTTTGCCATTTTAGCATACCATATATGACACATATTGTCACTTTTACAAAAAATTTTTAAATTTTTTTGAAATTTTTTTATGTTTTTTTGTTATTTTAGGAAATCACGTAAATATTGTAACATATCTTTAAAAGAAATTCAATAGCAAATTAAAATTTTGTCAAAAAAAATCTCGGTCGTTCAACCGAGGTTCTTTTTGTTTGTTAGGGATTACATTCTTCATCACTAATTATTTTTGCGGCAATAAATCGGTTTTTGCTGCGTTAAACTCCCATCAATGTACATCAAGTACTATTTCGGTCGTTTGCCTTGCAAAAACCATAGCCGTAAACGGCTTTTTTCTATCCGCAAAAATGCGAAGCACCTAAAAGAGCGTATTTTTCGATGATTTTTTGCGAGCGTGAGGGATGCTGTACTTGCCGTACTGCGCCCGAGCGGTCGCTTTAAAAGCACGAAAAAGCCGCCTTTTAGGTATTGAGTAGATAAGGAATGTAATCCTTAAAACTATTAACTTTCTTTTTCGGATAAGCTTTTCAAAGTAGACAACATTGCCGACTTTGTGGAAGAAGATAGTTTGCGATACGCTTTTACAAGTTCTTCCTCGTCTGCGTTAAGAATTACGCCGTTTTCACCACCGATTATTTTACCGAAATCATCTTCTCTACCTAAAAGATAGTCAACGCTACAGCCTAACACGTCGGCAATTTTCGAAATTGTTTTTAAATCGGGTTCTCTATAACCTTGTTCGTAACCGGCGTAGCCCGTAATTGACAAGCCAGCCTTTTGAGCCACCTCTTTTTGTGTAAGACCATACTCATTTCTTATCTCTTTCAACTTTTCGAAAAATTCCATATTTACACCTCGAAAAGTTTTTATCATAAAATACGCGAAATGCGTTGACAATACGCGTATTGCGTGCTAAAATTATTATATGCTGTACGCAATACGCGTATACATGTGTAGAGAGTAAAGAATATGACCAAGAAAAAAGATGAATTTCATGAAGAAGAGAATAAGGAAGAAATTCCTAATTTATTTGCGACACCTGAAATATACGAAAAAATATCTTTATTACTATTGTTTCTTTCCGTTTGTGCTTTGGGTTTCATTGTTGCGTTAGGCATATATAGAAAAACTCTAAAAGCAATCTGTATTCTTTCCATAATGGCACAAGTTTTTCCTTATTCGGAATTATACTTGCTTACATAAAACAAAACAATATAAACCTTTTCTATTTTAACTTATTGCTTTTTATATTAAACGGAGCCTGTTTGTTAAGATGTTTAAACTACTAAAAAAGCCTTTGCGAAAAGCCATTCACAAAGACTTTTTTTACTTTTTCAAGTGCGAAAGGTGCGTGTAGTAGAAACATTCTATGCGACCGTTGTAGACTTTGCGCTTTTTGTCGGCTTTTCTGCCGAAGAGCCGCTCGAAGTCCGTAACGGGGGTGAGCGTGTAAAAACACCAGTCTTCGTTGCGGCGGGCGACCTTGCCGAGGAGCGAATACAGCCGCTCTATGTCGGCGCGCTCGCTCAATCTTTCGCCGTACGGCGGGTTGGAAATTACTACGCCGCGCTTTAAGCCGGAATTAAAGTCCGCCATATCCGCGCAAGAAATTTTCAAAAAGTCGGAAACGCCCGCGGCTTTGGCGTGGCGGCGGCAGAGCGAAAGTTGCTTTTCGTCGATGTCCGAAGCGAAAATCGGGGTGGTAACTTTTTCCACGCGTTTAGCCGTTGCTTCGGCGCGGCTTTGCTCAAAAACTCTTTTGTCGAAGTACTTATGCGAAGTAAAATCAAATACGCGTTGAAGCCCGGGCGCGATACCGGCGGCTTTGCGCGCGGCTTCTATGGCAATCGTACCCGTGCCGCAGAAAATGTCGGCGAAAGGTCTGTCCTTGTTCCATACGGACAAATTTATGAGCGCGGCGGCAAGGGTTTCCTTTATCTGAGCTTCGCCCGCAAGCGTTCTGTAACCGCGTTTGTGCAAACCCTCGCCCGAAGTGTCGAGCGAAACTGTGGCGAAGTCCTTGTGAACGGAAATTTCTATTTTGTATCTTTCGCCGTTTTCGGGGAGCGAAGAAAGCTTGTACGCTTTGCAAAGCCGTTTGACAATCGCCTTTTTTGCGACCGCTTGAACGGCGGTGAGCGCGTGAAGCTTGCTTTCGAAAAGCTTGATATCGAAGAAAAGCTTACCGTTTGCGGAAAGATAGTTTTCCCACGGGATAGCCGAAACGCCCTCGAAAATCGCGTCGAAATCGGGAGCTTTGAACTCGGCAAGTTTTATATAAACTCTTCCCGCGGTGGAAAGGTTGATATTGCAATCGGCAATCGTTTTTAAGTCGCCTTCGAAAGAAATTCTGCCGTTAATCGCGGGAACGTTGTCTTTTGTAATTCCTAAATCGAAAAGTTCGCGCTTTGTTACGGCTTCAAGTCCCGCCGCGGCGGAAACGGTTATTATCATAATTAAAAAGTCCTTGTATAAGTCGATTATCGTGTGTTTTTAGGGAAAAATCACACGAAGTTTTTGATGAAGGTTTTGCGGTGAATGGGGCATGGTCCGTACTTTTTTATAGCGTCGATATGCGCCTTTGTGCCGTAACCTTTATGCTTTTCAAAACCGTATTCGGGGTATTCTAAGGCGTAATTTTCCATAAGCGTATCTCTATATACTTTTGCGATTATTGAAGCCGCGCCCACGTTGTAGCTTTTCGCGTCGCCTTTTATAACGGAAAGCGACGGAACGCAAAATTCCGTTTTTACCGCGTCAACGATAACGGAATCGCAATGTTCAAGCCCTTTTACCGCTTCTTGCATGCACTTTATCGTCGCGTTAAGAATGTTGAGTTCGTCTATTTCGTCCGCTTCTACTTGGCAAATCTTATAAGAAACGGCGCGTTTTTTTATTTCTTCGGCAAGAATCTTACGCTTCTTTTCGGAAACTTTTTTGCTGTCGTCAACGCCGTCTATCAAAAGTTTATCGTCAAGCGGCATAACGACCGCCGCGCACACGACGGGACCGGCAAGCGGACCTCTGCCCACTTCGTCCACTCCTGCGATGAGCTTATACCCTTGCTCTTTAAGCTCGTTTTCGTATAAAAGTTTTTCGTGAATGTCTATAATTTTTTTCATATTTTCTCTTTTTCAAGGCAAATGCGCCCTAAGCGTTGTTTGCGGAAATCGTCGAACACGGCTTTTGCGCAACGCGAATAATCGTATTCGCCGCCGCGGATTAAAAACCCGCGTTTTTTGCAGATGTTTTCATAAACTTCAATCGGCGTTCCGTTTTCAACTCCGTATTTTTGCGTTAAAACTTCGGGGTAAAGCGCAGAAAGTTCTTCTATAAAGTCTAAGCAAAGCGATTCTTTGTCTAAAATATCGTCGTTTATCGCGCCGATATAGGCTAAATGGTGCGCGTAAGTTTGGTTTTCAAAGCTCGGCGGCATCGTGCCGGGGGTGTCGAGAAGTTCGATATTTTCAAGCTTTATCCACTGTTTGCCTTTCGTCACGCCCGCCTTGTCGCCCGTAGCGGCTTGCTTTTTGCCCGACAGCGAATTTATAACGGACGACTTGCCCGTATTAGGTATTCCGCAAACCATAACGCGCAAAGTTTTTTTTATTCCCTTTGCGGCTTTGGCTTCGATTTTATCCTTAAACATATCGATAATCGACTTATAGACGGCTTTCCCGTCCTTTTGGCTTGTGCCGACCGTCGTTAAAACGCGCTTGCCGTCGGCAATAAAAACCGAGCGAAGATTGTCTGCGTCGCGCTCTTCTATCGTGTCGATTTTATTCAAAAGATACAAAACGGGCTTGTTGTTGAAAAGCTGATTGAGCTTAAAGTTTATGCACGCGAACGGCGCGCGCGCGTCGAGAACGTATATTATGCCGTCGCACAGCTTTATGTTTTCTTCCATCATTCTCAAGGCTTTCGTCATATGCCCGGGGAACCACTGTATCGGCTGCATTATTCGTTTTCTCCTTTCTTTATTAAGTCGGGGCGCATTTTTTTAGTGAGCGCAAGGCTCTCTTTTTTGCGCCATTTATCAATTTCCGCATGGTTGCCGCTTAAAAGAACGTCGGGAACGGTTAGCCCCATAAATTCGCGCGGGCGGGTGTACTGCGGATATTCGAGCGTATCGCCCGTAAAAGTTTCGTCCGTTAAAGAATCGTTGCTCAAAACGCCGTCGATATAACGGCAAACGGCGTCGGACACAACCATCGCGGGCAGTTCGCCGCCTGTCAAAACGTAGTCGCCGATTGAAACTTCTTCATCGATGAACAAATCGAGAACGCGTTGGTCAACCCCCTCGTAATGTCCGCACAAAAGGAGCAGTCGGTCGTAAGCAAGCAGCTCCGGCACCATTTTTTGAGTAAAGGTTTTGCCTTTTGGCGACATGTAGATACGGCGCGCTTTATGCTCGGGGTCGATTGCTTCTATCGCCGAAGCAACGGGCTGGGGCATAAGCACCATTCCAGCACCGCCGCCGAATGTGTAATCGTCGCATTTTTTATGTTTGTCAAGCGTGTAATCGCGGATATCCGTCACGCGGATTTCCACCTTTTCCGCCTTAACCGCTCGCCCGATAACGCTCTCTTTGAGCGGCGTGAACATATCCGGGAAAAGCGTCAATATGTCGATTATCATTAGTTTTTCTCCCTATACGATATAACTTCGGTAAACCGAGAAGCGTCCACCGTTACCCTCTTTTCGTCTAAGTCTACCACGGCGTTAAGGTCTTTTAAGAACGGCAAATAGGCTTCGCCCTCGGAAGTTTCAAGAGTGAAGATATCCACGTTCGAAGAGAACACGTTTACTATTTTGCCTATCTTTTTTCCGCTCGTAAGGTAAAGGTCGGAGCCGACGATATCCTCTATAAAATAGCTGTCGTCGTTCTTTAAAATCTCTTCCTTTTCGCAGTAAACGTCTTTTCCGCGCAAGCCTTCCGCGGCGTTTCTGTCAAAGATTCCGCCGACTTGTAAAAACAAAGCGTTATCGCGCCCCGAAAGCTTTAAAAGCGGGTATTCAACACCGCCGATATAGACTTTTTTTATTTTTTTTAGCGATTTTTCGCCGTCGGTAAAGTCGGAAACTTTGATTTCTCCGTTGATACCTTGCGGGCGCAAAACCGTTCCCATTAGAATTTTCATAAACCTTTTTTAGGGGAAAAAAGGAGAAATTTATGCAATTTCTCCCCTTTCCTTAATTTCGATATTGTACTTTTTGCCGCTTCTCGCGCTCGCGGATTTGACGATGGTTCTGAGCGCCTTGGCGATTTTGCCCTGGCGACCGATAACTTTGCCCATATCCTCGGGGTCGAGAGTAACGGTGATAGTGGTAACGTTACCCTTTTCCGTTTCGACGAACTCAACCGCGTCCTTGTTTTCGGCGAATTGAAGAACGACGTATTTAACAAGTTCTAACATTTAAGCCTCCCTAAAAGTTAACCTTTCTTCTTTTTGGGGTTGGTTTTAGCGGGAGAAAGCTTTGCGGGTTTTTCAATGATACCCCGGTTCAAAAGCAAAGCTCTTACCGTTTCGGTCGGCTGAACGCCTTTTGCGAGCCAATCCTTTGCCTTTGCTTCGTCGATTACGACTTCAGCGGGGTTAGAGATAGGATTGTAGTGACCGATTTTATCGATGTACTTACCGTCGCGAGCAACCCTCGAATCAACGACTACGATACGATAGAAAGGAGATTTTTTATCGCCCATTCTGGTCAATCTCATTTTTACTGCCATTTGTATTTACCTCCGTAAAATATTGTCTTTTAATTGTTTTTATATGATAACCGACTTATAGACGGACTTATCTTTAATTTTAGAATTTGAAAGGCATCTTTTTGCCGTTCTTCATTTGCTTCATCATCTGCTTGGATTGTTCGAAGCTTTTTAAAAGTTTGTTTATTTCTTGCAAAGAAGTTCCGCTGCCTTTTGCTATGCGCATTTTGCGCGAATAGTTCAATATCGACGGATTTTTACGTTCCTTTTCCGTCATCGACTGTATGATTGCCTTAGTGCGGTACAGTGCCTTTTCGTCGATATCGCTTTCCTTTATTTTAAGCTTGCCCATACCGGGGAGCATTCCGAGTATTCCGCCCGCGCCGCCCATCTTTTTAACCATATCGATTTGCTCAATATAGTCGTTCAAATCAAAGCTGTTTTCGCGAAGCTTTTTCTCCATTTTTTTGGCTTGTTCTTCGGTGACGGCTTCCTGCGCCTTTTCGATAAGCGAAAGCACGTCCCCCATACCGAGTATTCGGTTAGCCATTCTGTCGGGATAGAACGGTTCGAGGTCGGTGAGTTTTTCGCCCACGCCGCAGAATTTGATGGGTTTGCCCGTTACGGCTTTTACCGAAAGGCACGCGCCGCCCCTCGTGTCGCCGTCAAGCTTAGTTAGAATAACGCCCGTTATTTCAAGACGGCGGTTGAATTCCTCCGCGACGTTTACCGCGACTTGACCGGTCATAGAGTCAATCGTGAGTAAAATTTCCGTCGGTTCGACCGCGGCTTTAATGTTTTCAAGCTCTTGCATGAGCGCGTCGTCAATTTCAAGTCTGCCCGCGGTATCGACGATAACGGTATCGAAGCCGAACTTTTTGGCGTGCTCGATAGCGGCTTTCGCGGTGATAACGGGGTTTTGCGTACCCATTTCAAAGACTTCCGCGCCCGCGTTTTTGCCAACGACTTGCAACTGCTTTATCGCCGCCGGGCGGTAGATATCGCCCGCAACCAAAAGCGGTTTTTTTCCTTGTTTTTTGAGATATACGGCGAGCTTTCCGCAAAGCGTCGTTTTGCCCGCGCCTTGAAGCCCGCACATCATAATAACGGTCGGGAGCTTAGGCGAAACCTCTAACTTCGCGTTCGTGCCGCCCATAAGAGCAACGAGTTCGTCGTTTACTATTTTGATAACTTGTTGAGCGGGGCTTAAACTCTTTAAAATTTCTTGCCCCTTAGCCTTTTCGGAAACGGTATTCACAAAGTCCTTAACGACCTTGATGTTAACGTCCGCCTCTAAGAGCGCGATACGAATTTCGCGCATCGCTTGCTTTATTTCAAGCTCGGTAAGCTTGCCGCGGTTTGTAAGCTTTGAAAAGGCGTGATTGATTTTTTCGCCGAGTGATGAAAAAAATGCCATTTTTTACTCCAAAATTTCGATAAGTTTTTTCCTTTCTCCTTCGGGAAGCGTTTGGGCAAAATCCGCGATAGCTTTTTTGAGCCTTAAAACGCCGATTATGCTTTCGAACTTATCCATTTGCGCGCGCGCCTTCTTCAATGCGTCCGCCACAGCCTGACGGGTAACGCCCTTTTCCGCGGCGATTTCCGAAAGGCTTAAATCAAGCCCGTAATAGCTTTCCGTTATGTCCGCCTGCGAATCGGTAAGCAATCCGCCGTACACGGCGTAAAGATTAGCGTAATATAAATCTTTCATTACGACACCACGCTGTCAAGCAAAAATGTTTTACACCTAATATTATACATAAATAAAAAACTTCGTCAAGCGTTTTTCAAGGCTTTAACGAAAAAAGCCCGCGTTTTAAACGGGTTTTCGCTTTTTTCGATTAAATTTTCAGAACTCCAACACGCCGTCGCTTCCCGCGCGCGGATATTCTCTGACGTTAGTTTCAAAAATATACAACCTTTCCGACTGATAAATTATCCTTAGGGATTGCATTCTTCATCACTAATTATTTTTGCGGCAATAAATCGGTTTTTGCTATGTTAAACTCCCATCAATGTACGTCGAGTACTATTTCGGTCGTTTGCCTTGCAAAAACCGAACCGTAAACGGCTTTTTTCTATCCGCAAA
Source organism: Christensenella sp. UBA4636 (assembly GCA_002405915.1). Classification (GTDB taxonomy): domain Bacteria; phylum Bacillota; class Clostridia; order Christensenellales; family Borkfalkiaceae; genus UBA4636. Next base: position 14,230 of record DHMS01000005.1, read on the forward strand.
AATGCGAAGCACCTAAAAGAGCGTATTTTTCGATGATTTTTTGCGAGCGTGAGGGATGCTGTACTGAACGTACTGCGCCCGAGCGGTCACAGAAAAGCGCGAAAAAGACGCCTTTTAGGTAGTTAGTGATAAGGAATGCAATCCCTATATTTTCTACTTTCGTAGAACTGCGCTCATCAGGAATACGCACCTCTTTTTTGTACCATTCGTAGGGCTTAGTCAAATCGAAGAGATATTCGGGGTCGATAGTCATATATTTATCCCAGAAAAATTCTTCGTCAAAGTCGCTTCTCTTCATCTCGCCTACGTCGCACTCAAAGTCCTCGTCGGGAATATCGGAAAACTTTTCGAAAAACTCTTCGTCGCGCTCGGTTATTTCAAAAACGTAATAATCCGTGCCGCCGTAATCCCAAGCGGTGGAGCCTCGGTTATAGTAAATGCGTTCCAAATCTTCCGGCATACCTATATCGAAATTTTTATTGACAACCTTGCAATAGTTAATATTGTTAGCGATAAAAATTCGGCGAGCGGCAAAAATTGCAATCCCTGTGATTAAATTCAGACCAAAGACGGCAAGCAACGAAAGAACGACTATCTTACCTGTTTTCATTATCACACCTCTCCATTTATAAATAGCCGCCTTAGGCAGTTATCCGAAAGTCAACGAATAACCGCCCAAAACGGTTTTTATTTAGATTTAGCAAACTTTTTTATATGGCAACTTTCTTTCGGAACTTGAAAGGCTTTCCAACTCGTCCAGAGTCGGGTCAACTTTATAATGATCCGCAAATATATACAATCTCTCCGATTGATAAATCATATATACTTTTCTTAAGCATGTTACGATTTCGTTTTTGGGTACGCGCACATCTTTTTGATACCATTCGTAAGGTTTGCTTAAATCGAAAACATACTCCGAATCGATATACATATGTTTATCAAGATGAATACCTTCATCAAAGTTAATTTTCTTTTCTTCGATGACTTCTTCTTCAAACTCCGTATCCGGTATTGACGAAAACTTTTTGAAAAACTCTTCGTCACGCTCGGTTGTTTGAAAAACATAGTATTCCGCACCTTCGCCGTTAAAACAAGTACCACGATTATAATATACGCATTTCCATTCTTCGGGTATATTTATTTTCAATTCTCTATTAGCTATCGAGCGATAGTCCTTATGACTACAACGATAGGAACAATAGCCACAAAAAGAGCAAACGGCAACAACTAACACAACAATAGTTATTATTTTAGCCTTTTTCATTATCACGCCTCTCCTTTTGTAAAACGCTGTCTTAGGCGGTTATCCGCAAATCGTCGAATAACCGCCGCCAACGGTTGTTTGTTTAGCAAACTTTTTTATATGGCAACTTTCTTTCGGAACTTGAAAGGCTTTCCAACTCGTCGGGTGTCGGGTCATCCGAAGTATGTGTTACAAATATATACAGTCTTTGTGATTGATAAATCATTCTTGCAACTCTTACTCTGGTTACCAATTCATCAAGAGGTACGCGAAGTCCTTTTTGATACCATTCATAAGGCTTGCTTAAATCGTAAAGATATTCGGAATCGATAGGACTGTATCCGTCAAAGCTCACTGCTTTTCTATCGTTCACAGCACTTTCAAAGTCGGCGTTTTTTGTTGCAGAAAAGTCCTTAAAAAATTCATCGTCACGTTCGGTTGTTTTAAAAACATAGTATTCCGTGCCGTCACCGTCAAACCCGTATGTTGTTCCCCTATTATAATATACACATTCCCATTCTTCCGGAATATTTATTTTTAATTCTTTATTAGCTTTCGAGCGATAATCTATATTCCAATGGCTACAGCGATAAAAACAAAACCCGCAAAAAGCGCAAACAGCAACGACTAACACAACAATAGTTATTATTTTAGCTTTTTTCATTTTTGTTATATTTCAACCTCAATTCGATTATTGTATACATTCATACTTCCGTTGGTATTCAACCCGTCGGCATATGATATCAACCTATACCCATTCTCAATATAACCAACATTATCAATATAACTAATAGCTATAGAAGTAGCAAACCAATTCGGGCTTATGTAAACATATTCATAGCTATTCGCCGATATGGTGATAGGACTCGGAATATCGTTTAAGTTTGTCCAATTTTTCGCGTCATCATAATTACACATTTTGCTATTATAATATACCGTTATAGACTTGTCTAAAGGGTTACTAACTTTTATTTTCCATTTCCCGTCAACTTTACCTTTGTTTTCTATCTGAAGATAATTATATACATATGAAATTCTTCTACCGACAGACATATTGCCGTTTGCGTTTAATTCGTTAGCATATACATAATATTCATAATATTTGTTTACAAATCTTGCGGCAATATGCGTTGCAAAATAATTTTCGGATATATATACGAATTCTGATTCACCATATTCTAAATAGCATATATTTATATCTTTTAAGCCCGTCCAATATTTTGCGTCATCTTCATAACACATTTTTGAATTATATTCCAATCTGTAAGACGAGTCATAATAATTAGTGAATTGAACAAGCCATTGACTGCCTTTTTTTGTAATTATAGCAATATCGGTAGCAGGCACTAATTTCTTTTCGAAAGTAAAATTTAAAATACTTCTATCTAAATACAATTCATCGGCATATGTAACAACTCTATACCCGTCTTTTATGTAACAAAACGTAATATGTGAAGCCGTACCATTCACGGCTATATTAACAGTTTTGCTTCCTTTAGCGGGAATTTTAAACGAATCGATATCTAATAAATTCTGAAACACTTTTGCATCTGCGGGAGCGCACATTTTCGTGTTATAGGCAACGTTCATTGTATCGTTCGAATAATTATATACTGAAACAGAATGAATGCCGTTCGTTGTAGAATTCAGCTTTAAATACAACGCGTCTGCTACATCGACATTGATTACTACTTTATAATTTTTTACATAGCCAAGGGATTGAATTTCATAATAAATATTATTTAACGCATCGAGTACATCGTTAACATCTTTTAAGTGAAAATCATAATCATCAAACACTTTTATTTTAGTGCTACTTGAGCTACTCCTTTCAATATCGGCACCGTGTAGAGAGAAGCCTAAATCTTCCTCGTAACACGTTGTATCGTTATACGCATTCGGGGTATAAGTCTTATATTCAATTTTCCTAAAAGTCTCATCCGAATTCACGAAATCGTATGTAACGGGAGAACCTACAACTCGGTTGCCATGTATCGGCGAATAATCACCCGGAGTGAAATTACCCACCCAAGCGTGCGTCAATAATTCACCGGACAACAAATAGTTTGAACTATTAAACCAAGCAATAGCGGCACTAACTGTTGAAGCGGCATATGTGTAATCAACAAAAAAATCCACAACACCCTTATCATCTTGTTGAGTAGCGACAACCGCTTGACTTTGTTGCTTTGCGGCAGCTTGATATGTATCTAAAATGTTTTTAGTGCCGTCTATCAAAGCGTTTATCTTGTCGATTTCCTCTTGGTCTGTTACTGCCCCCAACATTTGTTGATAATAACAAATTTGGTCAACTAAGCTTTCGCCGACAGTCTTGCCGGTTTGCTTGATTTCCTCTTCTATTTCCGGACTGTATTCGTATTCTTGCAAATCCTTATACTCTTCGCGAGTAGAGGCAATCAACTGCTCGGTGTCTATCGACAAGCTAACGTCGGTTTCTTCGGTTTTTGTTTCGGCATCATCCGCATAAGCAAGCGTGTTTTGTCCGTAAAACAAAAACGTGAGCGTAAAGGAGCATAACAACAAAATTGTCAATGCTAAGGTGGCTAAAGCTTTCAGTCTTTTCGATAAGTTTCTCATAACTCATCTCCTGATACAATATATTTGA
>DHMS01000007.1:0-12457 GCA_002405915.1 Christensenella sp. UBA4636
AGCGAGTGGTTTTCTTTTACAATAAAATATCGGCTTTCGTGAGAACGGGCTTCGCCGCGCCGCCGACTATCGTTGAAGGCGTATCATTGCAAGCTTGCTCGACTTCTTGATACTTCCCGAATTTTTCTTCTATCTCTTCAACTTCTTTTTTAGTCGGTTTATGAGCGGCAAAATGTTGTCCTAACTCGGCTTCTTCGGCGCTGTTGTCCTCCGCTTTTATCGTTTTGATATCTACTTCAAGAAACCTTGCCTCATCGATTTTTTCATCTATACTTGCCATTAAGCTGTCATCCGGAACGCCGATGGCAAATTTTTGCTTTAACAAAGATAATTTTTGTCTATCTTCTTCACTGAATTTGCTATTTTTGCTTACCGCAATATCCTTGTTGTATTCGCTTATCGCGTTCTCCGTTTCTTCGATTTCGGAAGATTTCGGCAAACCTAACGGATAACGTGCATTTATTTCCGCCTTCTTTTCTTCTTTTTCGCTTATTCCGCTCAACATTCTCTCGTAATTAGTCCACTTCGTCAACACGACGTTTTTCGTCTGCGCGGCGGAAATTTTTGAGGATATATCGTCGATTGTTTTGTTGTATTCTTCGAACTTTTTATATTTTTCAACCAAACCGCTACGAACGCTTTCCAAGTTGCTTATTTTCTCTTTTAACGTTTGTATGGCTTCTCTTTCGTCTTGAATTAACCCGGCAGACAACCTTTGCTTTTTGTATTCTTTCGACTTTTTTTCAAGCCTGTCGATAGCGGCTTCGAAACTGCTTTCGTCATCGTTTCCTTCAAGAAAGCTCTTTAATTTCGTGTTTATTCCGTCGGTGGCAGACAACTCGAAATCGCGATCGCTAAGAAAAACTGTACGCTCAAACGATTCTTTATCTATTTCGAATATAACCTCGCCTATATTGTCCGCTAAATCTTCGCACAGTATGCCGTTTTTATAAACCCTCGTTACATCTTTCGTATTACTGGTTTTATCAAATTCTCTTTCTATTTTATACTCGTCGCCTTCGCATTCGAAAACGACGTTTCCGCCGTATGCGCCGCCGTTGAACGGACAAAAATGCGCGCGGTCGTTGAACTTACTGTTTTTTCTCGTGGAATCCATGCCGAAAAACATAGCTTCCAAAAAAGCCGCTAAAGTTGTTTTCCCGTATCCGTTCTCTCGGCATACGCTCGTCAATCCGTCCTTGAATTGTATATCCTTTTTTGAAAACTTGCCGAAGTTAATTATGTAACACGATTTTAGCTTCATAAGTCTATTTCCTCCCCGCTCAACGCCTTTAACCCGCAACGGATAATCATCTTTTTATCGTCGTCAGATATATCTGCGGAAGCAAAAACGTTTCTTACAAATTCGCTTTTCAGCGATACGCCTTTTGCAAATGCTTCGACATCGATTTTTTTCGTCGTTTTATCTTTAACGCTAACGAAAAAACATTTGTTAGCAAGATACTTTTCAATATCTTTGCCCATATTATCCGTTTCAATATCGACTTCGCCGACAAGGTTTACGCGATAAATGTTTTCCTTTTCAAACTTAAATTTTTCGATTATTAAATTAAAAGCGGAGTAAGCGTCCTTTGCTTCGGAAATATCCGCGTCTACCTCTATGATTTTTCTTTCCGCAAAATCGATAAACTCGCGTTCCAATTTGTTGCTTGCCGTATCTATAAGGATAAAGCCATGGTCGCCCGTTTCGTCAAAACCTCTGCCTTCAAGACAGCCGCTATATGCATATTCGCCGCGTTCGTCTATACGCCCCGATTGCAACTTATGCACGTGACCTAACGCAAGGTAATCGATATTTTTATTACGAAGTTTTTTAAGACAAACTTTTTCAACGCCCGCGGTATCGGCAATCTGCCCATGCAAAACGACGATATTCTTTTTATCGGGGTTTAGTTCGAGAGAAGAATACAATGAAGTCGCATTGCCAGCCGTCATTTCTATACCGCTAATAACTATATCGCCGTATTCGAACGCCGTCCAACTCGTGCCGAACGTTTTCAAATTTTTTATATCGTCGCAGACGTAACCGCCGGAGTCATGATTGCCTTTAAGATAGAGAAAATCGATTTGCGGGTGTTTCTGCACGATACTGTAAAAGAAGTCTTTATCTTTCTTGAACGGTATGTCGTAGTCGAAAACGTCGCCGGCTAATATTATAACCGAAACGCCGTTATCCGCGGCATAATCCACCATTCGCGAAAAAGTGTTTCTTATTTCCGTTTTCCTTTTCTCGGCAATTTCCTTAGGAAACTTAGAATCCATTTTTGAACCGAGGTGGATATCTGCGGCGTGTATTATTTTCATAAAAATGCTCCCTCTCATGTAAATTTTGTAGTCAAGTACGCTATCGGTAAAGGTCTTACTTGCTATCTATGTAAAATATTATATCATCTTCGATACGCTTTGTCAATATTAGCCGTCAACTTTGATTTACTTAAAAATCAAAAATTCCTCGACTGAGCAATAAACGGCTCTGCGAGGAAATTGTTTATTTCGTTTTTAATACCGCATTATAACTTACATCCGTCAGAAGTTTGATTTTTTCGCCGTCGGCGCGGGACAAAAGAACCGATATCCAGTGCGTTTTGTTCATGTGGTACGCGGGGAATACGGAAATGCCGTCTATAAAGTCCGCTGAGATTTGCGGCGGGCATTTTAGGTTGATTACTTCCTCTTTGTCGCCGCTTAGACCAAACTTTGTGGACGGAACGGACATGTAGAGCGCAAACCATTTTTTGCTTTCCTTTACGCGAAAGACTTCCGAGTCGAAATCGTCGAAAGGAGTATCGGGAGAAACGCCGTAAACGGATAAAACGTGTTTTTCAAAATCTTTCTTTTTCATAAAAATTTACCGATAAAAGAGTAAAAACCGCGTTATAAGTCGATTATCGCGCATTTTAATTATTTTCAGTTTCCGCGTTCTGCTCTGTAGCGGCGGCTTTTTTAGCGTTCTTCTTTTCGGTGAGAGCCGCTTTGAATTCCGCAAAAGATTTGTATTTTTTAGTGGACATCGTAGGGAACGCCGCGACTATGCGGCGAGCGAATACGGAAGCACCTTTAGTGAGTTTTTCCTTTGCGGCGATAAGCGACAACGTTCCGTCCGCAAAAGGCTTGCCTATCTTGTCGGAAGCGGCGTGAATTTTTGTATTCAACGCGTCGATTGCTTTAAGGCGATTGTTGAGTTTTACGATTGTCGCGACCGTGCCTATGCAGTCGATTACCGCAAGCGACAATAGGACGATTACGATGATTTTTGTAGGCGTTACGGGCAAAATTTCGATAAATTTATCGACGAGAGGGAATATTATTTTGACCGCAGCTATGCACACAAGCCCCCACAAAAGCGAAAACCTTGCGCAAATGTAGCCGCCCACGTTCCAACGCTCTTTCGAGTAATCCCACCATTTGTGATGGAAAACTTTTTCGAGAACGAAGCCCGTTACGAGTTCCAAAAGCGTTGGCAAAATAAAACTTACCGCGACAAGCACCGCGTCGTTTTCGATTAGCCCGGTGACGAAATGCACGCCCGCCACCCCGAAGCCGTAAATGGGGCAAACGGGTCCGTTCAAAAACCCGCGGTTGACGAACTTGCCGTCCTTATATGCGGCGAAGCACACTTCGCTGCACCACCCCAAAAACGCAAAAATCAAAAAATAGATACAAAATTCGTACATATTCTCCGTCCTTTCGCCGCTTTCGCGCGGCTTTTTTACAGTCTTATTTTATCCGATTTATATGCCTTTGTCAAGACAAAATGAAAAAATTTGTTTTTTACCGATAAGAAACGCGATTTTTATCCGAATTTTGCTTGCAATCTTAAAATTTCGGTGCTATAATACAAACTAACGAGCGGTAGTTAATTTGATACCGTGCGATAGCAAAACGAAAAAAGGATATTTTATGAACGACAAAAGAACGGAAGAAATAATTGCGGCAACGTTGGAGCTTGCCTCTCAAAAAGGGCTAAAAAGCGTATCGATGAACATGATAGCGGACAAAATCGGCATAAAAAAGCCGTCGCTTTACAATCATTTTTCATCAAAACAGGAGCTTGTGCAAGCTTGTTACGAGTTTTTGCGCGAAAAAGCAAAGCAAGCGACCGCCATAAGCTCAATCGATTACGGAGCTTTATGCAAAGACAAGACGGCGGAAGAAGTTTTGAAAACCGCGGTGAACGGTTATATTTTGCTTACAAGCCAGCAAGGCATGCGCGCGTTTTACAAAATTATATATTCCGAAAGGTGCTTCGAACCTACGGCGGCGAAAATTCTCGTCGAAGAAACGGACAAAATGATTGTCGCTACGAAGCAACTTTTCTACGCGCTCGAAGTGCATAAAAAGTTGCATTTCAACGATATCGATATGAGCGCGCGCTTTTTTGCCCTTAACGTTCACGCGCTTACCGACTATATCGAAGATAAAAAACTTTCGGGTATAATAGACGACGAAAAAACGGCAAAAAGTGCAATTAACGAATATATAGACTGGTTTTGCAAGGAAAACGCAGTAAAATAAAAGGCTCGAATTTATATAAAAGAAGGCAAAAAAATGAAAAGAAAATTGATAAACTATTTAGGCTTGACGGGCGTTTTGAGCTTCCTATCGTACACGGCGGCTGTCGTGTTTTCGCCGCTCGCCTACCCCGGGTACGTATGGACAGAGCAAGCGGTAAGCGATTTGAGCGCGGAGTCCGCGCCCTCGCTCTCCTTATGGAACAAGCTAAGCAGCCTTTACAACGCTTGCGAAGTTTTGTGCGCGGTGTGCGTTGCGATAGGCATTCAAGGCAAGAAAAGCAAAACTTTGCGGATAGGCGTTTATCTGTTTGCGGCGATGGAATTTATTTCTGCCGTCGGATATCGCGCGTTTCCGCTCACGGAAAGCGGTTTTAGCGGGAGTTTTCAGGACGTTATGCACATTATCGTGACGGCTTTGGTCGTTTTATTATCGATAATTTCGCTCGCGACGATAATTGTAGCGGGCGTGAAAGACAAAACCTGCCGCTCCTACGCGATTTGCGCCGCCGTTGCGCTCACAATGATGCTCGTAGGCGCGCTCGGAATGAAAATCGTACCGACCAAATACTTCGGAATAGTAGAAAGATTCAGCGTTTTTGCGGCTACGGGATTTAACGCCGCGCTCGGCATTCACCTCTTTTTCTCAAAAAGCGAACCGAGCGAAACGCCCGTAAAAAATTTACAATAAAGGATATAAAAAATGGACAAAAATTATACAATCAAACTTGAAACAGAAAGCGACCGCCGCGAAACGGAAAACCTCGTGCGCGAAGCATTCTGGAACGTTTATCGCCCGGGCGCGCAAGAACATTACGTTCTACACCGTTTCCGCGACGATAAAGACTTTGTACCCGAACTGGATTTCGTTATGGAAAAAGACGGCAAACTCATTGCTCAAATTATTTTCGTGAAAGCGGAAATCACGCTCGACGCGGGCGTAAAATTACCGATTTTAACTTTCGGTCCGATAGGCGTTCTGCCCGAATACAAACGGCAAGGTTACGGCAAAAAACTGCTCGATTACGCTATCGAAAAAGCCGAAAAGTACGGCGCGGGCGCGCTCGTCATCACCGGCAACATCGGTTTTTACGGCAAAAGCGGATTTGTGCCGGCAAAAAATAAGGGCGTGCGTTATGCCTTTGACCCGTCCGCAGATTATCTCTTGATAAAAGAGCTTAAAAAAGGCTTTTTGGACGGCGTTTCGGGAACGTACGCCGACCCGAAAGGCTACCTTGTCTGCGACGACGACCCCATAGGCTTTGAGGCCTTCGAAGCGACTTTCCCTAAAAAACAAAAACTCGTCTTATCGGGACAACTGTTTAGCTAAAAACATAGGCAATTGTTTAGCTAAAAAAAACAAAAGAATAATTACCAAAACACAGCAAGGAGTCGGGCATTCGCCCGACTCCTTTTTTACACAAACGGCACAAAAGTGCCGAATAATCGGCTTATAGCGGCACTTTTTGTTTTTACAACCTTTCAAAAATAATTTTCTTTTCTTTTAGGAAAATTTTCTTTACTTTGTATCCAAAGCTTTCAAGTTCCTTTTTGCAATTCAAAAAAGAATGGTCTGTTTCCACTTCCGCGATTTCGCTTATTTCTTTAAAAGTAAGCGTGAGAGAAGGAAGCGCGGAGCTTTCGATATACTTCCATAATGCGTCGTATTTACTCATAGCTTACACCTTTTTGCAAGATTTGCTGGGTTTTCTCGGCGGCGTGATTTTTTCGAGAACGGATACCGTCAAGTCGAATTTCTCATCGTCGGGGTCTATCGCGAAGTGTTCTTTCGCGCCGTCGTAAGGGTATCTCTTCTCTGCTTCGTCGCCTAAAATTTCCTTTGTTTCGGGCAAAATTTTCACAAAAACGGTATCGTCGCAAACGAGCAGAATAGGCTTTTCGTCTACGTAAACCATATATTCGCCGAACATCTTTTTGCAATCGATTTTTCCGTCCGTCTTGACTTTTTCCAAAACGTATTCTATAAATTCCTTAGAAGTAGCCATTATTGTTCCTCCTTAGTTTCATTTTCGGTTTTTTTATAAAAATGCAAAGCGGAAAGCACCGCGATAGGGCAGAAATATACGCACCAGAATTCAAGAACGGCAATTCCTACCCAAGGCGAACTATCGACTTTGAATACGCCGAGCATAGGCGCAATAATACAAGAAATAAAGAAAACGCCATGCACCATGAGCAACGCTTTGAGCCATTTGTCGGGTTTATTTTTCGGTTCGATTGTAAGCCCCGCAAAAAACGTGGACAACGCCATAAGCGCGTAACCGAGCAAATCGTAATCGAACATAAGGCTTGTTTTTTGAAAATCAAGCAAAGTTTCCGCCTGTTCCGTCAATTCACCGCTTCTTACGACGGTGAGTTGAGCGAAGTAAACGAGCAATATTATCGCCGCATAGATAGCCGCGAACGCCACCGCGGCAAAGCCCGCAACCTTGCGTTTTTCGCCCGCAAAAAACGCGTATGAGCAAACGAGAACGACAAAACTAAACGCGATAAACATTGACGAAAAATAGTTTCCGAAATTAAACCCGCAAAGCATAGAAATTGCAAAAAAGCAAACGGCTGCGGCGTTTACGATAGATGCGACAAAGCCTATTTTTCTATTCATTTTTTATTACTCCTTAACGATTTTTTTGTAAAAAGCCTGCCTATAAGTCGATTATCGGCACTTTTTATCATTCCGTCATTACTGCTTTCACGGAAAGCTTTCTTATCTTCAACGAGTAAAAATACATAGTGAGTTCGTACGCGACGACAAATAAAACGAGCGTTACGGCAAGGGCTTTGAAATCAAAATTATACTCCGGCACGTTTTCGACGTTCGCAAAAACCAAAGTCACCATGAGCTTTAACAACCCGTATTGATAGAACGTTCCTATTAAAAGCCCTATCGCTGCGATGGGGCGATACGCGCCGAGCAGGTTCCTTCCGCACGAGCGGTCGTCGTACCCGAAAACTTTCATCATCGCAATGGTTTTCGCGTTGCCTTTCACCACGCTCGAAAGAGATAAAAACAAAGTGACGAACGCCAAAATCAAGCCGATTGAAAGCACCATCACCGCGAAAGTTTCGCTTGCAAGGTCATTCATCGAAAAGGACATTTGCACCATTGCCGAAAAGCAGAACGCCGAGAACGCCACGAAAAACACAAGCGATTTTTTTCTTTTCAGCGTTGCGCCGCGCAAAGCCTTTAAAAACGCGACGTCTTTTCCGTCGTCTTTCAAAGTTATCGCTTTGCTTTCTCGCCTCTCGCGCAGTAAATTAAGCGTGGGCGTTTTTAATTTGAAGTACGCAAACAGTACGGAAATAACGGCGAACGTAATCGTCGGCGCGCCGACCAACAAGAACGCAAGCAGCGGGTGAAATTTTACTTGCAGCTCGGGGATAAGGTTTTGCGTTTCCGGAGATTGATTTTTATAAAACGACGGTAGATACAAAAACCCCGCTATAAACCCGACCGCGCACCCGACGAAAACCGAAAGCGAAAATATCCAAAAATGTTTGGAAATTTGCATATTCGAATAGCCCAAAGCCTTTAAAATTCCAAGCTCACGACCGTGCGAATCGACGTAATTTTTGACGTAATACAAAAGCATTACAACGGACGTTACGATAAGGCACCCGTCCGAAACGCCGGCGACGACCCTGCCCATAAGCACTTGTGCTTCGTACATAATCTTGCCCGCATCGCTTATAATCTCGTTTTTTATCGCGGCAAGGTCGATATTGTAGCTCAAAAACAGCGTGCAAACGAATGCGGCGCAACACGCGATTATCGTTATCGAAAACAGCTTAGCCGCGTCCTTGAATCCTATTACCATCGCGCTACCACCCTATCTCGTAAGCGGTTTTTTGCGCTTCGTTTTTGATTATTTCCGCAATTTTCCCGCTGTTCATTCTAACGACGGTGTTCGCCGTTTCGGCTATGTTTTCGTTGTGCGTGACCATAACCATTGTGAATAGAAGTTCCTTTTGCAGTCTGCAAATATAATCGAGGACCTGTCTGCCCGTGCTTTCATCTAACGCGCCCGTAGGCTCGTCGAGAAACAAAACTTTCGGCTTTTTGGCGAGCGCGCGAGCAATCGAAACGCGTTGTTGCTCCCCGCCCGACAGTTCCGACGGGTACTTTTTCAGTTTATCTTTGAGTCCTACCGCCTCTATTGTTTCTTTAAAAGCGACGTTGCCCGCAAGGTCCGCGCCCATTCTCACGTTCTTTTCGACCGTCATTTCGGGCAACAGATAATACTGTTGAAAGATGAAGCCTATATTGTCTTTTCTGAACTTAGTAAGTTCGCCGTCGCTCAGCTTGGTTATATCGGTCGCGCCGTATTTTACGCTCCCTCCGTCCACGCGTTCAAGCCCCGACATGCAATTCAAAAGCGTTGACTTACCCGACCCCGACGCGCCGAGAATGACTATAAAGTCGCCGTCATTCACTTCGAGATTTATACCTTTAAGCACTTCGGTTTTGCTTTCTCCCGCGCCGTAAGTCTTTGTTAAATTTTCTATTTTTATCATTTTTTAACGTCCTTTTTTCCTCTTTTTTATATTGTTTTTTATAAAAAGCCCGCCTATAAGTCGATTATCTCAATATTTTTGCGTTTTAGGCGCGAAGTTCGTTCATGAGTTTTACGCCCAAAACGGTTGCCGGAATGCGATAGCTCGGCGCAAGGTTTGATAAGATAACGATAGCAACGCCGCTTTCCTTATCGAAGCCGAGGTAACTGTTAAAGTTTCCCGTCCCGCCGTTGTGCCAAATTATATTGCTTTTTTCGTCGATAATCCACGCCATTCCGATTGAATCCATTCCTATCCCCATCGCCTTGTAGTTTTCGGTCGCGGCGTCTATCTTTTTAAGTTGTTTAACGCATTCCGAAACGTTGCTATCGTCTTTTAAAAGCAGTTCGGCGTAAGAAAGCATATCCGTAATATTAGAAGTAATCGCGCCCGCGGGGATATACGCGTCGCCCGCTTTCCACGCCCAGTAATTACCTAAATCGCCCTTGCCGTCTGAAATATTCGTGTTTTCCAAACGAAGTTCGTTCTTGACGAAATCATTCAATAGCAAAGTATAATCTTTGCCGTAGACGGCTTCCAAAACAAGCCCGAGAACGGCGAAACCGTAGTTGCTGTAATTGAAAGAATATTCCTTTTTATCGAGCTTTATTTTGCCCGCTCTTTCAAGCGCGGATTTCTTGCTAACGCCGCAAAAATCGTTGCGACCGACGAGAAAATTGAAAGCCATAGGGGCTTCGAAGTAGTAGCCGTTATAGCCCGAAGTATGTGTTAAAAGCTCCGCTATCGTCGGATAATTTTTACCGCTCGACAAGTTCAAATACCCGCCTATAGCTTCGTTAATCGCGATTTTTCCTTCTTTTACGGCTTTTGCGACGAGTGCCGCCGTAAAGGTTTTTGTGAGCGAGCCTATCTCGTAAACGTGTTGCTTTTCATCGAGTTCAACGCCGTTTTTGCCGTAAACTTTATAAGTAGTTTGCCCGTCCTTTATTATCCCGACCGTGATAACCGCGTCGGGGTTATTTTTAGTCGTGTATTCGAGAGATTGCTCAAACGAAAGCTCTGGCAGCTTTTTCATTTGATTAGTTCCGTAAATCATAAACCCGCCGAGTGCGCCCGAAACGCAGAGAACGACGGCAAGGCATACGGCAATCGTCTTTTTCTTAGAAAAACTTCTGTCAAAAACAAAATATCTGCCCGTTCGCTTTTTGTATTCGACATAGCTTTCGCCGAAAGTTGCCGTCAAAAACTTTTCTTCCTGCAAAATTTGCAAGTGCAACATTATGACCGCAAACACGACGAAAAGCAAGTGAATATAATTGAAAAAGCTAAGCAGCAAGCCTATGTACGTCAAGTCAAAGCCTAAAAACGCGGGGTTGCGGCTCACGCGGTAAATTCCCGTCGTGACAAGCTCCGTTTTATCCTCCGCGGGTATGCCGGCGCGCCAACTGTCGCGCATGGTTATCATCGCGATTACGAATATCAAAACGCCGACCGCGGCAACGCCTATGCCTATCCAAGCGTAGCTCGACCGCCAAACGGCAAAGTCGAATATAACGCTGAAAACTTCCGCGGCAACGACCGAATACGTCGCGATTTTCATTATCGTTTCTATTGCTAAAACCTTTTTCGGCTTATCGCCCTTTCCCATCTGGTTTGTTTTTACGCCGTTTCTTTTTTGCAGAAACATCTTCGTAAAATACGCCGCATAAAACGCCGCGATAACGGCAAGCGCGGCAATTCCGATTGCTCTCATATTTTTACCTCAAATTTGCTTTTCTTAAAACTTTTCGTAAGCTATCCGCGGCGAATTATCGTCCGCTTTTATCCTTATCACGCCGCACTTTTTAAAGCCGTGTTTTTCAATAAGTCGCCGCATAACGCGATTATCGCTATGTGTGTCTATTCTCAAATGCTTTATTTTTCTTTCGCAGAACGCCAAAGTATCGGCAAAAATTCCGCTATGCTCGCCGTTACTTGCAACCCTGTGTATCGTGCCGTATTCGCCGCTAAAAAGCCATTCGCCATCCTCTATTTCCTCGTAGTTCGGCTCATTGTCTATCGCGAGAACGAACGCGGCGCAGATAACGCCGTTCTCTTTTATAACGTACAAATTCCCTTGCGCGATATCGTCAAGCAAAACTTCTTCTTGCGGGTAGCCGTCACGCCATTGATTAGGGTTTCCGCTTTTTACCATAAACTCTTTAGCTTTTTCGTAAATCTTCAATATTGCGGAAAGTTCTTCCGCTTTCGCCTTTTCTATCGTTCTCATAATTTATCGTCCGTTTCACGCTTTCGCCCGTTCGTAGCGCAGTTTAAGCCCCTCGTACATATCGGTCAAGGCGCGGCTCGTAAGCTCCTCGTCCCAGCTAAGATAATTCGTGGCTATCATCGCGGCTATGCCGTGAACGTAAGTCCACATTTCAAGGTAGAAAAGCTTCGCGCTTTCATTGTCTACCCCCACTTGTTTTGCGACAAGTGCCACGAGCGTTTCCATTTCCGTGGGGTTTTCGGGCGTTTCTTCCGCCGACCTATCGCGCATGAAAAGCAGTTTGAAAAGTTCTTTTTCCTCGCGCGCAAAACGGATATAAGCCATTCCGCTCGCCTTGTAAGGCACATATTTTCCGCTTTCGGCTTCGCGTTTTCTAAAGTCCTGATAGAGTTCGTCCGCCGCCGTTATTATCGCCGCTTTAAGCTCCGCCATACTCGAAAACCTCCCGAATACCGGGCGCGACGAAGTGCCGAGCTTTTCGCCGAGCGTTCGCGCCGACACCGCGGCAAAGCCCTTTTCGCGCGTCAAATCAAGCGCGGCTTTCACGATTTCTTCCTTTGTAAACAAATAATCTCTCGGCATATTTACTCCTTTTTTATTAAAATTCTATGTGTTGCGTTACAACTGTAATTTTATTATATATTACATTTTACCTTTTGTCAAGGGTTTTTATGAAGAAAAGTGTTTTGAAGCGTTTAAAAAGTCTGATATATATGCAGAGAAGTAGCGCTTATTTTGTTTACAGCTGTTTGAAAAGCCTGCTTTTACATTTTTAAAGCAAAAACTTTTAAAAACGCGCCGTAAAATCTTGCAAAAGTAATCGATATGTGATAAAATAGCTAAGCGAACTTAAAGATGTGGAGAGTTATCGAAGTGGTCACAACGAGCCGCACTCGAAATGCGGTATACCGTTCTGGTATCAAGAGTTCGAATCTCTTACTCTCCGCCAAAGCCTGAAAATCCCGCATAAAATGCGGGATTTTTTGTGCTTTGGCGGAGAGTAAAGAGAGAACTCTTCAGTTCGCGTGTCGGCTCTGCCGACATACGCCGAGGGACTCCCGCGCTTGCGTGGGAAACGGCGTTATCTCTTACTCTCAATAATCATAAACTATCACTCGCA
>DHMS01000007.1:12583-12733 GCA_002405915.1 Christensenella sp. UBA4636
GCTTTGGCGGAGAGTAACGAAAGAACTCTTCAGTTCGCGTGTCGGCTTTGTCGACATACGCCGAGGCTCACACGCTTTGCGCGGGAAACAGCGTTACCTCTTACTCTCTTATTTTCTAAAAAAAAACACGGGGCTGTCGCAAGTTGCATT
>DHMS01000050.1 GCA_002405915.1 Christensenella sp. UBA4636
CAACATTTGACAAAGAACCAAAATAAAAACCTCTGCTTTTTGTATGTTCTTATCAAGTTTTTGCGCCGATAATCGACTTATAGCGTGACTTTTGTAAAATAAAAGCCACTACCGAGCTAAGAAGAAAATCACAAAAGGATTTTACTCTTCGGGCGAAAATTCATCTTTACCCGCGCCGCAAAGCTCGCAAGTAAAATCTTCGGGGAGATCTTCCCACTTTACGCCTTGTTCGTCTTCGTCGTACACCCAGCCGCAAACGTTGCAAACGTATCTCATTGTCCGCGCCTCCTTATTTTCCGAAATATCTGTCCAAAAGACCTTTGAACGCTTTGCCGTGGCGCGCCTCGTCGCGAGCCATTTCGTGAACGGTATCATGTATTGCGTCAAGGTTCAAAGCTTTTGCCTTTTTGGCAAGTTCGAATTTGCCTAAGGTTGCGCCGTTTTCGGCTTCGACTCTCATTTCAAGGTTCTTCTTTGTGGAATCGGTTACGACTTCGCCTAAAAGTTCCGCAAACTTAGCGGCGTGTTCGGCTTCTTCGTAAGCGGCTTTTTCCCAGTAAAGACCTATTTCCGGATAACCTTCGCGGTGAGCTACGCGCGCCATCGCAAGGTACATACCGACTTCCGTGCATTCGCCCTGGAAGTTAGCTCTCAAACCTTCGATGATTTCTTCCGGTGCGTCGACTTTGCCTATGCCGACAACATGTTCGGCTGCCCAGGTCATACCGTCGTCATCTTTAATCTCGATAAACTTGCTACCCGGAGCATGGCAAACGGGGCATTCTAAGGGGCGGGTTTCGGAGTAAACGATTTCTCCGCATACAGTGCATTTCCATTTTTTCATAATTGTGTCCTCCATATATAAAACATATTTTAACAAGGCTTTTTGCCTTTGTTTTCAATAAAAAAGTGTAGATAATCGACTTATAGACGGGCTTTTTAAAGCATAACGGGCATGTTGCGCAGCGTTACGTTTTTTATAAAGCCATTCACGTCGGACGAAAAATCAACGAGATAATTACGCTTTCTTTCGCTTAGTCCGTCGTCTTTTATAAGCGATATTATTTCCTTTGCCGCTGCTTCGACAAGCAAAGAGATATTTTCGTTTGTTATGGGTAAAACCGATATTTCGGTTAATATTTTTGCTATCTTTTCGCCGCCGAACGGGAGTTTTGAAAGCCCTTTAAAAAGCCATTTATAATACGGCGGGTAGCTGCGGTTGATAAGGAATACGGCTTTTGCGGCATTCTCGGTAAAGACGGAACGAGCAAGGTTCGCCGCCGCCATTTCTCCGCGCGAAAGGCACCTTTCAAGGTTATACTGTCCGCCCTGTCCCGCGTAAAAGAGCGCGGAAGCAAGTTTTTTGAGCCTTATATCCTCGGGATAACCGCGTTTTATTTTTTCGCGAATTTCGGTGAATTTACCTAAGTTATCGCAAAAAACTTTGCCGTTTGTCGCTTCCGCAAGGTAGCCGTCCGGGATAGAAAGCCATTCGCCGTAAGTGGTCGGCGCGCCGCCGACACCCGTATAAAAAGAGTAAAAATCGCTTATCCTTTTAACGCCGCGTTCGCCCTCGCCGTAGCGGCTTCTTTTCGTATTTACGCCTTGCTCTTTTAAGAGTTTTGCGTAAGCCCTTTCGAGCTTGAAGCCGTAGAGTTTTTCGTCATCGTCGGTCAAAAAGATATCGAAGCCGAGCGAATAATCGTGGTCGGCGGACAGTTCGTCGTCATAAGAAAAGCACTCCGAGCCATGCCCTACAAGCCCGACCGCAACGCGCGGATATAATTCGGGAAACCCCTCTATAAGCAGGTTTTCGCCGTATTTTTTGTAAAACTCTTCGCATTTTTCAAGCAAACTCATTGCCTTTTACCGTAAATTTCGTTTGCAACCGCCGCGATAGCTTCCGCTTCGTCAAAGCGGTGAAAATATTTGAGCGACGGGGCGCACTTTGAAAGAATAAACGCGTAGTTTGCGTCGTGCGGTTGGCGCGGAGAATTGATATAATCCCAAGCCTCGTCCAAAAGTTTTTCGACTTCTTTTTGCGAAGTATCGTCGCGGTCGTAATAAAGGTGCGCGAGATTGATGAGCGAAACGGCGATTTCGCCGTCGTGCGTGCCGTCCTCTTTTAAAATTTCGATGGCTTTTTTCATAAGATTTTCGGCTTCGTCAAACCTATGAAGCTCGGAAAGCGCGGAACCGCAGTTATTCAAAAGCGCGGCGTACTCAAAGCTTTTTTCTAAGCCTCTTTGCTCGTAAATGGCTTTTGCCTTTTCGTATAAGCTAAGTCCGTCGGCGGCTTTGCCGAAAGCCTTCAAAGTAGTTGCGGCGTTAACGAAAATCGTTGCGCCCGAGACGAGATTGCCTTGTTCCGTTTCTTCAACGAGGCTGACCGCGTTTTCAACAGCTTGCAAACCTTTGTCTTTATCGTTAGTTCGCCGATAAAGCCCTAATTGTTCGTTAACCACGGACAAAAGTCCTCTTTTGTCGCCGAGATTTTGAGCTTCGCGCGCCCAATATTCGACGCATTCCACGGCGGACGATAAGTCGTCGGTTAAAAAACATTCGTCTAATTTTTTAATGAACCGCACCACGTTTATCTGCCCGACAGGCTCCTTAACACAGCTCGAACAACCTTTATGTTCCATAAAAGCCCCTATATAAGTCGATTATCGGCTTATTTTTTCTTTAAGCTCGTTTGCGAGCGCGCTTAATGCAAGCTTGTTTTCTTCTGTTAAAGCCGAGCGGATAGTGACGGAATTATCGCAAGTTAATATCTCTTTTGAGTTTTCCAAAAGCCCCGTCATAACGCGTTTTGCCATCGGCGCCCACGAGCCGTTCTCGATAAACGCGACGGTGCGTTTCTTAAAGTTGCGTTCGGTAATTCTCTCGATAAAATCGCGCATGAAAGGGAATATATCGCCGTTGTACGTCGTAGTCGCAAACACCGTGGCAGAATACTTGAAGGCTTCCGCAACCGCAACCGACATATCGGAACGAGCCAAATCCCGCAAAACGGCTTTTATGCCGAGCGCGTCGAGTTCACCCTTCAAAATTTCCGCGGCTTGCTTCGTATGCCCGTAAACGGAAGTATAAGCAATCAAAACGCCGTTTTCTTCGGCTTCGTAACTCGACCATATATTATAAAGATTGAGATAGTAGCCTAAATTTTCTTTTAGAACGGGACCATGCAACGGGCATATCGTATGAATATCGAGCGCGGCGGCTTTTTTGAGAACGTTCTGTACCTGCACGCCGAATTTGCCGACTATACCTATATAATAACGCCTGCCCTCTTCCTTCCAGTCGTCAAGGTCGATATCATCGCCCTCCACCGCGCCGAACTTGCCGAAAGCGTCCGCCGAAAACAAAATTTTGTCCTCTTCGTCATAACAGAACATAACTTCAGGCCAATGCACCATCGGCGCGTTTATGAATCTGAGAGTGCGTGCGCCGAGCGAAAGCGTTTCGCCGTCTTTGAGCGAAAGCTTGTTTTTTATAGGCATATCGCCGAAAAATCCGCTTATCATCGTGAAAGTTTTATCGTTTCCGACAACGGTAACTTCGGGGTATTCCTTTAAAAACAAACCTATATTTGCCGAATGGTCGGGTTCCATATGCAAAACGACGAGGTAATCGGGCTTTCTCCCGTTCAAAACCTCTTTGACGTTTTCAAGCCATTTTTCGCCGAAACCCTTCTCCACCGTATCCATAACGGCGATTTTTTCGTCAACGATGACGTAAGAATTATAGCTCATTCCGTTTTTAACGACGTACTGCCCTTCGAACAAATCGACGTTTTTATCGTTCACGCCGACGCAGTAAATTTTTTCTGTTACTTTCTTCATTTTTAAGCCTCTATATTTTAGTTTTTGTCAAGATTATTTTTGCAATCGTCGCACAAGCCGTAAAAAGTCACGGAAGCGTTTTCGACGTTTAGATTTTCTGGGAATTTCAGTCCGCCCGCCGACGGAATATCAATAATTTTGCCACACTTTTTACAAACGAAATGGTCGTGTAGGGCGGGGTTCGTGTCGTAGCGCGTCGGTTGGTCGGCAAAAAACAATCTCACGAACTTTCCCTCTTCCGACAAAACGGAAAGGTTCCGAAAAACCGTCGCACGCCCCACACCCCTGTTCTCCTCTTTGACCTTGGCGTAAACTTCTTCCGCGGTCGGGTGGTAAAGGGCTTTCGCCGCATTATATATTAAGTTGCGCTGTCCCGTTTCGCGCCGCCGCATAAAAACTCCTTAATGATATCGAATATCAATAAGATTATATCATATTTTAAAAATTTGTCAATAGTTTTTCGATAAATTTTTCAAAAAATTTTTGTAATATTTTTCCTATGCCCGAAAATATTGTAAAAACAACTTATCGGTTGACTTTAAAAAATTATTATGATATTATAGTCGTACCACCTTAAACAGAATAGAACACGGACTAAAACGGGAGTATTATTCGCCCGTAATTTTTGCCATAATATTTTATGGCAGATTTATACATGTTCGCTTTTGATAAAACATGGCAAAACCGTGTTCTGTTTAAGTGTGGTAACTTGGCGATGGTATTTCTCTGTAAGCGTCTTACCCTCGCCGGTAACGACGCTTTTTTTGCGTTCTTAAATTCTCTTTCCGCCCGCTTTGGCTTGGCGGCACTGCGGCGATTATATAAAAATACTATTTTTTGAGGAGTTTTTATGAAACACACACAACAGAAACCAAAGGTAAAAGGGAAAAAGACGGCGTTTATTTTAGGTTTGCCGTTTACCTTACTTGCAATTGCCGGAGGCATAGCACTCGTTATCAACGGTATATACAGTTTTGCTGTTAGCACCTCCTACCATAGCGAAAGCACCGCTATGCTTGTCGGTGGTATTTGCATGGTAGTACTCGGCATTTTGCATTTTCGCTCCGGCGTTCTTATGACGATATGCGGGATTGTTATTTCAATAGGAATGACTGTCGGTCTTGTCTTTGTTCTCGCCGAGTATATAGCAGACGGAAGATTTATAGTTGACGGCAAACTTGACGGTAATGCGATTGCCGGTTTTGGAACTTTTGCAGCGTGCATTGCTATAGGAATACTCGAACTAATCGGCGGGATAATTTCTATCCGCACGGTAAAGAGATTAAGGAAAATTTCTCCGTGGATAAAAAAACACAAAAAGCCGATTGATTTTTTGAAAGACGGGCTTACGACGAGCGACGCTATAATCGAAGCCGATTTTTCCAAGGCGTTTTACGACAAAAATAATCTTAACGTTTTCAAGGCGGTGTTCCCCGACGCGACAGTTTTGTACCGCCAGCAAGCGGTTTTGCGCGTTGAAAACAGATTATTTGTTGCCGGCAACGATTTGAGCGGAAACGCCGACCCCGAACTTACGTTCTTTTTCGAAGTAGTTACGGAAAACGGCGGCGAAAAGCTTGTTCCCGTATTCAGCGGCACGGAAGAACATTCGCTTTTGACCAACAAATATTATAAGCTTATAGGTTACGTCGCACCCGATACGGCGCAAAGCGGCGCAAGTTTAAGCGCGACAAGCGGCGGCGCGGCAAGTACAAGCGGAAACGCGTATGCGGGCGGCGTTTCTTTTACGCGTGACAGACTGCCCGAAAAAGCCAAAAAAGTTATTATGATAATAATATTCGCGCTATACGGCATTACGCTTATTTTAGGCATTTTGACGGCTACGACGGGCATACTTGACGGCGCGCTCTCCTCGACTGTTAAGGGCGCGACGGAAGAAGTCGGCAGAGCGTACGGCATAATTATGGGCTTAGTCTGGGTTACGGCGTTGCCATCCGTCGGCTACTATATTGCGTTCGTTGCCCCGATAAAATTAAGCAAGCGCGCAAAATTCTTTATCGCGGCGGGCGCGGCGGTACTGAGCGCAATTCTCGATATAGTTTTCTTTATCGTGACTAAAAATTATCGCACGCTACTCGATTCCAACGACAAATGGTTTTTGCCGTTTACGGTCGTTGCGGGAAGCGTTTGCTCGTTCATATGCTACCTCTTAACGGCTTTACGCACCGATTCTTTAAGACTAAAAGAAATCGGCGGTACAAAACTGAAAGACGCGAACGGACTATTCGAAGTTATCCGCGCGACGGTCGTCGGAATATTCAATTTTTTACTGAAAGTCGCCGCGGTTATTCTTTCGTTTAAAGACGCTTACACCACCGTTTACGCGCTTATAGCCGCACTTTTGTTCACTTTGCTCCTGCCGTTCACAACGTTTATCGTGTCGTTTATAATCGTCGCGCTCGCGCTCTGCACGCTCGTTCTTCTCTTTTCGGGCTTCGTTAAATTTTCTTACGAAAGCCCCGCTTACGGCTACGATTCGACGGGCAGAAGAATGTATTCCGTATACGAAAACGGCTCCGAAAGAATTTTAACTTACAACTCTTACGACGCGTACCGTTCGCGCGACGTTTACGTTGACGATATCGGCAATTACTGGTACACGACCGACAACGGCGAAAGCTTTTTTAAGGACTAAAAAATAACGCAATCGGCAAGATTTCGGGATTTCATTCGGCACAATTTCGGCTTTTCAATCGGCAAGATTTTGAGATTTCAATCGGCATGATTTTAAAAATCCATTCGGCATGATTTTAGGAATTGTGCTTTTTAAAGCAAAAAATAAAACCTTTCGTTAGGCTAAAAAAGTCTTTCGAAAGGTTTTTCTCTTAAATTCAATAAAACAAAATTTACTTTTCGTTTACAAGGCGGACGAAGCGTTCGGCGTTTTTTCTGACGGCTACAAAGTCGTTTTCCTTTGCTCCTTTAAGTAGCGGAGAGGACACGGCGAGAGCGAACGCGCCGGCTTTGAGCCAGTCTTTGGCGTTGTCCTCGGTAATACCCGCGCTTGCCAAAACTTCAAGCCCGTCAAAGGGTCCGCGCAAATCGGATATAACGCGGGGCGGAAAAACGCTTGCGGGAAACAATTTTACGGCTTTTGCGCCCGCGCGAACGGCGGTTAAAATTTCGGTCGGGGTCATAACGCCCGGGATAACGGGCAAACTTTCTTTTACGCAATAGCCTATAACGCCCTCGTCTACCGCGGGGGTCAGAATGAATTTCGCGCCCGCGCGTTTTGCCGCGGCGGCTGTCGCCTCGTCGGTAACCGTACCCGCGCCGATAAGGAACTTATCGCCGTATTTTGCGATTTTCTCTCTTAAAAGCCGTTTGGCGAAAGGCATGTTGAAAGCGATTTCAAGGCAGTTTATACCGCCGTCCGCGAGCGCGTCGAACGCGCGCGAAGCCTTTTCGTAATCGTCAAGCCTGATAACGGCTACAATCTTACTTTTCTTTATTTCTTCCAAAGTGTTCATAGTAAAAAAATTTTACCACACATAAAAGAAAAAGTCAAGCTTAAAAAGGCTTACAGAGGCTTACAAATTAAGCCGTTTGACCTCTTTTGCAACGCTTTCGTAAATGCGCCCCTCGTTTTTGAGTTTAACGACGGCGGGAACGGCAAGCCTTTTCACTTTTCCGTCCGTTTTCAGTATTTCAAGCTCGAAAAGCCCGCCGCCTGTACGGAAAAGTTCTTTCACTTTCGCGCTTTCGCCGACGGCTATAATTTTAACTTCTCTCGGCGTAAAAAGCTCGGAAACGGATAGCGACGACAAAATTCTGACGTAATCGCATTCGTCGGAAACTTTAACATTGCCGAAGAGCATAAACGCAGCAAAAAACAAAAGCGAAAAATTCACTCCGACAAAACACGAATAGACAAAAAGCGCGAAAAACGCGCCGCCGAGCGCAAGCCCAAACCCCTTTACGATTCTCAAAGCCGTTTTACGTTTCAACTTTTGCGAAAGCGCGGCAAGCAGTATTCGCCCGCCGTCAAGCGGAAAGCACGGCAACAAGTTTACGGTGGCGATAGTAAGGCTTGAAAACGCCGCAAGCTCGGTGAACGGATAGGATTCGGGAAACGCCCACCAAAGCCCCAAAAACAAAAACACCGTCAAAAGATTGACGAGCGGACCCGCAAACGCGATTTTCACTTCGTCTTTATAAGAAAAACTTTGCGTTTTGCCGCTCACGATACACCCGTACGGCATGAGCGTGATTTTTTTGAGTTCGTAACCAAGCCGAGAAGCGACCGCCGAATGCCCTAATTCGTGAATGACGGCGACTATCGTGAACGAGATAAAAGAAAATACTTTGCCCGTGAAAGCAAAGTATAATCCGAACGCGAAAAACAAAGGGTGTACGCTTACCTTTATTTTTCCCATATAATTCCGCCGTTTTCGATAGCGTAGCCGGTGACTATCGCGCCCGAATCGTACATAGCGACTTCCGCGCCCGCTTCGTCCGCAACGCCTACGGGTATGCCCGTGTAAACGGTGTCGCCTTCGGCGGCGTACGCGTAATTAAGCCCCGATATGACGGTTGAAAAAACGTCGCTGTGCTTTATGGTGACGGTATAAAGTCCGTTTACTTCCGTTACGGAAGAAACAACGCCTTCGACGGGAGTGTAAACCGCGCCTTTTTCAAGCTTCATTATCCCGTTTTCAATAGTGACTTCGCCCGTTTTTAAGGGCGAGGACGGCGTGAAAGCCGTGTGCGAACGAGTGTCCGTCTGAACGGAAGAGCCGAAAACTTCTCTGAAAAGCGTATTCATTCCGCTATCCGCCCATACGAGGTTTGTTACGAGTATCGCCGCGATAAGCACGAAAACCGCCGTTATCTGCGCCGCGATTATGTCGAATTTGAATTTCTTTTTTTCGCGCGCGGGCAAAATTTCCTTTACGGCTTTTTCCGCCGCGCTATCTTTTATTTCCGCCTTTTCTTCGGCTTCCGCAGCTTCGATTGCAATATCGCTATCTTTTTCCGAAGCTCTTTCTCGCTCGGAAAAGCTTGCCGCGGATTTTCTCTCCGCTCGTTCGTCATTCCTTCTTTTAAAAATTCGCCCCGACGAAAAAAGCCCCTTGACCGTAAACTTTTTCTCTTTCGGCTTTGCGACGACCTCGCACGAATTAACGGGGATTTCTATCATTTCCACATACTCTTCACCGGACATTTCTTTTTTACCTCCGCCGATTTTTGTTTGTACTCTACTATACGCGCTTATGTTTACGTTTAGAACGAAGATAAAAAATTTTGCCGTTTAATTTTTACTCATGCAAATTACCGCATTTTTGAAGCAAGAAAAGCGGCAAGAGAAAACGAGCTAAGCGCAAATAGCTTGGCTCGTTCCCGTCCTTTTTAAAATATGCTTTTAAGGGAAACCTTTCGGCAATCCCTTTTTAATCAATTTCTTAATCGAATCTTACGCTCGGGTTAAGCGTCGCGGGGGAAGACCAGGCTATCCCCTTTTCGGCAAGAAAACGCGCCTTCAAGCTCCACATTTCGTGGCACGCGCCCGGTCCGTAAACGGTGCGGTTTTTGCTTACCTTTTCGTCAACCTCGTCTATCACGGCAAGGTATTTTTCCGTCTTTTCAATCGGGTCGTGCTTTAAAGCGCGACAATGCGACAAAAGAAAGCTAAAATCGAACTCTTTTCCGAGAACTTTTTCGGCAAGAACTCTCAAGTCCGCGCAGTCGTCGTCCTCGTAATAGTTACGGCACTTGACGGCTAAAGGTAGAGTTTTAGAAAAACCTTCGCGCGATTTTTCGTCGGAAACAAAAGCTTCGAAAAAAAACTCGATAGCAAGCGTGTAACGATTCGCCGCCATGTAAACCCTGCCCATTCGCTCGTATGCTTTGCCGAGGTATGAGTTTATCGCCGCCTTGTCGGTTGCGGAAACGTTACCCTTAACCCATTCGTCGGCAATGTCGGCAAGTTCTTTTATCTTCGCGCTGTCCTTGTACGAAAAGCCCTCTTCGGCTTCTTTGTGTCTTTCTTCGATTTCGCTTACGATATCGAATACTCTGTCATTTTCCATATTTGCCCCTATATATCATAACATATTCGTTATATTATATATGATATCACAATATTTTAAAAACTTCAATCGCTTTTATTAAATTTTTAAAAATTTTATTGCAAAAATTACACTATATTGCAATTTATATTCTTTTTAGCTTTAAAAAGATTTTTTTCGTCAAAAAAACGCCCGTTTAGGGCGAAAAGTTAGCTACAAAAAAGTTTTCGACATAATTCGACTTTCTTACTGTCTTTTCGACATTGTTTTCGGGCTAAAAAAGTCGATTTTCGTTTACAAAAATAAAATTTAGGGTTAAAATATAGACAACGATAAAAATTCAGCGTTTGTAGTCGGTTCTACCCAAAAGGTAATCGGGCGAAACGCCGAAGTAATCGGAAAGAAGCAACAATATTTCGAGCGACGGAACATAGCCCTTATTTATCCAACGAATAATAAGGCTGTTGTCGAAGCCGAGCGTAGTGCTTACGCGATAAGCGGTAACGCCATTTTCCTCGCAAAGCTCCTTGAATCTGTCTTTAAACGTCGAACGCGAAAAAGGTTCTATAAAGTCGTTTTCGTTTGTTTCTCCCAAAAGATAAAGAAACGAAACGCCGAAGTAATCCGCGATTTTCACAAGCGTTTTAGGCGTGGGTACAATCCCGTGAACGAGAGCGTTATAAAAAGAACTCGAATTGACTTTCATAAGCTTTTTAAGCTCCGTCCGAGAATAATCCGATTCCTTAACAAGTTGTTCCATGCGCCGCTTGAACGCTTCTTTCGTAAACATACTACGCTCCCGTCGTGTTTTTATGAACGGTGAAGCAAAAACACCTATTATCTTAGTATAGGTTTTTTATTTAATATTATATATGTTCAGAACGGACTGAACATATATTTTTAGGAGGATAATATGAAAATTTTAACAAAACAAGCAACAACCGAATGCGAAGCTCTCAAAATCTTGACCGAAGTCAAGCCGTTTGACGGGGAAAAGATAACGGAGGAAGCTTACGAAAAGATAAAAGCGACGAAGAAACATTTGTTCCTTGCCGCAGAAAAAAAGTATTATTCGCCCGTGAAAAACGGCGCGAAGTTCGACGAAAGTTACCATGAAAAACTTTTCGAAAACGTGCTTAAAGAGCGCGAAAAAACGCTCGAATGTCTGCCGCAAAACGTAAAAGAAAAGTTAAATATAAAATGCGCCGCGCTCGGCGCGCTCGCGAAAAACGAAATTTGCTTTGCGCGCGGCTTTATAGCCGAAGCTCTGCCCATAATAGAGGAACGCACGGAAACGCTTAGAAAAAGCAACGAATACGAGCTAAAAAAACTCGGCTCGTCGTTCGACGCGGAAATGCTTTTCGAAGAGATAGTCTACGGGATTTCCCGCGCGGGCAAAGACTACACCATGCTTTTTAAGAACGCAAAGCTTTCGCTCTTTGCAGCCACGCCGACTATTGACGAACTGCCCGAAAAACTGCCTCGCTTCGACGAGAAAAATCAGTACTCCCCGCTCCTTATATTAAAAGCCGCCGAATTTTACGAAGATAGCGGCAAAGCCGAAATTTGTTTTTTATTCGAACTAACCAATGAGTGCGGAAAATCCGAACTTTTCTATCTCACCCTTATTTGCGAAAACTTCCGTTACGCCGAAGTTTGAGGCGCAAAAAAACGTCAATAAGTCTGCCTATAAGTCGATTATTCTACATTTTCTTACTTCAGCCGAGCTTTCCGCGACTTTGAATTTTTCCAAAGTCGCGGAAAGCTTTTATGCGGATTTTAGATATCCTAAAACGCCCTCGGCTACGATTTTAGCCATGCGATATACGGAGCTTAACCTCGTCAAATTCAAGAAAGAATAATTTGCAAGCGATTTTTCGCTTACTATCCCTATAATGGAAACGGAACCCATTTCGGGCAAATCTTTGTTTGCCCCGAGCCCCGGGCGGATTGAGCCGTCAAGAATTTTAATAACGCCCACGTCCTCGCTTTTGCCGACGGCTGCGTCTATGACGAGAAGCGGAGAAAGCGGGTGTACCGTCGAAATAAACTCCTTCGCCGCGCTTATTTCCTTTGCCGTAAGAGGGCTTTCGAGCGTTCCGTAAATTACGGCTTCCGCGCCCATTTCCGTTAAAAGCGTGCCGACGATGGGACCGAGCGAATCGCCTATCGTCGCGTCCGTGCCTACGCAGGCGATAACGGGGCGTTCGCCGTTGAAAAACTCTTTTAAACTCTTTTCTATAACGTCCTCGCCGTTTAGGTCGGACGTTTTCAAATAATATTCGTTCATAACATAAATTTTAGCCCGAAAAATTTTATTTTAGTCGCCCTTTTAAAAATAATTGATTTTTTTTGCCTTTTATGGTAATATTCATGATACACCGTTTTAGGAGGCTAAAACCCCGTCGGAGATTTTCACCGAAACTCAAACGGCGGCAAAAAGTAAAGGAGGGAAAACAATGAATCTCGGTTTATTCACGATAGCGGGCTTTTCGTTCGGGCTTGACCTCGTTATCGGCATAATTCTTTTGATATACGGCATAATCGGCATTGTAAAAGGCTTTTTCAAAGAGCTTTTAGGATTTATCGGCACAACCGTTTCGTTTATCGTAGCGGCGATTTTCTGCGTAAAACTCGCAACGCTCGTTATCGAAAACACCGCTTGGGACGATTCGCTCGCGACGCTTATCGCAGGGAACTTCCCTAACGACGAAGTTGCCCTTTCCGCTCTTCCGGACGCGCTTTCTTCGCTCAACATTCCTTTCTTTCTAAACACGCCTATAATTGACTACGCAACGAGCTTAAACACCGAAACGGTTGTCGTTTCCGCCGTGATAGGCGGCACCGCGGCAAAGTATATAATGATTGCGGCAAGCTTCCTTGCGATAGTTTTAGCCGTGAAAATCATATGCGCGATAATCGGCGGCATCATGAAAGCGTTGAAAACGGCATTGCCGTTTATAAAAGGTTTCGACCGTCTGCTCGGGCTTCTCCTCGGGATTGTGAAAGGCGCGGTGTTCGTGTGCGGGCTTTTGTACCTGCTCGAACTAATTCCTATTTCTCAACTCGATTTCTTGCGTGAAGAAGTCGCTTCTTCCGCGCTTGCGACTTTCCTTTCGAAAAACAATCTCTTCGTGTGGTTGACTTCGCTTATTAAATTTTAAACAGACTTTTTGCCGCCCGCGCTTTTTTACGCGAGCGGTTTTTGCGTAATTATGACCGCGTATAACGCGCCGTAAATTTTAAGCCGCGGAAAAAATTTTTAATTTGTCACCT
Source organism: Christensenella sp. UBA4636 (assembly GCA_002405915.1). Lineage (GTDB taxonomy): Bacteria > Bacillota > Clostridia > Christensenellales > Borkfalkiaceae > UBA4636. Next base: position 13,151 of record DHMS01000050.1, read on the forward strand.
TTCGCCCGCTTCAATCGTTATATTGGTAAAAGGTAAAAAATGAATGATACATACTTTATAGAAATTTACGAAGCGCACAAAACGCCCGTATTTAGGCTCGCATACTCGTATTTAAAAACGAGAGAGCATGCCGAGGACGTTATGCAAAGCGTTTTCTTCAAATTTTATAAAAATCCGCCAAAAGACGAAAGCAATATCCCCGCGTATCTTGCCGTCATGACCAAAAATTTGAGCATTGACGTTTTAAGGAAAAACAAACGAGAAATCGAAGCGGCAAAGAAAATGCAGAGGGAAAACGAAATTTTTTCTACCCGTGAAGAAACGCCCGATATTTTGTTTTTCGTCGACAAGCTACCCGAAAAGTACAAAACCGTAATCAAAATGTATTATTACGGCGATTTAAGCGTTAAGGAAACGGCTTTCGCTTTAAAGAAAAGCGAAGCAAGCGTTAAAAAAACGCTCGAAAGAGCGCGGAATAAATTAAAGCAAATAATGGAGGATGACTAAAAAATGAACGAAGTTGAAGAAAAATTGAGAGATTCCGCAAACGGTATCGCCCCGCCCACGACTACGGCGCAAGCAAGCCTTTGCAGAATAAAAGCCGACGGAAAAGAGGAAAAGCAAACGGTTCAAGGAGAAAAACGCCACTTTTCCTTTAAAAAGAACGGCGTGTGGGCTATAACGGCGGCAGTGATTTTCCTTTCGGTCTTAATCCCCGTTGCGGCAATCGCCCTTCCAAAGCTCTTCGGCACCGACCTTGAAAGAGCGATTAGGAATTTAAGAGGAACGTTCGTAGATATGACTAACGTAGCGGGTTTCGGCGTTTGGAACGCGCCCGACGAAAACTCTTCTTCCGGTTCCGTCAAGCCAAAGCTTTCAAACGTAACCTACTTAAATCAAGCGAAAGAAGTAACGGAAGAAAATTCTTCGGACGGCTCCGCGGATAGTTCAACCGACGGTTCTTCTTCGAGCGGCAGCGACTCTTCGAGCGGTTCCGTTTGGGGCGACAAGGAAAAGGACGAACTTTACGACTGGGAATCGGACTACGACTGGGACCCGACGAAAGCTAACGTTCTCGTTTCGGTCGACGAGGACGGCGGCATTAAGGAAGTAGTTTACGAACGCGAAAACGCGCGCGGGCAAGTGCGACAAAACACGCTCGGCAACGCCGCCATGGTGTACGTTTCCAAAAGTTTTACTTACGTTATGTACGTAGACGACCAAGAATGGGAGTTTTGGAAAGAAGTCAATTTCGCGCAGGAAGCCGTCATAAACAACGGGTTTCACTGCCATCACGAAAGAATGCAAACGATAGTTCTCCACAACGAAACGGGAAAAGTCTACGCACTTAAAGATATTATAGAGCAGGTTAGCGATTATTCCGGCACATTAAACTACACAATGCAAGCGCATCCCGTCTATGACGATTACCTTTTCATCAATCCTATGTACGGAAGAAATTGGGCGCAACAGTGGTACAAAGTAGAATATGACGAAGAAAACGGAATAAAATACAGATTTATTCACTTTGAGCATGAAAAATTACCGTCCGAAACATACGGCTATCAAAAAGTATTGGACGTAAGAAGCGATATATACGGACAAGAATATATTTACGCAAAAGGTGTAAATATCAATGAGTTATCTCCCTCTTCCTATTATTGCACAAACGATAAAACATTGATTACAAACACTCCGAACGTTCTTTTACAAGGAACGGATAACCGAGTTTATACGCTAAGAAACGGCGTATTGCAAGTTTTCGGCGAAAACTTTGAATTATCGCCCGTCGAGAGCGGATTGAAAGTATCGTTCGAAGGCATTGCCGGCGAGGATTTATTAGATCAAGGCGAAGATTTGTTAAACCAAGGAGGCATTGTTTATCGCCTTGAAGACAATTACCTTTATTCCATGTTCGGCGAAGTATGGAAAGTATCCCAAGACGGCACGATGACAAAAGAACAAGAAAACCTTAAAGGCGAGTTTCCGACTTCCGCAACGCACGGCTACTTAATAAACGGTGAAATTATCGCATTTATAGTTACAAGACAATACGAAAACACATGGATTCAAGACGGTAAAGTAATCAGGCTCTCGTTCGGGCTTGAAAACGGCGTTCCGAGCGTAAAAAGAGAAGATATCATTTCCGCGTCCGATATTTTGGTGCAAAATCACAGAATGACGATATTCCAATATTTTTATAATTCAAATTCTCAAACTGTTGACAGAAAATATCATCGCTTGATAGTTAAAGACGGAGTAATCTCAACCGATTATATAGCTTATCAAATTAACGACGGATTCGCCACTTTAACAAAACCGATTATCGACCCGCTCTCGCTCAACTAAAACAAATTTTTATAACGTTAACGGCGCAACGAAAATTTCGTTGCGCCGCTTTTCATATGTAACGTTTTAAATTATATCTAACTTGTAATCCTCTCCCCACTTTTGCATTGCGTCGAGAACGGGCTTTAAAGTTTTGCCTAAGTCCGTCAAGGAATATTCGACTCGCGGCGGAACTTCGGCAAAAACTTTGCGTTCTATTATGCCGTCGCTTTCAAGCGCGCGCAAATTGTCCGTCAAAACCTTTTTGCTAAGCCCGGGTATCGTCTTTAAAAAATCGGTAAAGCGTTGAGTTTTGCCCATAAGGTTTCGCAAAATCAGAAGCTTCCACTTGTTGCCTATAAGTTGCACCGTCGTCGCCACAGGGCATTCCGGCAGCTCTTCTTTCGTCAGCATAAAAAACTCCTTTACAAATATTTCTATTTTGATTATATCATTTATCGACATATAAGTCAATGGTTTTAAAACGAAACTTAGTAACAAATCTATTACCTAATAATAAAAAAGTAACGTTCTTGACACAATCCTCGGCTTTTGGTATAATAAGCTCGCAATCGTAAAGAAAGCAAAAACAAAAATTATGGAGGCAAAAACATGAACAATTACACAAAATTCAGAGTAAAAGAAGAAGGGCGCGTAGAACTGCACGACAATTTGCAATTGACGGGCGCGGAAATAAGCGTGAACATGATGCCCGCGGGCGCAAGCGTTCCGTTCGTACACTCACACAAACAGAACGAAGAAATTTATGGCGTTTTAGAGGGCGCGGGCAAAGCCGTTATCGACGGAGAAACGGTTGAATTGAAAGCGGGCGACTGGTTGCGCGTAGCTCCCTCTGCAAAAAGGCAATTTTTCGCGGCGAAAGACAGCGGCATAAAATATATCTGCATTCAGGTCAAAGCCGGTTCGTTGGAAAACTACACGGCGACGGACGGCGTAGTCTGCTAAATATAACAAAGCTTTACGGCTAAACTCAGATTAGCCCGCCGATAGCGCAGTCGTTTTTCGGCTGCGCTATCGCTTTTTCTAAAAAAATCGGAGGTGCAAGGCAATGGATAAATGCGAATTTTTGATAAACTACATGCTCAAAGAACGCGGCTTAAAAGAGGAAATACCGCAAGAGAAGCTCTCGAAAGAACGCTTGTTGCGCGCGCTTTTCAACGTTCGCCCGCCCTTGCCCGTTTCGGCTGAATTTTTAGCCGCGCAGAACGAATATTTGACGGAGAAGAAAAACGAGCGAGGCGTTATCGACGTAAACGGTTTTTCATATATTAACGGCATTACCCTTTTCAAAGGCGATATCACCACGATTAACGCGGAAGCTATCGTCAACGCCGCAAATTCCGCCATGCTCGGGTGTTTTCAACCGCTGCACGACTGCATAGACAACGCCATTCATACGGCGGCGGGCGTGCAAGTGCGGCTCGATTGCAACGCCATAATGAAAGGCGGAAAAGCAGAAAACGGCGACGTTATCGTGACAAAAGCGTACAACTTGCCAAGCAAATTCATTTTTCACACGGTTGGACCTATCGTTTACGGGCGCGTGACGAGCAAAAACAAAGAAGATTTAAGAAAATGCTACGCTAACTGCCTTGAAAAAGCCGACGAAATTGGCTTAAAAAACATTGCTTTTTGTTGCGTTTCGACGGGCGTTTTCGGCTATCCGAAAGACGAAGCTGCTTTTATCGCCGTGCAAACGGTAAACGATTACAAAGCAAAACAAAAAAGCGCGTTGAACGTTATTTTCACCGTTTTCACGGAGGAGGACTATGCAATCTACGCAAAATTGCTCGGATAAAACGAAAAAATTAGAGCGGTTAAAGAAGCTTTTTGAAACGTCGGAAGCGATAGTAGTCGGCGCGGGCGCAGGGCTTTCCACCGCCGCGGGCTTCACATATTCCGGCGAAAGGTTTCGAAAATATTTTCACGATTTCGAGGAAAAATACGGCTTTCACGATATGTATTCGGGCGGGTTTTACCCTTACGAAACGGCGGAAGAATTTTGGGCTTACTGGTCGAGATACATTCTCGTAAACCGCTACACGGAGCCGCCTAAGCCCGTCTATAACGCGATTATCTTGCTTTTAAAGGACAAAAACTACTTTGTCATAACCACGAACGTAGACCATTGTTTTCAAAAAGCGGGGATAGACAAATCGCGGCTTTTCTACACGCAAGGCGATTACGGTTTGTTTCAATGCTCTACTCCTTGTCACGAAAAAACTTACGATAACGAGCAAGTCGTGCGCGAAATGACAGCCGAGCAAAAGGGCATGAAAATACCCTCTTCGCTCATTCCGCGTTGCCCCGTCTGCGGAAATCCTATGACCACGAACTTGCGCTCCGACGACAAATTCGTCGAGGACGACGGTTGGCACGTTTCTTGCCGTAGGTACACGGATTTTTTAAAGCAAAACGCGAAGAAAAAGGTTTTATTTTTAGAACTCGGCGTAGGTTACAACACCCCGGGCATAATCAAGTACCCCTTTTGGCAGATGACGCGTGAAAATAAGAATGCCTTTTACGTTTCCGTCAACGCCGAGCCGTCCTACATCCCCGCTGAAATAGCCCCTCGTTCCCTAACCTTCACCACCGACATTTCCGTCCTTTTAGAAGAATTAGAAAAAATTTAAACCACGTATCGATTTATTTCCTATTTCATAAAATAATATAAAAAGACAATTTACTATTGACAAAGAAAAATAAATATAGTAAAATATAATCAACAAGAAGGAGGGTAAAAAAAATGACTGTATTTGCGAAAAAGATAGATTCAATCATCAATAGCCCCGAAAAGAAGATGACAAAAAGGGAAGCGCGACAAATTTTAAGGAGTTACGGCGTTATCGACAGTAACAATAAAGTCACGCCCGCTTTCGAACCGATAGTTAAGGCTAAAGATGAATCAGACAAATAAGTTCGATTATTCCGTTTATCAAAAAATCTCACAGATAGTGTTAGGGTTTCACGGGTGCGACAGATCTATCGCCGAAAAGGTACTTAAAAGCCCGTCGGAGCATTTATTAAAAAGCACCAACTCGTACGATTGGCTCGGTAACGGCATTTACTTTTGGCAAAACGACCCCGAACGCGCGCTCGAATGGGCTAAGCAAACTCAGTTGCGCCACCCGGAAAGAATTTCCGAGCCTGCCGTTATCGGCGCGATTATCGATTTAGGGCTTTGCCTTAACCTTTGCGAAAGAGAATCGATTTTATTGCTTCAAAAGAGCTATGAGCAGTTAAAAACCACTTTCGATATTGCGGGATACGACATCACAACGCAACTTAAAAATAAAGTTCCCGACAAAGGCGGTTTCAATCTTATTCGCCCGCTCGACTGTACGGTTATAGAAAACTTACATAAAATCGTTGCGAAAGAAAATATAAGTTTCGACACGGTCTACGGATATTTTCAAGAGGGTGAGGACGCATTCATCGGTTCGGGAATAAAAGAAAAATCGCACATTCAAATTTGCGTAAGAAATACCGCTTGCATAAAAGGATATTTTCTTCCGCGCGAAATCAAATAAAAACTATTACGATATCGAACTTTCTTCGGTATCGTTTTTATATGTCCGAAAGCAAAACCCCGCCGATAATCGACTTATCGGCGGGGTTTTTAGAAAAACTATATCAATATACCGTCAACGTAAAGTAATCGATATTCGGCAAACGAATGGTTGCGGCGGTGGCTTCCGTAAAGGTGAGAACGATTTTGTTTTCACCTTTTTTCAGCGTTAATTCGCCGCTTACGTCTTCAAGGTAAGTCCAAACGGTCATGTCTTTCCACGCGGTGGAAGTGGAGCTTGCTTTTTTAACCGTACCGCTTAAAGGAGTTGACGCAGAGCCGTTCAACGCAAGAGTTAAGCACTTTGACAAATCTTGGTCGTTAAGTCCTTTGTTGCTGCCCGATTGAGCGCGCATGCCGAGCTTGAACTTAAATTCCGAATAAGCGTATACGTTTATCACGATTTTGTTATCCTTAACGGAAATACTGCTCGTGCTGTACCCCTCCGCGCCGTTCGAATACTCGTTATTTTTCAAATCCTTTGTCGTGTTTTCGAACTTGGTTGTCGCGCCCGATTGCAAAGCCGCGCCCGACATATCGACGAATTCTTCGTCTTCCGCCTGAATTTTGATAACACCCGCTTCAAACACGTTTGCGACGACAAGTTTAAGGTCGCAAGTCGCGCCCGCGTAGTTTACTTTTACCGTTTTTACGCCCGCTTTTTCGGTCGAAAAGCCTTCGAGCATATCAAGAGTAACCTGAACCTTTTCGCTCGTTCCGTCGCCGTATACGGCAGTCAACTCCGCGCCTGAAAACTCGTCGCCTACTTTGCAGATTATATCTTCTATCGACATAGAAACAATAGCTTTTATAACGGTGACTTCGTAAGAAGTTTCAACGCCCTCAACTTTGACCTTAACAATCGCTTTGCCCGCCGAAGAAAAATCGTACTCGACAGAATTTTCGTCCGTTATTTCGGCTTTAAGGGTCACGCCGTCCTCATAAGTAACCATAACGACTACCTTTTCGAAAGCCGCGCCGACGGAGTAAGTGACGGGAGTTTCGTCTTTGACAATTTCCACTTTCGTTGCCTTAGGCGTGCGAACGGTGTATTCGAAGTCCACCGAAAGCGAAAATTTTTCTATCTTAGCCGTTCTCGTGCCGTTTTCTGCGGTAGAAAAGTTAGCGAGCATATCGGCGGTTACGGGAACTTCCGTTTTTTCGCCGTCGGAGTTTTCGGCGATTACGATTATATCGCCCGCATTATAATCGGAATTCGTAAAGTATTCCTTTTTCGAACCTTCCTTAACGGTAAGCGAAGTATATTTTACGCCGACGACCGTTATTTTAAAGCTTGCGGAATAATCCTTATACTTTGCGATTACAGTTTTTTCACCCGCCACGCTCGTGTCGAAACCCGTAAGCATATCGGCGGTCAGGTCGAAAGTCTGCTTGCTACCGTCCGAGAAAACGACGGTCATTTTTCCGCCCGCGAACTTTTCGTTCAGAGCGTACTCGGTCTTTGTCGTCGTTGCAGTAACGGAAGTTACCGTTTTGGAGCATCCTACCGACAGTGCGGCAAATACGCACATAAGAGCCGCAAGCACTATAATCCAAAACTTTTTACCTTTTAATTTTAAAGTTTTCATTTTTTACCTCGCAGATATTTAGATAGACCCTCTTTGGTCGGGGTTATCGGTTAAAGGATTCCATGTAAGCGTTGACGAAGAAGCTATCTTTATGCAATCGATAAGCGGCGCGCCGACGCTGTTTCCGTCTTTAAGCGTGTTATCCTTTATTATGAGTTTTATTGTGTTTTTGCCATTTAACAGCGTTATAGGCGCACTTATGGGATAATCGGCGAAGTCGTAATTGCCGGCGGAAGAGTTCGCAACCGTTAAGTTGTACGAGATTTCTTTGCCGTTAACCTCTATTCCGAACACGCTTTCGTTAAGACTGAGATTACCGAGTTCGGAAGCAAGGCGCAGTACGAGCTGAGCGGAAGATTCCCCGTCCGATTCTATTTCGAACGTAATCGTGTTTATAGCGTAAGTGTTGCCCAAAAAGTATCCGTTAGACCAGCCCGCTTCCTTATCCTTGTCAAGTCCGTCGCCGTAAATGTTGTTTACGCCCACTGCGGAGTTAGAGATACCCGCACCCATAAAGTCGTCGAGATTGACGTATTCGGCTTCGAAAACGAAAGTCTTTTTAACGGAACCGCTCTCGCTTATCGGGGCGTTAACTACGGAGAAAACTATAACGACCGCAAGCACCGCGGCAACCGCCGAAGTAAAGCTTACGATAAACTTTTTGCTTACCTTGACTTTACCCGCCTTAGCTTCTGTTGCAGCTGCATTTTCCGCCGCCGAGCCGCTCAAAACAACCTTGTTGCCTTTTTGTATGACGAAAATATATAAAGCCCCCGCGCCGAGAAGCAGGACTATCGCGGCGATACCGATTGCGAGACCTAAACCGTAAGAAGAATTGACTTTCGCTCCGTCGGCTTTCAATACGAAGTTCGCGTATGCTTCGCCAGCCGAAGAAGTGATTTTTACGGTGAACGAATAACTTCCGGCTTTTTTAACCGCGCCCTTTAAAACACCGTCTTTCGTGAGCGTTACGCCCTCGGGCAAAGTCCCGTCAAAAAGCGAATAATTAGCGTCGGTTACGCCCTCGGCAAAGTTGATATAAGTTTCGAATTCGGAGCCGACCTTTACCGTATCGAGCGTTTTGCCCGTGTACGCCGGCGCGACTTCCAACGTAAATTCGCGTTCCGTTTGCTCTAAATACTCGCCGTCCGCTACGACCGTGAACGTTATCTTACCCGCTTCGAGCGGTTTGCCGACGATGGTTCCGCCGCCCGTAAGTGTAAGCCCCGACGGGAGTTTACTGCCCGCTTTGAGCGAATAATTAACGCCTTTAAGCGAGGAATCCGCAACGGAAACCGCGTAATCTTTACCGAAAACGCCGCCTTTAAGTTCGCCTTTCATATCGATAACGCCCTTAAAGGTTGAAATGGTGAGCTTAACGGTCATAGAGCGCATACCGGGCGCGGAAGCGACGATAGACACGGGATAGTCTATGCACACTTCTTGCGCGGTACCGCTTATTTTGCCGTCGGACGAAAGAGTTAAACCTTTCGGGAGCGACGAGCCTTCGGCAAGCGAATAAGTTATATCGTGAGTTTTGCCGTCGAGCGTATACGCCCAGTCGACCGAAAAGTCGAACGCTTTACCGAGATAGGAAGATTTTGCGTTTTCCTTTTTGACGTAGATAACGGAAGTAGCCTTATCTGCGACGGGGAGAGTGAAAGTCGCTTCCTTTTTGCAAAGCGAATAGCTTGCCACCACCGTAAATTCACCCGATTCGCCTACCGTAGTCGCGGTGCCGCTTATCGTGCCGTTCTCATCGAGCGTTAGCCCCGTCGGGAGCTTGCTACCCTCTTTAAGCGCGTATTTTACCTTGTCTTTTTGTATGTTTCCGTTTATTTTAACCGTTGCGACAGTCGCCTCGTAAGGCATCGAATCTATTGCGGGGTCGAGCGCGCCGCCCTCGTATGCGCCGAGTACCGTTTCCTTGGAAGAATTAAAGCAAGCGGTATAATTGAGAGTTGCGTACAAAATGTTGTGCATGGCTTTCCGCATAGCCGTAACCGTGGTTGCGGAGTTGAGCGCGACGGGGTTTTGAACGCTGCCCTTTGTCGCAAGCAAGAAGTCGCCGCCCGCGCGGATAGCTTGGTTGCCGTTTAGCTGACCTCTGCCTTGCACGTAGTCGGTTATAACCAAACCTTTAAAGTTCCATTCGCCCCTCAAAACTTCGGTTATGAGTTCGTAGTTTCCGCCCGTCCATGTCGCGCCGATACTGTTGAGCGCGGTCATTATTCCGTGACAGTCGTAATCTTCAACGCAGATTTCGAAAGGCTTCAAATAAATTTCACGCAAGGTCTGCTCGTCAAGCCAGGTTAAGAGGTTATCCCTTTGCGATTCTTGGTCGTTGACGGCAAAGTGTTTGAGATAAGTTATCAAGCCTTTTTCGTTGCAACCTTTTACTATCTCGCCAGCCATAACGCCGGAAAGATAGGCGTCCTCCGAAAAATATTCGAAGTTTCTGCCGCCGAAAGCCGAACGGTGGATATTTACCGCCGGAGCATAAATGCCGTTTACGTATTTGCTTCCGCCAACGAGTGCCTGGTTGCCTAAAATAAGCCCTTTCTTTTTGGCAAGTTCCTTATTCCATGTCGAAGCCGTAACCGTTTCGGAAGCGAAGTTCGAATAGCTGCCTTTAACGTTTTTGCCGTTAATTCCGCTCGGTCCGTCCTCTTGCGCGGTATCGGGAATGCCGAGCTTAGAATTGCCGAAAATGCTCCAACCGCCGTTCCAGATGGTGTAAGCCATCGTTCCCGCGGTGTTCTTGTCGCCGACGGTTAGTTGGTCGAGGAATTTCTCCCACTTTTCGTCGTTGTAATCAAGTCCGTAAAGGTCCTTTAAAACGATACCGTTGTCCGCGCCCGTTGTCGGCGTTTGCCCCGAATAATAAGGCTTATCGGGCGTATCTTCGGCGGCGATTTTGTCGTTTACCGAAGTGTTGTTCACTTCATCTATAACGGCTTGGCTCGCAACTCTGTCCGCGCTCGTCGGCTCGGTCGGGAAAGTGCCGGCAAAATCGGCTCTCGTCATATACTGCGCTATATGTTCGCTAACCTTGTCGAATCGGTTCTCCACTGTGTTGCCGCTTTCGTTCGTAGCGAATTTTATTCCGCCGTCCGCAACTTTAAATGTCTTTTCGATAACCGATTGATGAGCGTTTTTGCTTAACTTTAAAACATAATCGCCCGCGTCGAGTTCGTAACCTTTAAAGCCGTTGCCGTTAGCGTCCGAATAATCGTAAGAAGCCATATCGCGCGCTTTCACGCTTATAACCACGTTTTCCGCTTCTCCGGGCGATAAAAGTTTAGTCTTTTCGTACCCGCACAGCACGACGTGCGCCTTTTCAATCTGTCCCGTAACATACGGCGCGGTGTAGTAAAGCTGCACAACTTCCTTGCCCGCAACGCTACCCGTGTTTTTTACTTCAATGGTAAATTTTATCGTCGAATCTGCGGCGAGCGCGGAGTTTTCTTCTATATTGCAGTCGATGAGCTTCCAGGTGAATTCCGTATACGAAAGCCCATGTCCGAAAGGATAAGATACGGCGGACGAATACCAATTTTTCCACTTAGTAGTCGAAGTTCCGCGCACCGTTTGCATTACTTCGCCGTCGCCCTCGGTAAACCCTCTCGTTTCGTAATAACGATAACCCGAATAAATGCCTTCCGAGTAATTCGCGAAACTGCGTCTAAGGTTGGTATATTTGAAAAGATTATTCGTATAAGTGGGCATGTTGTACCATGTCGGGTCGGCTTTAAAATCGCGCGACCAGGTGTCCACGGTATGCCCGCTCGGATTGGTTTTTCCCGCAAGAATTTCGCCGAAAGCGTTAAGCCCGTCGCCTACGCCCGGATAACCTATCCACAGCGCGGCTTTTATTTTTGCGCTGTAAGCGTAATGCCCGGGGTCGTCGAGGAAACCTACTTCGACTTGCGAAGCCGTGTTCAAAACGATTATAATCTTTTCGAAATGTTCGGAAACGTAAGAAATAAGGTCTGTTTCGTTTTTATCGAGCTGCAAATAATGGTCGTCGTAACTTCTCGCGCCCGAAACGGGAGCGGAAGCGTTGAGATTGCCGTTTGAATCCCACGAAGAAGCCATGCCCTTTGTGGAATCGCCCGCTTCCGTGCCGGCTCTGCCGAAAACTATCAACGCAGCGTCGGAATATTCCGCATAGGAAGCTTCGAGAGAAGAATCTGCTTGAAACTTCGACACGGGCGCTTCGCCCATGCCGACGGTAGGACCCGGATATACGCCGTAATTTTTTATAGAACCGCCGTTCGCAGTCTGATTGTTTTTGTAGAAAGTAGTTAACTTGTCGTTTACCGAAAAGCCCGCGTTTTTTAGGGAATCCGCAAGCGAAAGTTTGCTTCCGCCCGCACCCGCGCCGCTTCCTCCGCCACCGTATAAAAGGTTGGTGGAGCGAACGCCGAAAAGGCTCAACTTAGCGTTTTCGCCGAGCGGAAGCGCGTTATCCTCGTTCTTCAAAAGGATTATACCCTCGGAAAGCAGTTCCTTATTTACTTCGTTACCCGCGGCGTACGCCTCGGAAGCGTTATTAAAGTCCGCAAAGAAGTAATTTTTGCCGTCCTCCGCGTTTACTTTCACGTTCGTGAGCGAAAGCGTGAAAAGGGAAACGAGCAGCGTGAACGCGGCGATTATAATTTTCAATTTCTTTTTCATATCGTCACCTTACCTTAAACTAAAAGCGAAGTCGTAACGCCTAACTTAAATTCGGAAGTCGGAGCTTTGTCGAACGCTATCTGCGAATACGGCGTGCCTTCCATGCCTAATCCGCTTAAATCGACGTACTTATATGCGGCGAAAGTTTCTCCCGCCTTGACCGTGACTTCGGCAAGAATGTAAATTTTGCCGTAACTTTCAAGCCTATAAGTGAAAGTCAAATCTTCGTCGGAATAATTTTTGAACGTGAAAGCATAGAACTTGCCGTAAGTCGCGCCGTCGATACCGCCGTTTTTGACTCTTATAAGCGACGTTGAAGCGGGAGCCGTAAACGCGTAACCGCCAAATCCGTCGATAGTGACAGCCTCGGATTTAAGCGCGCTCGTTCCGCTGCCCGTATCGAAGCCCGATTTGCCTACGGAAGCTATCGCCGCGCCACGTTCCGTAAACGCGGGACTAAGAGTCATATTTTTGTCGAACTTATCGTAATCGAGCGGATAGATAACGCCGTCCGTATCCTTGACGGCGAGGAAGAGTTTGCCCGCGGGAATTTCGGCTTTTATTTTGCCGAGCGTTTCGCCGTAAGCTATTTTTTTACTTGCCGAGCCGTCCTCGAATGTCGCGCCGTCAAGCTTTATAACGTAAGTTTCGGGAGCGTATGCCGCGGTTACGCTAACGTCGCAAGCGGGCATTACGAAGGTATTGCCTACGCTTCTCACGCTTGCGCTAAACTGCCAGCCGACAAAAACGTAACCTTTTTTGGTTTCCGGCGTAAGATTGATTACTTCGCCCTTTTTAGCCGTCTTTTTGTCCGCGCTGCCGCCGCTTATCGTTATTCCGTAAGTTTTTTCGGTATCAACCGCTCTTTCGATTACTTTCACGAGAACGGAAGAGGATATCGCACTGCTTTGAGCCGAAACGGTAATTACCGCTTCGCCCGTATCTACCGCCGTTAAAATCCCCTTTTCGCTGACCGTAAGCACGTTTTCGTTGGAGCTTGAAAAACTTACTTTGCCGACGGACGAGCCGACCGAATTAACGGTAACCGTTATGATATCGCCGCTCGAACCTTTGTTTACGAGAACGCCTTCGCCCGATATCGGGGAACCGTTCAATGAAAGCGTGATTTCGCCTTGCTCTACCGCGGGGAGTTCGGGAACATACGGCTTTACCGCGGGAGCCGACAAAAGAATTGCCGAAACTACGGTAACCGCCGCCACGATAAGAGCCGTTACGGGCAAAAAGATTTTTGCTTTTTTGCCTAAAACGACTTGTTTTTCGGGTTGTTTTACAACGATAACGCCGGCTTTCACGCCCGCTCTGTACCCGGAAACCGCAGACACGACGGCAAACACGCCGAAAGTGAGAACTGCGGAAACGACGACCGCGAACGAAGCCCACATTATGGTGAACCACGTCGGACCCGCGTAGCCGTAAACGTTGCCCGAGCCGTGTCCGTTCATCGCGTTGGAGTTTGCAACCGTGAAAAGAATATTCTTTGCGGCTTTGCGCATCGCCGTGAGAGCCGTTGCCGAGCTTACGTCTTTGAGCGATTTGCTTTGGCTCAAATTTATATCGCCGCCCGCACGAATCATCTGGTCTACATTCATGTAAGCCGTAAGGTTATAGTCGGTTACGACCATTCCCTCAAAGCCCCATTCGTCGCGCAAAAGGGTTGTTAAAAGAGTATAGTTGCCGCCGCACCATGTGAAGCCTATACGGTTGAACGCCGACATCATTGCGTTCGTGCCGCCGTCTTTCACGGCTTTTTCGAACGGCAAAAAGTAATTTTCACGCATTGCTTATTCGTTAGCCCACACCACGAGTCCGCTCGTATCTCTGTTGGTTTCCTGGTCGTTTAACGCAAAGTGCTTTAAGTAAGTGTAAACGCCTTTCTTCTTTGCGCCCTTTATAACCGCGACTGTGAGAGAGGAAGAAAGCACGCCGTCCTCCGAATAATATTCGAAGTTTCTGCCCGAAAATTGACTTCTGTGCAAGTTGCAAGCGGGCGCATACCACCCGGCGTACGTTCTGCCGTCGCCTTTCTTGTTGCCCACGAGCGATTCTTCGCCTATCATCTCGCCGAAGCGTTCCATAAGCTCTTTGTTCCACGTACAACCCATAAGCGATTCCGAGGAATAGTAGCAAGTGTCGTAAACGGACGGGTCGCCCATAAAGAGAGAGTAACCCATAGGTCCGTCCGGGTCAGTCGTTTTGGGCTTGTCTATACATTCGATAGGCTCGGTGTGATAGTTGCCCGATTCTATAAGCTTACGGACATCGGCAACGGTGAGTTGAGAAAGGAGTTCTTCCCACTTTTCGTCGTTATAATCCTTGCCGATAAGGTCGTAAAGTTTGACGGTAGTTTGGTCGAGCGTTAAGTTTGCAGACGAGAACGACGGAGTTTTAGTCGCGTACCACGGGTCGGTTTCCTTGTCGGCAAGCTTATAGTTGAGCGCGCTCAAATCGCTTGCGGAAAGCTTATATTCGTCCGCAGTCGGCAAGGCGGGGAAAGTTCCGTCAAAGTCCGCGCGCGACATATACGTTTTTATTCTTCCGCTTACGTCGTCGAACAAGTTTTCTATCGTGGCGTTCGTAGCCGAATCCGTTTCGTATTTAATGTCGTTTGCTAAGTTGTAGGAATAGGTTTTCACGTCCTCGTGAGCGTTTTTCGCAACGCATAAAACATATTCGCCGCTTTCAAGCTCGTAACCTTTAAAACCGTTTTTGTTCGCGTCCGAATAGTCGTATGAAGCCATATCGCGAACTGATACTTCTACCGTAACTTTTTCCGTTTCTCCGGGAGCGATAACGCCCGTTTTCGCAAAGCCGCCGAGAACTTTATGCGCCTTTTCTATTCCGCCTTGAGCGTACGGAGAAGTGTAGTAAAGCTCGACTACTTCTTTGCCGGCAGTACTTCCTTCGTTTTTAACGGTTACTTCGAATTTAAGCGTGCCGTCCGCCGTCATCGCGTTGTTTTCCGCCGGCTTAACTTCCCAGGAAAATTCCGTATAACTAAGTCCGTAACCGAACGGATAAACGACATGAGCCTCATACCAGCTATCGAAAACGGAAGTTTCAGTGTTGTTTATCGTACCCGAAAATTCCTTTTCGCCCTCGACAAAGCCGCGCGTTTCCCAGTACCTATAACCAGTATAGATACCCTCGGAATAATTGACGAAATAAGCGTTTTTCGCGCTGCCGTTTTCGTCGGTGTAGCGGTTGCCGCCGTCTTTTAGGTTATTACCGAAGTTGTTCCAAGTCGGGTCGGTTTTAAAATCCCTTGCCGCGGTATCCGTAAGTCTGCCGCTCGGGTTTACCTCGCCGCTCAAAATTTTGCCGAGCGCGTTGAAGCCCGTGTTGCCGGGCGCGCCGACGAAAAGCGCGGCTTTTATTTTTTCCGAAAACGCGTAATTTCCGCTATCGTCCAAAAGCCCGCATTCCAAAAGCGTGGGACTGTTTATGACGACTATTATTTTATCGAAGCTTTCCGCAACCGTTTTCAAAAGTTCCGTTTCGTTTTTGTCGAGCTGCAAATAATGGTCGTCCTTTTTTCTTGCGCCGTCGATAAGCGTATCCGAAGTCCAGTTTTGATAGTCCTTGCCGTCCCAGAACATAGTTCGCGGCAAATCGAAGCCCTCGCCGCCTATGCGGGAAACGACGACTAACGCCGCGTCCGAATACGCGCTCCAAGACGAGCGGGCTTTTTCGTCAATCTTCTCAACCGCCGTTTCGCCCGTCGGAAAGCCCGTCAAGCCCGTAATCGTGGAGTTCATGCCGGGGCTTTGCGGTCTGCCCGCGCCCGAGCGCGAATTATCTTCGTAGAACTTTCTCATTTCCGGATTGACCTCATAGCCGACGTTTTTAAGACTGTCGTAAATTCCGATTACGCCCGAACCCGCCGAAGCGGCGTTCGACCCCGAACCGCCGAGAACGGGATTGACGGAGTTTTTACCGAAAACCGTTATTTTTGAGTTTTTCGCTATCGGGAGCGCGTTATCTTCGTTTTTCAAAAGCACCGCGCCCTCCGCGGCTATCTCTTCGTTAAGCTCGTTTGCGGCTTTAAGCACGCTTTTTTTGTCGCTATATTCGCCTTTATAGTAAACGTATTTGCTTGCGTCGCCCGATTTTAAAACCTGTCTTTCTCCGCCGAAAACGGAGTTCAAGGTCTGGTAAAGAAACGCGTTCGCCGTGAAAGCAACTACGATTGCCGTAACGAGTACGAGTATCGGCACAGCAGTACAGAACCACACTTTGAATTTTCTGTTTTTCCAAAAATGTTTGAAAGTCATAGTTTATCCTTTTATATTATAATTTTCAATATTGATATAATTTTGCGGAAATCGCGAGAGTAAAGCTCGTGTTCGCCGCGATTGCCTCGTCAAAGTACATTACGGGGTAGCCGGAGGCTCCGGCGGGGATATCTATAAGCATTGTCGTTGCAACGCCTTTCTTTATATTGAACTTTACATGAGCAACGCCTTTCGCATCGGTCGCCTGCATGTCGAAATCAAACGAAAAATCGATACTCGAAGTTACCGTAAGAACTACAGTGTACTTTTTATTCGATTCATACGGTGCCGACTCGAATTTTAAAGAAGTTAAAGCAGACGAATAGTTAACGCTATAAGTATAAGTCCCGTCGACGACAGTAGCATCTTTAGTCGTTGTAGACGAACTATTGACGCCGTTATATCTCAACTTTGAAGAGAAAGTCGCGTTTTTCAAAGAATCGGAATCCTTGCAGACAGCCATAAGAGTTACGTCCGTTTCAGGCACGATAAAATCATCGATCGAAGCATACGCTTTATTACCGTCGGTTATGAAAAGCATATCGTTCGGAATAACGACGTTTTCAGTCTTGCCGCCTCTTTTTATTGTTTTTTCTAAGGAACCGTCCTCATATTTAAGTCCTCCGCTAAGCGAAACTTTAACTTCTTCGGCTATTTTAGTAATTGTAAAGTAATCGATATTCGGCATTCTGAGGTCGCGTGCGTCCACCAAAGAGGTTACGGTTACCGTATGTTTGCCGGCGTCGAGTTTTAACTCCCCTAAAACATCGTATAATTCCGTCCAATTGAGCATGTTTTTCCAATTTTCCGTTGTATTTGCTACGCTCGCCTTTATCAAGCCCGTAGCTTTTTTCATACTGCCGTCGACTTTAAATTCGCACACGTCGCCGATAGTCTGATCGTTTTTGCCACGATTCGAACAAGATTGCGCTCTCAAGCCTATCTTATACGTACCGCTTTCGGATACTTCGAACATAAACTTTATTACGTTTCCTTTTATCGTAATATTACTTGTGCAGTATCCGTCCGCGCCATTGTTTATCACTTCGTCGCTTACGGCTTTTTTCGTCGTGTTTTCAAGTTTATTCGGTGCGCCGCTTTGGAGCTTTGCGCCGCTCAAGTCGACGTAATCGGGGTTTTCCGCCTGGAATTTGTAAGTTTCGTTTTCGGAAACTATTATCTTTTCGACGGTCGGAGCTATCTCGCCCGTAAAACCGGGAGCGGTAAGAGTTATAGATTTGCCCGTATAAACTTTATCGGTAGAATAATCGATGCCGTCAATTTTCCCGTATTCCGGCATAATTGTTTTTGCCGTTACGCTTTCGGCTTTAATAATCTCGGTTTCGCCGCATTTTTCGCAATAACCCGCGATATTTTCAAGATAGGAAACGTCAAACTTATCGCCGGAAGTAAACGTATGATTGCATTCGGCGGTAAGCGTTCCGACGTGCGTATGCGCTTTTTTGAAAGCCTTAGCCTTTTCGCCGTAACTGTAAACGGCTTTTACAAGCTCGGCGTATGCGGGAACTTCTTCGCTTTCCCGGAAGTACAAAACGTTGGATTTAAGCGAATAAACGGCTGTTTTGCCGACAGCGGAGCCGTCGGCAACCACGGTTGCTTCAACCGTGGTATCGAACTCTTCGCAGCTCAAACCGTAATAATACGCCTTAAACAAAGGCTCTTCTTCCGTACCTACGTTTTCCGCTTCAACCGTCGTTTTTTCGCCTTTTTTAACAAATTCAACGGTCACGGGAGCAGTAAAGTTGCCGGTAAATTCAAAGTACAGATTGAGTTTTTCGCCGAAGTTTATGCCCGCGTACTTCCAAGTAACTTCTTCGCCGTCGCCCATTAAAGCTTTGTCCGTTTCGCCCGTAGCCAAAACGTAATCGGTAAAGAGCGAAGCTTTGTCGCCCGCAGCGGTCATAAAGGAAGGCTTTTCAAGCCCCTTAAACGCCACAGCCGTATCGCCGTACTTTAAAGTATACACCAAAAGCGTATCCATAGCCGTTTTTTCGTCTGCGGAAAATTTGAGTTCGGTTGCGGATTTTGCAAACAACGCTTTTGCGTAGTCTGTAAACGACGTACCGTTTTCGGCTTCAACGGTTTCAACCTTTTCTTCCGCGTCGTTGCCGTTAGTAAGAGTGAGCGTATAGCCGACCTTTTCGTCTAAATATAACGGCGAAAGCCCCGTAAACGCGGCGATAGTTTTGCCGTCCTTTTCAGAAAGCTCCGCTTTGTAAGTTTCGCCTAAAAAAGCAAAAGTCATATCCTTTACGGAGTAACCGTCGGGCGTTTCCACGTAATATTTCATCACGATATCTTCGGTGAGAGTAACGCTCATATTGGTGACGTATTTTGCCGTAACGGTTTCGCCCGTTTCCGCGTTTGCCTTTATGCCGTTCACGCCTAACAAAAGCGCGGCGACAAAAACTACGGCAAGTATGCTTAAAGATAATTTTTTCATCGTTTTCATTGCCATCCCCTCCTTACTCGAACAAGTGCCAGCCGTTCGCGCCGTTTTCGTTTGTATAGAACGGTTCGCCGTTGCCGTCGAATTTGCCGTCGCTCGTCGTGATAACGTCAGTCGTTTCAAACGTTACGACTTTCGCTTCCGCAAGCAAGTAACTTCTTTTTTCTGCCTGTTGTTTCATTAAAATTCCTCCGTTCCGATATGTTTTTGTTGTTTCTCGGACATCACGGAAATTTTAAACGATAAAAATTTTATTGTCAATAGGCATTTCACTTTCGGCTTTCTCCATTGCATTTTTTGCAAAATAGACTTTTAAGCCGCCAAAGCCGAAAAGTGCGAAAAAAGAGAGCAAAAACTCAAAATCCGCTCTCTTTTCTCTTAAAAATATGTAATTTTACTTGTAAATCCGCATTTTCAATCGCTCTTTTTAGACGTAGGGAAAAACGCGTCTACGCAGAAAATATTGCCGTTCACGCTGAAATTGAAACCGCCGTCGTAATAGTCGACAATCATTTTAATGCTTTTCATGCCAAGCCCGTGCCAGTCGCCGTCCTTTTTGGTCGTGACGGGCAAATCTCCGTCGAACACCATTTCTTCGGCGTTTAAAAACGTGTTTTCGACATGCAGCGTAACGAGCATTTCTCTCCGTTCGAGCTGAAGCTTTATGTAGCGATTTTCTTTCGTTTCAATCTTTTCGGTTGCTTCGTAAGCGTTTGAAAGCACGTTGTCGAACAGCGAATAGATATGGTCCTCTTTCATGAATTCTAAAGCCGAGCCGTCCGCAACGCAAATAAATGTAACGCCGCGCTTTTCGCACTTTTCGCCGAAGCCCGCCAAAACTACGTTAAGCGTTTCGTTTCCCGTATTGTATATGCTGTCGTACCGCCTGATTACGTCTTCGAGCTTTTTTAGCTTTTCGCTCGCGTAGCCGCCGTTTTCAAGCTCCGTTATGCGATGTTTTAAGTCGTGACACATGATGTTTATTTTGTCTATCTTGTCCTTTTTCAGTTCGTAGGACTCCTTGCTCTTTTCCATTTTGAACGCCATAACATCCATTTCTCGCCGCAAAGTTTTGTTTAAAAGCGAAGTCGTTAGCAAACCTATAATCATAACGCAACTAACTAAGTCGTACACAAAGTACACCGTTAAAAGCGGCTCTTGGGGCGGCTCCGCGCTTATAACTACGGAGTTTAAAATAACGTTGACGGAAAGTGCGATAATAGATATAACGACGAGCGGAAGCCCGTTTACGCTTATTTCCCTTAAACCTTTCGTTATCGATTTTATATAGAAAAAAGAAAGGCAAAACGCTGGCAAAAATACGGCTACGCCGACGAGTAGCGAAGCGGTGTTCGACGGGGATATCGCGCCCTCGTACACAGAACCTACGTCCACGCCGAACAGGCTCATTATATAGCTTGCCGTCATGTAAGAAAAATGTTGAACGGTGTACGCGAAAATGCCGACAAATAAAAGGGCTTGCGGCTTTTCCTTAAAGCAGACGAACATACCCGCAAGATTGACGAGGAACAATCCGAAAAACAGTAAACAGATAAAAAACGGCGAGTATTCCGGCACGGGAAACACTAAAGCCGCGGCGTAAAGGCAAACGACCGATAAAAAAAGCCTAAACCCGAGTTTTTCGCGTTCTTTTAAAAGCGGCACGAAAACGCCTTCCACGGCGATAAGCTCGGTGACGAAAATTATTTTATACCAAAAAATTGCAGAACCGAAGTCAAACATTATCTTTTTTCTCCCAAGTATTTTGCAAGGCGCGCGTAAAAATTTTTTTTCTGCGACCTACTCACGGGCAAATTCGCCGCGCCGTCTTTCAACGTAACCGTATCGCCGTCAAGAGATTTTACCTTGTCAAGATTGATTAAAAACGACACGTGCGAACGCGCAAAGCTGTCCGCGGGCAATTTTTCTTCCATGTTTTGAAGCCTTGACCATTCCGTAATATCGCCGTTTATCGTGTGATAAATAACCTTGTGTCCGCTCGATTCTACGTATTGAATATCCGCGGCGGAAAGATACTTTAAAGTTTTCCCGGTAACGTCGGAAATAGGCACGAGAAAAGCTTTGCGCTTGCCGAGCCGAGAAAGGACCTTTTTCATTCCGCGCTCCACGCCCGCGTAAGTGACGGGTTTTAGCAAAAAGTCGGTAACGTCCACCGAATAGCCGTCGAGCGCGTACTGCACCATATTAGTAACGAAAACTATAATCGTTTCGTCGTTCTCGGCGCGTATCTTTTTTGCAAACTCCATTCCGCTCATACCGGGCATATCGATATCGAGAAAAAGCGCGTCGGGCTTTTCTATCCCCGCTTTAAGATAATCGCCGGGGCAAGGATATGAAGCCACGCTCATTTTTTGTCCGTTCTTCTTTGCGTATTCTTCCAACGTCTGTTTTAAAAGCTTTGCGTCCTCAGCCGAATCTTCTATAATAACGATTTTCATATACCTTTACCCCTTTTCCAAGAATATGTTATTTTTATTGTAACCTCTTTTTCTTGTGTTGTCAATAGTTTTTATAAAATTCGTCTTTACCGTTTTTTACAAAATAAATGTAAAGCTTTCTAGTCAAGTACCACCGGCTAAG
>DHMS01000055.1 GCA_002405915.1 Christensenella sp. UBA4636
AAAATACGCTCTTTTAGGTGCTTTGCATTTTTGCGGGTAAAAAATATAGTCTTACAAGTCGGTTTTTGCAATATAAATTACAGAAATGACGCTTTACGTCCGTTGTTTAGCGTAAGATAAAGCAAAAACCGATATAGTTCCGCAAAATATTGATTAGACAAAGAATGCAATCCTTAGGTTGTGCTAACTGCCTGATAAAAAACAAAAAGAGACGGAAAAATGGAATTTGAAGAAAAACAAAAACACGAAAGTTTGAAAAAGAAACTTAAAATAGTAGGCTTTTGCTTGCTGTTTGTAGGCGCGGCTTGTACGCTCGTCGGGTTCGTCAACTTTTTTATGACGATTGCTTCGGGCGGCGGCATCCCTACGCTTTTCTTTTTATTATTTATCGGCTTGCCGTGTATAGGTATCGGCGCGGGGCTTTTGGCTTTTGCGTTTCGTCGCGAGATATTGCGATATACTAAGAACGAAAGCGTTCCCGTGATAAACGAAGCGGGCAAGGAAATTTCGCCCGCGGTAAAGGATATCGCTTCCGCCGTTAAGGACGGGCTTGAAGAGAAAAAGGCGACTACCGTTTGCCCCGCTTGCAAAAAAGCGAACGATACCGATTCAAAGTTCTGTAAGTACTGCGGCGCGCCGCTCACAAAAAACTGCCCGCACTGCGGCAATAAAATAGACGGCGATTCGGCGTTTTGCAGCGAATGCGGAAAAAAGATAAGCGAGGGAAACGATGATTAAAAGTAAAGAATCGGAAGAAATGTATCTCGAAACGATACTGCGTTTATCCGCGAAAAAGTCCTGCGTTCACTCCATCGACGTAGCCGCGGAATTAGGCTATTCAAAGCCGAGCGTGTCGCGCGCGGTGGGGCTTTTGAAAAACAAAGACTACATAACCGTCGCGGCGGACGGCGAAATAAAGCTTACGCCGAGAGGAAAAACAAAAGCGAACGCCGTTTTCGAGCGACACAAAGCGTTAACCGCCGCCCTTACTTATGTCGGACTTGACGAAAAGGAGGCAGAGGAAAACGCTTGCCGAATAGAACACGTTATCACGGACAAAGCCTTTGAAGCTATAAAAGCTTTCGTTTCAAAGGAAAACTAAAAATTAAGGACGGGCGTAACGATACCGATATGCCCCGTCCTTTTATATAACAAATTATGTAACAATATTTCGCGCAAATAAAAGGGGACTGCAAAAACAGTCCCCGTATTTTATATATTGTAGAAAATTTTATATGCTTACGCTATCCTTTTGAACGTTTTGCACACAATCGTTTTGTACGCATTCTTTAAGTTCGTTCAACGCTTCGAAGTTCGTTGTGTCCTCGTGAGGAATGGGCTTCCAACCTAAATTCTTTTTGAAAATCGCAACGATATCGATAGGGAATTGAATTAAAACGAATAGCGGCCAAAAGAGGATGATTAAAATTTTGTGTCCGAACGAAACGTCCTTTATCCTCTTACGCTCTGCTATAAACACGATTATAGCGGAGAAGAAGTTCGCTACGTAAAACGAGGCGAGAGAACCGCCGAGGGTCGTTAAACACTTCATTATAGCGTCTACGAGCGGAACGCCGAACAAAGGCGATAATAGATAAGCAATCATTTGCAATGCTCCGACAGCCGTAACGACCGCGCAAACGGGCATGCAGTTGATGAACATATCGTAAACGGAACCTTTGTTTTTGTGTTTTTTGCGCGAGAATAAGCTTTTAATTAAGTCTTTAAATCTCGTTACGCAAACCAACAAATGCCCGCGCGACCAACGCAACCTTTGCCGCCACATTATCTTAAAAGTAGTCGGCTGTTCGTCGTAAAACACCGCGTCGTCGCAAAATTCTATTTTACTGCCGTTTATAACCTGGTCGGCGGAAAATTCCCAGTCCTCGGTAAGAGTGACGTATTTCCAACCGTTTTCCACTAATTTGGAGCTTATAACATACCCCGTGCCTTGAACGCGCGTCGAGCAACCGACGGCGGTTCTTCCGCGGCTTTCAAAGCGGCAACCGAGCGTAAAGTATAAACCGTATAGCCCCGACATAACGTTCGTGCCGAAGTTTTTGGAATTACGGAAAGAGGTGATTATCTTTTCTCCGCCGGTCGCGTCGAAAGCGTCGTTCATTTTTTCAAAGTAATCTACGCTTAAAATATTGTCGGCGTTAAACAAGAAAAATCCGTCGTAATTTTTTACGCCGTAATCTTCTCTTATGCAGTCGAACAGATATCTGAACGCGTAACCCATCGTGCATTCGTTAGGGTTGTTATATTCGTAAACGGTCGCGCCCAGTTCGCGCGCGATTTTTGCCGTGTTGTCCGTGCAGTTGTGGGCGATTACGAAAACTTGCAACTTATCCTGCGGATAATTGTTTTTGTAAACGCTTTTTATAAGGTTGCCTACAACGGCTTCTTCGTTTCGGGCGGGGATAATCACGCCGTACTTGTGTTGTACTTTCGCCTTGGGGTAGGTCTTTTTTGCGAACAATCCCACAATGCTGAAAAAGACGAAATGCACCGTCATTAAGGCGAATACGCCGTAAATAACCGCAAAAACTAAACTTACTATGTCTAAATAACTCATGATAATATGTGTGTTCTTTTTTAAAATTCTAACTTAACCGTTAGTTCTTATCATATTTTTTTGAAGAGGGGGCTAAACGCAACGCAATGCTTTTTGCGATAGGCTCCGCGCCGTCGTTGTATTTGCTCGTCGTGAGATTGTCAAAGTAACGCTGCAAATTGCTCGGTTCAAGCATTTCTTTAAGCAAAGCGTGAATTTTTTTAGGATTTTCGCACTTTTCTCCGTACCCGTTTTCGGTTATGTATTCGTAGTTGTGCGCTTCTTGCCCGGGAATATGGTCGGTAACGACAACGGGGGTGCCGCTCCGCGTGCCTTCCAAAAGCATGTTCGGTCCGGCTTTGGTCAATAAAAGGTGGGCGGAAGCGAGCATTTCGTCCATATTTTGGATATATCCGTAAATTTTAACGTTGCCGGGGAGCTTGCCTTGCTGCTTTAGCTTTGTTAGCTTTTTAAGCAAGCGTTCGTCTTGTCCGCATACAAAGTCTATATTAACGTCGTCAAGCCTTGCCGCTTCGCTTAAAAACTTAACGTTCTTCCTTAAATTTATAGAGGGGTTAACCATCAGCAAATTCGTCGTTTTTTCTACCCGTTTAGGCTCTTTCCTTTTAGTGATATCTTCGCTTATCGGAAATCCCGTGACTATTAACTGTTCCTTTCTAAACCCGAGCTTCAAATACTCTTGTTGTACTTCCTCGGTCGGGAGGAACAAAATTTCCGCGTTTTTATCCCGCCAGACGTGCGGGGGCTTAACAAGGTCGATTACCGCAATCATGAAAGGGATACTCAAATTGTTTTTCTTGAGCAGTTTTGAAATGGCTTTAGTGAACATGCACTGGTTGCTTATAATAAGGTCGGGCTTGTAGTCCAAAATCTCTTTGAGCATTCTTTTTTTGCATTTATTGTAAACGAACCAATGTACCGAGCCTGCAAAATGTTGCGAAAACCCGTGACTTATTTTCCAGATGAAAGGGTGGCGGGTGGTTAACGGAATATAGCAATTCTCCATCTTTTCACCGATTTTTCCCATCGTCTTAAAGCAGTCTAATTGTTTAACTTCAAAATCGCCGAGCGTTTTTAATTTTTTTTCGATTGCGTTCGCACCGGATTTGTGTCCGTTCCCGGTCCTCTCGCTCATCAATATCAAAATTCTATTCATATCTCCTCGATTGAACTCTTTTGTTTCCTTGCCTTATCCATTGTAGCAGATAATGATTTTTTTTTCAACAAAAAACATGTTGTTTTGTCGAATTTTGTGAAGAAACTGTGATATTTTTTGTTTTAGTCTGTCTTATTTGTGCGCCTTACAATTCATTTTAGTATGGAATAGTGAAAATCTTGTGAAGAAAAGTTGCGTTTACGGCGAAAATAGCTTGACTAATTTCGTCTTTTGATATATTCTTATAACCGAGATTAGAGCGTTTTTATGCTTAATTTTTTCACAAACCACTTTAAAAGGGAGTTTTTTTATGAAAAACAAGTTTACAAAAGCCTTATCAATCTTATGCGTAACGGCTGTCGTCGCGCTCGTCGCGGCGTTGTTGCCTGCGTGTACGATTATCGACAAGACCGAGTTAGACCCGGAAAAGGCAAAATCGCAAATTACGATGACTTCTATTGTAACGAGCGATAAAATTCAATTGAAGATGACGAGCGACAGAAAGGAAGTCGGCTCGTCCACCGTAAAAGTCGTAGCGGTCAAAGCCTATCAATATCTCGAAGGCGATATCTTTTCGGGCGTTTCCGAAGATATAGTAAAGCTTAGCGACGCCGAACCTTACGTCGTTGGCGAATACAAGCTCGGCACGGAAGCCGAAATAACGCTAAATAGATTTGCGGGTAGCTCCGACTACGACGGACTTTATAATAAGTATTATCTCGTTCATGAAAACGACGTCGTTAAAGGTCCCGTTTATTCTACGGAAATCGAAGCAAAATACGATTCCGTTCCGGAGCTTATCAATAAGTCCAAAAAAGGCTTGCTTGCGGAACATAACGGTCTTTCGTATTTTAAGGACTTGGGAGCTTCTCATGTCGTTATAAACTTTGAGATTAGCGAACTTATCCGCCCGAACGAAATTTTCGAGGACGGCGAAGTTATTGAATTGCCGTTAACCGAAGAAGATAAAGCAAAACTTATCGAATTCGTTTTCAACGATAAAACGTACTACTTTGACAAAGAGACGGTTGAAAACTGGGATAAAGAAATAAAAGAATATTACAGCCTCGGCGCGCAAATAACGGCTATTATCATCGCAAGACCTACCACCAACGACGAAGTTTTTCCGCAAAAGCTTACTTACGCGCCTTATTCCACGCAAGGCACTTCGCTTATGAGCCTTAACACATCTAATAGTTACGGCTTCGAATACTACGTTGCTATGATGGAGTTTTTCGCTAACCGTTACAGCGAAAACAATTTTGAAAACGGTTACGTTTCTAACTACGTTATCGGCAACGAAATCGACTATGCGAAAAGTTACAACCGCATTTCGGAAAAGCAAGCGCCTCTCGACACTTATATGGAAGAATATTCCCGCCTTATGCGCCTTGCGAACCTGGCTACGAGAAAGTACTCCAAGGATATAACGGTAACAATTCCGACCACTCACGCATGGGCGCAAAGAGGATTTATAGGCGGCGGCGACGCAGTCGGGGCTTACGTGCCTAAGCAGATGATTGAATGGCTTAACACAAAAACCAAAATGGAAGGCGATTACAACTGGGGCTTGGCTCCGCACGTATACGGCTACCATCTTGCTCAAGCGGGCGTTTACTATCTCGATACTTTAAATAACTGGAACCCGCTCGGCATACAGGGCGGCAGAAACATCGGCATAACCAACGATTACAACACTACGGCGAAAATCACGCTCAGCAATATCGAATTGCTTGACGATTATTTGAATCAAGACTCCATGAAGTTCGGCGATACCGTCCGCAGCGTATATCTGACGGAATCGGGCGTTTCGAGCTACTGGAACGATAAGCCTTACGGCGGCGAAAACATTCAAGCCGGCATAATAGCTTCTTCGTACTACAAAATCTCTCAGTTGGATTCTATTAAGGCTTTCAGCTATTACCGCTTGGTTGATAACAAGGACGAAATCGGGGCTGGCGCTTACTTTGGTTTACTCAAGAGCGATTTTGCGGATACGGCGACATGGGAAGAAAAACCGGCTTATAACGTTTACAAGTATATAGACACGCAGTATTCGCTCCGCGTTGCGAACGAATACTTGCAGTACATCGAATACTACAACGAAAAGCAGCAACTTCAAAAATACAACGCGGGCTTTACGTCTTACATGGATTTATTGAACGTATTCGGCACCGCGCATGATTTTTCCGATTTCGACTGGAAAAAGGCTACGCCCGTAACCGCGGATAAGGTTTACGAATACGAAGACGAAATCGACATGGGCGACGTTAAGTTTGAAAGCAAGTCCTTCTTATACGACGGCAAAGCTCATTCGCTTACTGTAAGCGGCACTTTGCCCGCGGGCGTTACCGTAGAATATTCCGAAAACAATTCTCTTACGGAAATCGGCACGCAAACGATAATGGCAACGTTCAAAAAAGACGGCAAAGTCGTCGCTCAACGCGTTGCTACTCTTGAAGTAACCAAACTTTACACAAACAAAAAGGTTTACGCCGTAGGCGAGAAAATCTTCGTGACCGCTTATATCGACCAAGACCTCGGAAACGACGCTTGGGTCGGTATTTACAGAGAAAACGCAAGCATAGAAGCAGACCCGTCGCTCTTCTGGTATTCCTTTAATACCGAGCAGGACGGCAAAATCCGTACCGTTTGCATTCAGGAACAGATAGATAACTTGTAAGTGCAAGACCGTATCATCCCCGCGGGTAAATATATTATTCGCTACTTTATAAACGGCGGATATACCGTAAGATATCAAACGACGATAGAAGTTCGACAGACGAAGAAAATAGACCTCGATTTAACGCAAGTAGAATTTACAAGCGGCGCGTTTACTTACGACGGAAAAGCTCATTCGCTTGCCGTAAGCGGCACTTTGCCCGAGGGCGTAACCGTAACTTACGAAAACAACGCTCAAACGAAAGAGGGCGCATATCAGGTAAAAGCTACTTTCTATCTTAACGGTAGCGTTATAGAAAGCCGTTATGCGGTTTTGACGATAGAACCCGGTACTATCGACCGCCTCGTTGTTAACAAAACCGTTTTCGAACAAGGCGAAGACATTCTTATCACGGCAACCGCTCCCGCGGATTCCGACAACGAATCTTGGTGGGTAGGCTTGTATCTTGTTACCGACGTTGTTGAAAACGGAACGGATCAGTCGATATATTGGTATTCGGTTAAAGATGGCAGCCACTTAAACGGTACTGCATACAACATCAGAGAGCAAACGCATAACTCCAAACGCGGTGATTACTATTATATCCCCGTCGGCAAGTACAAAGTCGTTCTCTTCAATTCGAGCGGCTACACGGTGGAAAAGACGGTGGAAATTGAAGTAGTAGCTCCTACTTCTACCGTAAAAGGTACGCTTGCTACGGACAAAACGACTTATACGGAGAACGAAACCGTTATGGTAACGGCAACTTGCAGGGAAAAAGCCGGTAGAAAAACCTATTGGGTGGGTTTGTATCTTGCTACCGAGGATCCCGCAACGGTTACTTCGATATATTGGTATTACGTAAAAGACGATACTCACGCTTCCGGTACGGCTTGCGACATTAAAAAACAAGACATAAATGCAAGCCGCGGAGATTACGCCGCGTTGCCCGCGGGCAAATATAAGTTGGTATTGTTTAATACGCTCGGTGAAGCCGAAGCGACCGTAGAATTTACTGTAGTAGGTGCATAATGAAACGCTTAGCAAAACGAGCGGTAAGTTGTTTGCTGATTGCTTTGTTGAGCTTCGCCGCGATAATTAGCTTTTCCGCTTGCGGAAAAACTGAAAAAACGAGCGACTTAACGGTCAGTAAATCGACTTATATGTCGGGAGAAGAAATCGTCGTGACGGCGAGCGGCGACGATGACGACTGGGTCGGCGTTTACAGAGTTAACGACGAGCCTGCAAACATAGACCCGATTGCAAAATATCCCGTATATAGCGGCGGCTTTATTTCGGGTCAAAGCTATATAATTCAACGGTCTGCAACGTTTAGCGATAGTAGGCAACTTTTCAAAAGCTTCCCCGCGGTTAAGTATAAAGTTATTCTGTTCGGAACCGAGGGAATGGGCAATATAATAAAAACGCAATATTTTTCGGTCGATAAGGAAGCTTTAACGCTTCCCGCCGCGCCGACGAAAATGAAGTACGAGCAAGCGCGCCCGGGGTCGGGCATAGCGGACGGCGTTTTAACCGTCGAGTTTCCTTCCGAGAACTTCAACGCAACGGAGCTTTTGCTTTACTGGGCGGATGAAAACGGAATTTTAAAGGACTACACTTCTCTCGCTAAGGTAAAAATATCTTCTAATCCGTTCAAGTATCAATTTGTTTCCGGTACGATAATCCCCGCTTCCGCTACCGCAATCATGGCGTATTCCGTCAACAAAACGGGAATAAGCGAAACATATTGCCGGATAGATTTGCCTAAAAATTCGGGCTATATCGCTAAGGGCGAAGTTTTAACGAAGTTTCAGGTAACTTCCGACGTGCATATTGCCGTTATCGACGAAAATCTGGCGAGTAGCGACGCGAAAGAATTGCACGCAAGCCACCTTAAATCGATGGCGGAAGACGTCGTTTCCGTTTGCCCGAACAGCGACGCTTTAATCGTTGTAGGCGACATCGCAAATTCCGGGCAAGAAAGCGAATGGAAGAAAAACGCGGAAATTTTGGGCGGCGTTTCGGGCTTGCCGAACGTATATTACGCGTTAGGTAACCACGATTTATACGAGGGTTCGTACAAAACTAAAATAGGTTACTTTTATAATTACGCGAACGTTCAGTCCGTGTATTACGAAAAGGTAATCGGCGGTTATCATCATATCTTTTTAGGCTCGGAATCGAACGATAAAAGCAGAGTTGACGCGGATATTTCCGAAACGCAACTTACTTGGTTCGAGAACAAACTGAAAGATATAACGACAAAAGAACCTAACAAGCAAGTTTTCGTTTATCTTCATCAGTCGCTCTATAACACCGTTGCCGGCAGCTTTAAGGGGCAAGGCTGGAACGGCATTATGCAGGACGAGCGCGTAAGAGAAATTCTCAAAAAATATCCGCAAGTTTACTTCTTCAACGGGCATAGCCACTGGGATATGAACAGTTACGGCAACGCATATATGGCGACGAGCGATTTGCCCAACATTTTCAACACGGCTTCGGTCGCGTATTTATGGACGAGTTACGACAACCCTACGGGCGAATACTTACGCGGTTCGCAAGGCTACTATATCTACGTTTACGAAGACAAAGCTTTGGTTTTAGGCAGGGACTTTGAATTGAACAAGTTTATCCCTTCCGCATGCTACGAAGCAAAAATTTTAAGTAAATAAACCATAAGGGAATCGGCTTTAACCGTCGATTCTCTTTTTTGCGCCTGAATTTTTCCGCAAAAGCCATAAAACAAAAAATATTTTTAAAATTTTTTCGTTCGAAAAAAGGAAAAGGCGCATATAAAGTTGTATTATATTATTAGTGAATAAATTTTAACACGTTTCGGGCGGAAAAAACATATAATATTTCGGCTTGAAATCGAGTTTACCGACAGGGCTATGAAAGATATTACGATAAAAAAAGAAAAAGAGTTTTTATCGCCGTACGCCATGCAATCGGCGAACAGCTGCGGCAGAAAAAGGGCGGAGCCGCCGTGTCCTATGCGCACGGATTTTCAGCGCGACAGGGACAGAATTATTTATTCTAAAGCCTTTATGCGGCTTAAAAACAAAACGCAGGTTTTCTTTTCGCCCGAGGGCGACCATTATAGGACCCGGCTTTCGCACACGCTCGACGTGTCGCAAGTGGCGCGTTCGATTGCGCGTATGCTTTCTTTAAACGAGGACTTAGCCGAAGCCATAGCTTTAGGGCATGACCTCGGGCATACTCCTTTCGGGCATGCGGGGGAACGGTGCTTGGACAAGCTTTCGCCGAAAGGGTTTAAGCACAACGAGCAGTCGCTAAGAGTCGTTGACGTTCTTGAAAAGGACGGCGCGGGGCTTAACCTTACGTTCGAAGTGTGCGACGGCATATTGAACCATAAAATGAGCGGCACGCCCGCCACGCTCGAAGGCGAAGCGGTGTCTATCGCCGACAGAATTTCTTACATATCGCACGATATAGACGACGCCATTCGCGGCGGGGTCATAACGGCGGATATGATACCTAAGGAAGCCATGGAGTTTTTCGGCGATTCGTCGAGCAAGCGCATAAACAGAGCGTTAAGCTCCATTTACGAAGAGTCTGTAGGCAAGCCGCACGTGAGAATGGGCGACGACGCCTCCTCCGTTCTCAATATCCTCCGCAGTTTTATGTTCGAAAACGTTTATCTCACGGACTACGCCAAAAAGGAAGAAGAGACGGCAATGCGAATGATTTCGGCAATGTACGCTTATTTTTCGCAGAACAAGGACAAGCTTCCGCCGAGGTATATCAAGCTGCTTGATAACTCGGACATAGATACCGTCGTTTGCGACTACATTTCGAGCATGACGGACAGATACGCCGTCTTTACGTTCGAAGATATTTTTATACCGAAAAGTTTTTACGTTAAGGGTTAACACATGAGGTTTGAGCAGTCCTTTATAGAGGAATTAAAATCGAGAAACGAAATCGTAGACGTTATCTCCGCATACTGTCAGTTAGAGCGAAAAGGCGGCGCGTACTGGGCGCGTTGTCCGCTCCCCGGGCATATGGAGAAAACGCCGTCCTTTTGCGTGAACCAGACGGGGCAGTTCTTCAAATGCTTCGGTTGCGGCAGAGGCGGCGACGTTATTTCCTTTATAATGGAAGTGGAAAGCCTTTCTTATACGGAAGCCGTAAAATTTTTAGCCGACCGCGCGGGAATGGAGCTGCCGGAAACGGACTATAAGGACGAAATCCGCGCTTCGAAGGCTGCGCACGATAAGGAAGTAAAGCTTGCGATTCTGAGGGAAACGGCACTCTTTTACGTGCATAATCTAAAAACGGAAAAGGGCAAGGCGTACGTCGATTACGTTTTAAAGCGCGGCTTCGACAGAGGCGTTTTTAAAATGTTCGGCATAGGCGCGTCGCTCGATTACAGAACTTTGCCGAGGTATCTTGCGCGCAAAGGCTTTAAGTACGACGATATGGTCGCCGCGGGCGTGGTGACTTTCAATAAAGAAAAAAACGAATATTACGATTTCGAAGCGGAACGGCTCATAATCCCCATAATAGACAATATGAACAACGTTATCGCTTTCGGCGGGCGTGTTATCGTCAAAACCGATTTTGCAAAGTACAAAAACACGCGAGAAACTACCGTTTTCATCAAAAACAAAACCCTTTATAACATAAACAACCTAAAAAAGCTCAAACGCGAAAAGGGCGTTCTGCCGTACGTTATTATGGTGGAGGGATACATGGACGTAATCGCCTTGTATTCCGCGGGCTTTAAAAACATAGTCGCGAGCATGGGGACGTCGCTCACGGTCGAACAAGCAAGGCTTTTGCTCAGATATACCGACACGGTAGTTATAAGTTACGACGGCGACTCGGCGGGGCAAAACGCGACTTTCAGGGGGCTTCAAATATTAAAGGACGCGGGGCTTACCGTAAAATGCGTGTCGCTTCCCGACAACTTAGACCCGGACGAAATAATCAAACTTCGCGGGGCGGCGGCTTACCAAAAACTCGTGGACGAAGCGTTGCCGCTAATCGATTATAAGATAGAGTTTTTAAGAAGAAAATTCGACCTTACGAGCATTATCGGGAAACGCCAATTCGTGGACAACGCGCTCCGCGTAATTAGAGAGAGCGACAGAGAATTCGAACGAGAAGAACTCTTGAAAAAGCTTTCGGAAATGTCAAGGCTAACGTACGAATCCTTAAAACGCGACCTTGAAAAGGCACCCGTTGCCGAGAGTAAGAGAGAGGAAAAGATAGAGGAAAAACGCGCCGCGCCGTCCGGCGGGGTAAAAGCCGAACGCTTTATTCTCTGCGCCGTGATTAAAGGCGAAAAATACGCTTCCGAGCAAGACCTTTTCGACCTTGAATTTACCGAAAAGCGCGCCGATATAGCCTCTTACCTTATGTCTTTGATAGAAAAGAACGAAAAAATCTATGCCGCCACGCTTTGCGACAGGCTGGGCGAAGAGTATATAGACGAGCTTAACGCCGTGCTTTTAGAGGGTGACGGGGTTAGCGCGGCTTCCGCCGCGGGGTATTATGCGGACTGTGTAAAAACTGTCAAGCGCGCGCGGCTCGAAAGCGAAATAAACGACTTAAACGGTTGTCTTTCTTCGTTGACCGATATCGACATGATGCGAAAAATCGTCGAACAGATACAAAAGAAGAACGACGAACTCAATAAACTTAAAAACTAATACGCAAACTAAACGATAAATTACCGTATAAAAACGGAGGAGAACTATGATTTCCGAAGAATTATTGCAAAAACTTATTTCCGACATCGTAACCGACTACAAAAAGAAGGGAACGATTACCAACGAAGCCTTGATGGACGCTATCGACAAGTATCCGCTTTCCGAACAGCAAATGGAAACGGTTATCGAACAGGTAGAAGAGGGCGGCGTTCAGATTATCGAGGACCTCGAACAAGAAAAAGAACTTTACGAACAGCTAATCAAAGAAATTTCGACGGGCGACCACGTAAAACTTTATCTCAAAGATATCGGCAAATATCCGCTTTTGAGCTTAGAGGACGAAATCGAACTTGCAAAGCGCATGTCCGAGGGCGACGAAGAGGCTAAGCAGATACTTTCGCAAGCCAACTTAAGGCTTGTAGTCGCAATCGCAAAAAGATACGTCGGGCGCGGCATGCACTTCCTCGACCTTATTCAGGAAGGCAACTTGGGGCTTATGAAAGCCGTCGAAAAATTCGATTATCAACGCGGTTACAAATTTTCTACCTACGCTACGTGGTGGATTCGTCAGGCCATAACGAGGGCTATCGCGGACCAGGCGCGTACCATTCGTATCCCCGTGCATATGGTGGAAACGATACACAAGCAAACGCGCGTTTCCCGCCAACTTTTGCAAGAACTCGGCAGAGACCCGTTCCCTTCGGAAATCGCCGCGGAAATGGGTATTCCCGAATCGCGCGTTATCGAAATTCAAAAAATCGCGCAAGACCCCGTTTCGCTCGAAACGCCTATCGGTGAGGAAGAGGACAGCCACCTCGGCGACTTTAT
This sequence comes from Christensenella sp. UBA4636, assembly GCA_002405915.1. Classification (GTDB taxonomy): domain Bacteria; phylum Bacillota; class Clostridia; order Christensenellales; family Borkfalkiaceae; genus UBA4636. The sequence goes on from DHMS01000055.1 coordinate 12,903, forward strand.
AGAGGACGAAAACACGCAAGCCCCGAGCGACGTCGTTTCCGACTCCATGCTCCGCGAACAGCTCATCGGCGTTCTCAACTCCTTGACCCCGCGTGAAGAAAAGGTTTTGCGTTTGCGTTACGGCATCGACGACGGCAGACCCCGCACTTTAGAAGAAGTCGGACAGGAATTTAACGTTACTCGTGAACGTATCCGCCAGATAGAAGCAAAGGCTTTGAGAAAGCTCCGCAACCCGACCCGTTCGAGAAGGCTCAAAGATTATCTCGACTGATATGACCGAGCGGCTCGAAAAATTATTTTCGCTCGTTATAAAATGCAAAATTTTCGGCGACGTGGGCTGCGACCACGGCTATATATCGGAAGCCGTGCTTGAAAGCGGCAAAGCAGGTTTCGTCGTGGCGACCGATATTTCGCCGTTGAGCCTTGAAAAGTGTAAAAGCTTACTCGCGGACAGATTTGTCGGAAAGTACTCTTGTTACGCCACGGACGGGCTGAAAGGCGTAAAAGAAAGACCGGACGAAGTTTTTATCGCCGGTATGGGCGGAAAAGAGATGATAAGCGTTTTGTCCGCTCTCGATTATCGCCCGGAAAGGCTTGTTTTGCAGCCCATGAAGTCGGCAAAAGAACTGCGCGAATATCTCTTAAAAAGAGGTTACTGCATAGAAAAAGATTTTATGTTTTTCTCTCTCGATAAGCATTACGACGTTATCGTCGCGGCTATGGGGCTGAAAACAAAACCGTATACCGAGGACGAACTCAAATTCGGCAGAGATAATTTGAGCGGAAACAAGGACTTTCAAAGGCTTTTAGACATCAAAATAAGCGTGCTTGAAAAAGCTTTAATGACGGCGGAAAAAGAGGAAACAAAGCAAAATTTGCAAGAAGAATTAAACGCGTTAAAGAGGTTGAAATTATGAACGTACAAGCGTTTTATCGACTTATAGACGGACTTTCGCCGTTTCTTTTATCTAAAGAACTGTGTGAAAAAGAGGACCTTTACGACAATAGCGGCGTGATAATCGACGCGGGTAAAGAATTCGATAAAGTTCTTTGCGCGCTCGATTTGAGCGCGGGCGCGGTAGAAGAGGCAAAGCGGCTCGGTTGCGGGCTTATCTTCACTCACCACCCGGCAATCTATCGCCCGATAAAAAGCGTAGGCGGAGCCGTGCTTGAAGCGGCAAAAGCGGGAATAAGCGTTATTTCCGCGCACCTTAATCTCGATTGCGCGCCGCGCGGCATAGACTATAATTTTGCAAAAGCGTTAGGCGCGGAAAACGAGAAAATTATAACGCCGCTTTCCGTTTTAAATAGCGGTTACGGTAGGAGTTTTAGCGTAAATTTGCCGCTCGGCGAATTCGTAGAAAAAGCCGAAAAGGAGCTTAATACGAAAGCGATTTGTTACGGCGATAAAAATTCTTTCATAAAAACCGCCGCGAGCTTTTGCGGCGAAGGGCTTGACGAACTTGCTTTTAGCGAGGAAGCCGACGTTTATTGTTCGGCGGACGTTAAGCACCACGTTATATTAGCCGCCCTCGAAAGGGGCAAAGCGGTAGTTTCTTTCACGCATTACGCGAGCGAGAACTACGGAATGAAAAAGTTTGCGGAAGAACTTAATAAAAAACTTTCCGCGCAAAATATCAAAATATATTATTTCGACGACCGCCGTTTCGTTTAACGAGGGAATGCCGAAGAAAGGAGCAGACGATGTTTGAAAAATTGATGGAATACCAGTCCGAGGACAGAAAGCTTAAAGCAATCGAGGACGAACTCCGCGGTAGCGAGGAATTCAAAAAATACGCGAAAGCCACCAAATTTTTGAAAACGGTAAACGAGTCAAAGGCTCAGATAGAGGACAGGGCTAAATCCTTGTTGTCCGCTATGGACGATTTAACCGAAAAATACAACAAGCTCGTGGAGGAAAAAGGCGAATTCGACGAAGCGACTTCCGCCGAAGAAGAAAGCACGGTAGCGTTTTTGAAGAAAAAATCGCAGGAACTTGCCGCGCAGTTTTCCTCTCTCGAATCGGAACTCGATTCGCTCAAAAAGAACATGGACGAGCTTTTGCGCCAGTATAAAAAGCTCACCGTGAACACCAAGGAAATGATGGCTGTTCGCGACGAGAACAAGAAAAAGTACGAAGAACTTTTAAAATCCAAGGAAGCCGAAAAGGCGGCAATCACTAAAAAACTTGAAGAAATAGCCAAGGAAGTTCCGCCTGAATATATGGCGAAATACAAGGAAAAGCGCAAGGATAACAAATTCCCGATTGTCTACGAGGTCGTTATCGCCAAGGACACGCACTGTTCGGCTTGCGGCACGGAACTTTCAAAATTGCAAGTTTCGCAACTCCAAAAGGACAAAATGATAGAGTGCGAAAACTGCCGCCGCCTCATTTTTGTTAAAGAATAATTTTTCATAATTTTTGCTAATAAGTACCGTTTTAGGCGGTTATTCGTTGACTTTCGGATAACTGCCTAAGGCGGCTATTTTTTTTAGAAAACAGAGGTGTATGAAAGAATGTAACATGGTTGCAACAACTTTGTAACACATGTGTTACACCCTAAAAAATAATTTCAGCCTTTTTGTGTTGACTTATACTACAAATTATGGTAAACTAATTTTAATCTCCTTTAAGCCGTTAAAGAAACGCAAAACAAATTGCGCTTAAAGAGAAAAGAGGAAAAAATGCTTTTAAAGCGTTTTTAATAAAATTTTTATAAGACCTGCAAATAAAAGTCA
>DHMS01000031.1 GCA_002405915.1 Christensenella sp. UBA4636
ACAGTGCATTTCCATTTTTTCATTATTGCGTCCTCCATATATAAAACATATTTTAACAAGGCTTTTCGCCTTTGTTTTTAATAAAAAAGCATAGATAATCGACTTATAGACAGACTTTTTTGCTTTATATTATACTTTTTTATTGTCTTAACGTTACCGTGAAAGTGGTGGCGGAAAGGTCGCTTATAACGTCGACTTTGCCGAAGTGCAGTTCCGCTATTTTTTTGACCATGGAAAGCCCTATGCCGTTGCCTTGGGTTTTATGCGACTTGTCGGCTTGGTAGAATTTGCCGAATATGCGCGGGATTTCCTCACGAGGGATAACCGCGCCTACGTCCGTGAAAGATACTTTTACGCTGTGCTGGTCGCGTTCTATTTTTACCGTAAGGTCGGTGCCGGGGTTGGCGAATTTTATGGCGTTTTCGGTCAGGTTGAGCCAGGCTTCTTTGAGTAAATCTCTGTCGCCCCAGCAGAAAACTTCGTCGAATTCAAGCACGGGCGTAAGGTTCTTTTCCGTCCACTTTTTTTCGAGTAGCAAAAAGGTAGTGCGGATATCTTCCGAGAGGTCGAAGCGCGTTTTGTTGGTTAAAATCGCGGTGTTTTCAATCTTCGTCATGTTGAGAACTTTGGTCGCCATATTGGCAAGCCGCGCGGACTCTTCCTCTATGATTTTTAGATATTCTTTTTCGGTCCTTTCGTCAAGCCCGCCTTTGTTAAGTAGCTTTGCGAACCCGTAGACGGATACTATCGGCGTTTTGAATTCATGCGAAAAGTTATTGGAAAAATCGGAGCGCAAAAGCTCTGTGTTTTGCAGTTCTTCGGCGAGGCGGTTGAAGTTTTCCGAAACGCTTTTGACGACGGGGTTGCTCGAACCGAGGTCTACGCGTACACCGTAGTCGCCCTTAGAAAGCTTCTGCATGGCTTCAAGCAGTCTGTCGACGGGTTTTAAAACGAATCGGCTGACGACGAACGATACGAAAACGCCGATTGAAACGCTTGTTACTACGAAAATTACGAATATCCAGAACAATTGATTTTCGGCACCGAACGAAAATATTTTCGTTTGCATTAAAATGAACCCGACGAGCAGTTCCACGAGCGCGGTTATGCCGAGGACTATCGATACGCCGACTATGAAAAATAGCGTTGAACGGGCTTTTTTGACGGGGATAGCCGATTGCGGGGAAGCCGATTTTTGTTTGTCTTGTAAGGGCGTTTTGCTCATATCTTTTTCACCGCCTTGTACCCGAGTCCGCGCACGCTTACGATTTCGAATTCGGGGTAATTTTCAAAACGCTTGCGGAGCCTATTGATATGCACGGTTACCGTTTCCCAACCCGTTTCGCAGTCCATGCCCCAAATTTCGTCCATAAGCTGTATGCGCGTGAAAATTTTGTCGGGGTAGGAGAGAAGTTTGAAGAGAAGCATGAATTCCTTTTGCGGCAGTTCTTGCACGTCGCTTCCGCGGGTTACGGTAAGCGAGTCGTAGTCGAGGGTTACTTCGCCGATAACGAGCTTTCTTTCGCTGTAAATTTTCGAGCGGCGGAGAAGTGCTTTGACGTGAAGAATAAACTCTTCGTCGTCCACGGGTTTGGACATGTAATCGTCAATGCCCGCGAGGAAGCCTTTTTTTCTGTCCTCGGGCAGTTGCTTTGCCGAAACCATAAGGATAGGAATATTGCTTTCGCAACGGCGCAAAACTTCGGTGAGCGCGTAGCCGTCCATTCCGGGCATCATAACGTCCGCGACGATTAAGTCTACGTGAACTTTGTCTATCGCGGCAAGCGCGCTTTCGCCGTCCTCGGCTGTTTCTACGCTGAACCCTTCGCTTTTTAATAGCGCGGAAAATAGGTTGCGCGTGTTTTTGTCGTCGTCTACAACGAGGATATTGAACATGGGGTTTTCCTCCGTTAATAAGTTGAAAAATGAAAGTTGAAAGTTGAAAATTAAGGACGTAAAAAAATTATAATATGTGTATTCGCAACTTTCAATTTTCCGTTTTCAATTTTCCGTTTTCAATTTTCAACTTGATCGATATTCGCTCTTTGCATGAGTGTGCAAGATATATACTTAATATATCACTTTTCGTTTATTTAGTCAAGCGAAGCTTCGTTCGATAATTATATAGCGCGGTTTTGGCAAAATTAACTTTTTAATTTATTCTTAGTTTAGACACAGTTTAGACTTTTAATATATAATTTACTAAAATAAAATCTAAAACCATACTAAAAAGAGGAGAGTTATGGACGGTTTTTTATACAAACGACTTGTCGAAGCGGGTTACGCTTCGCTTAAAGCCGCCGCCGAAGAGGTGAATGATTTGAACGTTTTCCCTATCCCGGACGGCGATACGGGCGACAATATGTGTTCAACCGTTGCGGGCGGGCTTAAAGTCGCGCCGACGGACGAAGATATTTCGGTCGTTTCCGCAAAAATTGCCGACGGAATGGTGCTTGGCGCAAGGGGCAACTCGGGCGTAATACTTTCGCAAATTTTTAAAGGACTTGCGACGGGGCTTAACGGAATTAAAACCGCCGACGTAAAAGACTTTGTAAAAGCACTTTCAAGCGCGGTTGAAACGGCTTATAAAGCTGTCGAAAAGCCCGTGGAAGGAACTATTCTTACGGTGCTTAAATCGTCGGTAGAAGCCGTTAATCGACTTATAGACGGACATTTGGACGAAGAAACTTTGTTTTTAACGCTTTATGAGCGTTCCGTAACCGCGGTTGAAGAAACGATTGAACAGCTTTTCGTTTTAAAAGAAGCGGGCGTTGTGGATAGCGGCGGAAAAGGGCTTAGCTATATCTTTAAAGGTTTTTTAAGCGCGATAAGAGGCGAAGAGGTCGCTGCTTTTGACGGCGAAACAGTGAACGGCGGCGGGGCGAAAGAGCTTGATTTGTCGCTCTTCGACGAAAATTCCGTAATGCAATTCGGTTACTGCACGGAGTTTTTGCTTAGACTTCAGACTTCTAAAATCGACGTAAATTCGTTCGATACCGAAAAATTCATAGAAGAGATAAAAACTTTCGGCGATTCTATCGTCTGCTTTAAAAACGGAACGATAGTTAAAGTCCATGTTCACACCTTTAACCCGGGCGACGTGCTTAACCGGTGTCAAAAATACGGCGAATTTTTGACGATTAAAATAGAAAATATGACCCTCCAACACGAGGGAACGATAAATTCCGCGGCGAGCGGTAAGCAGAAATTTAAGAAAAACGCCGTTCGTAAGGGCTTCGGCGTGGTAGCCGTAGCGACGGGCAACGGACTAAAAGACACTTTTAAAGAACTTGGCGCGGATATCGTAATCGACGGCGGACAGGGAAAAAACCCGTCCACCGAGGATTTTTTGGAAAGCTACGACGCGCTTAACGCAGACAATATCTTTGTTTTACCGGACAACGGAAACATTCTTCCCGTAGCCGAAAAAAGCGCGGAAATTTATAAGAAAAGCAAGGTTTACGTTTTGCCGGCGAAGAGTATAGGCGACGGGTACGCCGCGCTTTCCGCGCTCGACCTATCTTGCGAAAACGCCGAGGAAATAACCGCCGCGATGACGGAGGCGATGAAAGGCTCGAAAACGATAGAAGTTTGCAAAGCCGTTCGTTCGACGACGGTCGGCGGAGTGGAAATTGCCGAGGGCGAATACATAAGTTTTTGCGGAAAACAAATGCTTACCGCCGACGGCGATAAGCTTAAAGCGGCAATCGACGGCGTTAAAAAGCTCAAAACCGACGAAAACGAATTTTTGATAGCGATAATCGGCAAGGACGCTTTTAACGAAACGGAACAAACTTTGGAAAAATTTTCGGAAGCTTTTCCCGAACTCGAAGTGTACACGCTCGAAGGCGGACAAGACACTTTCGACTTCGTGCTTATTCTGCAATAAATAATAAAAAACGAGATAATCGACCTATAGGAGGGTTTTTAAATGAGAAACTTTGCAATCGTCACCGATTCTTGCGGCGACTTAGGAGAAAATTTACGGACTAAATATAATATAGACTACGTTCCCATGCGTATTTCTTACGACGACGTGGACGTTCCCGCGTCGCTTGACTGGGAATATATTCCGCTCAAAACTTTTTACGACCTTATGCGTAAGGGCAAGAGAATTAAAACTTCGCAGGTAAACGCCGAGGAATATAGACAAAAATTCGGCGAATATCTCGACAAGGGCGAGGACGTTTTGTATATTTCCTGCTCGTCCGCACTTTCGGCTTCTTACAACACTTCGCTTTTGGTTCGCGACGAAATGCTCAAAAAATATCCGGAAGGCAAAGTTATTTGCGTAGATTCGCTCAACTCTTGCCTCGGTTTAGGGCTTATCTGCATAGCCGCTTCCAAGCTCCGCGCGGAAGGGAAAACCTTAGACGAAGTTGCCGAATATATCGAGAAAAACAAGCTCAGAATGAACCAGTTCTGCACGGTTGAAAGCTTGACTTATTTAAAGCGCGCGGGCAGAGTAAGCACTACGAGCGCGGTTTTCGGCGGACTTTTGCAAGTTAAACCGATTATTATTTCCGACGCTAAGGGGCAAAACTACGCGACGGAAAAGGTTAAAGGCAGAAAAAATTCTATCGAACGTATTGCCGATTTGTTCAAAGCGGCTTACGACCCGAACGACAAATTCCCGATGATAGGTATAGCGCACGCCGACAGCGAAGCCGCCGCCGACGAGCTTGCCGCAGCAGTGCTTTCCCGCCTTGACAATAAGAACGTTGAAGTCATAACTTCTTATATAGGACCGATTGTCGGAGCTTCCGCGGGCCCCGGCGCTATTGCCGTTTACGGCTTCGGTAAAGAAGTGACAATCTCGGGTTAATCGACTTATAGACGGACTTTTTGCAAAAATAAGCAATGAAAAAGAGCTTGTTTTAACCGTGTTTGACGGGGTGAAACAAGCTCTTTTTCTATTGCTGATCATTCGAGTTCGTCGAGCGTTTTGGAATAAACGGGCAATATGTTTTTCAAAAAATATTGCACCTCCTCTTCCTTTGAAGCGGCAAGTTCCTTGCCAATCGAATCCTTTGCTTTTTTGAATTCCTTGTTGCCGGCTTTAAGTTCTTCCACGCATTTAAGGTACGCGGAGATTCTGTCGGCTTTTTTCATTATTGCATGTTCAGGCGTTGAACTGTCGGGGATAACGAAACTTTCGTATTCGTCGCGGAGTTCGACGGGAAGCGTTGAAAGTATCTTTGCGCAAGCGAGATTTTCAAGGTTTTTATACGCCACCTTTATATCTTCGTTGAAGTATTTTATCGGGGTGGGTAAATCGCCCGTGATAACTTCGCTGCATTCGTGATAGGTTGCAAGCAGCAGTACCTTTTCGATATCGTAATTTTTGCCGTAATATTTGTTGCCGATAACGGCTAAGGCGTGGGCGATAACGGTCACTTGCTGGGTGTGTTCCATAATGTTTTCGTCCGTCACCGAGTGCATCAAACACCAACGCCGTATATACTTCATTCGCGCCATATAGGCAAAAAAATCAAAATTCATTTTACACCTTTACTTTTTAGCGATAAGCGAAATTATCGCGCGTTCTACATGCATTATGTTTGCGATAACGTCCGCAACGGAATCCTCCGCACGCGGAATGTATTTTTCGGCTACGTCCGTGGAAGCTGAAAGAGGAACGGTGTGCAGAATAACGCAGTCGTCCTTTGCCGCCGCCATTATTTCTTCGTTTAAAACGTATTCGTCGCTCGTAGAATCTACGTATATAACGTCTGCTTTTGCCGCCGCTACGAACGGGTCCTCGATAGGAGCTACGTCGGAATACTGTTTGCATTTTTCAAAAAGTTCTTCCTCGTCGTCACCGGTAACCGTTATGTCCGCGCCGCATTTGGAGAGGGCGAAAAGGAGATTTTCGTGGCTTGAAACGTTTCCTAAAAAGCACGCTTTAATCCCCGAAAGTCTGCCTATACATTCGTAAACGGTCAAAAGCGCGGCGAGCGCGACGACGGGGCCGTCGTCCGTGCATGCGTTTATAACGGATAGCGATTTTAAACTTTCGCTCAGAGTGAAAGCGTCCTTTTTCATAGCCGTGCCGACGAAGAATGCCGAAATGCCGAGCTTGCCGATTGCCTTAACGCATTCGGGAGTAGACAAAAACGCGTCGATATTGCTTCCGCCGATAGGAAGCGTTATGGCTTTTGCGCCGATTGACGAAGCGGCGACTTCGAAAGCAAGTCTGCTTGCGCCGATACGGTTTGAAGTTACGAGCGCGACGGACGGCGTGTTTTTGAGCTGTATGCTTTCGCCGAATTCCGATTTCTTTTTTAAGTTAAGAGCTTCCGAAAGTATTTCGAGAATGTCCGTAGAGGGCAAGGCTTCGACGGAAAGAACGGACGAAGCGGACAAAATGCCTTTCGGCGAGTAGTTTTTTAAATCCATAAGATCACCTATAAACGTAATTCTTGACATTATTTTAACAGAAAACTATAAAAAAAGCAATTTCAGCCCTAACTTTATTGAAATTTTATAATAAATATTGTAAAATAGTATAAATAAAAGCGTGCGGTAGTAAATATTGCCGCCGTAGACAAACAAAGGAGTTTACGAAATGGCAGAAATTATTCTTAATTCTTTGAGTAAAACTTATCCGTCCGGCACGGTCGGCGTGAAGGACGTTAGTATGAAAATAGAAAACGGAGAGTTAACCGTTATAACGGGCGGACAAGCGAGCGGCAAGTCCGCGTTGTTGCGCTCCGTTTGCGGACTTGACGATATCACGAGCGGAGAAGTCTACGTTGACGGTACGCTTATAAACGGCGTTTTGCCGAAAGACAGGGATATCGCCGTGGTTATGCAAAATATTCCGCTTTATCCGCACCTTACGGTTTTCGACAACCTTGCGTATTCGCTCAATCTCCGTAAACTCCCGAAAGCGGAAATCGAAGCGCGCGTGAACGAAGCGGCTGCTATTATGGGGCTTGGAAGCGTGCTTTTAAAAAAACCGAAAAACCTTTCTTCGCTCGAACGCCAACGCGCTTTTTTAGCTCGCGCGATTGCGCGTCGTACTAAAATAATCATGATAGACGAACCGTTCAAGGGTTTGGACGACGGGCTTAAAAACGAGATGCGCACGGAAATAGTCAAGCTGTCAAAGCGGCTCGGCGTTAACTTTATCGTCGCTATGCGCTCTTCTTCCGACGCGCTCGTGATGGCGGACAAGATTGCTTATTTCGAAAAGGGCGAACTCGTGCAGTACGCTACCCCCGCGGAAATTTACGACCGCCCGGCGACCGTCGGCGTCGCCACTTACTTCGGCAGACCTAAGATAAACATAATCGACGGCGTTATCGAAGAAGGCAACTTTGTCGGCGCGGATATAAAAATCCCCGTCGGAGAAAGGGCGAAAGACTACGACGGAACGGGAAAGAAAGTTTACCTTGCCGCAAGGGGTGAAGATATTGCGCAAGGAGAACAATTCGAAGCAAAAGTCGTTGCCGTGAACAAGGAATACGGCACGTTTACCGCCGAGATAACTCCCAACTATTCGTTGACCGTTTTTGCCGACGCGTTGCCGAAAGAGGGTGAAAATATAAGGCTTGCGTTTAAAGAAACGGGCATGCTTTTATACGACTTCGAAACGGAAAAATTGATAGGTTAAAAATTAAAAAAGTCGCGATAATCGACTTATAGAAAGACTTTAAAAAAAACACGAGCGAAAACGGATTGTTTTCGCTCGTGTTTTTGTACTGTAAAGCGCAAAAAATCCGCCGCAAAAAAAGCTTGCTATACGGTTTGATAGTTTGTTTGGAAATTTTTTATCCTTTGAAAAAAAGGGCGCAATATATATATAGTTTATATAAATTTTTGTTTGACATTTTGCGGATTTGCGGTTATAATATAAAAAAGAATTTGCGGATTTGCGGTAATAGTGCAAAAAACATTTTGCGGATTTGCGTTTTTTTACCAAAAAAAATTTTGCGGGATGAATTTTTGAAATGTTTAAGCGTAAGATTTACAAAAAACTCGTGGATTGGAAAAACGAATCGAACGGAAGCACCGCTCTTTTGATAGAGGGAGCAAGGCGTATAGGAAAATCCACTATAGCGGAAGAGTTTGCTAAGAACGAATATGAAAGTTATATTTTGATTGATTTTGCTTTTGCCGCTCAATCCGTTAAAGATTTGTTTCGTGATATGAGCGACCTTAATTATTTTTTCTTACAGTTGCAACTTATATACAAGGTTGATTTAGTAACAAGAAAGTCTTTGATTATATTCGATGAAATACAGTTTTGTCCGCTTGCCCGTCAAGCGATAAAAATCCTTGTCAAGGACGGTAGATACGATTATGTCGAGACTGGTTCGCTTATCAGTATAAAGAGAAACGTCAAAGATATTCTCATCCCGAGCGAAGAACGCAAAATAAATATGTACCCTATGGATTACGAAGAGTTTTTGTGGGCGATAGGGGATAACGTTACCGTACCGCTATTAAAAAAGTTTTATGAAACGGGTGTTTCGCTCGGCAACGATGTGAACAGAATAATGTTGCGCAAATTCAGATTGTATATGTTGGTGGGCGGAATGCCGCAAGCGGTTAACGAATATATCGCGACAAATAATTTTAAAAAGGTCGACCTTGTCAAACGGGATATATTAGCGTTGTATGATTCTGACTTCATGAAAATAGATTCGACGGGTCGTATATCTACGTTGTTTAATGCAATACCGGCGCAACTTGCGGCAAACGCGTCGAGATATCGGGTGTCCGGAGTTGTGGAAAACACAAGAGCGGACGATATTCTTGGTCTTATTGCCGAAATGAAAAGTTCAAAAACGGTTCTTGTTTCTTATCATGCGAATGACCCGAACACGGGGTTGTCGTCAAACATAAATCTATCTCAATTTAAATTGTTTGTTTGCGATACGGGGCTTTTTACGACTCTTATGTTCAAGGATAAAGATTTTACCGAGAACGTAATTTATGAAAAGCTGTTAAACGATAAACTTTCGGCTAATCTCGGTTACTTGTATGAGAACGTTATAGCGCAAATACTTGTTTCTAACGGGAATGAATTATTTTATCACACATGGCTTAACGAAGCTTCGAAACACAATTACGAAATAGACTTTTTGCTCGCAAAAAACGATAAAATTTGTCCTGTTGAAGTTAAGTCTTCGGGATATAAATCGCACATATCGCTCGATGAATTTTGCAAGAAGTTTTCAAGCCGTATTTCAAAAAAATATCTTGTTTATACGAAGGATTTCACAAAAGAACAAGATGTCGTTTATTTACCTGTTTATATGTCGATTTTTCTGTAATTTGTTTTCGTCATTCAGATAAATCCCACGAAAAACCACGAAAAAATCCGCCGCAAAAAAGCGACGGATTTAGTTTTAGAGTTTTAAGCGGAACTTGTCCGCAAGTCGATAGAAGGCGAGTTTTTACTTTTTGAAACCTTCTTCAACGGCAACCGCTACCGCAACCGTTGCGCCGACCATCGGGTTGTTACCCATACCGATAAGCCCCATCATTTCGACGTGAGCGGGAACCGAAGAGGAACCTGCGAACTGCGCGTCGGAGTGCATTCTGCCCATGGTGTCGGTCATGCCGTAGCTTGCGGGACCTGCCGCCATGTTGTCGGGGTGGAGCGTTCTGCCCGTGCCGCCGCCGGAAGCAACAGAGAAGTACTTTTTGCCGTTTTCGACGCACCATTTTTTGTAAGTGCCTGCAACGGGGTGCTGGAATCTCGTCGGGTTAGTGGAGTTACCCGTGATGGATACGCCGACGTTTTCCAATTTCATGATGGCAACGCCTTCGGGAACGTTATCCGCGCCGTAGCATTTAACTTTCGCTCTCGGACCGTCGGAATAAGCCTTTTCGTAAACGACTTTGACCGTTTCCGAATACGGGTCGAATTCCGTTTCGACGTAGGTAAAGCCGTTGATACGGGAAATAATCATAGCCGCGTCTTTGCCGAGACCGTTTAAGATAACGCGGAGTTCTTTGCCGCGAACCTTGTTTGCGTTAAGAGCGATGGAGATTGCGCCTTCCGCAGCCGCGAAAGATTCGTGACCGGCAAGGAAGCAGAAGCAATCCGTGTTGTCGTTTAAAAGCATGGAAGCGAGGTTGCCGTGACCTAAGCCTACTTTTCTGTTTTCCGCAACGGAACCTACGATGCAGAACGCTTGCAAGCCTTTGCCGATAGCGGCAGCCGCTTCGTGAGCCTTTTTAGCTCCGCTCTTTATAGCGATAGCCGCGCCCGCATAATAAGCCCAAACCGCGTTCTCGAAGCAGATAGGCTGAGTGCCTCTTACTATCTTGTCGCAGTCTACGCCGTGGGCGAGGCAGATATCTTTGCATTCCTCTATAGAGGAGATACCGTATTCTTTAAGGACGCCGTTTATTTTGTCAATCCTTCTTTCATAACCTTCGAATAAAGCCATTTTAAACTCCTCCTATATTACTCTTTGCGCGGGTCGATATACTTATAAGCGTTATCGAATCTGCCGTAGTGACCCATAGCTTTTTTGTAAGCTTCGTTGGGTTCCATACCTTTCTTGATGAAGTCGGTCATCTTGCCGAGCGAAACGAATTCGTAGCCGATAACCTGCATATCTTCGTCAAGGGCGAGGCGGGTGACGTAACCCTCTGCCATTTCAAGGTATCTTACGCCCTTGGCTTTGGTGCCGTACATGGTACCGACCTGAGAACGGAGCCCTTTGCCGAGGTCTTCGAGACCCGCGCCGACGACTAAGCCGTTGTCGGAGAAAGCCGACTGGCTTCTGCCGTAGACTATCTGTAAAAAGAGTTCTCTCATAGCGGTGTTGATAGCGTCGCACACAAGGTCGCTGTTCAAGGCTTCGAGAATGGTTTTGCCGGGTAAGATTTCCGCAGCCATAGCGGCGGAATGGGTCATGCCGGAGCAACCGACCGTTTCGATAAGGGCTTCTTCGATTATGCCCTCTTTGATGTTTAAAGACAATTTGCACGCGCCTTGCTGCGGAGCGCACCAGCCCACGCCGTGCGTGAAACCGGAGATGTCTTTGATTTCTTTAGCGAATATCCACTTGCCTTCTTCGGGGATAGGCGACGGTTCATGCTTAGGTCCTTTTGCGACGCAAAGCATGTTTTCGACTTCGCTTGAATATTGCATTGTTGTATCCTCCTACATTTTGTTCGTTAAAAGTATAACACAATTAAAAAGCTTTTTCAATAGTTTTTAAACGGTTTTTTATTTTTTTAACGGCTTTTTTCTGTTTACAAAAGATTTTTTGTGTGATAAAATATTTTATAAGGTTTAATAAATATAATAAAGGTGAATTTCAATGAACGTTCTCGACACGCTCAAAGCCCGCGGGTTTTTGAAACAGACCGTTTACGGCGACGAGCTTTACAAACTTTTAGACAACGAAAAAGTAAGTTTTTACGTCGGTTTCGACCCGACTGCGGACTCTTTGCATATAGGGCATTATATCCCCATCATGGCTATGGCGCACATGCAACGCGCGGGGCATAGACCCATCGCTCTCTTCGGCGGCGGCACGGCTATGGTAGGCGACCCGAGCGGCAGAACGGATATGCGCTCGATGCTCACGCAAGAGCAAATTCTGCACAATATTTCTCGCTTTAAGGAGCAGATGAGCAGATTTATTTCCTTCGAAGGCGATAACGCCGCAATAATGGTGAACAACGGCGACTGGCTTTTAGGACTTAACTATATCGACTTTTTGCGCGATATAGGCACCTGTTTTTCGGTCAATAGAATGCTCACGGCGGAGTGCTTCAAGCAAAGGCTTGAAAAGGGGCTTACTTTCCTTGAATTCAACTACATGCTCATGCAGGGCTACGACTATTTGAGATTGTACGAAGATTACGGCTGCAAGCTCGAAATGGGCGGCGACGACCAGTGGTCGAACATGCTTGCCGGCGTGGACCTTGTGAGAAGAAAACATTCCGAGGACGTGTTTGCCGCGACTTGCTCGCTTCTTTTGACGAGCGAAGGCAAGAAGATGGGCAAGACCGCGAAAGGCGCGCTCTGGCTCGACGAAAACAAGACTACGCCCTACGAATTCTATCAATACTTCCGCAACATAGAGGACGTAAAAGTAGCCGAATGCATGAAGCTTTTGACCTTTATGGACTTAGAGGAAATCGCCGAGCTTACGGCTTATAACGACGAGAGAATGAACGCTGCTAAGGAAAGACTTGCTTACGAGGTGACCAAGCTCGTACACGGCGAAGAAAAGGCTACGCTCGCGCGCAAACAGGCGCAGGCGGCGTTCGGCGGAAACGCGGAAGAAATGCCGACGGTAACCGTTGAAAAGACCGACTTTATTCCCGATATTATGGTAGCGGCGGGCATAACCAAGTCCAAAGGCGAAGCGAGAACGCTTATTTCGGGCGGCGGAGTTTCCGTGGACGACGAAAAGATAACGGGACTTACTCTGCCCGCTTCCGCGCTTGAAAAGGGCGAATTCGTGCTGCATAAGGGCAAAAAAGTTCACGTCAGAGTTATATTGAAGTAATTAAAAGTGGATAAGTATTACGGCGTATCGAAAAATTACGAAAAGGAAGTCGTTATTGAACGCTCCCGTTTTATCGCCGCCTTAGCCCCCGTCAAAACGGAAGAGGAAGCAAAGGCGTTCGTTTACGCTGTGAAAAAGAGGCATTCCGCGGCTACGCATAACTGTTACGCTTATATAACCGAACTCGGGAAATATTCGAAGTTCAGCGACGACGGCGAACCGGGCGGCACCGCGGGCGCGCCTATACTCGAAGCCATAAAAAACCTCGGTTTGCTCGATACCGCCGTTGTCGTTACGAGATACTTCGGCGGAATAAAATTAGGCGCGGGCGGACTTACGCGCGCCTACGGGGGAATAGCCGCGGCGGCTTTAAAGGAGTGCGGCGTAAAGGCTTACGTTTTGTCCTCTTTTTGCCGCGTCGGTCTCGATTACGAAGCTTATCAAAAGTTTTTGCGGTTTGCTTCTCAAAACGGTTTGCGCGTTTTAAAAACGGAATTTTCCGAAGGCGTTACCGTTGAGTTTTCGATTGAAAAGTCCGCGTATAAGTCGTTTATCGATAAATTCGACGATTATTTTTTAGGAAAGTTTACGGTTGAAAATATAGGCGAGGATTTTGCCGAAACGGAGGAGATAAGGCAATGAAAACCGTTACGGCGATAGTTGAACAGAAAAAGGATAAAAAGCGCGTGAACGTTTATCTCGACGGCGAATTTTGCTGCGGAATGGACTTATTTACGCTTATGTCCGAGCGGATAAAGGTCGGAACGGAGATAGACGAAAAGCGGCTCGAAGAGGTCGTGGCGCAATCGGAATATTCTTCCGCGCTCGATAAAGCCCTCGGGTATATTTCCAAGACGATGCGCACCAAGGTGCAACTCATAACTTATTTGAAAGGCAAAAACTACGACGGGAAAACGATAGCGAAAGTTATAGACAAACTTTTCGAATACGGGTACGTGGACGACGAGCTTTACGCTAAACGCTTCGCCGCCGAGAAAAAACTGTCGAAAGGCAAACGCGCCATAGCTTACGAATTGAAAACTAAAGGCGTGGACGAAAAAATAATAGACAAGGTTATGGACGAAGCCGAAAGCGAGGACGAGGGTTGCATGCGCGTTGCCGTCAAGTACTTAAAGGGGCGCGAACTCGACTACGAAACGCGCGGCAAGTGCTACCGTTATCTTTTGTCCAAAGGCTTTTCCTACGACACCGCGAAAGAAACGCTCGATAAGATAAAGAAAGACGATGAAGATTATTGAACTCGAAGTGACCGAGTCGACCAACGACGAGGTTAGAAAGTTTTGGGACCTCGGCGAGGATATAGCCGTAGTTGCGCGCCGCCAGACGGGCGGAAGAGGATCTAAGGGTAGGAGTTTTGCTTCTCCCGAGGGCGGGATATACATTTCCTTTATAAAGCATTATTACGGTTTGAAAGCCGAAAAGGCGTACGAGGTGACGGAAGATATTTCGCTTTCCGTCGCGCTTACTTTGCGCGCGTTCGGCGTGAAAGCCGAGATAAAGTGGCCTAACGATATCTATGTCGGCAAAAAGAAAATCTGCGGTATGCTTACGCAAAACGAGATAAAGAACGGGTACGTCGAAAAAACGCTCTGCGGAGTCGGGATAAACGTAAACAACGATTTGCCGCCCGAACTCGACGATATCGCTACTTCTTTGAAAAAGGAACTCGGCAAAGAGGTTGATTTGAAGTCGGTGCTGTTTACTCTCGTTTATAACCTCGAAAAAATTCAGGACGTAAAACTTTATCCGTCGTTTTCCTGCGTGATAGGCAAAAAGGCGAAAGTGTTCGAACCGGGAAAGGAAGCTTACGAAGAGACGGTAGAGGAAATTTTGCCCGACGGAAGATTGAAATTAAAAGACGGGAAAATACTTTCGGTCGCGGAAATCAAACTTATTTGAGCAATTTACGATTTTCTAAACAAGCTTGAAAGGCGAAAACGAGGCGAATTGCTTTCATATTATATAATATATAGGAATGTATAAGCAAAAATCGTCGAAAAAAGCCGATAAAAAGCCGATAAAAAGCCGAACGAAAACAAAAGTGAAAAAATATTTTTAAAAATTTAAAAAATCTTTGAAAAAAAGTTGACAAAATAAGCTATATAGGATATTATGGTATAGCTGTGTCATAAGGGTTGAGGTAAAAAGTTACTTCAAACTTACGCGCGCCCTAAAAATAAAGGGATTTATGCGTAAGAAGATAATTTTTACCGACAATTGCGGAAGCTTGACTTCTGCGACTAACCGCACCCTCGGTAAGTGGTCATCTGCTTTAAAAACACGGCGCAGATGATTTTTTTATTGAGAATAAACGCGATACACACGGCAAAGTTGTTAAAACTCGTTCATCGATTAAAAAACCTTACTAAAAGGCTGATTTTAGTTGTGAACGTCCGCTTTTGCCGGCGGGGCGACTTAGAAGTTAGTATAAAAACGGAGGAACTAAAAATGGCAGCTCAGAAAATCAGAATCAAATTATCGGCTTACGACCACAACATGGTCGACCAGGCTACCGCACGCATCGTCGAAACGATGAAGAAAGCGGGCGCGAAAATCAGCGGTCCTATTCCCCTTCCCACAGAGAAGGAAGTAGTCACCATTCTTCGCTCGCCGCACAAGTATAAGGACAGCAGAGAGCAGTTCGAACTTCGCACTCACAAACGCCTTATAGACATTTACTCCACGAACGCTAAAATTTTGGATAGCATCCATCTTCCCGCGGGCGTAGACGTAAAGATTAAACTTTGATAATTTTTTTGAAATATATACGGAGGTGAACTTTATCGATGAATAAAGCAATCATTGGAAAGAAGTTAGGTATGACGCAGATCTTTTCCACAGACGGAAAAGTAATCCCGGTCACCGTAATCGAAGCAGGTCCTTGCCCCGTAGTGCAGATTAAGACCGTTGAACGCGACGGCTATTCCGCAGTTAAAATGGGTTTCGGCAAGACCGCAGAGAAGAACATTAACAAGCCCGAAGCGGGTCAATTCAAGAAAGCGGGCGTTGAACCGCAGAAGTATCTTCGCGAATTCCGCCTCGACGACGCTACGAAGTACGAAGTAGGTAAAGAAGTTACTTGCGAAGTATTCGCCGCCGGCGACAAAGTAGACGTTATCGGTACCACCAAAGGTCACGGATACACGGGCGTAATCAAAAGATGGAATCAGCACAGACTTAAAGAAACGCACGGCGTAGGCCCCGTACACAGAGAAGTCGGTTCCATGGGCGCGAACAGCTCCCCGTCAAGAGTTTTCAAGAACAAACACTTAGCCGGTCAGTACGGCGTAGAGAGAGTAACCATTCTCAATCTCGAAGTCGTTAAGGTCGACGCGGCTCGCAACGCTATACTCGTCAAGGGTGCCGTTCCCGGTCCCGTAGGCGGCGTCGTTTCTATCAGAAACAGCGTTAAAGCGTAAGGAGGTAGAAAATGCCAAGCGTTAAATTATATAATATGAAAGGTCAGGCAAGCGGCACTATCGAGCTTAACGATCAGCTCTTTAACGTCGAATACAACGAACCGCTCATTCATCAGGCGGTAGTTACGAGACTTGCCAACGAAAGACAAGGTACGAAAAGCACCTTGACGAGAACGGAAGTAAGAGGCGGCGGCAGAAAGCCTTACCGTCAGAAAGGCACGGGTAACGCGCGTCAGGGTTCCACGAGAGCTCCTCAGTGGATTAAAGGCGGCGTAGTATTCGCTCCGAAGTCGAGAGATTTCTCCAAGAAGATGAACGTAACCGCAAAGAGAACCGCGCTTTTCTCGGCTCTTTCCAAAAAACTTGCGGATAACGAATTTATTGTTATCGACGAAGTAGCGGTAGCGGAAGGCAAAACCAAAGAAATGGTAGCTTTCATCGACGCGTTCAAGTTTGAAAAAACCGTTCTTATCGTTATGTGCAACAACGACGACAAGGTTATAAGAGCCGCAAGAAACATCGGCGCGCTCACGACTATCCCCGTCGAACAGCTTAACACTTACGACGTCGTGAAGAACGCTGTCATCGTTCTCGCGAAGGGTTCCGTTGAAAAATTGCAGGAGGTCTACGGAGAATAATGGAAGCAAGAGATATTATTATAAGACCCGTCCTTACCGAAAAGAGCTATGACGGTATCGAAAGCAAAAAGTACGTTTTCGTCGTAGCTAAAAACGCTACCAAGACCGCCGTCAGAATGGCTGTCGAAGAGCTTTTCGGCGTTAAGGTCGCAAAAGTAAACACCGTGAACTGCCACGGCAAGCTCAAGAGAATGGGCCGCAACGAAGGTTACACCTCCGATTACAAAAAGGCTATCGTTCAACTCACCAAGGACAGCAAGGACATCGAGTTCTTCAAGTCGCTTGCTTAATAGGGAGGATTAAACAATGGGTATTAAAAGATATAAACCTACGTCTTCCGCTCGTCGTTTCATGTCCGTTTCGACTTACGAGGAAATCACGACCGTAAAACCGGAAAGATCGCTCCTCGAAGACCAACGCAAGAGCGGCGGCAGAAACGCGCAGGGTAAGATAACCGTTCGTCACATCGGCGGCGGCAACAGAAGAAAATATCGTATCATCGACTTTAAAAGAAATAAAGACGGTATCGAAGCGGTTGTTAAGAGTATCGAATACGATCCGAACAGATCCGCTAACATCGCCCTCCTCGCTTATGCGGACGGCGAAAAGAGATACATTCTCGCTCCTTACGGCGTTAAAGTAGGCGATAAGCTTTATAGCGGCGCGGACGCGGACATTAAAGCCGGCAACGCGCTTCCCTTGGACGCTATCCCCGTAGGTACGATGGTACACAACATCGAACTCCAACCCGGCAAAGGCGGACAGCTCGCGAGAGCCGCGGGTATGGCTGCTCAGCTTATGGCTAAAGAGGGCAAGATGGCGACGCTCAAAATGCCCAGCGGCGAAATGAGATACATCCCCGTAAACTGCAAGGCGACCATAGGGCAGGTCGGTAACCTCGACCACGAAATCGTCAGAGTCGGTAAAGCCGGTAAAACGAGACATATGGGTACCCGCCCGACCGTCAGAGGTTCCGTTATGAACCCGTGCGACCACCCGCACGGCGGCGGCGAAGGTAAGTCCCCCGTCGGCAGACCCGGTCCGCAGACTCCTTGGGGTAAGCCCGCTCTCGGTTACAAGACCAGAAAGAAGAAGAATAAAACCAACAAGTTTATTCTTAAACGCGTTAATTAAGGAGACCCGTTATGAGTAGAAGCATTAAAAAAGGACCTTACGTTCAGGCTAAACTTCTTCAAAGAGTTGAAAAAATGAATGCCGAGAACAAAAAGGCTGTGTTAAAAACCTGGTCGAGATCGTCCACGATATTCCCGCAGATGGTCGGACACACGATTGCCGTTTACGACGGAAGAAAACACGTTCCCGTATACGTTACCGAAGATATGGTCGGCTGCAAGCTCGGCGAATTCGCTCCCACGAGAACGTTTAAAGGTCACGCCGGCGCAAAGACTACGGGCGCGAAGTAAGGAGACACGAAATGGCTAAAAATACTAAATTAAAAGCTGCAAGAATCGCTGAAAACAAAGACAGAAGACCGAGAGCTTGCGCTAAATACGTCAGAATTTCCCCCTTTAAGGTCAGAGTAGTTCTCGACCTTGTAAGAGGCAAATCGGTTAACGAAGCCGTCGCTATTTTGGAAAACACTTCCAAAGCAGGCGCGGAACCCATCAAGAAAGTTGTTCTTTCCGCCGCCGCCAACGCCGAACACAACCTCGGCATGAACGTTGCGGACCTCAAGATTGCGGAATGCTATGCCGATATGGGACCCACCCTTAAGAGAATGCAGCCTATGGCTCACGGCAGAGGATTCAGAATCTTAAAGCGCACCAGTCACATCACCGTCGTTTTAGACGCGATGGCTAAGTAATCGGGAGGACACTATGGGACAGAAAGTTAATCCGCACGGACTCAGAGTCGGCGTTATCAAAAGCTGGGACACTCAGTGGTACGCCGATAAAAAGCAGTTTTCCGCTTTCTTGAAGGAAGACTACGAAATAAGAAACTTTATCAAAGAAAAATATTACGCCGCGGCGATTTCCAAAATCGTTATCGAAAGAGCCGCTTCGAGAATTTCCGTCACCATCTACACCGCTCGCCCGGGCGTGCTTATCGGTAAAGCCGGCAGCGAAATAGAAGTGATGAAAGCAAGCCTTAGTAAGCTCACGAAAGGCAAACAAATCGGCGTAAATATCATCGAAGTCAAAAAACCCGATTGCGACGCTCAGCTTATCGCGGAATCCATCGCTTCGCAGCTCGAAAAACGCGCTTCTTTCCGCAGATGCATGAAACAAGCTATTTCGAGAGCAATGCGTATGGGCGTTAAGGGCGTCAAGGCTATGGTAAGCGGCAGATTGGACGGCGCGGAAATAGCCAGAAGCGAACAATACCACGAAGGTTCCATTCCTCTTCAGACTTTGAGAGCCGACATCGATTACGGTTTTGCGGAAGCAAAGACCACTTTCGGTATCATCGGTATCAAGGTTTGGGTTTACAAAGGAGAAGTCCTCGGCGGTATGAAGAAAGAAGGAGGCGAAGCCTAATATGTTGATGCCTAAAAGAGTTAAAAGAAGAAGAGTCCATCGCGGACGCATGACCGGCAAATGCAACAAAGGTAACGTAATAGCTTACGGCGATTACGCTCTCGTTGCCGAGTCTCCCGCTTGGATAACTTCTAACCAGATAGAAGCCGCTCGTATCGCTATGACGAGATTCATCAAGCGTGGCGGTAAGGTTTGGATAGATATATTCCCCCACAAACCTGTAACCAAAAAGCCGGCTGAAACCCGTATGGGTAGCGGTAAAGGTTCGGTTGAGTACTGGGTTGCCGTGGTTAAACCCGGCAGAGTTATGTTCGAAATGGGCGGCGTAGACGAAGCCGTAGCGAGAGAAGCTCTCCGCCTTGCCGGACACAAACTTCCCTGCAAATGCAAATTCGTTAAGAAAGAAACCAATATCGAAGAAGGCGGTGAGGGCTGATGAAGGCAAAATTGATTCATGAAATGACCGACGCAGAGCTTAACGCAAAGCTCGCCGAGCTTAAAGACGAATTGTTTAAGCTCCGTTTCCGTCACGCAACCGGACAGCTCGAAAATCCCAACGTTTTGAACACGTTAAAAAAGGATATTGCAAGAGTTAAAACGGTTATCCGTGAAAGGGAAATCAAAAAGGCTTAAGGAGGTATGCAATGAGAAATTTACGTAAAGAAAGAGTAGGACTCGTATCCTCCGATAAGATGGACAAGACGGTTGTAGTCGTCGTTGAAGAAAAGGCGAAACACCCCCTCTACAAAAAGACCATTACGACCAGCAAAAAATTCAAAGCGCACGACGAAAACAACGAGTGCGGCGTAGGCGACAAAGTCAGAATAGTCGAAACGAGAAAACTCAGCAAAGACAAAAACTGGAGAGTTGCCGAAATCATCGAAAAGGCTAAGTAAGGAGAAGTATCATGGTACAACCACAGACAAGATTAAAAGCTGCAGATAACTCCGGCGCAAAAGAGATTATGTGCATAAAAGTTCTTGGCGGTTCGTTCAGAAAAACCGGTAACATCGGCGACGTAATCGTCGCTTCCGTTAAAACGGCTACCCCGGGCGGCGCGGTCAAGAAAGGTGAAGTTGTCAAGGCTGTTATCGTGAGAACCACCAGCGGCTTGAGAAGAGCCGACGGCACTCACATCAGATTCGACGACAACGCTGCCGTTATAATCGACAGCCAAAAGCAGCCCAGAGGTACTCGTATCTTCGGGCCGGTAGCAAGAGAGCTCAGAGAGAAGGATTACATGAGAATCATTTCTCTCGCTCCGGAAGTTCTGTAAGGAGATATCGACATGAAAGTTAAAAAGAACGATACCGTATTAGTAATGACGGGTAAAGACGCCGGTAAGACCGGTAAAGTGCTTTCTGCCTTCCCTACGGAAAACAGAATTAAAGTAGACGGCGTTAATATTCAGAAACGCCACAAAAAAGCTCGTTCCGCGCAAGAAGCGGGCGGCATAGTCGAACAGGTAGGCGCAATCGACGCGTCCAACGTATACGTCGTTTGCCCCAACTGCGGTAAGCCCACGAGAGTAGGTTACGCCGTAATCGACGGCAAAAAGATGAGAGTTTGCAAGCAGGAAGGCTGCGGCAAAGTTCTCGACGCAAAGAAGGAAGTAAAAGCTGCCGCGGCAAAGGCTAAAAAGACTACCAAAGCGAAAGCTACGGAAGAAAAGCCCGCTAAAGAAGCCAAAGCTAAAAAGACGACTTCCAAAAAGAAAGCGACTGACGCTGAATAATCAAGGAGACCGATATGGCAAAAAAGACTCAGGTTGCTAAAGAAGCTGCAACCGATTCCAAGTACACCAGCCGAGTAAGAGAACGCTACTTAAAAGAAGTAGTACCTTATCTTATGAAGCGTTTCAACTACAAGAACGTCAACCAGGTTCCCAAGCTCGTTAAGATAACCATTAACGGCGGTTTGGGCGACGTTAAAGATAACGCAAAAAGCGTTCAGCAGGTTCGCCAGGAGCTTGCGCTCATCGCAGGTCAGAGACCGGTGCTTACCACCGCTAAAAAGTCCGTCGCTAACTTCAAAGTAAGAGCCGGAATGCAGGTAGGCGTTAAAGTCACGCTCCGCAACGACAGAATGTACGACTTCTTCGATAAGCTCGTTTCCGTAGCTTTGCCGAGAGTAAGGGACTTCAAGGGCGTTCCGTCCAAGTCCTTCGACGGCAGAGGCAACTACGCTATGGGCGTAAAAGAACAACTTATCTTCCCGGAAATTCAGTATGACCAGGTAGAAAAGATAAGAGGCTTCGACATCTGCTTCGTTACCACCGCTAACACGGACGAAGAGGCGAGAGAACTTTTAGCTGCTCTCGGCATGCCCTTCAAGGCTTAAAAGGAGATTGACTTATGGCTAAAAAATCAATGATTAACAAACAGCAGAGAACGCCTAAGTTCTCTACGAGAGCTTATACGAGATGCAGCATTTGCGGTCGTCCGCATGCAGTTATCCGTAAGTACGGTATCTGCCGTATCTGCTTCAGAAATCTCGCCTACAAAGGTCAGATTCCCGGAGTTAAAAAGGCAAGTTGGTAAAGGAGGTAGAACACAATGACAGATCCTATTGCAGATATGCTTACAAGAATCAGAAACGCTTTGGTTGTAAAGCGCGAAACCGTTGATATTCCTCTTTCCAACACTAAAAAAGCCATCGCTCAGATTTTAACCGACGAAGGTTACGTTAACGGCTTCGAAGTTAAGGGCGAGGGTATCGACAGCAAAATAGTAGTTTCCTTAAAATACGGTCCTAAGGGCGAAAAAGTCATCAACGGCTTAAAGAGAATTTCCAAGCCGGGCTTGAGAATTTACGCCGGTTGCGACGAGCTTCCCAAAGTGCTTAACGGCATGGGAATCGCCATCGTATCCACCCCGAAGGGCGTTATGACCGACAGGGAAGCGAGAAAACAGCATCACGGCGGCGAAATACTCGCCTACGTTTGGTAAAAGGAGGCAGCTATGTCAAGAATAGGCAGAGAACCGGTAGTTTTACCGGCGGGCGTTACTTTGGAAATCGCCGAAAACACTTTTACCGTTAAAGGTCCGAAAGGCACGTTGACTCAGGATTACGACCCCGCAATCACCATTACGGTTGACGGAAACGTAGCTCATCTCACGAGAAACAGCGACGAAGGTCCTATCCGCGCTAAGCACGGTCTATATAGAGCGCTTCTCCACAATATGGTTGAAGGCGTAACGAAGGGCTTCGAAAAATCTCTTATCGTTAACGGCGTCGGCTGGAAGGTTAACATGCAGGGCGAAAAGCTTATCTTAAACGTAGGTTTTTCTCACCCCGTAGAATTCACGGCTATCCCGGGCGTTAAGCTTGCGGCTCCTTCCGCTACCGAAATCACCGTATCCGGTATCAACAAAACGGACGTAGGTCAGGTTGCGGCGAGCATCAGAGCTATCAGAAAACCCGAACCTTACCACGGTTACGGAATCCGCTATAAGGACGAAGTCATCGAACGTAAGGAAGGCAAGACCGCCGGTAAGTAAAGGAGTTAAAGCATGATTACTAAAATCGATAAAAATCAGGACAGATTGAAAAGACACGCGAGAGTCCGTAAAAAAATAAGCGGTACCCCCGCTTGCCCCAGACTCAGCGTTTACAGAAGTCTTAACCATATCTACGCTCAGGTAATCGACGATACGACTTCCTCCACTTTGGTTGCGGCGTCCACCTTGGAAGCGGCTATCGCTAAAAAGGTTGCGGGCAAGACCAAAAAGGAAGCGGCTAACATTGTCGGCAAGCAGATAGCGGAAAAGGCTATCGCAAAAGGTATAACCGAAGTCGTGTTCGACAGAGGCGGATATCTTTACACCGGAAGGGTTGCAGCCCTTGCGGACGGCGCAAGAGAAGCCGGACTTAAATTCTAAGGGAGGACTCAAAAATGGCAAGAAACGACAGACCACAGAGAAGACCTGAAGAAAAGGACGGTCTTAACAAAAAGCTTATATGCGTAAACCGTATCACCAAGGTTGTTAAAGGCGGTAAAAATTCCCGCTTCGCCGCGCTCGTAGTAGTAGGCGACGAAAACGGCAGAATCGGTTACGGCATGGGCAAATCCGTAGAAGTTCCGGAAGCTATCGAAAAGGCTTCCGCACAAGCAAGAAAGAACATGGTTTCCGTCGCTTTGGTCGGCACGACCATTCCGCACAGCGTCGTAGGTAAGTTCGGCAGAGGTTCCGTAATAATGCTCCCCGCCGAAGAAGGTACCGGCGTTATCGCGGGCGGTCCCGTCCGTGCGGTAATGGAAGCTTGCGGAATTAAGAATATCAGAACCAAATCTCACGGAACCAACAACCCCATCAACATGGTCAAGGCCGTAGTCGAGGGTCTGAAGGAACTCAGAACCGCCGAACAGGTTGCCGCGCTTCGCGGTAAAACCGTCGAAGAAATTTTGGGTTAAGGAGGCTTTATTATGGCAGAACAGGTTAAAGTCACACTTATTAAAAGCACCATCGGTTGCTTAAAAGACCAGCAGGCTACCGTAGCTTCGCTCGGACTCACCAAGATTCATCAATCCAAGGTTTTCACCATGAACGCAGCCCTCGAAGGCAAACTTACCAAGGTCAGACACCTTGTTAAGGTTGAAAACGTTTAAGAGGTAAAAAAATGAGATTAGGTAATTTACAGCCTCAGTTAGGCTCCAGAACTTCCGTTAAAAGAGTCGGAAGAGGTATCGGTTCCGGTACCGGCAAGACCTCCACTAAGGGTCATAAAGGACAGTGGGCAAGAAGCGGCGGCGGCGTTCGCCCGGGCTTTGAAGGCGGTCAGATGCCTTTGACCCGTCGTTCCCCGAAACGCGGCTTCAACAATAACTTCAGAAAAGTTTACGCCACCGTCAACGTAGGTATGCTCAACGGATTCGAAGCTAACTCCGTAATCGATTACGACGTATTGTACGGAGAAGGTCTTATCAAAGAGACCAAAAACGCTATCGGTCTTAAGGTTTTGGGCGACGGCGAACTCAAAGTAGCTCTCACCGTTAAGGCTAAGGCTTTCTCGGCTTCCGCAAAAGAAGCTATCGAAAAAGCCGGCGGCACCGTCGAAATCCTTTAACGAGCTTCTTAAAAGCGGAGGGTGAAAATGTTTCAGACATTAAAAAATGCCTTTAAGGTAAAAGAAATCAGAGTAAAGATTTGGATGACTCTACTTTTTATTCTGATTTACAGATTAGGTTGCTACATTCCCGTCCCGGGTATCGGCGGCGAACTCATTTCGAGTGCGGAACTCAACAAGGTTTCGTACCTCGGCATTATGAGTATGATGACCGGCGGCTCGTTGGCGAACGGCACCTGGCTCGCTATGGGTATCAGCCCTTATATCAACGCTTCCATTATCATTCAGCTTTTAACGGTTGCTATCCCCACGCTCGAAAGAATTTCGAAAACGGGTGAAGAAGGTCAAAAGAAAATCAACAATATGACGAGAATCGGCGCGCTTTTGCTTGCGGTTATCCAGTCTATCGGTATTCTTCTTTCCTTCAATACGTCGATTAAGGAAGGCACGGACACCGCTCTGTCCCTTTCCGAACTTTTGGGCAATCAGGTATGGCTTGCGTACGCTCTCGTAGTTATCGTTTACGCTTCCGGCGCGTTGGTAACCGTCTGGATTGGCGAAAGAATTACGGAATACGGCGTATCCAACGGTATTTCCATTCTTATCTTCGTAGGTATCCTCTCCACCGCGGGTCAGTACTTCATTTCTATGATAACTACTACTTTCGGTAACGGCGGTAACCTCGTTGAATTCTGGAAGTTAATCGGCTATATAGTCGCTCTCGTCGTTATCTTCGGCGGAATCGTCTGGGTCGAACTTGCGGAAAGAAGAATTCCCGTTCAGTACGCAAAGCAAGTCAAGGGCAGAAAAATGTACGGCGGTCAGTCTACCGTTATCCCCATCAAAGTGAACGCGAACGGCGTTATGCCGCTCATCTTCGCTTTCTCCATCCTTTCTTTCCCGGAACTCATCATGACGATGTTCTGGCCGAATAGCAACGCTACTCAGTGGTGGCAGCAGTGGATGGGAACTCAGTCGTGGGTTTACATGGTAGTGTTGTGCTTGCTCATACTCTTCTTCGCGTTCTTCTATTCTCAAATTCAGTTCAACGCGGAGGATATTTCCAAGACGATACAGTCGAACGGCGGTTACATTTTAGGCTACCGTCCCGGCAGACCGACGATGGAATATCTCAACAAAGTACAAAAGAGGATCACGCTTTTCGGCGCGATATTCCTTGCGATTATGGCGCTTGTACCGTCTATAATCTTCAGGCTTATAGACCCGGGTACGTCGTCCGTGTTCAGCGCAACGGGTATGCTTATCTGCGTTTCCGTAGCACTTGAATTCAACACCGCGCTCGAATCGCAAGTTATGATGAAAAATTACAAAGGCTTCCTTAAGTAATAGCTAAGTAATTTTTTAAAGGATTTTATGAATATAGTTTTATTGGGCGCGCCCGGCGCCGGCAAAGGAACCCAGGCTACCGCTATCTGCGAAAAGTACGGTATACCGCACATTTCCACCGGCGATATATTCAGAAAAAACATTAAAGAAAGGACACCTATCGGTATAGTCGCAAAAGGCTATATCGATAGAGGTCAACTCGTTCCCGACGAAGTTACCGAAGAAATCGTCAAAGCTCGTATCGAAGAGGAAGATTGCAAAAACGGCTTCCTTTTGGACGGCTTTCCGAGAACGGTAGCGCAAGCAGAGGCTCTCGCCGGGATAACCGTTATCGACGCCGTAATAGACATTCACGTTCCGCTTGAAAGACTTATGAAAAGGCTTACGGGCAGACGGGTTTGCAAAGATTGCGGAGAATCGTATCACGTTGATTTTTTAGGCGGCAAAGACACTTGCGAAAAGTGCAACGGTCAGCTTATTCACCGCGATGACGACACCGAAGAAACGGTAACAAAAAGACTTGCAGTTTACACCGACCAAACTGCTCCGTTAATCGATTATTATCGCGAAAAAGGGCTTTTAATCAAAATCGACGGCGACAAAGCCGTAGACGAAGTAGCAAAGCAAATTTTCGAGGTGCTTAAATGATTCATATAAAAAGCAACGAAGAAATCGAAAAAATGAGAAAAGCCGGTAAGGTCGTAGGAGACCTACTAAAGCTTCTCGAAGAAAAGATACGCCCGGGAATGAGAACGGACGAGCTGGACAAAATAGCGTACGATTACATCGTATCTTGCGGCGCGACTCCATCTTTCTTAGGTTACGGCGGATTTCCCGCAAGTATTTGCGTATCGATCGACGAACAAGTAGTACACGGCTTTCCGTCGGAGCGAAGAATAAAAGAAGGCGAAATCGTCAGCGTTGACGTAGGCGCGGTTTTAGACGGCTACAACGGCGACGCGGCGAGAAGCTTTTACGTCGGCAGCATATCACCCGAAAAGAAAAAGCTCATTGACGTTACCAGAGAGTGTTTTTTCAAAGGGGTAGAAACTGTTATGGAAGGCAGCGCGCTCGGTGATATCGGCGCGGCGGTCCAAGCCCATGCGGAATCCAACGGATTCTCCGTCGTAAGGGATATGGTAGGACACGGTATCGGCAGAGAAATGCACGAGGACCCGTCCGTTCCCAATTACGGCAAAAAAGGCGTAGGCGTAAGACTTAAAAAAGGTATGTGTATCGCTATCGAACCGATGATAAACATGGGCGACTGGCGCGTAATAATCGACGGCTGGAAGTGCGTCACAAAAGACGGCTTACCCTCGGCGCATTATGAAAACACCATTGCTCTCACGGACAACGGCGTAGAGATACTTACTCTTTAAAAATAAATCGGAGGAATATTTGTGTCTAAGAACGACGTAATCGAGGCAGAAGGCGTTATTTTGGAAGCCCTGCCGAACGCAACGTTTAAGGTTAAGCTTTCCAACGGGTACGTCATCACGGCGTATATATCCGGGAAACTGAGAATGAACTTTATCAAGATTATTCCGGGCGACTCGGTTAAGCTGGAAATGAGTCCTTATGATTTGACAAAGGGCAGAATAGTCTGGCGCAGCAAATCCTAAAAAATAACAGTTTAAAAATTCAAACGGAGGAATTAAAAAATGAAAGTTAGACCGTCAGTTAAGCCAATGTGCGACAAATGCAAGGTTATCAAGAGAGAAGGCAAGGTAATGGTCATCTGCTCTAAGAACAAGAGCCACAAGCAGAGACAAGGCTAAACGACTACTAATTATCGCCGTTTAATCGTACCATTCCATACGTTAAGCGCGGTAATATTATAATATAGAAAATCCATTTTCATATTTTTTACATTTTTTGGAGGAACAGAAAAAAATGGCACGTATTTCCGGTGTAGATTTACCGAGAGATAAGCGAGTTGAGATCGGCATTACCTATATTTACGGTATCGGCAGACCCACCGCGACTAAGATTTGTAAGGAAACGGGCGTCAATCCCGACACGAGAGTTAAGGATTTGACCGAAGAAGACGTTTCGAAGCTCAGAGAATACATCGAACATCACATTCACGTAGAAGGCGAATTAAGGTCCGAGATATCCATGAATATCAAAAGACTTATCGAAATCGGCAGCTACCGCGGTGTTCGTCACAGAAAGAACTTGCCCGTAAGAGGTCAGAGTTCCAAGAGAAACGCCAGGACCAGAAAGGGTCCCCGCCGCACCGTCGCTAAAAAGAAGACGGCAAGCAAGTAAGGAGGATAACTTTTAATGGCACCACAAGCTAAAAAAGTCGTAAAAAGACGTAGAGAACTTAAGAAGATTGACAAAGGTCAAGTCCACATCAAATCTTCTTTCAATAACACGATTATCACTATCACCGACGTAAACGGCAACGCAATCTCCCATTGCTCCGCCGGCGCGCTCGGCTTCCGCGGTTCGAGAAAGTCCACTCCGTTCGCTGCTCAGCAGGCTTGCGAACAGGCGGCGAGAGCGGCTATGGAACACGGTCTTCGTTCGGTAGAAGTATTCGTTAAGGGACCGGGACAGGGCAGAGAATCCGCTATCCGCGCGCTCGGCGTATGCGGTATAGAAGTCACCCTCATTCAGGACGTTTCCCCCATTCCCCACAACGGATGCCGTCCTCCCAAACGTCGTAGAGTATAAGGAGTTAGGTTATTATGGCTAAATATACAGAATCCAAATGCCGTCTTTGCAGACGCGAAGGCGCAAAATTGTTCTTAAAGGGCGACAGATGCTACAAAACGACCTGCCCCTTTGAAAGAAGACCCGTCGCTCCGGGCGTACACGCCGGCGGCAGACGTAAGGTTTCCGAATACGGTATGCAGCTTCGCGAAAAGCAAAAGACGAAGAGAATTTACGGCGTACTCGAAGGTCAGTTCAGAGCTTACTACGAGAAAGCCGATAGAATGAAAGGCATCACCGGTGAAAACATGCTCTCTCTTCTCGAACGCCGTTTAGACAACATCGTATTTAGAATGGGCATCGCGGCTTCCCGCAGCCAGGCTCGTCAGCTCGTAACGCACGCTCACTTCACCGTTAACGGCAAAAACGTCGATATCGCTTCCTATCAGGTTAACGCGGGCGACGTAATCGCGGTTAAGGAAAGCAAAAAGGACAACAAATACTTCACCGCGCTCAAAGGTCTTACTAAGAACGCTTCTATGCCTAAGTGGGTTGATTTCGACCCTGAAACACTTACCGGAAAGGTCATTGCGCTTCCGACGAGAGAGGACGTTGATTCTCAGATTGCGGAACACATGATCGTCGAGTTGTATTCTAAGTAATACGTGAACTCATAAAAGTACCTTATGGTACCTAAAAAAATTAAGAGGAGGTAAGTTTTCTATGATGGAAATAGAAATGCCCAAGATAGAGGTTGAAGAGAACGAAGAGAAAAATTATGCCAAGGTAGTCGTGGAGCCGCTCGAAAAAGGCTTCGGTCTTACCTTAGGCAACGCTCTCAGAAGAACCTTGCTTTCGTCCCTCCCCGGGGCTGCGGCGCAAGGGCTTAAATTCGCGTCTTCGCTCGGCGTAAAGCACGAGTTCTCCACCATTCCCGGTGTTAAGGAAGACGTTACCGAAATAATCTTAAACGTTAAGGAAATCGCTTTCAAAACGATAAGCAGCGACCCCGCTTTCAAAGAGGTCGTTTCGATAAGAAAGAAAGGTCCTTGCGTGGTTACCGCCGCCGATATCGAATTGCCCGCGGACATCGAGGTCTTAAACCCCGAAGCATTCATTTGCACCGTAGGCGACGACGGAATATTCGACGTTGAGATAACCATCGGCAGAGGCAGAGGTTATAAGAACGCAGACGCTAACAAGACGGGCGAAATCGATTACATTCCTATCGATTCTAAGTACGCTCCCGTCAAAAAAGTCAGCTACGGCGTTGAAAATACCCGCGTAGGACAAAGAACGGACTTTGACAAGCTTATACTTGAAGTGTGGACCAACGGCGCATTTACCGGCAGAGAAATCATTTCTCTCGCGGCAAAAATTCTCGAAGAACACATTCATATCTTCGTAGGCTTAAGCGACACGATGAGCGGCTTCGACATTTTACGTCAGCAGCCGACCGATCCGCTGCCCAGAATACTTGAAATGAGCATTGAAGAAATGGACCTCTCCGTCCGTTCTTACAACTGCTTGAAACGCGCTAACATTCACACCGTTGAAGATTTAACAAAAAAGACAGAAGACGATATGCTGAAAGTCAGAAATCTCGGCAAAAAGTCGCTTGACGAAGTTATCCTCAAGCTTGCCAGCTACGGCTTATCGCTCAAAGAACAGGAGGATTAAGAACAATGCCAAGAAAATTAGGTATGACTGCCACTCAGAGAGTGTCCGTCTTAAAAAATCAGGCAACTAAACTTCTCTGGTACGGCAGAATCGAAACGACCGCGCCGAGAGCTAAGGAATTACAGTCTTACGTCGAAAAAATAATCACTACCGCTATCAACTCTTACGAAGACACCGTTGAAACGACTGTTACCGTAAAAGACGCTAAGGGTAAAGATACCACTAAGAGGGTTATAAAAGACGGCGTTAAAAAACTTAACGCAAGAAGAAAAGTTATGTCTCAGCTTCATGAATTCCAGGAAGTTAAGGCTGACGGCGAATCCAACGCTCAGTTCAGAGAAAGAACCAAAGGCATCAACCACCCGGTAGTTGAAAAGCTCTTTAACGAACTTGCACCCAAGTACGCGCAGAGAGCCGAAGAACTCGGTCAAAAGGGCGGTTACACGAGAATTTATCTTCTCGGAGAACGCCGTGGTGACGCTGCCGAAAAGGCAATAATCGAGCTTATCTAAGCTAAAAACCCACAAAACACATTTAGGCGTAGTTTCATATAATGGCTACGCCTTTACTGTATACAGAGGAGAATATTATGATTGAAAACATTGAAAAAAAGCTTTATGACATAATCGGCAAAAGAATAAAAAGGATAGCGATAGTAACAACAATTGTATTTTCTATAATATCGGTAATTGCCGGGATTATCATATGTGTTAATCAAGGTTTCGAATATGGTTGGGTATTTATATTTTTATATCCGATTTTGATTTTGATATCATCATTTGTTCTGTATGGCTTTGGCGAGCTTGTCGATAAAGTTACTAAAATCGAGCAAGTTTTGATTGGTACAAAGCAAAACGATTCCGAAAAGGAAGAAAAACCTGCCATAGAACAAAGCAGTGATGAAAATGGGGATTCCGCTTCCGAAAACGGAGAAGTTTCCTAATATGGTTTTAAAGTTATGCTTATTTAAGCCACTAAGCAGACGAAAAGCCCCGCTTTTTTGAGCGGGGCTTTATCATACTTGCAACCGACTTTTTCTTTAAGAATACACAAATTATTTATTTAAAGCGTAAGTTTATTGACAAAAACAGCGTAATATAGTAAAATATAATAACAAATGTTCGTGTACCTCAGTAGGATAGAGGGTTCGCCTCCTAAGCGAAACGCCGCGCGTTCGAATCGCGCCACGAACGCCAGAATTCCGCGACCTCTGCGGGATATCCTTTATAAAGAGGTTTGAAAAGATGAAAACTTATAAAGTAGTTCCGTATGCGGCGACGCTCGTTGTCGAAAAAGGCGATAAGGTTCAGGACAAAATCGCAGGATATTTTGACGTTATCAATCAAGAATGCCGTGACGGATGGGAATTCCACTCTATGGCACCCGTTTCGGTGACGAGAAAACAGGGCGGTATCAAGAGCGTGGAAGAAGCTTACAACGCGTTTATTTTCGTAAAAGAAATCGCCGATTAACGAAAAGTCCTTTTTTGGCACGGAGGGCGAAAGCCCGACCGTGGTTTTGTGTTGCTTGAGGATGCGCGGCAAGCTATGCTTGTCGCCTTAATCTTTTATGAAAGAGACATCTTGCGGCAGCGTTTTAAACGTTGCTCACGCTTTTATCGCTTCAATTCCGTGCGAATTCGATTACAAAATATCCACTGTTTGGCGCAATAACGAAATAGCGGCGGTAAAAAGTTCGAAGGTTAAAAGGGAAAAAGCTTTTGCTTGGGCTTTGCTCGAATACGCCGTAAAAAAAGTTTTCGGTAAAGATATCGAAGAGTTTTCGCCAAAAAAAGACGAGAGCGGAAAAATAATCGCGGATGAAATTTTTATGTCGATTTCGCATAGCGGAAATTACGCGCTTGCGGTCGTTGCAGAAAAAAAAGTCGGCGGCGATATCGAAGAAAAAAAGGTTAAAGATTTTGCGCGCCTTGTCGAAAAAATCGCAACGGAAAGCGAAAAAAAGCTTTTTAGCGAAGAAAAAGACAAAAAAACTTGCTTCTATAAGCTTTGGACGGCGAAAGAAGCGGTGTATAAGCAATCAGACGAAAAAGTTTTTGCGCCCGATAAAACGGAAGTCGGCGGCAACAATATAGATTATTTTATAACAGAAAACTTCGTTGCGGCTGTTGCCTTCGACGGGAAAACGCAGTTTAATTTTTTACGTTGCGAAAACGGAAAGTTTTTCGAGTAAAATGGAAAAGATACTTATTATGAATCGATACGGCTCATTAAAAACGGAAAACCCTTTGGCTACCTATATGACGGAAAAGGAAAGCGACAGTCTTGTTGTCTTGCGCGAAGACCCGTGTAAATACGTTATGAACGCGCGCGACCTCGGCGGTATGCCCGTAGGGGACGGCAAAATGACGAGATTCGGTCGCTTTATTCGTAGCGGCAGACTGTATAAGCTCAAAGAAAAAGGCATTGAGATACTTCGAAAATTAGGCGTTAGCAAGGTCATCGATTTGAGAATGGACGAAGAGTGCCGAGAAAAGCCGGACAGCGACGTCGAGGGCATAGAATATATGCGTATTCCGCTCGTCTGCACGGCTACGGCGGGCATAACGCACGGCAAAAGTATTGCTAAAATTATGTTCCGCGAAAGCCGCAGAATAAAACACGACTTTAAGGATGTTGACGAATACATGGGCAGCGTGTACGAAAACATTTTGTTTTCCGAGGACACGCAAGCGGCTTTGAAAAGGTTTTTCGACGTTATTCTAAGCAACAACGACGGCTGCGTTCTGTTCCATTGCGCCGGCGGAAAAGACCGCGCGGGGCTTTGCGCAATGCTTATCGAAGGCTTGCTCGGCGTGGGCGAAGAGGCAATTGTTTTCGACTATATGTATTCGCGCAGAGCCGGCAAAAGAAAACGGCATTGGAGCAAGCTCGGCTTGACCGTTTTGCCCTTTCCGCGCCGTTTCCGCGCCATACTGTTCGGAATGATGAACGCTAAGGAAAGCTATATTTTGTACGCCTTAAACGCCATTAAAGAGCGTTACGGCTCAATCGAAAACTACTGCCGCGAAGCCTTAGGCATAACGGACGAGCAGATTAAAGCTTTCCGTGAGGCAAACCTTGTGGAAGTTCCCTCTTACGCTCAAAATTGAAAGATTATCGATTACAAAACGACGACTTATTTTTCGGTCGCCGTTTTTCTATATTTTCTATACGTCGATTTTTGCCGAAAACGATTGTCGGCGCGGCTTTTCTACTGAAACATTTTGCTTGTTTTGATAAAATCTTTCAGTATAGTGAAACATTTTGCTTGTTTTAGTAAAATCTTTCAGTATACTGAAACATTTTCTTGACTAAAAAAATTTCAACTTCCGTCGTTCGTCACATAAAGCTAAAAGATTTTCTATTGTCGGAAGATTTTTAAATTGAAAGGAAGCGGCGACCGCTTGAAAAGGCGGTCGCCGTTTAACGTTGTTACAAAAGTTTCTATTATCGTGCTACAAATTTTTTTTCATTTGCCGTGCCGAAAAATTATTTTCCGCCGCTTTTATCTACCCGTTTACTTGCCCTTGCAAACGCTCAACTTTTCTAAAAAGTCGCGCTATAAGGCGATTAAACGGGAGTTATTCGCTTTTTTGCTCGGTTGCGGGGGCTTGAGAAGGGGCGGCGGTGGTTTCGGTTTTTGCTTCCTTGGGAGCGACGATTTCCGGCATGGTAAGCCCTGCCATTTTGAAAACGTCATTCAAAGGGGGGAGCGATTGCAACATTCCCGAAAGGAACGAAGCTGTGGAAGTTTTGCCGTCCTTTGAGCCGGTGCCGTCCCAAACGGTAACCTTGTCGATTTTGATGTTCTTTATCGCTTCGGCCTGCGTTGCGATTATTTTTTCAATCTTGTCGGTAATCATAAGGCGAGCGGCTTCGTTGGTGTCGCCGCCGGCGGCTTTGACAACTTCCGCAAGACCTTCCGCCTGAGCCGTTAAAACTTCTTTTACGCCGCGCGCCTGAGCTTCCATTTTTGCGTAGATTGCGTCCGCTTCACCGCGCGCTTTGCGACGGATTTGCTCGGCTTCCGCTTCGGCTTGAAGTTCTCTTTCTTGCTTTTCTATTTTAGCTTTGACGATGATGTCGGCTTCCTGCGTGGCGACTTCTCTTTCGGCACGCGCTTCTTCGGCTTCCTTTTCGGCGGAGTAAGCTTCTTGCAAAGCTTTTGCCGCGTTTATCTTTTCCGCCGATACCGCGCGCTGTTCGGCTTCCGCTTCGGCTTGGCGCAAAAGCGATTTGGAGTTTGCTATCTGAACTTTAGCTTCGTTTTCGCCTTGGATTGCCACGGAATCGGCGTTGGCTACGTGAATACGCTGTTCTTTTCTTGCGTTGGCTTCGCCGATTGCGCCGGCTCTGTCCGCTTCCGCAACGGAAATTTTAGCGTCGTTAATGGCTTTTGCGGCGGCTTCCTTACCGAGCGCGACTATGTAGCCCGACTCGTCGGAAATATCCGTTACGTTAACGTTGATAAGGCGAAGACCTATCTTTTTGAGTTCGCCCTCAACGTTACGGCTTACCGCTTCCAAAAACTTATCTCTGTCGGTATTTATCTCTTCGATATCCATCGTCGCGATGACAAGACGGAGCTGACCGAAGATAATGTCCTTTGCAAGTTCCTGTATCTGCGCCATTTTGAGCCTTAAAAGCCTTTCCGCGGCGTTCTGCATAATGCCCGGTTCGGTCGAAATGCCTACGGTGAAGATAGAGGGAACGTCGATACGAATGTTCTGACGAGAAAGCGCGCTCTTTAAGTCAACGGAAATGGAAATAGGCGTTAAGTCGAGAAACTCATACGATTGGAAAAGCGGAACGATGAAGCACACGCCGCCGTGAACGCACTTTGCCGAGCGGTTGGAGCCGTCCTTATTAGAGGAAACTTTACCTTGGACTACCATTATTTTGTTCGGCGGGCATTTTTTGAATCTCGTGCAGATAAGCAATAAAACCATTACGAGAATGAGAGGAATTACTATGCAGAGGGCGACTATGCCGCCTGCCGAAGCTAACAGATTATTGTACATGTTCTACTCCTTTTATTTTTTTATTGTTTTCGGTTTGAACGATTTTATAATCCCCGAGAAACTTTACAAT
Organism: Christensenella sp. UBA4636; assembly: GCA_002405915.1. Lineage (GTDB taxonomy): Bacteria > Bacillota > Clostridia > Christensenellales > Borkfalkiaceae > UBA4636. The sequence goes on from DHMS01000031.1 coordinate 34,919, forward strand.
TTCTCAACGAGATATTCGTCGCCGATAACCGAAATAATTTTGACTTTCGCGCCCGTGGGGATAGGCGAGTCTCCGCTCTGGATTGCGGACTTTTCTATGTATCTTTCGGAAACGTTGAGCGTAACTTTGCCGCTGCCGGTGTTCTTGGGCGGAATGGTTAAGTATACTTCCGCGATTTTGCCGACCGCTTCGTTATAGTTTATGTTGCCGTTCGATTGAAGCCCCGTGAGCCATTTCATTAAGAATGCCATGCCGACGAGCGCGGCGGTACCCGCGACGAGGGATACGACGATTGCAAGCGGCAAGTTGTTGTCCGCAAACGTGTAGCCGATCCAGCCGCCTATCGCAAAGAAGGCGACTAAGCCTCTTACCGAAAAGAGCGTTATGCCCGGGTCGTTGTCGAGTATTCCGTCGCCGTCGGCGTCACTGCCCGCGTCGGGACAATCGACGTCCGTATCCGCGTCAACGTCGCCGCCGCCCGAGCCGAAGCCGACGAGCAGAAGAATTATCTGCACGACGAGCAGTACCGTTGCGGGGCAAGCTATGCAAAAATAAATTTTTTGCGCAAGGTTAAGTGTTTCCCACCACATTTTTGTTACTCCTTTTTTAGGCGTTCGTGCGTTTTGTATGCTTTGCTAAAAAAGAAAAGTCGGATTTAACGCATTCAGCCCTAAATTTTACATTTTATTGTATTATTCCATTTTGAACGATACATTATAATGTTTATTTTAGTATACCATAATATTATTATATCGTCAAACGTTTGCAAGATTATTTTTTTTGTGATAAAATAATCAAGCGATAAAACGCGCGAAATTTTTTCCCACGCGCGGGGAACCCGCTAATTTTCCGTCATTGATAGCTTTATATAAAAATCGTAAAGCGTTGAAAACGGCGGAGCTTAGCAAAAACGGCGGTAAGAAAAACCGCAAACGGAGGATAACGATATGAAAAAATACGACGTGGTTGTAATCGGCGCGGGTCCGAGCGGAATTTTCTGCGCGTACGAATTGAAAACCAAACGCCCCGACCTCAACGTTTTAATAGTTGAAAAGGGCAGAATACTTGAAAAACGTCAATGCCCCAAACGCTTTACGGGTGTGTGCGCGGGTTGCAAACCTTGCTCCATTACGACGGGCTTTGCGGGCGCGGGCGCATTTTCCGACGGCAAACTTTCTTTAAGCCCGGACGTAGGCGGCAACCTTCAACAGATTTTAGGATACGACAAGGCGTGCGAACTCATCAAGCGTTCGGACGATATTTATCTTAAATTCGGTGCGGACACCTTCGTTTACGGCGTCGATAAAGAAGCCGAAATTCGCGAAATCCGCAAAAAGGCGATAGGCGCGAACCTTAAGCTTATCGAATGTCCTATCCGCCACCTCGGCACCGAAGAGGGCTACAAAATTTATTTGAGACTCGAACACCATTTGCAAGAACTCGGCGTAGATATGATTTTCAACACTATGGTCACCGATATTCTCATAGAGGACAACAAGGTTAAAGGCGTGGTTACCGACAAGGGCGAAACGTACTTAGCCGATTACGTCGTGGCGGGCATCGGCAGAGAGGGCGCGGAATGGCTGTGCAACATCTGCCGTAAGCATGACGTAAAAACGACGGTCGGCACCGTCGATATCGGCGTGAGGGTCGAACTCCGCGACGAGGTTATGGAATATCTCAACAACAATCTTTACGAGGCAAAACTCGTTTATTACGCCCCGACTTTCGACGATAAGGTAAGAACTTTCTGCACCAACCCGTCGGGCGAAGTCGCAACGGAATATTACGAAAACGGTCTTGCGGTTGTCAACGGTCACGCTTATAAGAGCAAAGAATTCAAAACGCACAACACTAACTTCGCCGTTCTCGTGTCCAAAAACTTCACAAAACCCTTTAAGACACCGATTGAATACGGCAAAAAGATTGCGGAACTTTCCAACATGCTCTGCGACGGCAAAATTCTCGTTCAACGCTTCGGCGACTTTAAGCGCGGAAGAAGAACGACCGAAGAACGCCTTTGCCGCAACAACATAGTTCCGACCTTAAAGGACGCGGTCCCCGGCGATTTGTCGCTCGTTTTGCCGCACAGAATTATGGTCGATATCATCGAAATGCTTTACGCTCTCGATAAAGTTTCCCCGGGCGTTGCAAGCGACGAAACGCTTCTTTACGGCGTAGAAGTCAAGTTCTACTCCAACTCCGTAGTCGTCGACAAGTCGTTTGAAACGAGCGTTAAAGGGCTTTATTCGATAGGCGACGGCGCTTCCGTCACGAGGGGCTTGCAGCAAGCGAGCGCGAACGGTCTTAGCGTTGCCGACAGCATTATGGAAAAAATCTAATCTAAATATATATTATGAAATCAAGCCGTTTGCCCGTGAGTATGCCCGCAAGCGGCTTTTTGGTTGCTTGATTTGCCGAGAAAACAAGTCTTTTGATTGCAATGCGAACGTTTGTTTAAAATTTTTAATAAATTATGGGACTTAGCTCTTGACAAATGAAATTTTTGTGGTACAATATAATCGGTCGAATTTGACTAAGGAGTAAAAGAGTATCATGAAAGTACAAACGGTAAGCTTTGAGCAAGCCGGCGTTCTCGCTAAGCAATTTTTCGAGTCGCCGCAATGGGGTAGGTTTGTTCACGAAGGAACAAAGCCTGCTTATACTAACAGAGAAAAGCAAGAAAACGTAGAATGGGCTAAGGTTAATAACAATAAGCACTGTGCGGTATGTTTGAATATGAACGGTTGTTGTTTGCCCGTTGACGTAATAGAAAACAAAATGAAATTCCCGTTTCATGAAAACTGTCACTGTTACGTAGTGCCTGCGAATAATTTAGAGATAACGGCGGAAAGCCCGTTGCCAAAGTTTGAAGGATATGTTTTTAATCCCGAATATATGCATAACGGGAAAAATGAGTTGTTTTGGGAATGGGGTTTCGTTAAAGAAGATTCTGCTTCATTGTGTGCAGAATTAGCAAATCAAGCTCAAAAATCATATGCTGATGTTGATTTTAAACTCGGTAAACTTGATGCTTACGGGCAACGTATAGATATAAGAGTTAAATTACAAAGAAGAAATAAATTCGAAGAAGTTTCTTTTATTTCGGGATGGATGCTTTATCCCGACGGGAAAATAATTTTAGCAACACCATATGGAGGAAAGTAAAAATGAAACACATGGATATTGTTGAACTGCTTATCGATAAAGACGAATATAAAACGAAAGGCGTGCAAAAGGGCATGCGTGGTAGAATAACCGATTGCAATGTTCCTAAAGAAAACAAAAGATTTGTTTTCTTTGTACTTGGCAAAGAGAATAATCGCTTTGTGGTTACGGCTTTATATATTCAAGAAAGCGATTTGAAAATTGTGGACGAATGGACGTATTTAGACGGTAAAAAAGTCGTTTTACCGTTTAACGAATATGCAAGGGTTGTTATGACCGAAGAAAAAGAAAAATATACCGTTGACGGCGTGCATAAAGGTTTTGACGGGTGGATATGTGACCCGCGAAGAATTGAAAATTCAAGACTTATATGTTTTGACAACGTTGATTTCAGCCCGTTTCCTATAATTGCCGTAAAAGAGCGCGACATGGAAGTCGTAATTCCTGCAAAAGAGGACCTTATCGACTATGAAGAATGGAGCAAAAAAGATAAGTAAAAATGAAAAGAATGGATATTGTTGAACTGCTTGTAGATAGAGGCGAATACCTTAAAGACGGTGTTTGTAAAGGTATGCGCGGGCGCATAACCGATATGGGGGTGCATGCCGACGGTACGAGATTAGTGTATTTTGTGTCGAAAACTTCCAACGGACGGTTTAAAGAAGCGGGGGTAAGAATTCCCGAAAGCGAATTGAAAGTCGTGGACGAATTAACTTATTTAAACATCGAAAAGATAATATTGCCGTTTGAAGAATATGCGCGTGTAATGGTTACCGTTGAAAAAGACAAGTATGCCGACGAAGGCGTGCATAAAGGCGAAATAGGCTGGATATGCGACCCGAGAAGAATAGAAAATTCGCGGCTTGTATGTTTTGATTTTGTGCAGTCGTCGAAATATCCTATAATTTCGGTAAAAGAGCGCGATATGGAAGTTATCGTTCTTGCTCCCGAAGACGCGCCGGATGACGATATTTCTATCGTTGCGAAAAGGGTAGACGGGAAAACCGTCGTTACAAAGGAACATAAGGAAAGCCTAAAGTAAAAATGAAATACTTAGATATTGTGGAACTTCTTGTCGATAAAGACGAATATAGAGCGAAAGGCGTGCAAAAGGGCATGCGTGGCAGAATAACTTATGATGAAGAGCGAGAAAAATTTATTACCGTATATTTCGTCTTGAATATCGAAGAGAACTGCGTTTGTGGAAGTGCATTGGATATTCCGGAAAATGAATTAAAAGTCGTAGAGAAATTAACTTTTTTAAACGGTGAAAAAATTGTTTTACCCTTTAACGAATACGCAAGGGTCGATGACCGAAGAAAAAGAAAAATATACCGATGACGGCGTGCATAAAGGCTTTGACGGGTGGATATGCGATCCAAGGAGAATTGAAAATTCAAGACTAATATGTTTTGATAACGTTGATTTCAGCCCGTTCCCTATAATTTCGGTAAAAGAGCGCGACATGGAAGTCGTAATTCCTTCCCCTTACGACCTTATCGACTATGAAGAATGGAGTAAAAAGGGAAAGTAAAAATGAAGTACTTAGATATCGTAGAACTTTTTGTTGATAAGACGGAGTATAGATTAAATGGAGTAAGAAAGGGCATGCGCGGCAGAATAACCGATTGCGATGTTTTTGAGGACAATAAAAGATTAGTCTTTTTCGTGTTAGGAAAAGCAGATAATCGTTTTGTGGTTACGGCATTACATATTCCCGAAAGCGATTTAAAAGTTGTGAACGAATGGACATATTTAAACGGTGAAAAAGTAGTTTTACCTTTTAATGAATATGCGAGGATCGTTATGACCGAGGAAAAAGAAAAATATATCGATGACGGCGTGCATAAGGGTTTTGACGGGTGGATATGCGACCCGCGGAGAATTGAAAATTCAAGATTAATATGTTTTGATATGGTTGATTTCAGCCCATATCCTATAATTTCCGTAAAAGAGCGCGACATGGAAGTTTTAATTCCTGCAAAAGAGGACCTTATCGACTATGAAGAATGGAGCAAAAACTTAAACTAAAAACTACGAGAGAGTGGGCGAGAAATAGAAAGACCAAAAGGCGGTTATATATTATGAAAGATTTAAGACTGAAAAAGCTTGCGGATAACCTCGTTAATTATTCCGTGAGAGCTAAAAAGGGCGACAAGGTTATGATTGAAGCGTTCGGCATCGAAAACGACCTTGTTAAAGAGCTTGTTGCGACGTGTTACGAGGCGGGCGCGTACCCGTTCGTCGTTTTGCGCGACCATGCAGTTTTAAGAAGCGAAATTTTTGGCGGAAACGAGGAATATTTCAATCTGTGGGCGAAGTACGACGGATTTATTATGGACGATATGGACTGTTATATCGGCGTAAGGGGCGGCGGCAACGCGTTCGAGCTTTCGGACGTACCCGAGGACAAAAATTCGCTTTACGCGCGCTTGTATTCATATCCCGTTCACCACGAAAAACGCGTAAACAACACGCGTTGGGTAATTTTGAGATATCCGACCCCGTCAATGGCGCAACTTTCGGGAACTTCTACCGAAGCGTTCGAAGATTTTTACTTTGACGTTTGCAATCTCGATTACGCCAAGATGAATAAGGCGATGGATTCGCTCAAAGCCTTGATGGACAAGACCGACAAAGTGCGCATTATCGCCAAGGACACCGACCTTAGTTTTTCTATCAAGGGCATAGGCTCGGTTAAGTGCGCGGGCGAGTGCAATATCCCCGACGGCGAAGTGTATTCCGCGCCCGTAAAAACGAGCGTTAACGGCACGATAAGCTACAACGCGCCGTCCGTTTACGGCGGGGTAAGATACGAGGGCGTGAAGCTCACGTTTAAAGACGGAAAGATAATTAAAGCCACTTCGAACGGCGGAAGTGCGGAAATTGAGAAAGTTTTCGATACCGACGAGGGCGCAAGGTACGTCGGCGAGTTCGCTATCGGAGTTAACCCGTACGTCAATAAGCCTATGTGCGACATACTTTTCGACGAAAAAATCGCCGGGTCTATCCATTTTACGCCCGGTTGCTGCTATGAAGATTGCGACAACGGCAATCACTCTGCGGTGCATTGGGATTTAGTACTTATTCAGACCCCCGAATACGGCGGCGGCGAAATTTGGTTTGACGACGTGCTTATCCGCAAAGACGGGCGTTTCGTTCTCCCTTCGCTTTTGCGTCTTAACCCCGAAAACTTGAAATGATTTTTTAGCGTTTTGCCCGACGGTTTTCTGCTGTCGGGCGTAATTTTTAAAAATCCTTGATTTTATTGGCGTTTTTGTGATTTTTGCTTTTCAACGAACTTTCAACATTTTGTATATTCGTGCATTTTAGGCTAAAAACTTTTTGTATATTCGTGCAAACGGAGCCGAAAACATTTTGTATATTTGTGCATTTTAAGACAAAAACTTTTTGTATATTCGTGCAAAAGAGTTTACAAAAGACGAAAAAAAATGTAAAATAAGTGTATCCGGAGGAAAACAAAAATGGTGTTTAAACGAAAAATATACGAAAAGTTACTTGACTGGAAAACTCGGTTCGTCGGCAAAAAAGCTTTGCTTGTTCGCGGTGCAAGGCGAATAGGAAAATCAACTATTGTCGAAGAATTTGCAAAAAAAGAATATAAATCTTATATACTTGTTAATTTTCAACGTGACTCGGCTTTGGTTCGAGATTTGTTTAAATATGACCTAACGGACATGGACGGCTTTTTCAGAAAGCTTGCGCTTTTGTATGGCGTAAAACTTTACGACAGAGAAAGCGTTATAATTTTTGATGAAGTTCAACTGTTTCCGCTTGCTCGTCAGTCGATAAAACAATTAGTCGAAGACGGTCGATATGATTATATAGAAACGGGTTCTCTTATAACTCTTAAACAAAATGTCGATAAAATTCTTATTCCGAGCGAGGAAAGGGCTATCGACATGTTTCCGATGGATTTTGAGGAATACCTTTGGGCTATCGGCGACGAAGTTACCGTGGAAGCTATAAGAAATTCATTTGAAACTTTAACGCCGCTCGGCGACTCCGTGCATAGAAAAATTCTCAACGCGTTTCGTCAATATATGGTTGTCGGCGGAATGCCGCAAGCCGTAATAGAACTTATCGAAAACAATAATTTTTCGTATGTCGACGAGGTGAAAAGGGATATATTAGACTTGTATGCAAGCGATTTGAAAAAACTTGACAATAAGTACGGTTTGTTTACTTCCGTTATTTTCGGCGCGGTCGCTTCCGAACTGTCTTCGCATAGCAGACTTTTTAAGGCGAGCGTGATAGGAAAGAACGCAAGGGTGTCGAGAAATTACAATTCGTTCGAAGCGATAAAAGATTCGATGATAGTAAACATAGCTTATAACGTAACCGACCCGAATATAGGTTTTGCGTTGACAAAAGATTACGGTAAACAAAAAATCTATATGGGCGACACGGGACTTTTGGTTACCCAGATTTTTAGAGATTCCGATAAGCCTATAAGCGACTCCGTTTATAAACAGCTTGTCCTTGGTAAAATCGGAATAAATATGGGTATGATTTGCGAAAATGTCGTCGCGCAGATGTTGAGAGCGAGCGGAAGAGAACTTTATTTTCACGCCTTTGAACGTTACGAAATAGATTTTCTCACGGCGGAGGGCAAGAAGCTTATTCCGACGGAAGTAAAATCGTCCGGGTACAAGTCGCATATTTCTATCGATAAATTTTGCGAAAAGTTTTCTTCGCGCGTAAAAACAAGCTACGTCGTATACGGAAAAGATTTAAAAAGAGAAGGAAATATAACGTATATTCCGTTCTATATGGTTCCTTATATTTAATATTTTATCGTTGAAATTTTTCCCGCCGATGAACGCGCTAAAACTTAGTTCAAAAATTTTTTGAGTTTTTGCTTTAAAACGCTTTACAAATGAAAAAATTAGTGATATACTACAAGACGATTTAAGGAAATCTTTAATTCGGTACAGAGATGCCGACAAGATGGAATAGATTTTTTTCGCGAGGAAAATAAAAGCGAAGAATAATTATGTCTAACTACCTTGTCTGCAATACGGCAAGGTTTTTTGTTTGCCGACAAAATTTGCCGAAAAATTAAAGAGGGGGCGCAGGTATGCTCAAGGAAAAAGCCAAAATAATGGACGGCGAAAAACTTAACAGAACAACCGTGAGAATAGCGCACGAGATTGCCGAGCATAACGCCGACCTTAAAAGCGTGGTCCTCGTCGGGATAAAAACGAGAGGCGTGCCTTTTTCTGAACGCATAAGAGAAAACCTTAAAAAGTTTTATGCGGTGGAAGTAGATACGGCGGAACTCGACATAACGCTTTACCGCGACGATTTGAGCGAACTTAGCGAATTCCCGGAAGTAAAAGAAACGCCGATGAACGTTAGCGTTTCGGGCAAAAACGTAATTTTGTGCGACGACGTCATCTTTACGGGCAGAACGGCGAGAGCGGCTATAGACGCGCTTTTATCGAAAGGCAGACCCAAAACCGTTCAGCTTGCGGTCGTGGTCGACAGAGGACATAGAGAATTCCCCATAAAACCCGATTATATCGGCAAAAACATTCCTACTTCCGCGCAGGAAGTCGTATCAGTTAAGTTTACGGAAACGGACGGAGACGACGGCGTGGAAATACTCGAAAAGCTCGATTGAGTTTTGATAACTAACTTAGGTTTATTCGCTTTTTAGCGATAAAATATTTTTACAATAAAAGGAGTAAATCCGAATTATGAAAATGGTTTACAACGTGAAAGACAAACCGCCTTTCGGCAAAATGCTCGTGTACGCTTTACAGCAAATGCTTGCTATTCTTGCCGCAACGATAGCAGTTCCCGCAATCGTGGGCAACGGCATGAGCCAGGCAGCCGCTTTGTTCGGCGCGGGCGTAGGTACCCTCGTGTACCAACTCTTCACTAGGTTCAAAAGCCCCGTGTTCCTCGGCAGCTCGTTTGCGTTCCTCGGCTCTATGGCTGCGGCTTTCGCGGGCGGCGTATCGATGCAGCTCGGCTATCTCGGACTTATCATTGGCGCGGTTTTCGCCGGTCTTGTTTATGTTATCATAGCTTTAATAGTAAAAAAATGCGGTTCCGAATGGGTTAACAAGCTTATGCCCGCCGTGGTTATCGGACCGACCGTCGCTATCATCGGTTTGTCGCTTGCCGGCAACGCAATAGGCGACCTTGTAAACCACGTTGCGCAGGATTCCAACGGTAACTACGTTATGAATCTTAACGGCGGAATTTGCTTGATTTGCGGTCTTGTAACGCTTTTTGCAACCATTGCCGCTTCCGTTTACGGCGGAAAGAACATTAAACTCATTCCGTTCATTATCGGTATCGTCGCGGGTTACATCGTAGCTACAATCTTTACGCTTATCGGAACGTTTGCAAACATCGATGCTCTTAAAATCATAGATTTCACTAAGTTCCAAAACATGCAGTGGTTGCCCGACTTTACTTTCATCGAAGCGGTAAAAGGCTTTAAGGAAATCAACGGCGCATATATCGGCACTATCGCGGTTGCTTACGTTCCCGTTGCGTTCGTCGTATTCGCGGAACATATCGCTGACCACAAGAACCTTTCGAGCATTATCGAAAGCGACCTCCTCAAAAAAGGCAACCCGGGTCTTGACAACACGCTTCTCGGCGACGGCGTAGGCTCCATGGCGGGTGCAATCTTCGGCGGTTGCCCCAACACCACTTACGGCGAATCGGTAGGTTGCGTAGCTATCACCGGCAACGCTTCCGTCGCGACCATAACGACGACCGCTTTCGTTTGCATAATAGCTGCGTTCGTCGCTCCGTTCGTAACGCTTCTCGCGACTATTCCTTCTTGCGTAATGGGCGGCGTGTGCATCGCTCTCTACGGCTTCATCGCGGTATCCGGTCTTAAAATGGTGCAGAAAGTCGACCTCGAAGACAGCGGCAACCTCTTCACCGTATCGGCTATCCTTATCGCGGGTATCGGCGGCTTGAGCCTTAAGTTCGGTCAGATTACCATAACGGAAATCGCTTGCGCGCTTATCGTAGGCATACTCGTTAACGTTTTCTGCAAGGCTTTCAAGAAAAAGGAAGCAAAGGCTGAAACGGTAACGGAAACCGCTAAAGACGAAGCTGCGGCAACAGAGGAAGAAAACAAGTAAAGAAAGAAGAAATCCCCGCCTATAAGTCGATTATTCGGCTTGTAGGCGATTTTTCTCGTTATGTTTTTTCGGGTTGAAACGGAGCGAAAAACGGGGTGAAACGCCCTTGAAATTAACTTTTAAAGGCGATTAGTTAGTCGGTAAATAAAATTTTCAAATAAAAAGAGTGTTTTTTTTGCAATGAAAGATAATAATTTTTGCAATTCAAATACTAATAAAAGTGTGGTAAAATATAGATAGGAATTACATCCATTATCCCTAATTACCTAAAAGGCGGCTTTTCTGCGCTTTTCCGCGACCGCTCGATTGGAGTACGTTCAGTACGCCTGCCTCACGCTCGCAAAAAATCATCAAAAAATACGCTCTTTTAGGTGCTTCGCATTTTTGCGGATAAAAAGGCTAACTTGCAAGTCGGTTTTTGTAAGGCATGTTAAAGAAATAATACTTTATGTGTATTGACGTGAGTTTAACGCAACAAAAACCGATTTAGCTCCGCAAAAATAATCAGCGACAACGAATGTAATCCCTATAAATAACACATAAGTAGAGAGCGGGTAAAACCGCCTCCGCCTTGAAAATGCAAAGAGGTAATTTTTATGGACAAACAAGAATTTTTAAAACGTATGGAACAAACGGGAATTATTCCCGTCATCAAGCTCGAAAAAACCGAGAATGCCGTTAAGCTTGCAAAGGCTTTGTCGGCGGGCGGCATAAGAGCGGCGGAAGTTACTTTCCGCGCGGCGGGAGCGGACAAGGTTATCGCCGATATGGTTAAGGCTTGCCCCGAAATGCTCGTCGGCGCAGGCACGGTTCTTACGACCGAGCAAGTCGACGCGGCTATAGAAGCCGGAGCCATGTTCTGCGTGGCTCCGGGGCTTAACCCAAAGGTGGTCAAGCATTGCTTGGATAAAGGCGTGCCGTTCTGTCCGGGCGTTGCAAACGGTTCTCAGATAGAGCAAGCTCTCGAATTAGGGCTTGACTTCGTTAAGTTCTTCCCCGCGGAACAAGCCGGCGGCGTAAAGTACATCAAAGCCGTATCCGCGCCTTATTCTTCCGTTAAGTTTATGCCTACGGGCGGAATTAACGAGGATAACCTTGCAAGCTACCTTGCTAACCCGAGGGTCGTTTGCTGCGGAGGCAGCTGGATTGTTCCCGACAAACTCGTAAAAGAGGAAAAGTGGGACGAAATCACCGCGCTTTGCAAATCCGCCGTTCTCAAAATGCTTAACTTCTCGCTTGCTCACGTCGGTATCAACTGTGACGACGAAGCTCTTTCCACAGCTTTAGAATTTGAAAAACTCTTCGGCTGGACCGTTAAAGAGGGCAATTCGAGCGTGTTCGCGGGTACGCTCGTCGAATGCATGAAGAAGGGCGGCAGAGGCGCGAAAGGTCACATTGCGGTCGCAACCGACAGCGTAAGCCGCGCCGTTTACCGGCTTGAAAACGAGGGCTACGAATTTGACGAAAGCACCTTTAAGTATGACGCTAACGGTAGAATGACGGTAGCATACTTCAAGAACGAAATCGCAGGCTTCGCAATCCACCTCGTATTGAGAAAGTAAGCTTTAACGCGCTTATAGCGTGGCTTTATAAAAAAAATAACGCGCTAAAAGCGCGTGCTAAAATAAAATATCAGGAGATTTAATTATGTCAAAAGTCGTTACAATGGGCGAGATTATGCTACGCCTTTCCACCCCGGGCTACGAAAGATTCGTTCAGTCCGATAACTTCGACGTCTGCTACGGCGGCGGCGAAGCCAACGTTGCCGTTTCGCTTGCAAACTACGGTCACGAAAGCTACTTCGTAACAAAGCTTCCGACTCACGAAATAGGCGAATCCGCCGTAAACGCTTTGAGGCAGTTCGGCGTTCATACCGACTATATCGCGCGCGGCGGCGAAAGAGTAGGCATTTACTTTTTGGAAACGGGCGCGAGCATGCGTCCTTCCAAGGTAATTTACGACAGAGCGCACAGCAGTATAAGCGAAGCGGTCGTAGAGGACTTCGATTTCGATAAGGTTTTCGAAGGCGCAACCTGGTTCCACTGGACGGGTATCACCCCGGCTCTCGGCAAAAAAGCGCAGGAAGTTTTGAAAGCCGCGCTTATCGCCGCTAAAAAGCACGGCGTAACCGTCAGCGTAGACCTTAACTATCGCAAAAAATTGTGGACTCCCGACGAAGCAAAAGCTTGCATGTCCGAACTTATGCAGTACGTCGACGTTTGTATCGGCAACGAAGAGGACGCCGAAAAATGCCTCGGCTTTAAGGCGGGCAGCGACGTTACGAGCGGCAAACTCGAACTCGGCGGTTATGAAGAAGTATTCCGTAAAATGAAAGAAGCTTACGGATTCAAGTATATCGCAACCTCTTTAAGAGAAAGTTTTTCCGCTTCCGACAACGGTTGGAGCGCGCTTGCTTTCGACGGTAACGAATTCTATCGTTCGCGCCGCTACGAAGTAAGAATAGTCGACAGAGTGGGCGGCGGCGACAGTTTTAGCGGCGGCTTTATTCACGGGCTTTTAAAGTACGGCGATTACAAAAAGGCTCTCGAATTCGCGGTTGCCGCAAGCGCGTTGAAGCACACCATCCCGGGCGACTTTAACCACGTAAGCGAAAAAGAAGTCGAAACGCTTGTAAGCGGCGACGCTTCCGGAAGAGTTCAAAGATAACTTATATATGAATACGAATACGCCGAAAGCCTCGATATAAGTCGATTATCGGCATATTAACATGAATTTACGGTAAATAATATGAAAGAATTTTTAGGAAACGATTTTTTGCTTAAAACCCCGACTGCGGTTAAGCTTTACGAAGATTACGCCAAAGACGCGCCTATTTTCGACTTCCACTGCCACTTGAACGTAAAGGAAATTTACGAGGACAAAAAGTTTTCGACGATAACCGAAGCCTGGCTCGGCGGCGACCATTATAAGTGGCGCCTTATGCGCGAAGCGGGCGTTGACGAAAGCTATATTACGGGAGACAAACCCGATTACGAAAAGTTTTTGAAATACGCCGAGGTTATGCCGTACTTTATCGGCAACCCCGTTTATCACTGGACCCACCTCGAACTCAAAAGATTTTTCGATATAGAGAAAGTGCTTTGCCCCGCGACGGCTAAGGAAATTTACGACGAGGCGAACGAAAAGCTCAAAACGCTTACCGCGCGCAAAATGATGCTCAAAGCCAACGTTAAAAAGGTTTTCACCACCGACGACCCCGTTGACGACTTACATTACCACAAACTCCTTGCAGAGGACAAAGAATTCGGCGTTGAAGTAAAACCCGCGTTCCGCCCCGACAAACTCTTGAAAATCGGCGCGCCCGGGTATATCGAATACGTCGAAAAACTCTCCGAAGTTTCCGGTATAAAAATCGTGGACGCAAAAACTATGCTCGAAGCCGTAATCGCGCGTATAGACTACTTCGATAAAGTCGGTTGCGTATGCTCCGACCAGGCTCCCGAGGATATGACTTATTGCCGCGGCAACGAGGAAGAAGCCAACGCTACGGCAAAAAAGCTTCTCGACGGCAAGACCGTTTCGGAAGAAGAAGCGGCGGTTTTGAGAACGTATCTCTTAGTCGGTATCGGCAAAGAATACAAAAAACGCAACTGGGTTATGCAGTACCATGTCGGCGCGCTCCGCAACAATAGCGTAAGAGCCTTCAAAACTCTCGGACCCGACACCGGTTTTGACTCCATTGCCGACAAGCCTTTTATCGCCGACCTTTCGCATCTTTTGAGCGATATGGACGAGGACGGGAACTTACCCAAAACTATCCTTTATTGCTTAAATCCGCGCGATAACGAAGTTATAGCGGCACTTATGAACTGTTTCCAGGACGGCTTGACAGCGGGGAAAATCCAGTTCGGCTCGGCTTGGTGGTTCAACGACCAAAAGGACGGAATACTCCGCCAGCTCAACGCGCTTTCGCATATGTCGCTCGTTTCGTATTTTGTCGGTATGCTCACGGATAGCAGAAGCTTTTTATCCTACACCCGTCACGAGTATTTCAGAAGAGTTTTGTGCAACTTCTTCGGCGATATCCTCGAAAACGGCGAATATCCTTACGATATCGAATTCGTAGGCAAAATCGTGCGTAACATTTCTTACGATAACGCGATTAAGTTCTTTGAAAAGTAATTTAGCTCACAGGAATAAAATCCCTATATTTTGTTTGGGAAAGCTTTCCGCTTTTTTGCGGGCGGCTTTCTCTTTTTGCTCTTCTTTTGGGAAGTGCGAAAATATCTCAAATTATGCAAAAATTGCGTTATAGGCGTATTTTTAACAATCGACTTTGTTGAAAAGGTTGACAATATGCTTCAATGTGTGCTAAAATAAATATGAAAAGAAATCCGAGCGAAAGGAGGTATGTATGAAAATCAAAAAAATACCGATTATAGCGTGCTTAATAGTCCTTTCGCTTGTTTTTGCGCTTTTTAGCGGTTGCGTGGCGGTCGGCAACGATGAAAGCTCCGTTAACGGAACGTATAAGATTACGGTTGAAAGCGACGGCAAGACGTATTCTTCGCTCACCTTAAAAGACGGCGAATGGACGGCAATGTCCGCCGATAAGTCGATTAACGGCACTTTTACGATAAATTCCGATAAGCTTTCTTTCTACGAAAGCGACGAGGACGGCAAGCAAACGCTTTGCGCATACGCGTTTTTAAAGTCGAGCGAATGGCTCCGCGTTTACCCCGTGACGGAAACGAGAATTACTTGCGACTTCACAAAAAGCGGCGCGGCTCCGTCGGGAGAAAAAACTGATACTACGAATTTAACTTACAAACTTTCCGAGGACGGCGAATATTACGTAGTGACGAGCGCGGACGGAAGTTACGGCGAAGTTATCGTTCCGTCGGAATACAACGGCAAGCCCGTCAAAGAAATTGCAAAATTGGCTTTTTATCGCTGTTTGAACGTTGTCAGGGTAATTCTCCCCGATACGGTCGAAAAAATCGACGAGGAAGCCTTCCGCGGTTGCGAATCGCTTTATGCGGTATACCCCGGTAAAAATCTTACGGTAATCTCGGAAAAAGCCTTTTACGGTTGTAGCGTTTTGCGCTTTTTCCATGCTTCTTTTGTTAAAACGATAGCAAAACAAGCCTTTTTCGGCGCGGATATGTCCGGTTTTTCCGTTCCCGATACCGTCGAATATATCGGCGAGGAGGCGTTCTCGTATACGAGTATCGTTTCGGTAGAAATTCCCGCCGCAACTTCTTATATAGGTACGCGCGCGTTCGCGAACTGCGTAAATATCGACGAAATTTCCGTCGACGAAAGCAACGCGACTTACTCTTCTTACGGCGAACATTGTATCGTCGATAAGGCGCAAGACTTACTCCTTGCGGGTTGCTCCAAAACAACGTTGCCTACGGGCGGAAAAGTTAAGATAATCGGCGAGGGCGCGATGAGCGGTTTAAGCGATTTGACTTCGATAGTTTTTCCCGCGGAAATAAAAGAAATTCGCCGCGGAGGCTTTGAGGACTGCAAGGCGATTGAAAGCATATATTATCTCGGCACTTCTCCCAAAGACTGGCTGGCGATACAAAAGACGAGCAACAACGTGAAATTCTTCCGCGCAAACGTTTATATCTATTCCGAAAACGAACCCGAAATAAACGAGAAAAAAGACGGCTACGCCCCTAAGGACGACTACAACTGCACGTTCTGGCGTTACGTCGGCGGCAAGCCCGCCTTATGGCGTTTTACCGAAGAACACCCGCCCGCAAAAAATCAAAAGTAAAGAAACTAAAATAATAAAAATCACGCGATAACGAGCATATAGCCCGACTTATCGCGTTTTTTTTGTATTGGAATTTATTGTTGAATTGTTGAATAGAGTTCTCGCGACAATACGAAACCAGCTTGCGCTCTCGCGCAAGTCGTCCATAAGTCGCTCCCTTAGGTATGTCTTGCAAACAAGCCTTGGTTTTAACAATTGTGTTGCATATTTGCAAACTTCTCTTGTCGCGACACTACGAAACGAAGTTCGTAAGCCGCTGCGTAAAACTCTTACGGTATAGAGAAGCCGTGTTCAAATATAAGTGAAGCTCTTTAGCGCCGTCTTGTTCTTGCGGCAATATGGAACGACCCACACCGAGGTGTGGGTCGTCCATATAAGGAGATTGTCGGAATGAAAAACTATTTCTGCCAGTTTTTCGTGTCCGTTTTGGTGAGAATGTATGATCTGTCTTTGGTGGCGACTCTCGTGAAAGTCGCTTCGTCGACGAGGTCACCCGATTTAACGGTAATCTTCATCGTGCTTTTAAAGGGTACCGAGAAGTTAAAGACCTTATCGCCGTTTTGTGTTTTGACGAGCTTGTCGTCAACGTATAATTCAACCGTAGGCTCGTTGGTGTAAACTTTGATTTTGAGCTTTCCGCCCGTGCGGTTAACAAAGCGTTTGCCGCAGAGGTGAATGAACTTTTCTTCCGACCAGTAAGCTTTGTAGAGATAGAAAGCGTCTTTTCTCGTCTTTCTGTCGTACGTCACAAGCCCTTTGTGGTTCATGCCCGGCTCGCCGCCTTGATTGCGCGCGTCCGCCGCAAAGTCGTACATGTTCCAAACGTGTGTAGCCCAGAGGTAAGGATTGCGCGCGAAGAATTTGAGCATGTATTCGTGATACTTGCACTGATATTCTTCGGTGTTGTCGCCGCGACGGGGCGATACGCTGTGAAGATTCGGCATGCCTTCCGCGCCGTATTCGCTCATACCGATAATACGTTTCGGGTTAAGCACGCGGTACAACCAGAACCAACCGTCGTTAAGGAAGAAGAACGGCACGTACCAGCCGAGGTACAAGTTCCAGGAAACGAGGTCGGTTATCTTGCCGACTTTGTTCGTAGGACCGCACGCCGCGTAGCACGCTAAGGTCGTGAGCCTCGACGGGTCCATCTGATGGCACATATCGTTGAGTTTAACGTGTTCGGCGAGCATGTCTTTTTTGTGCTTATTGAACATCGTTATCTCGTTGGAAACGCCCCAAGTTACGATAGAGGGGTGGTTATATTGTTGAGTGATAAGCTCTTTCATCTGCGATTCGGCGTTGGCGTTTGCCTCGGGCATATGGCGGGAAATATAGGGGATTTCCGCCCAAACCACAAGACCGTACTTGTCGCAGAGGTCGTAGAAGTAATCGTCGTGTTGATAGTGGGCAAGGCGAATGGTGTTCGCGCCGATTTCGAGAATGATTTGCATATCCTCGTCATGCTCGGCTTTGCCTATCGCGTAACCTTTGCCCTTTCTGTCTTGGTGACGGCACACGCCGCGTAAAGGATAGGACCTGCCGTTTAAGAAGAAGCCCTTGTCCTTATCGACCGAGAAGTATCTCAGACCGAAAGGCGCGGTGATTTCGTCCTTAACCGAGCCGCCCGCTGTGAGAGTTGCTTTCGCGCTGTACATATGCGGGTCTTTAAGCCCGTCCCAAAGGTGCGGATTTTCGATTTCGAACACGCCCGTGTCGTTGTCCGCAACGAGAGTTTCGCCGTCGTAAATATAGTAATGCGCTTGTCCCGCGCCGATAATCTTAGTTTCGAGGGTTACCTTGCCTACGCCGTTTTCGACGGAGGAGTTAACCTTTAAGCCTTGGCTTCCGCAAAAATCGGGGTCGAAGTGCGCGTCGTCTAAAACGATAAGGTTGACGTCGCGATAAATGCCGCCGAAGAAGGTGAAGTCCGCGGTCTGCGGGTAAACCCTTTCGGTCGCTATGTTGTCTACTTCTATTTTGAGTTCGTTTTCGTCTTTAAGTAAGTCCGTGATATCTACGCGGAAAGTCGAGAAACCTCCGTGGTGAACGGTAGCGAAAAGCCCGTTGACGTAAACGCTTGCGGAAGAGTTTGCGCCTTTTACTTCAAGGTAAACGACTTTGCCTTGCGGGCGGGAAAAAGTTTTCGTGTAAGTGCGTTTTGCGCGAACGTAATCGTTTCCGCCGTCTGCTCCGTCGATAGCGTTCCAAGTATGCGGCACGCTCACCGTTTCGGTGTTAACGCCGTCAGAAAAAAGCCAATCTTTGTTAAGGTTAATGTAATTCCTCATAAGCAATCTCCGTTGTGTCCGCCTTAGCGGAAATAAGTATACCACAATAATACAGCTTTTTGTCACTAAAATCAATTGCAAATTCTTGAAAGTAACATTGCAAAAACAACTTTATTTTAAAATTTTTCCCTAAAAAGTCATTTTTTACACGTTTTCGGACTATAAAAATAAGTTTGCAAAAATTTTTGACTTTTTTGCGCCCCTAAAAAGAAAGGAACGTAAAACTAATCGGCAAGGCAAAAAGCTTAAAAAAAACGCCGCCGAAAATTTATTTGAATTTGCATAGCGTTATGGAAAAGTTAAAAACAAAAGCAGCCGCGGCTAAACGGCTGCAAAAATTTTTAGGTTCTGTCGGTCGGCGCATGCCCTATAATTTTAACGTACGAACGGTAGAAGGTCGAGTAGTCGTTAAAATCGAGAAGCTCGGCGACGACGGATTTTTTAGCTCCCGCAAGAATCATCTGGTGCGCGGCTATAATTTTTTTATAGCGAACGTACTGCATGACCGGTATCTTCATGTTGTTCTTGAATTCGTTCGAAATATATGACTTCGAATAGTTGAATTCGCGGCTCAACGTGTCGAGAGAAATGCTCGACTGAATGTTTTCGTCAATGTATTCGATAAGGCGCGCGATAACGTCGTCCGAGTTGGAATCGGCGCGCGTAGGCTCTTTTAACATCATTATAAGCAGTTTCGTAAGCTCGCTTATAAACAAATAGTAAGTTTCTTCGTCGGAAAAGTTGCCGAAGTAAGAGTCGAACTGGTTAAGAAGAACGATGTATTTTTTAACGTTCGTCAAAAACGGGCTTTGCTTTTCGAGCTTGTTCTCCACGAACGGCGGAAGAACGGATACCGGGAATTTGAAAACGTATCTTTCGTACGTTTCGCTTTTCGAAATATTCGCAAAGTGATAAAGCCCTTGCTTTATGATAACAAGGTCGCCTTCCTCTAATTTTCTCGAACGCGATTCCACGTTGTAGGTAACGTCGCCCTTTAAAAAGATAAGAATCTCGTTGAAAGGGTGAAGGTGTTTGCCGAAATCGTCCATAGGTTCGCTTGCGATACCTTTTTTGTGCGAGAAGTCAATTCCGTTATAGGAAAAACTAAACATTTATTATCCGCACCCCCTTTTTGTAAAAAAGCAAAATTTTGCCCTTATAGGGATAAAAAATACACTTCCTATTTTTAATTATACCTATTTTCCGTTCTAAATCAACTAAATTGTAGAGGTTTTGCAATATTTGTTTATTATTTTTGCAATTGACCTGCTTGCAATGGTGTGGTAAAATGAGTATAATATTAGAAAAAGAGTTTGCCGGCAAGGACTCTTTTTCGAAATATTGCAACGAACGGCTCTTATTTGCCCATTGCAAATAAGAATTGCGTAAGCAATGCAAAAACCTGTTTTTGCAAGCCGTTAACGTTATAATAAAAATGTAAACAAAAAAGCTAAACGGCGCAATAGCGGTACAGACTATTATAACTCTTCTCGTTTTTGCGCAAAATATATAACGGAGATTAAAACTATGAAGATGTCATTCAGATGGTACGGCTTGAAAGATTCCATTCCTTTGAGCTATATCAAACAGATTCCTAACATGCAATCCGTAGTAACCGCCGTGTACGACGTTCCCGTCGGCGAGGTGTGGAGCGAAAAGAGCATTAAGGAATTAAAGGACGAAGCCGAAAAACACGGACTCAATATGGACGTTATCGAAAGCGTTCCCGTGCATGAAGATATCAAACTCGGGCTTCCCACGCGCGATAAATATATAGAGGTTTACGCCGAAAATATCCGCCGCTTAGGCAAGTACGGCGTAAAGTGCATTTGCTACAACTTCATGCCCGTTTTCGACTGGCTCAGAACCAACCTTAAAACGGTCAACGACGACGAAAGCACCTGCCTTTCTTACTGCCACGATACGCTATTAAAGCTCGACCCCAACAATTTGCATCTTCCCGGCTGGGACGAAAGTTATACCCCGAGCGAGCTTCACGCGCTTTTGGACGCGTACAAGAACGTTTCGCACGAACAACTCTTCGATAACCTCGTTTACTTCCTTAAAGGCATTATGCCCGCTTGCGACGAAACGGGTATCAACATGGCTATACATCCGGACGACCCGCCTTGGGATATGTTCGGTTTGCCCCGTATTATTTCGAACGAGGCGAATATAGAAAAGCTTTTCGCAGCCGTTCCTAACCCGCACAACGGTCTTACGTTCTGCACGGGCAGCCTCGGCGCGGGAAGATTCAACGACTTGCCTAAAATGGCGGCAAAGTTCGCAAAACGCATTTACTTTGCGCATATCCGTCAGTTAAAGTACATGGGTGAAATTGACTTTAAAGAAGCCGGGCATTTAACCGCCGCGGGCGACCTTAACATTTACGAAATCGTTCGTCAACTCGTTTTAAACGGCTTTGACGGTTACGTCCGCCCCGACCACGGCAGAAACATCTGGGGCGAGGACGGCAAGCCCGGTTACGGTCTTTTCGACCGTGCACTCGGCGCAGCGTATTTGAACGGACTTTTTGAGGCTATTGAAAAATCTGAAAAAGTTTAATTAAATAAATTGAAAGTTATATAATCGACTTCAACTTTCACCTTTCAACTTGAAAAACTCTCTTTTTCGGAGGAAAAAATATTATGGAAAATTTTGAAATCAAAGACTTACAAAACAAAGTAGTGGTAATCACCGGCGCGGGCGGCGTTATCTGCGGCGGTCTTGCACACGCAATCGCTAAAAACGGCGCAAAAGTAGCTCTTTTGGACCTTAACCTTGCGGCGGCTCAAAAGGTTGCGGACGAAATCGTTGCCGAGGGCGGTATCGCTAAGGCTTACGCTTGCAACGTTTTGGACAAAGCAAGCATCGAAGAAGCGCGCAAGGGCGTAAACGAAGGCTTAGGCACCGTGGATATCCTTATCAACGGCGCGGGCGGCAACAATCCGAGAGCGACCACGGTTAACGAATTCGCTTCTTACGAAAGCGTAGAAGGCGACTTCTTCTCCCTCGACCAAAAGGGCGTTGAATTCGTGTTCGGTCTTAACTTCACCGGTACTTTCTTGCCGACTCAGGTATTCGCAAAGGATATGATAGGCAAAGAGGGCTGCTCTATCCTCAACATTTCGTCTATGAACGCTTTCACGCCGCTCACCAAAATCCCGGCGTACAGCGCGGCTAAGGCGGCGATAAGCAACTTCACGCAGTGGCTTGCCGTTCACTTTGCCAAGGTCGGCATAAGAGTAAACGCAATCGCTCCCGGATTCTTCGTTTCCGCGCAGAACCAAAAGCTTTTGTTCAACGAGGACGGCACCCCGACGGCGCGCAGCCACAAGATTTTGAACGCCACCCCGATGGGCAGATTCGGCGACTTTAAGGAACTTGCACCGGCAACGCTTCTTTTAATCTCCCCGTCCTCCGCAAGCTTCATCACGGGCGTTGTTCTCCCGATAGACGGCGGCTTCTCGGCGTACAGCGGAGTCTAAGTTCAATTGAAAATTGAAAGAGGTATCTTTGCCCGCGAGTGAATAAACGAGCGGGCAAAGGAGCCGAATATATAGCGAATTTTTAATTGGTCAAAAATTGCATAAAAACCTCGCGAAGAGGCGACGATTAGTCACTTACAGCCCCTCCGGAGGGGCTTTTGCGCGCAGCGCAAAAGCTTAAACTTTAACTGAAAACGTGCATGTAAAAATAAGATGCATGCACAAAAATAAAATAACGCGCATGCGCGCGAAAAGAAAAAAGAGAAAAACAAAAACGAGAGAAACGAGAAAAAGAGAAGAGAGCGAACAACCAAAAGAGAGCGTTGAGAAAACTTAATAAAAATAAAAGCCGAGAAAGTCGGCAAAGAAAACAAGCCGAAATTAGTCGGCTATAACGGAACGCAAACGGTATCAAGATAGCAAAAAATATTCTTTTTAATCAAGAAAAATCTCTCAGACAAAAAAATCGCAGAAATAAATTCGACCGCGGAAAAGGCAAAAACAAGAAAAACAAACGCCTACCCGGTCTTAAACTCACGGAAATTTTTTCCATGCAAAACCAACAAAATCCAAATTGCGTGGGAGGGAGGATATAGAATGTTTTTAACCTACCTTAAAAAGAGGAGCCCGGGTTATTACGTCTACGTCGGCGCGGCGATATTATCGCTTGCGGCGGCAATAACGTACATAGTCGGGTTCACGGGCGAGAGCATGAGTAAATACATGAGCTTTGCCGTATTCTTTTTATCGCTTGCGGCTTTTTTATGCGTTGCGGCATTGTCCGTAATAGATATAACGATGCCGTTCGCCCCGCTCGTCGGCGGGCTTTTAACGCTTGCTTCTCAATGCGTTTGCATTCGCACCGTTTACATGTACTTCACCGAAGTATTTTATAACGGCGTAAGCGCGGAAGCGATAGCGCAAATAGATAAATCGTTTTTGTGGTTCGTCATCTTGACGGTTATCGCCGCGATTGCGTTTATCGTATCTTGCTTTATGGCAAAAACAAAAACCGAAGAAGAGGGAACCGAAAGATGAAAAAGAGCGTATGGATTACGATAAGTAAAGCTTTCACGGCGGTTTTGACCGTGATAACCGCGTTTTTGTTCACGGGCAGCGCGATAGCGATGGAAAACACCGCGGCTATCTCGAACACGCTCGGCTCAAAAACGCAAATCGTCCTTAACAAGGACACGGGCGAAGAAGTAGACACTTCTTACTATAAAACAAAATTTTCTTCCGTTAAGGAAGTTATCGCAAACTCAGAAAAAGCGGGCGAAAACGTAGTTGCGGAAGGCAGCGTGCTTTTGCGCAACGAAAACAACGCTTTGCCTTTCGCTAAGGGCGACACGATAAGCCTTTTCTCGGCTTCTTCCATCAACCTTGCAGTCGGCGGCGGTTCGAGCGCGACTTCGGCTTCTTCGCTTAACCTTAAAGAAACGCTTACCGACCCGTCCGTAGGGCTTAGCATAAACGAGGACTTGTGGAAGTGGTACGACGATAACAAGGACACTTACGGCAGAAAGGCAAGCACCTCTATCGGCGCTGCGCCGACTATTTCCGACGCTAAGTGGACGGATATTCCCGAAGCTATTAAGACCAAAAAGGCTAAATCCGCGGTATTCGTTCTTGCTCGTTTAGGCAGTGAAAACCTCGATATCCGCCCCAACGCGGAAGGCTTTTCGCAAACGGACGGCTCCGCGGGCGACCCAAACGACCTTAAAAACGGCAACTACCTTGAAATGACGGACAGAGAACTTGACTTTTTACGCGCGTTGAAAGCCGAAAAGGACAAAGGCACGTTTGAAAGCGTAGTGCTTATTCTCAACATGGCAAACCAAGTCGAACTCGACTTTATCGACAAGGAAGAATACGGCATAGACGCGGCTGTCTGGTGCGGCACGCTCGGTTCGACCGGTGCAAAGGCGATAGCGAATATCCTTGTCGGCAGCGTAAACCCGAGCGGCAGGCTTGCCGACACTTTCTGGACGGAACACCGCTTCAACCCCGTTCACGCCAACTTCGGCAGATATAGTTATAGCGGGAACACCATAAATTACGGCGGCACGCACGGTAACAACCCCGCGGGCGGCTCTCCGTCGCGTGCTACGATATACGACCACACCGGCGTATACTACGTAGTTTACCAAGAAGGCATTTACAACGGCTACCGCTACACCGAAACGCGTTACGAGGACAAGGTTTTAGGTACCGAAAACGTGGGCGAATACGACTATAATTCCGTCGTAAAATACCCGTTCGGCTTCGGTCTTTCGTACACTAACTTCGAATATTCCGATTATTCGGTAGCGTATAACGCCGAAACCGACTGCTACGACGTTACCGTAAAAGTTACCAACGTCGGAGCAAAAGCGGGCAAGGAAGTAGTCCAAGTATACTTACAAAAGCCGTACACCGATTACGACAAAGAACACGGCGTCGAAAAGGCGGCGGTAGAACTTGCGGGCTTTGCTAAAACCAAAACGCTCGGCAAGGGCGATAGCCAAACGTTGACAATTAGCGTCGAAAAGAAATATTTTGCTTCTTACGATTCGTCTTGCGTAAACCCGCTCGACGAAACCAAGTTCGGCGCGTACATACTCGAAAAAGGCGATTATTATCTTTCCGTCGGCAAAAACTGCCATGACGCGCTCAATAACATTTTAGCGGCTAAGGGTAAATCGACCGAAAACGGGATGACCTACGACGGCGAAGCGGCTTTTGCGAAAAAGATTGACGACGTGACCGATAACTTCGACGCAAAGACCTATTCCACCGACGATTCTGCTATAAAATCCGGTCTTAAAAAAGCGACGAGCGAAGACGACCAAGGCGCGATTATCTCCAACAAATTCGACGACGTGGACATCAACCGCTACGAAGGCAAAGGCGAAAATCACGTTGAATACACCACGAGAAAGAACTGGACCGGTACTACGTTTTTCGGGTTCGACGAGGACAACAACTTCACTAATCAAAACGTAAAGCTTAGCTGGACGGAAAAAATAGAGTACGACGTTTTTGAAATCGCCAAGGATATTCCCGCGGACGACGTAAAATATCCGACTTACGGCTCGACCGAAACTTCCTACAACCTTATCGACTTGCGCGTCGACGCAGACGGCAACAAGATAGCTTACGACGACCCCATGTGGGACGCCTTGTTAGACCAGATGACGTGGCAAGATTACGTCGAACTCCTCTCTTGCGGCGAACGTATGACGGCGGCGGTAGCTTCGATAGGCAAACCCGTCACGATAGACCATAACGGCGCGGTCGGCGTAAACCAAAAATACGGCGCGAACTCGGGCGCAAACCGCGGATATGCGTTAGCAAACAACGACCCCGACGCGGGCAAAGTTCCGCCTGCATACCCCTGCAACGGGCTTGTCGCGGCGACTTACAATGTAGAGCTTATGGCGGAATACGGCGAAGCTTGGGGCGAGGACGCGCTTTGGGCGGGCTACGCCGGGCTTTACGGACCGGGCATAAACATGCACCGCGGCGCGTACGGCGGCAGAACGTTCGAATATTATTCGGAAGATTCCTACCTTTCGGGCAAAATCTGCGCGCCTATCTGCAAAGGCATAGAGGAAAAAGGCGTTTACGTATACTTGAAGCACTGCTTCTTGAACGAACAGGAAACCAACCGTCAAACGGTATGCACATGGGCTAACGAACAGACCGTGCGCGAATGTTATCTCCGTTCTTTCGAAATCGCCATAAAGGAAGGCGGCGCAAGCAACGTAATGTTAGGTCTTAACATTATCGGCGCAAAATACACGGGCGTTCACGGCTTCTGCAACACCGTACTCCGCGACGAATTCGGCATGACGGGCTTCGTAGTTTCAGACTTCCAGGACACTGCCGCTTGGAGAAGAATGCCGCTCGCGCATATGAACGGCATGGATATCCCCGACAGAAACTACACGAGCTATAAGGATATTTATTCGCCTTATCAAAAGAACCACGGCGCGGTCGCTTGGGCGATGAGAGAATCTGCGCACAGAATACTTTATACCGTCGTTCATTCCGCAACGATGAACGGCATTTCCTCGAATACGGAAATCATAAAGATAACGCCTGACTGGATTAACCTTTTAGGGCTTTTAAAGAGCGTTATGCTCACGCTTACCATACTTTCCTGGGTGCTTCTCGTAACACTTTACGCTTTCCCGTTTATCTCCGACAAGGCAAAACTCGCTTACGCGCTTATCGCCGATAAGATTAAAGATGAAAACCGCGTTCAAAAGGTAAACGAAACGGTAAAAGCTTCCGTCGCGGCGGGCGAAAAGGCTGCGGCAAAACCGGGCAAATTCCCCGCGTATACCGCGCGGAAAGAGGACCTTTCGGCAATCATAACGCGCTCCGTCGCGCTTATCGCCGCGGTTATAGTGCTTATCACAAGCTTCGTCGGCTTTAACGGCGTAGTAATCAAAAACAACGCGCTCATCAAGCTCGAAGAAGAAAACAACGCGCAAAACGCCGTTCTCGACGAAACAAAGCTCGGCGAAGATGACGGCTTGAAAGCTTACCGTTTCGAAGCCGAATCGGGCGACTACGTCGGCTGGCAAAAGTGGGGCGAAACGGAAGAAGAACGCGTAAAACTCACGGCGGAAGCCTTGTATCTCTTCTCGCCGGATTTCTCGGGCGGTATTGCGATGAGTCAGAATATGCGCGCCGCCACGGCGGGTACTAACGCCTTCACTTTCAAGTTCAATTCCGACAAGAAAGTTAAAGTCAATATGCGCGTCAACATAAACTGCGTCGATAACTGGATTACCGAACAAGGCGCGTTAGACAGCGTTTTCAACTTTAAAGTAAACGGCAAAAAGGTTAAGTCCAACGCGATGACTCCGGCAAAAGCCGACTGCGTAAAAAAGAGCGACGGTAACAAAATTTACTACATGGGCAACGCGATAATGCAGCTTACGCTTATAGAAGGCGAAAACGAGATTATCCTCGAAAACTGCGGCGGCGACCAATCTTTCAAGACTTTCGACTATATCGAAATCGTAACTTCGGCGGAAATTACGGGTTACGAGCCGAAATACCTCGATACTTCTAACTTTAACGTAACAAAATACCCGACGTTAACGGACGAGGGCGAAATCGTCGGCTGGTACAAGCACACGCTCCCGAACCTCGAAGCGGGCGTAAGAGCGGGGCTTTACACTTACGAGGACACGGACGACGCTATCGCTTACAAGCTCGTGACCGACGGCAGAGAACTTTCGAAAGTAGAAAAGAACGAAAGAACGCTCACAATAGACAGCGATTACGCGTTCTTTGCCCCCGACGAGGACGGCGTTATAGCTACTTCCAAAACCGTTATAGCAACGACAAAGGGCTTGCCGGACGCTATAATCCGCGCACCCAAGAACCGCCGCTTTACCGGCTGGGCGGAAGTAGGCAACCCGTCTAATTACTTCACGAAGGATACCTTCGTAATGCCGGACAGAGATATCTCCGTTCAACCGTGCTTCGAATATATCAAGTACGCGGAAACTATTACCGACGAATTGCAGAAAGTAAGGCTTATCCCGAAAGCGGAAGATACTAACAACAACACGCCTATCCGCCAGGATAAGGTTAAAGAAGGCGCGTTCGGCAAGTCGGGCAACGGCGTTTCGCAGATTATGGTAGGTAACGCCGCAATGTCTAACCCCGAGGGAACGGAACTTGCAACCGTTTATTCGTACAAAGGCGAAGTTAAAGCGGGCGATTACTTCATGACGATGAACGCGCTTGACTATATGACGGTCGGCGATATTAAGACGGTAGTCGTAGACATGATGAACTACGGCGACGAGGATATCTCGTTCGAATACTACCTTACGAGCGCGAGCGGCAATCCGAAAGCTCCCGCCAATCCGCACGCTTCCGTATCGCTTAAAGCGGGCGAGTACGCAAGATTTGTCTTGTACACCAACTTTTCCGGCAACAACAACCTTATGGCGCACTACGAATTCAACACCGGTATGAAGAACGGAATGAAGCTCGGCGTTAACCAGTACGTCATCAAGGGCGAACACACCGAATACGAGGGCGAAACGTACGCCGTTACGCTCACGGGCGGCGGAACTTTTGCGGACGGGACTACTTCCGTAAGGCTCAAAGAGGGACAAAGCATACCCGCCGTCACCTTGACGGGCGAAAACGCGGGCAAACTCCTTTACGGCTTTATCGTTGACGACGGCGCGGACAAAAAGCTTGTTTCTGCTTCCGAACTCACCGTCGGCGCTTCCGACTTAGCTTTAACGCCCGTAGCTTACGACGGCGGCGAAGTAAAAGGCTTTATCGTGGAAACGGTTACGGGTACTAAGAGTTACGTTTCGGCTGCAAAGCTCACCATAACTTCCGCAACCAAAAACATAACGCCCGTTTCTTACGTAACCGCGGGCAGCGGCAGAATTTACTGGACCGATTGCGCCGTGTATGCGCAAGTCGACCCGAAAGCAACCGTAAGTAAGCTTGCCGGCGATCAATTCATGGCGGAAACTTCTTCCGTCGGTTCGATAATCTCGGTAAGCGGCTCGGCTAACGATTTGTTCCGCCTCGACAACGCGTTCAACGTCGGTAAGGACGCTACTTACGAGTACACGTTCAACTTCAAGAACGTCGGCACCGAAAAGTTAGAGTTTTCTTTCTGGCAAATCAACGCGGGCAGCTGGATTAAGGACGGAAGCTACACGACCAACGGCTTTGCGGGCGGCAAAGTAACGCTCGAAGCGGGCGAAGTAAAAACCGTAACCGTGACTTTCAGCGGTTTCCAAAACGGCAACTTGATTACGCTCTTCAAGCTCGAATCTGCGGTGAGCGGCGGAAAGCTGCTTGTTTCCGGCAGTATCGTAGCTAAGTAGTAACAAAAATCTTCCTTTTTGCGGGCGGCGGATACATTTCTTTCGTTCGCCCGCTGTAAAGGTCGATATAAAAAAATAGGGAGGTTTCATAGTAATTATGGACGAAAAGGTAGTTTTAGGCAAAAAGGCTTTTTTGCCCGCGGAAGCGAACGTAATAACGTTCGCTAAAGATTCCGTCATCGCGACGAGCGGCAACGGTTTTGAAACGGGTGAAGAAGGCATCGTGATTTCGGGCGGAGAAAACAAGCCCCGGAATTGGTAAGGAGAAAACTGTTATGAAAACGTTATTTAAAGGTTTAAAATCAAAGCTCTTGTGCGCGTTGGCTTTATGCTTTGCGGCGTGCTTAACTCTCGGTTTGTCGTTTTCCGTTCCGGCTTTTGCGGGCGAAAACTTAATCGAAAGGTACAATCTCACTTTATCGAGCGACTTGTCCGTCAGCTTTTACGCTAACGAAAAAGTAGGCGAAAAAGCTTACTTAACCGCTTCCGTAGAGGGCATAGACAGCGAAAAAACTATCTATGCAAACGCGGACAATGCGTACAAATTCACGGTGACCGACCTTGCGCCCCAGCTTATGTCGCGCAAAATCTCCGTTAAGTTGTACAACGCTGCAAACGAACTCAAAGGAAGCGATGAAATCACCCTTTCCGATTATTGCAAAACGCTCCTCGACAACGGCGCAGACGGCAATAATATGGGCGAAAAGGAATTCAAAGCAATGTCCACCCTCGTCGTAGACTTATTAAACTACGGCACGGCGGCTCAAGAATACAAGAATGATACGATTTACGCAAAAAGCAACGTGTTTTTGTCGGAAGATGCTTACAATAGTTTTGTAGCGGGCGAATATACTATGCCCGAAGCCTCCGCTTTCACGGCGACGGTTGCTGACGAAGAAACGATTGCAAACGTAAAGCCGACCACCGCAAAACTTTACCTTGAATACAACGTAGTCGCTAAGATTGCTTTCGAAGTAAAAGACCTTGCAATAGACGGCGTAAAAGCCATTGTAGGCGGCAATGAGGTTGCCGCAACCGTTTCCTCGGCAAACGCTACAACAGAGGGCGTAACGGCTTACACGGCTTCAATTCCGCTTTCCGTACTCGATATCGAAAAGGAAATCTCGGTAACGCTTTTAAGCGGAGAAAAAGAAGTCGGTTACACGGTCACGGGCAGCGTTTCCGGCTATCTTGCGACGAGAGCCGCCAACGAACAAGCAACCGATAAAACACTTGCTACAAAGCTCTATTCCTACGCAAAATCGGCGGCGGCAACGCTCGTTACTCCGAGCTACACGGTAACGCTTGCGGCTGGCGCGACGGGCGGCGAACTCACTTTTGCAGACGGAAAAACGACTGCGGACGTAACCGTCGGCGAGGCTTTACCGGAACTTAAAGAAGTTAAAAACTTCCTCGGCTTTATGAAGGAGGACGGCACAATTTGTTCCGCCGACGCCTTTAAAATGCCGAGCAAAGACGTAACGCTTATTCCCGTTATTAACACCGACGAATACGTTACGACGGGCGACGGCAAACTCGATTACGGCAGACAAAAAGAAGACGCAAGCAATATCAACCGTTACCTTGTGCAGAATTTCGGCGGTTCGGGAACAATTCCCGTAGAGGGTAACCCCGTCGTAATTGAAAACGAAGAGGGCGAAAAGCAACTCGGACAACTCTTTACTAACATCAAGGCGAACGGAACGACGACTGACTCGAAAGGCGATTTTAGAATTTACGCTCCGTATCCGCGTACTACGGCAATGGTCGGTATAAAGTATTCGTTTACGGTAGTTCATAAAAATTACGGCACCGAGCCGCTTGATTTTGAAATTTATATGCGCGGAAGCGGTTCTGATACTTCCGATATCGAATCATTCAACGTTAAACTTGATAATAAAGGCGACGTGCAAACGACAACCGTTATGTGGACTGTTAACCAGGCGCATTCCTACGAAGTATTCTTCCATTACAAATTCAACACCGCTGTAAGTGGCGGCTCTTTCGGCGCATATGCTTATGCCGAAATTTATATGCCTAAGTACACGGCTACGGTTGTAGGCGGAACGTTTGACAACGAAACAAATTCCAAGCTTATAAAAGCGGGCGCGATTATCGATGGTATTACCTTTGAAAACGGTACTCCTTATGCTCTTACGTTAACGGACGGCGAAGGCAATTCCGTTTCCGGTAAATACGGCGAAATCACCATGCCCGAATATGACGTGACCATTATGCCTATATACTGGAACACTGTAACAAGCGGCAGCGGCGATATCGACTGGACAAACGGTAGTCCTGCAATTTCTCCGTATAATATGTCTGCTTTTAAAATAGATTCGCCTGTAACAATCTATAACGGTAAGATAGGTACTTCTTATCTTGCGACGGGTAAAACCGGCAATGTTTGCAGGTTGATGACTAAGTATACAGCGACCGGTAGTATGACGATAACTTACACATTTGCAAATCTCGGTACGGAAGAAATAAAATTCACGCCGTATCAGATTAACGCAGGCGGTTGGGTTACAGACGGTAAAGGCAACTATTTTGATACATATAAGACTAAGGGCGTAAGCGGTGGGGAAATCGTTCTTGCCCCTAACGAAGTTAAGAGCGTAGATATAAGTTTCAGTTTTGAGAACGGCAATATCATTTGTCTTTTCGAGCTTGCAAACGACTGGAATAACGCAAAATTGTTCGTTTCTTCGAGCATAGTACAGTCCTAATTTTAAAGGTTTACCCTCGGGGCTTTTAGCCTCGTTATATACCATTCCTTTGCCCTGCGGGAGTTTCCCTCCCGCAGGGATTTCTTATAAAAAAACGCCGCGAGTTTTTCTACTTGCGGCGTAAAAAATGTTTTATTCAATTGAATTCGAAAGAGGAGAGGAAGTCTTTTATCAAAAAAGCACAGAAATGTGGAAAAGTGCAGATATTCGATTCGAAGCCTATATTGCCTTTAATGAGTTTTATCCCGAAGCGAATTTCTTTATATTCGTCGCTTTTAATCAAAGTCGACAGTGATTTTGAATTGTTGTTGCCAGCCTTTACTTCTATCGGCACGAGGTTGTCTTTTTGTCGAACGAAAAACTCTTCTTGCAGTGTGGAATTTTCTTTTTTATAATAGCAAAGTTTGTAACCGCATTTCACGAGAGCTTCTCCGATTATGCTTTCAAAAAGCCCGCCTTTATAGACATTCATGTTTTTATTCTGTCTGAAATCGAGTTGTGCGTCGTCGTCGAGTTGTGAAAGCAATAATCCGTTATCGGCGTAGTAGAGAATACAACAATCTTCCACAAAGTTGCCTTTAAGCGGAAGTTCGGGCGTTTGTAACGCTCGGCTTATATTTACAACGCCCGCGTCTTCAAGCCATTCGAGGGAACCTCTGTAATCCTTGAATTTTGCGCCCGAGCGCACTTTTGAAATCTGAAACTTTTTGTTTTCTTTTCCAAGCTGAAACGGGACGGAGCGGAACACGTTTGCAATGCGTGATTTGTCAAGTCCCACGGCATACTTTCTGATATCGGCTTCATAACCTATTACGATTTGTCTTTGAATTTCGAGTGTGTTTTGGAAATTTTTTTGCGTTACAAAGTCTTCCACCGCGTCGGGCATTCCGCCGACAATGCAGTAATCGAGGAATAAATCGTTGTAAATTTTTAGCACGGAGGCAGAGAAAGGGGTAAACGAAAGCATATGCTCTAAGATATCGTTTTTTACGGAATCGTTATATCCGTTTGCCCAAAGATATTCTTCAAAATCGAGCGAACGCATTTCTACTTCCGTTTTGTATCCTACGCTTATGCTTGAAATTTCCTTATAGCAAACGCCGAGAAGCGAACCGCTGCAAATAACGTCATACTTATTGTCGATGGCGAAGAACTTCAAAGAAGTCACTATATCCGGGAATTCTTGGATTTCGTCAAAGAAGATAAGCGTTTCGTTCGGAATAAATTTTGCTTCCGGCTCAATTCGCGAAATGTTTTTGATTATGGCTTCCGCCGTGTAGCCGTTTTCTGTTATCTGTTTGAATATCGGGTCCGATACAAAGTTTATTTCGATAACGTTTTTATAATTCTTTTCCGCAAACGTTTCGATAGTCTTTGTTTTTCCGACTTGTCTTGCGCCTTTTATAATAAGAGGTTTTTTGTCTGCGCTTTGTTTCCATTTTGCAATATAATCGTCCATTTTTCGTCTTAAATATTTTTCCATTTTAACCCCTCGGTTCTTTGATAATGATATTTTAGCATTTTTCCTAACAAAAATCAACTCTTTTACTAAAAAATGAGCAAGTTTTTTTGAAGGTTGCCTAAAAAATGAGTGAGTTTTTATATTGATTTACCGCTTTTATGAGTGACTTTTTGCTGTGGAACGACTAAAAAATGAGGCAGTTTGAGCTTTTAGTAGTGATTAAAAACAAAAATATTAGGAATAATGCGGAAACTTGCAAAAAAAATTCGCGCCGAAAAATCGGAGCGAATAAAAAGAGTTATTTTAATAAATCGAAGAGGTAACCCTCGTCTTTTTTGTGTTTGCCGTGCGTGCGGTGATATTCCGTAATCGCGGAGATTAAAAGGTTAATGCGGGTTGAAAAATAATCTTCGTAAAAGGCGGTTGAATTATCGTATTTTTTGCGATTGAAAACAACGTTTTTCTTGCAAAAATCTTTAGGCTTTTGTTTTGCTTTGACCTTTTCAAAGTCCTGAACTTTGTTTTCTGCGATGATGAAAAGCATTTCAAGCTCCGGCTTAGTGCAGAACTTTGCTTGCAATTTTACGGTAGGCGATAATTCCTTAGGGATTTTTAATGTATCGGACATTTTGTCGCCGATACGGTAAATTTCGATTTCGCCGTGGTAAGCGTCAAGCGCGGGCTTTAATTGCGGAGAGGTGAGTTGACGAGCATGGAACGGACGCATGTCGAGTAAGTCGTCACGCGTGAATTTCAACTTATCGTTGTCGAGCAGAAGGTTTATAACTTTCAGTTCGTTCGGACCTTCGCACATAATAAGGATTTTCATTTGAGAAACTCCTTTTTTATGCTCATAAGGTCGTCGTAATTGACGGAAGTTTTGAATGCGTCGTTATAGAATTGTCTACTTTTTGAGAGTTCTACGCGAATGTCGAAGTTCTCGTACATATTTTCCGCGGTGATTTTTTTGTCGGCTTTGCAAACCCAGATA
This sequence comes from Christensenella sp. UBA4636, assembly GCA_002405915.1. GTDB lineage: Bacteria > Bacillota > Clostridia > Christensenellales > Borkfalkiaceae > UBA4636. The sequence continues at coordinate 68,796 of DHMS01000031.1, forward strand.
TTGTCTTGGCGATTGAACAAGTCGAGAAGTTCGCAGTAGTGCGTGGAAAAGTATAGCGTTGCGTTGAATTTGTTTACGGATTTATCCTTGTATAGGTTGATTATGTTTTCGACGAGCGTTTTGTGGAAGTGGTTTTCTATTTCGTCTATGATTAGGTCGAAGCCGTATTTCAGCGAGGCTATGACTGTGACGTAAAGTAGCAAACCTTTTGTCGTTCCGCTTGATAAAAAATGCAAAAGCTCTTTATCCGATACTATTTTTTTGCCCGCGGAAACCGTGAGTTCGTAGTTGTGTTCGTCAAGCATAGTAAGCTCTTTTACGTTTTCGTCGAAGAGGTGTAAGACTTTTGACAAAACGGAAGGGGAAAGCTTATACAATTTTAGCGAGTTGAACATAAGGCGGTAAGTGTTCGCGCCTTCGCCGTCGGAATTAAAGTATACGGCTCTCGTTTGCTTTTTAGTCAACACGAAAAACACGATAGACGTGTCCTCGGGCAAAATTCCGATATTTTCGACGGGGACAAAGCCGTCGTCCGCGAAAATGCTTTTAGCCTTGGACTTATAGTAAGTCTTTTTTAAAAGCCGTTGGTTAGAAAAAGTAGCCTTATCCGAAAGCGTTGCGGAAGAGGATATCTCCGTCGTGTACTTGTAGATTTCTCCTTCGTGATAGAAAAAGATTACGAGGCTTATTCCGTCGTAAGAATAGTTTTTGTTTTCAAGCGAAAAATTGCCGAGAATAGAGTAGGCGCAGTCAAGAAGGTCGAGAAAAGAAGTTTTGCCCGACGCGTTTTTGCCGATAAAAGCCGCGGTGTTGTACGCAAACAATCCGTCGGCGATTTCTTGAAGCTCGTATTCTTTGTCCTCGGTGGTCTTTTTCGATTTTGCGGTGAAGTCAAGCACGCAATCGTCTTGTATGTTCTTAAAGCCCGTCGCTTTAACGTAAAGTAGTTTCATGTTCTTTACCTCCGTGTCTATATTATACACTAAAAATTAAAAATAAACAAGTATTTTGTTTTAATTTATTTGAAATGCTTATAAAAGTTACTTTTTATCGAAAGATAATCAAAAATACGGTGCAACTTTGTTTGCGTTAGTATTTCCGACGGGGCTTAGAGGAAAAAGACAATGACTTTCAAGTTTAAAAACAAAGCGAAAGAACGATAATTTGTATATCATTATATATTAAGAACGAGAAAGAAGAATTTTCGGCGTTTTCGGGGCGGGAAGCGGCAAAAAGGAAAAAATACTAAAATCTTTGCAAAAAAATTAAATTATTGCAAAAAATCCTAAAAAAAATTTGACTATCGATGGGTTTTTGGATATAATACAATATGAAAAAATAAATAAATCTTTTCAAGGAGATTGAAATTATGGCAAATGTAAAAGTAGCTATAAACGGGTTCGGCCGTATCGGTCGTCTCGCTTTCAGACAGATGTTTGGCGCAAAGGGTTACAAAATCGTCGCTATTAACGACTTGACCAGCCCCAAAATGCTCGCTCATCTTCTTAAGTATGATACGACGCAGGGCAACTACGCTAACAGCCACACCGTAACCTATAAAGACGCGGTTCTCGCCGAGGACGGAAAGACTGTCGTTACCCCCGGTTCTATCACCGTTGACGGTACCGAAATCACCATCTACGCTTGCGCTAAGGCTCAGGACCTTCCCTGGAAGAAGCTTAAAGTAGACGTAGTTTTGGAATGCACGGGCTTCTACACCTCCAAGGCTAAAGCTCAGGCTCATATCGACGCAGGCGCGAAGAACGTCGTTATTTCCGCTCCCGCGGGCAACGACCT
>DHMS01000017.1:0-6360 GCA_002405915.1 Christensenella sp. UBA4636
TACCACTTGTTAAAATATGCGGTTTCGTCCGACGTCTCAAACGAAAATATAACACCGCTTTTATTTATTATAACTTGCGTTCCGTCCTCTTTTCTGACTTGTTTTTCTTCTCCGACCTCGGGTATTTCAACTTCGACAACGCGTTCTTCGGCTTTCAGTCCTACCTTTGTCGGATTTGCTTCAATATAATCTTTAAGTCCGCTTATGTCTATCGTTTTTCCTAAAAAACCCTCAATATCTTCGTAAAGAACGGACGAATCGAGAGAGGTATACGGAAGCGAAAAACTCACGTCGAATTTTCGCGTTACGGGACTATAAAAAATATCTTTCGTCTTTACTTTTTCTTCGCCTGTCGGAATCGCGCCTTCACGGAACATTTTTTTGCCTTTTGCGGTAAGAGAAACATCTTTAATTCTGATTTCCGAGAAATATTTCGGATTCATAAAATGCGACGGATCGTAGTCGTAAGAGAGTATTTCCGTACCGATAAGGTTTGTGATTTCTTTTCCGAAAATATAGTGCAAATCTTTCGGAATCCCGAATTTAAGCAATACGTCACATATTTTGTCTTCCGAACCAGCAGTCTTTTCGATTACGTCGAGCAGAATATATGCAACGCCCGACGCCTTTCTAACCTCGTTATATCGCACGTTTACTTTATAGACGAGTAGCGGAAACGGAATTGCCGTAGTAAATTTTAACAAACTTTTATCTTCCATATTACTCTCCTAAAATATCTTTTGCCGTAAGTATTCTTCCGCGGAAATTTATCGTGTCGATAATTTCTCTGTACACGGGGAAGTTAATTTTATCGCGACTGTGGTCGCCTTCAAGATCGGGAAGGTCGATGATGCCCGCTTCCGACAAAAACTTTTTCGAGCCAACGATAATCAGAAGTTTTCTCGCTCTTGACAACGCCACGTTGATACGCTCGAATTTTTTAATAAATTCCGCGTCATACCTCGTGCCGCTCGGATTTCTTACCATCGAAACGATAATGATATCCCTTTCATCGCCTTGGAAGTCGTCAACGGTGCTGATAACGAGTTTTTCGTCCGGTTTACCCGAAAAGCCCGTAAATTGATAACTTTTACGTTTCTTTTTTATTAGTCCCGCCTGATCGCCGTATGTACAAATGATACCCGCGCTCGGTCTTTCGTCGATTTTCCTTGACGGATCAACGATGATCTTACGCTCGGAAACAAGTCCTTTCGCCGCTTTATCGAGTTCCTTTAATAGCGTTATCGCAACCTGCGCTTCCTGCTCGTTGATTTTAGACGTGCTACCTTCAAATGCGCTCGATTCTTTTTGGTCGCAATCTACAAAATATACGTGCCGTTTCGGATCGATAACGGTATTTCCGTTGATTTTTACGGTAAGATTATGCTCTTTTTCGTCATCCTGTTGCTTTTTGCCTACGATAAGCCCTTTGCCGTTACCGCCATAAAAATGATTGAACACTTCCATAATGTGGCTGTGGCAACGATATTGCTTGTTCAGCATTACCCTGAAATCATCGGGAACTTTTTCATACAGAGTTTTGAAGAAACATTCTTCATATAACTTTGTATACCCGTCGTTGATTTCCTTTGTGATTTTCTCTTCGTCAAGCCCGTCGAAATCGTCGCCACGCATATGCCGCAAATCGTACATAGGCGGAAGTTGACGATGATCGCCGACGAGAATAACCGTCTTGCCGTATAAAATAGGTATCAGCAAATCGAGAAAGGACGATTTCGACACTTCGTCTACGATTACAACGTCTATGCCTTGCGTTCTGATGTCTACCGATTTGATTCCGTATTTACCGAGTTCGGCAAGTTGCGACGACGTGAATCTGTCGCGACTTGTGCAGGTAATACCGAATACGTTTGCCGAATTGTATAATTCCCTTGTATATGCGGCTCTGTCTTCCTCTAAAATATCTTCCTGCGACAGATATTTTACGATATCCTTATACATCGGAATTTTTATCTTGTTTTCGGCAGACGAAGAATTATACTCGGTTTCAAGCCTGTTCCACTCTTCATTGATTATATCGAAAGCCGTTTCAAGATTGTCCGAATCGTATTCCCTGACAATTCCGAAATCACGGAAAAATCTCGTTATCTTTTGTTTTAGCGCAGAATTTAATTCGCCGTATTCCTCAATTCCGGGATTTTCTCCGAGATCTTCATATAAACGTTTTTTCTCGCTTATTTGAATTTTTAGTTCGTTTATTTCATCGGATATAGCGTTTTCGTTGTTATCGCTTATACCTATCGATACTTCAATTAAATTCCGTTGCGAGTTTACAATATCGGCGAGTTTTGCTTTGAATCGTGCAAGTTCGGACGGTAATTGCTTCAATATTTCTTTTGCACCCGTAATACCGGGAACGAGAGAGTAAATCACACTTTCGGCAATATCGAACTCCGAGTTGTTTTCGTATTCCTTGATCTTTTTGCCGACGGCAATCAACTCGCTCTGATTCTTTTTATACTCTTCGTAATTAGAATCTCCTTCATTCGGTGCTTCGTCCGTATCGGGATCTCGCAAACTGCTCAAAACGTTTCGCAAAGCACGCTGACGATTTTTTAATTCCACAATCGTGTCTTCACTCAAAAAACGCTCTAATTCTACGTTAATTGTTTGAATATCCGCATTGGCGAGCTCGGCAACCTTGTCGAGCGTTACCTCTTCAAAACAAGCAAAGCACTTTAACAGGTTTTCTACTTGTTCTGCATATTTATTTAAAATATCACCATCGACGCCTTCGCCCGAAAAGCGATACGATTCGACGTATTTAAGCGTTCTCGTATATTTCTCGGTATCTTCTTTTGCGGCAAGAAGTTTTTCTCTTAAAACTTCGTTTTCTCCGGTTAAACGGTTTATTTCTGAAAGCAGTTCATTCCGTTTCCTTTCCGTATCTGCATTCTCCCGTTGCAATTTCAAAAGGCGATCGTAATCGAGTCGAATAGATTTCATCGTCGAATCGAATTCTTCTCTCGTTTCTTTGTAATTGTCGTACCTTGCTATCTGTTTTTCGAGATTTCCGCAAATATTAAGATAGAAATTATCTACAAGCCTTTCGGGACTGTAATTTGTTTCTTTACCGTTTTGCGACGGAATAAGACGAAGCGGACGTATTTCGGGTATTTTAGGTAATCTGTCAAATACGTTATCGATTGCTTTGTGCGTTTCGGAAGATATTAAAACTTTTTTACCCCGTTTCGTCAGTTGCGCAGTAATCTCGGCTATAACCTGTGTTTTCCCCGTTCCCGGAGGACCTTGCAACAAGAATATACTTTCGCTTTGGAGCGCGCGTTTTACAGCAAGTTTTTGTCTGTCGTTCAAACTTTCAAGACACCACTCGGGATCTTTTATCTCTTCTACGGAAGATTGCGCAAGCGTTTCGGGCGAAAATAGATACGTCGGCAAGAAGGGATTTTTAACGTATCCGCCTAAAATCGAAGTCAATGCCTTTTCTTGTCTGTCTATTTTTGCTTTTTCCGCACGATTATCGTAAGTAAGATACTTTGGCGCAATCTCTTCGATTTGCTTTTCGATTTCTTTTACTTTATCCGTTATATCTTGTGGGCGGAAGTAAATCTGATAACGGCGTATCGTTTCATTATCGATTTTATCTGCCTTATCTTCGTTTAATTTTTGAAGTAAAACATTTTTTATTTCGGCTTTCTCAGAATCAATACTCTCCGCATATTGAAATTCTAATTGACTCTTCTTTTCCCTTTTAAGTTTATCAAGTTCTTCCTGACAGCGTATTGCCAAACTTTTTTGTTTTTTCTCGACAAGTACCATATTGCGGCGAATATAAAAGTCACGCAAAGATACCTGCGCTTTCGCTGATTCTATACGCTTATCATATTCGGCGTTTAATGCCTCTTCTTTACTGATCAAAGCATTGATTTGTTCGTCTTTTTCAACAATAGGCAATTTTGAACGTCTGATTTTGTCTATTTCGGCACGAATTGAGCCAAGTCGTTTCTTCCTTTCGGTTTCAATCGGTAAGATAAGGCGAGCAATCTCGCTCTGGTATGCTTTGTATACATCCTTATCTGAATTGCTTATAATATCGGAATCAAGTCTATCGTCAAGTTCTGTTTTGTATTCAATAAGTTGTAAGTCGTATTTTTCTTGCGTTTTAGCAGAAATGCCTGCCATATAACGATTTACCTCGGCAATAATTATACCGTTATACTTACTGTCTATTTCTCCATATTTGGCAGTCAATTCTTTCTCGTAGTTTTTATCAAGCGAAGATAAATCGGGCTCAATATCTACATAAGTAAATAAATAACGCTCACCGAGAAGATACGATTTGATACTTCTGATATTACCTTTATCGTCCGATTTCGGCGGATACGGCGACAGCCCCATTGCGTCGCGAGTATATCTGTTCAAATTAACCTCGAACTTCGGTTTGCCCTTTCCGTTTCTGCCGACCGTTTCAGATAATATTTCTTTTCTGTTCTTTTCTATCGCAACGCAAACCAGCGGAAAACCGTCGGCTCCAGCCACTTCTCTTGATAATATTATTTGCTCACTTTTTCCAAAATCCTTTATTCCATCTAATAGCAATCCCGAGAAAGCCTCTTCGTTTCTGCGATATGATTCTTTCGTTACCATATATGCGTCGCATACGTAAACGTCCGTAATTTCTTCGCATCGCTCGGATTGTTTTCCTAAATAATATCTGCGAAAATCAATATAGCGCAACCATTGATTAAAAATACCAATCACTTCATCGGGGTTCGGAACGGGAAATAGTTTAGTAGCTATTTCGTTTACAAAATCGTTTGTAAGAACGGAATCATGCAATTCGCCGTTACCGTAATCGGGGACTGAAAACGTATTTCCGGTATTTCTGCTGTATATTTCCTTTTTTGCAAACGCACAAAGTGAATAACAAAAAACTCGCTTTTCACCGTATTTTACAGTCCGCCTGTCTATCAAATCTATCCCTTTGACGGATATTTCCGTAATGTTCCCAAATGTAACGTCGCCGATTACCATAAAATCGTATGTTTCAGGAAGAACGCAACGAGAGTATCCGTCCACTTCGGGACGAATTACGATATTGCGTAAAATCTTGTTTCCGCGCTTATTTTCATCCATCGTCCTGTCAAACGAAGGTAAGGATACGTTGTAGTAATATTTAGGCGTAGATGGGAACATATATCCGATAAATTCTTGAAGAGTATCGGGCGCATAACCGCCGAGTTTCCTTTTCAGCGTTTCATATTGCTCGTTTAACGATTGCGTGAAAAAATCGTTTCTCCCCCAAGTTTTATCCCCTAAACCTTTATCCAAATTGTCCAAGAAATTCAGATATAAGTAAGCCATTTTACTCCCCCCTTCGTAAATTTACGATACTTATCGAATATATCTATATAATCCAAAAATTCTTTTATTTCCGCAGGCGACATACCCGTTACTATACCACCGACTTTATCGAGTATAACACTCTTCGTAAACGGATCGAGTCCGTTTAATGCTTGTCCCGCAGTCAATTGCTGTTTTAACGCATCGTTTTCGCTTTGTAATCTTTCAAGTTCGTTTGTCAGATTTTCCACCGAAGAAAGCGACTGTTTTTTGTCCTGAATACTGTCTTTAAGAATACTCGAAATTCTGTTAACATATTGAGCGAGAATATCGGGATCGGATTCATCGAGAACAAGTTCCAATTCATCTTCACTTTCTTTCCCGAAAAGATAGAAGATTTTATATTGCTTATCTTTTGGTATATCCGAAAAATTTTCAAGATTCCGATAATTGTAAATTGTGGCTTTCGATATTTCGAGATATTTTATTAAATCCGTAACTTTAATAGAAAATTTTGTAACGAGTCTTTCAAATAATTTCGTTGTCATTTTTAGCACCTTCTTATCCATTTGACATTATTATACCATATTAAAAACAATCCGTCAATACATTTTGTCTAAAATAGTCTAATTTATATCTTGTAAAACAAACAAATTTTTGTAAACAACTAAAAAGCAATGTTTTAGACCAATTCAACCGTTTCATTTCGCCTTTTCTATGCTTAAACCGCAATATACGGAAAGCCGTAAACGTTTACGATTTGCTCAAAACAAAAAGAGACTGTCTTTTTAATTACAATCTCTTTTACTTAAAGCATTATGTTTCGATGTTTTTATAGCAATATATTTACGAACTTGCTGTTTGATTGTTTCCCCTATGTTTACTCGTCATCTTGGGACAGTCTGAAATAAAGTCCTGCGATATACTTTTTCTGTTTCATAGTGGTTATCTCCCGTTCGTGTAATATTGGTTCGTTGCAAACTTTTTCATAGACGTTTCAAAATCTCTGTCACCGTTAAAATATCTTTTAACGTT
>DHMS01000017.1:6406-7883 GCA_002405915.1 Christensenella sp. UBA4636
TTTCTGCCGATAGACGGAGAAAATATATAGCAATTCTCGAAATTCTCGGAACTTGCCAAAAACACTCTTTTTACGTTTGTTTCCATGATTTTTGACTCCTTTTATTTTTTTTGTTTTCGATTTGTCTTTCGACGGGAACAAAACTAAATGGAAAGCCTATAAGTCGATTAACTTGTGGTTTTGCTGTTTTCGTCAAGAGTTGCGTTGACTGTTTTAATGGTTAAAATCTCTCAAAAAAACGCAATGCATTTACTCTTGACGAAAAGGGCTTTTCATTTATGCTCCCGTGGCGAAAGACGTAAAAATTTCAGTTACACTTTGGCATTTGGTCTATAACTTCGGGTGAAACATTACCTACAATCGTTCCGTCATCTATACAGGTGAAATTATCGAAAAGCAACGCTTTACGGTCGTCAATGCCGATAGGACAGGCAATATCGTCTTCCAAAATATCCGACTTGAAAAACGTGGGTAATTTTCCGCCGTAAACTAAACGTTCGCCCGATTTCTCCATATACTTTGTTATGTATTTGACTGCACTCGATACGTCGTCGGGATGGCAAATACGTTTGAAATCGTTTCTGCCGAAATGTTTCAGAAAATGCGTATTTTGCAATGTTGTTTGCATGCGGTGGTTTCGGGTGTCATAATCTTTTACTTCTTCGAGATTGCCTATCATACTACCGTCGGGAATATGAAATATTCCGTGAAAATGTAGTCTGTCGGTATCGTTGCCGCGCTCCCAAACGCCGACGTATTTCCAACCCTTTCTTGCGACAAGGTGTTTTAGGGTGTTAGCCAACTTTTTACGGAACGTTTCTTCGGTGTGAAGTTCGTCCGAATAGGTAAAAGTTACGAAATAGTCCCAACGTTGCAATTGTAGTTTGCGGTTTAGTCGAACCCGCCGCTTAATAGCGTTTGTCTTAACCATTTCGAGATTTTTGTCTACAAACGCTTTTAATTCCGTTTTGTCCGTAAAATCGCTTTGTAAAGCCTCTTTAATGTGCTTTTTACGTTCTTTTTTGGGTAGTGAAAGACTTTCTTTATAAGCCGTTTCAAAGCGTTCCTTTTGGGTTTCGGGCGGAGATTCGGTCGTCGGTGGTTGTTGTTTCGTTGGTTTTGTAACACGTCGTTTACAGCCTTTTCCGCTCGGAAACGCTCCTTTCGGAATGGCAACGAAATGGCTCCCGTCGTGATAAACTTTTGCTGATTTCAGATTCATGTGATTGCTCCTTTTGTTTTTTTTGATGAGTGTAAACTTCAAACTCGCAAGATTTTTGCGACTTCGAGAATTATTTGGAAGAAACGTAAAAATTTTTGTACCGGTAAATCATCTCTTTCAAATTACAATCGGTATTCTAAAACTCAAACCGGACACTTTTTTACCGGTTTGAAATTATTTTTTGAACCCGTTGCACAATTCAATCTTACAACACCTTACGAAAAAAGCGTGAATGGGCTGAAATAGGTTTTGTAT
>DHMS01000043.1 GCA_002405915.1 Christensenella sp. UBA4636
ACTTTTATTTGCAGGTCTTAAAAATTTATTCGATAGGCGGCAACTGTCTGATATCTTGCGTTTTCCACATTTCAAGCAGTGCTTTTATTAAATTATAATCTTTAATATATTATATGTCAATAACTTTAAAGTTATTGCGTTAATTTTTTTGCATTTCCTTGTTTCGGAAAATTCGTCTAAATTCTATTGACAGAGCTAATTATTATCGGGTATAATTATTTTAATAAGAAAGGAGAATATAGAAATGATTAGCGTATTATCCGATATCGAATTGCAGAAAAATTTCGAAAAGTATCTAAAATACGTAGAGGACGGAAACGAAATTGTAATATTGCAGGACGGAAAAGAAGTTGCAAAACTTGTTCCTTACGAAAACAGTACGCCTTTAACAGTTTCGTCGATAGGAGTTCTGAAAGGCGATTGCGACTAAAATAATTTTTGTAAAAAAAGTAGTTTTTTGAGGTTTAACATGACGGATACGTTAGCGTTCAAAGCGTTTTGTTTCGAAGCGTATAAGGCAGAAAAAAATCTTAATGGCAGAGAGGCTATGCGTATTTTTAAAGAATACGGCGTTCTCGATTATCTCGGCAAGTTTTACGACGTTCTCCATACGACCGGCAGAGAATACATGATAGAGGACATAGACAAATTTATCGAAGCGAGAAAACGCGCTTGAAGAGCGAAATGTCGCTTTTTAAAATTTAAGACAAGAGAGGTGCTTTTATGAAAATTTTTAAGAAAACAGTTAGCTTTTTGCTGCTTGCCGCCGTGTGCTTCTGCGCTTTTTCGGGGTGCAATGCGGATTCGCGAAACTTTAGAGCAAAAAAAGTGGAAGCAGAAGAACTTACGGCAAAAGTTGCCGCGCAAACGGTTGAAAGCAAAGACGCGGACGACGAATTTTCCGTTATATACAACGACTTCGCCGTAAAAATGACTAAGGCGCTGTATAAAAACGAAAACGCTTGCATTTCTCCGCTTTCGATTGCCGCCGCGTTCGGTATGGTGACGAACGGCGCGAAAGGCGAAACGAAAACCGAGCTTGAAACCTTGCTCGGCGCGGATATACAAACGATAAACGCATACTTTGCTTCGCTTATGCAAAAAAGCTCGGATAGCAAAGAATTGCACGTCGCTAACTCCGTTTGGAGCAGAAAAAACGCCGTCACGATTGAAAACGATTTTTTGAACGTCGTAAAAAACAACTATCTTGCTCAGTTTTATTCCGCTTCCTTTGACGGCGAAACGGTTAAGGATATAAACAACTGGGTATACAACAACACGCGCGGCGGCATAGATAAAATCATTGACGATATCGACAGCGACACCGTTTTGTATCTTTTGAACGCGCTTGATTTCGAAGCCGAATGGCAGGATAAATTCGAAAAAGATTCTATCGGCGACGAAACTTTTTACGGCGTGAAAAGCGAAGCCGTCGTTCCCGTTATGCGCGCCACCGAGCAAAGCTATATCAAAACGGAAACGGCGAAAGGCTTTATCAAACCGTACGTCGGCGGCGAATACAAGTTTGCGGCGATTTTGCCCGACGAAAATATTTCTATCGACGATTTTTTAAACTCTCTCACGGGCGAAAGCTTGACGGCAATTTTGTCGAGTGCAAAAAAGACTTCCGTTGAGATAGGTTTGCCCAAATTCGATTTCGAAAATCAATTCGACTTAATTCCGATATTAAAAAAGCTTGGCGTAAACAAAGCTTTTTCGGGCGAAGCCGACCTTTCCGCGCTCGGCAAAACCACACGCGGCAACCTTTATATCGGCGGCGCGGTGCATAAAACGCACATCACGGTAAACGAGCAGAAAACGAAAGCAAGCGCGGTTACGGCAATCGTCGGCAAGGACACCGCTATGCCTTCTACCCCGCCCGTAATTTTAACGAGACCTTTCGTCTACATGATACTCAATTCTTCTTTCTTGCCCGTCTTTATGGGCGTAATCGCGCAGTTTTAAAGTTTTGAGAGGGGAAAAAATAAAAAAGGATTTATTGTATGCTAAAAACTTCCATTAGGTTTTTTGAAGATATACCGGTAAGAGCCGTGTGGGATAACGAAGCTTCTAAGTGGTGGTTTTGCGCTATGGATATAGCCGAAGCTTTAACGAAGAGTAAAAACCCCCGTTCTTATTGGAATGCTATAAAACGGAGAAAACCCGAGTTGTCGACAATTTGTCGACAACTGAAATTGACTGCCGCCGACGGAAAAAAATATATGACCGACGTTGTTTGCGACGAAGGCGTAAATATACTTGTCGCTCTTATTCCGAGTAAAAAATCCGTTATTTTTGAAAAATGGTTGAAAGGAATAGGAACGTCAATCGACGAAAAAAGCAAACAAAAAGCATATGAACTATTTGAGTCCGGGCTTATAAACTCTATCGAAGTCGGAACGGTAAACGGTTTACAGCAAATTCATTCCTATATTTTCGGCGGTTTATACGATTTTGCCGGGCAGATACGTTCGGTAAACATTGCTAAAGGCGGTTTTGCTTTTGCTCCGGCTATGTTTTTACAAGACAACTTGAAGCTTATTGAAAAAATGCTTGAGGACACCGTAGAAAATATCGTCAAGAAGTACGTTGAAATGAACGTTGCGCACCCGTTTATGGAAGGTAATGGCAGAAGTACGAGAATTTGGTTGGATTTAATTCTCAAAAAGAATTTGCATAAATGCACCGATTGGAGCAAAATCGACAAACGCGAATATCTCACGGCTATGCAGGAAAGCCCCGTAAATTATACACATATTTACGAACTTATAAAAGGCGCATTAACCGACGATATTGACGACCGCGAAATATTTATGAAAGGTATAGATTATTCGTATTATTACGAACAAGTCGACGAATAAAAATTTCGAAAAACATAAATGAGTGCAATTCAATACAAACGAAAGAGGAAAAGCTAAATGGAGTGGGAAAAATATTTCGAAAATACAATTTTAAAACGCGGCGCGGATTACTTTAAAAAGGGTAAAGTCATTGATTTTCGGGAGGACGGAAGTACCTGTACTGCCACGGTGCTCGGTAGCGACGAGTACATGGTAACCGTCGAGTTTGATGAAAACGGTGAAGTTGCCGATATGCAATGCGATTGCCCGTATGCGGAAAGCGGCGAGTATTGTAAGCATATGGCGGCGGTGCTGTATCGAAAAGATAACGGAGAAGTCGAAACGGCGCATAGTAAAAGAAAGTCAAACGCAGCAAAGAAAACATGCCGTATAGAATTAGAAACAGATATCGAAAGTTTTGATGATGAAAAAGCTGATATCGCCGCATTGAAAAACGAAATCGATTGGACGATAGACAGTTACAAACATCGTGGGTTTATCGATTATCGCGACGCGTACGATTGCGCGGCGGAAGTGTCGGATATAATGACGACAAACGCGGAGCTATGTATAGAAACGTGGCGATACAAGGAAGCTTTCGAGTATTCGTTTTATGTTATGAAAAAATTTTGCTCTACGGATATGGACGATTCGGACGGCGGCACGGGATTGCTTTGCGACTACGGAATAGAAATATGGGAGAGAGCTATAGAAAACGCCGAAGCGGAAAAATATGCCTTCGATAAGCTTTTAAAATACAAATGTACCGAAAACGCGTGGTATTTTAAGGATTTAGCCGAAGATTTTTTGTTGGAACATTTCGATAAACAGCAATTTTTTGCGCAAAAACTAAAATATGTGGATAAGCGCATCGAAGAAACAAAAAAGAGCGGCGGATACGTCGAATATAAACTTGGCAACTATTTAAAAGCTAAAGCGATTATATTAAAAAGAATGGATTTGACCGGAGAGGCTTTTGAAAAATTCTGCGCCGATAATTGGAAATATTCCGAAATACAGACTTATTATATAGACGAAAAAATTGAAAACGGTTTATATAAAGAAGCTGAAAAATTGTTGCAAAAATGCCTTGAAAGCCCTACCCGTGGCGGCGTTTCTTCCGACTATTGCAGACGGAAGTTGATGCTTGTATACAAACAAATCGGAGATAATGCTGCGTATCGAAAAACATTGACCGATTTTGTGTCTTTTGAACGCTCTTGCACTATGGACGATTACAAAGAGTTGAAAGGGCTTTACACGGCGGAAGAATGGCTTAACATGAGAGATGCCGTTCAGAAAAATATAGAAAAAATAAATAAATATTTGTTGCCTGAAATTTTCAGCTTCGAGGGACAAACGGAACAATTGTTGCGTTTTGCCGTTTCCGAAAGCGGGATATGGTACATAAAAAAGTACGAAAAAGAGTTGATACCAAAGTATTCGACCGAAGTTTTTAAAAAATATACGGAGGAATTCCGAAAAATGACGGCTTCCGCTTCGTCGAGGAAGATATACAAAGATATTGTTAGAGAACTTCGCAGATTGAATCGCTATGACGAAGGGAAAACTTTTGTTTGCGAACTGGTTACGGAATGGAGAAGAAAATATCCTAACCGTAGGGCAATGATGGAAGAACTTGATAAATTAGTCGTTTCAAAAAAGTAAAATCGCCGTAAGAGGCGTAAAAAAGAAAGGCTTTAGCAAATTGCACTTTTTTTGCAATCTACGAAAGCCTTTTACGGTTATAAACAAAACGCCGCATATAACGGAATTGATTTTATGCCGTTTTCAAAACCGAAATTCTTTGAAGAAATACGAATAGAATAAGAAGGCATATATTTTTCTACAAATATTTTAAGACTTCTCGCTCTCACGTTGTTTGACGATTTAACTTCGACAGGGACGACGGAATCGTTTTGACGGATAACGAAATCAAGCTCTGCTTTGCCGTCGGATTCCCAATAATTTAGTCTGTAGCCTTGCGCAACGAGTTGTTCGGCGATATAGTTTTCCGCGAGCAAGCCTCTTGCTCTGTCCGATATAGAGCTATTTATGAGAATATCTTGCGGAAGCGTTCCCGACTTAAAGCAAAGCAACCCGACGTCGGAATAGTAAATTTTGAATGAGTCGATTTGTTCGTAAACGGATAAAGGAAGTTTGCCCTCGGTGACTTTGATGTTTTCTAAAATGACGCCCGAAGCTTTTAACCATTGCAGTGAAAGTTCGTAATCTTTTGCTCGTGCGTTGCTCTTAACGACGGCGTATTGAAATTTTGTGTTTTCCTTTGCAAGTTGAGCCGGGAGCGTGTTGAAAATAGCAATACTTCTTATTGTTTCGTTCGGTGTGGCGTATTTTGTCATATCCGCAATGTAAGAGTCCGAAATATCTGCCTGAACGGAACGAACGGAGTCAAAGTTATTTGTTTCAAGATAAGTTTTTACAACGGCGGGATAGCCGCCGACAACGAGGTATTTTCTGTAAAGTTCCAACGCAAGGTTATGATAAACGTCCGCAAGAGGGGTAAACGAAGAGTAAGATTCGCGGATTTTTCCTATGAGCGTATCGTTGTCGGTGGCGAGTAAAAATTCTTCGAAAGAAAGCGGATACATGGTAAGCATATCTACTTTGCCTACGGGGAATGAGAATTTGCCACGATTTATGGCAAGACCTAAAAGACTGCCCGCTGCAACGATATGGTATTCCGTCGCTTCCTCGGCAAAGTATTTGAGTGAAGTGAGCGCTTGCTCGCAAGCTTGTATCTCGTCGAATATAATTAGCGTTTTTTGCGGAAAAATCGTTTGCTTTGCGTAAACGGAAATTTCTTCTATAATACGTTTCGGATTGAGGTCGGGTGCGAAAATTTTATGCAGCGTTTCCGTGTTGCCTTCAAAGTGTAGGTAAACGACGTTGTCGTAATGATTTCTTCCGAATTCCAATAACGCGTAGGTTTTTCCGACTTGTCTTGCGCCCTTAACTAAAAGCGGCTTGCGACTTGCTGAATTTTTCCATTCAATAAGTTTATTTGTAATAAGGCGTTTCATTGCAAAGTTCTCCTTTTTTACTCTGACCTAATTATACGTCAAAACAAACAAAAAGTCAACAAGTTTTACACTATTACGTTCCGAAAAGTGTTGTGTATATACACTAAAAAGAACATAAAACGTTGAATCGTGTCGAAAAGATATATTAAACAATAAAAAAGGCTTTCGCAAATTGTGCTTTTTTGCAATTTACGATAGCCTTTTTTTGCTTTTTCGGGCGAAGCCGACCTTTCCGCGCTCGGCATAACCTCGTTCGGCAACCTCTATATCGGCGGCGCGGTGCATAAAACGCACATCACGGTAAACGAGCAGAAAACGAAAGCAAGCGCGGTTACGGCAATCGTCGACAAGGCAACGAGCATTCCGGACGTTCCTTACGTAATTTTAAATAGACCTTTCGTCTACATGATTCTCGATTCTTCTTCCTTACCCGTCTTTATAGGCGTAATCGCGCAGTTTTAAAGTTTTAAGAGGGGAGAAAATAAAAAACGAGTTGATTACATTCTGTAAACAACTGAAATTGATTGTACAAAAAACCGCCGTGGGGGTGAATGACCCCGCGGCGGTAAAATATTCAAAAAAACTGCGCATTCCCCGTCGACGGCGAACACCGAAGCGATATTCCGACAGGCGGCTCCTTCAAAGCTTCCTTATGGCACACGAGCAAACATCGTTTAGCGCTGCTATATCCCTATCCTGACGCGGTTCGCGACCGCCCGTTGCATAAGACCTTAATATCAACGCTCCTTACCGAAACCTGCCTTCCATGCGCGCCGCCTCGGGGGACCTTCAGCCCAGCTGTAGCGGATTGCTGGTACAGGGCACCGCTATCTCCCCGCTTAGCGCAGTAACGATATTTTACTATAATAAAAGAAAAAAAGCAAGTCTTTTTTACGTGTTTTTGCGTTTATTCGCTTTACAGAGTTCGTTTTGTTTGGTAAAATAATAATAACCCGAATTTGAAGCGGCAAAAACCGAGCTTTCGGGCAAGCTAAGCTATAAACGGAAACAAGTTCTTAAAGGAGTCCTTTCAAGCGAGCGGTTACGGTGGGAGTCCGCAAGGCTAATTCTTTAAGGGTATCCTTCCGTTTGCTTTCTTTCAAGACGTGACTTTTTCTTTCTCGTTTGCGGAAAACACCGGCAAGCGTTTGCGGCGGACGAAACGCGCAAACAAAAAAAGAAAAGCGGGCGGAATAAAAAGAGGTTAGCCTTAACCGCGACGAAAGGCAAAAAAAGAGCGGCTTTTTACGTGCGCGAAACAATGCGTAAAAAACGGAAAGCCGAAACAGAGTGGTACCGCGGAATTTTTCGTCTCTGTAGAGAGGCGGATTTTTTATTTTTTAGTAACGAAAATGCGCTTCGCAAAAACATTTAATCGCAAAATATTCGTTAAAAACGAAAAAGGAGCAGGACTCTTATGTATAAAAAAGTAGACGCTTCCCTTAACTTTTTAGACCGCGAAAAGGAAATCTTGAAGTTTTGGGACGAAGAAAAGGTTTTCGAACAGTCCATAAAAAACACCGAGGGCGGGCAAGAATTCACGTTTTACGACGGACCGCCAACGGCGAACGGCAAGCCGCACATAGGTCACGTTTTAACGCGCGTTATGAAGGACATTTTCCCGCGTTACAAAACGATGAAGGGCATGCACGTTCTCCGCAAAGCCGGTTGGGATACGCACGGGCTTCCCGTCGAGCTTGAAATAGAAAAGAAGCTCGGGCTTGACGGCAAGCAGGATATCGAAAAGTACGGAATAGAACCGTTCATCGAAGAATGCAAAAAATCCGTCTGGAAGTATTCCAACGAATGGAAAGAAATGAGCGAAAGGCTTGCGTACTGGGTAGACATGGAACACCCGTACGTTACTTACCATAACGATTACATCGAGTCCGTTTGGTGGGCTTTAAAGGAAATCGACAAAAAAGGCTTATTATATAAAGGTTATAAAATCGTTCCGTACTGCCCGCGTTGCGGCACCGCGCTTGCAAGCCACGAAGTCGCGCAAGGGTACAAGGACGTAAAGGAAAAATCGGTTTTCGTCAAATTCAAACTTAAAGGCGAAGATAAGTATTTTCTCGTTTGGACGACCACGCCCTGGACGCTCCCCTCTAACGTCGCGCTCTGTATGAACGCCAAAGAAAACTATGCGGAAATAGTATCGAACGGCGAAACGTATATACTTGCCGAAGCTCTTATCCCGACCCTTTTCGAAGAGGGAACATACGAAGTTAAGAGCGTGAAGAAAGGCGCGGACTACGAGTACACGGAATACGAGCCTATGTACGACTGCGCGCTCGGCTCCTTCCGCGAAAAGGCGTTTTACGTCACCAACGACGATTACGTCACGCTTACCGATGGTACGGGCATAGTCCATATCGCCCCGGCGTTCGGCGTCGACGACGGCAGAGTCGGTCAAAAATACAACCTTCCGTTCGTTCAAATGGTAGACGACCGCGGCAGATTTAAAGACGAAGTAACGCTTTATAAAGGCATGTTCGTCAAGGACGCGGACAAACTTATTATAAAAGAATTGAAAGAAAGAAACGTTCTTTTCAAAGATATGCTTTACGAACACTCATATCCGCATTGCTGGCGTTGCGGCACTCCGCTTCTCTACTACGCGCGTTCGAGCTGGTTCGTGAAAACGACGGCTGTAAAAGAACAACTTTTAAAATCCAACGATTCCGTAAACTGGATGCCCGAAACGATAAAGACGGGCAGAATGGGCAACTTCCTCGAAAACGTCGTCGACTGGGGGCTTTCGCGCGAAAGATACTGGGGAACGCCGCTTCCCGTGTGGGTATGCCCCGATTGCGGCAAGTACCACGTTATCGGCAGCCGCGCGGAACTCAGAGAAAAGTGCGGTTTAACCGAGGACGTAGAGCTTCACCGCCCGTTCCTTGATGAGCTTACCATGACTTGCCCCCATTGCGGCGGCAAGATGAAGAGGGTAAAGGAAGTAATCGACTGCTGGTTCGACTCCGGCTCAATGCCCTTTGCGCAATTCCACTATCCGTTTGAAAACAAAGAGCTTTTCGAAAAGCACTTCCCCGCGGACTTCATCAGCGAAGCAATCGACCAAACAAGGGGTTGGTTCTACGTTCTTTTGACCATTTCGACCTTGCTTTTCGGCAAAGCGGCGTTCAAGAACTGTATAGTTTTGGGTCACGTCAACGACGAAAAGGGCTTGAAAATGAGTAAGCACCTCGGCAACGTAGTCGACCCGTGGACGGTACTTAACAAGCAAGGCGCGGACGCGGTAAGGTGGTATTTCTACACTTCTTCGGCTCCGTGGCTCCCGTCGAGGTTTTACGAAAAAGCCGTCAGCGAATGTCAAGCAAAATACATGGGTACGCTGTGGAACGCTTACGCATTCTTCGTGCTTTACGCCGAAATAGACAAATACGACCCGTCCAAATATACGCTTGACGACTGCAAGCTCACCGTAATGGATAAATGGCTTTTATCCAAGCTAAATTCGCTCGTTAAGGCTGTAGACGGATATCTTTCCGAATACAAGACTTTCGAGGCGGCAAGGCTTATGCAGAGCTTCGTGGACGAGCTTTCCAACTGGTATATCCGCCGTTCGCGCGAGAGATACTGGGGCGAGGGCATGACGGAAGACAAAAAAGCCGCTTACACCACGCTTTATACCGCGCTCGTAACTTTCGCGAAGGTCACGGCTCCTTTCACGCCGTTCATCGCCGAAAGCATTTACCGTAACCTCGTGCCGGAGTTTTACAAAGACGCGCCCGAGTCGGTACATCTCTGTGCTTTCCCGACGGCGGACGAAAAGTATATCGATACCGAGCTTGAAGCGAACATGGAAGAGGTTGAGGACATCGTAGTCCTCGGCAGAGCGGCGAGAAACGCTTCGCAGATAAAGAACCGTCAACCGCTGCAAAAACTTTACTTCTCCGTGGGCGGCGGCAAACCGCTTGCGGGCGAATTCTACGAGATAGCGCAAGGCGAACTCAACGTAAAAGAATTCGAAGTTTTGACCGACGCGACCGACTTTATTTCTTATAAGATTAAGCCGCAGCTCAAAACGCTCGGACCCAAGTACGGCTCGCTTTTGGGTAAAATCAGGGCTTACTTCGAAACTTGCGACGCTTCCGAAGTCGTAAAAACGGTCAGAAGAGGCGAAGTTTACAAAATAACTTTCGACGACAAGGTTGTCGAACTCACCGAGGACGATTTGCTCGTTTCCACCGAAAGCAAGGAGGGCTACGTTTCGGCAAGCGAAAACGGCAACACAGTCGTTCTCGACGTAACGCTTACGCCCGAACTTATCTACGAGGGAATAGAGCGCGAAATCATTTCCAAGATACAGAACATGCGCAAGGAAGCGGGCTTTGTCGTAACCGACAGAATAGCCGTGACTTATCAAGCCGACGGCGAAGTTTTGAAAACTCTTGAAACGCGTAAAGACGGCATAAAGAAAGCCGTGCTTGCCGAAACTTACGAGAACGCCGAGCCACAAGGCTTTGTCAAAGAACTCGACGTAAACGGCGAAAAAGCTATCGTCGGCGTAAAAAAGATTTAACGGAAAATATTTATGCTTATAGCGGATAAATGGAAAGACTATTCCGTGATAGCCACGGGCGACGGGTACAAGTTAGAGCGGTGGAAGGATATAATTCTTCTCCGCCCCGACCCGCAGGTTATCTGGAAAAGTTCGATTGATTTGTTTTCCTATCCCGTCCACGCGCGCTACACTCGCAGCGACAAAGGGGGCGGCGGCTGGGAATACTTCAAAAAAGTTCCCGAGGACTGGGTTATATCCTACGGCGCGCTTAAATTCAAGGTTAAGCCTATGGGGTTTAAGCACACGGGGCTTTTCCCGGAACAAGCCGCAAACTGGGATAAAATGACGGCTCTTATCAAAAACGCCGGCAGACCTATCTCCGTTTTGAACCTTTTCGCTTACACCGGCGGGGCGACGTGCGCATGCCTTAACGCGGGCGCGTCCGTCTGCCATGTGGACGCAAGCAAGGGTATGGTAGAACGCGCGGGCGAAAACGTAAGGCTTTCGGGGCTTGGCGACAAACCCGTCAGATTCATTATCGACGATTGCGTAAAATTCGTCAGGCGCGAAATAAAGCGCGGCAGAAGATACGACGCAATCATTATGGACCCGCCGAGCTACGGCAGAGGACCTAACGGCGAAATGTGGAAAATCGAGGACCAGCTTTACGACCTCGTTAAACTCTGCTCCGAGGTTTTGAGCGACAATCCGTTGTTTTTCCTTATAAACAGCTACACCACGGGGCTTCAGCCGTGCGTACTGAAAAACGTGCTTACGCTTGCGGTTGCAAACGGGCGCGGCAGAATAGAAGCCTACGAAGTGGGTTTGCCGACGGAAGAGGGCATAGCCCTGCCGTGCGGCGCGGGAGGAATTTTCATCAATGACTAAAGAAGATTTGGTAGTTTTATACGAGGACAATCACATAATCGTCGTTTTCAAGCCGCAGAACGTTCCGTGCTGCGAAGATACGACGGGGGATAAAGACCTCATTACAGTGATAAAGGAATATATTAAGGAAAAGTATAATAAGCCCGGCAACGTTTACGTAGGCTTGGTTCATAGGCTTGACCGCGTTACGGGCGGCGTAATGGTTTACGCTAAAAGCTCCAAGGCGGCGGCAAGGCTCTCCGAGCAAATGCGCGAGGGCGATTTTTCCAAAAAGTACCTTACGGTGCTTGTCGGCAGTCCTAAGGAAAAGCGCGGAATATGGACGGATTACATGAAAAAGAACACCGTCAACAATATGGTTTACGTCTGCCCGTCCACGGTTGAGGGTGCAAAGCGCGCGGAACTCGAATACCGCGTTATAGACGAAAAGAAAGGCTTATCGCTCGTGATGATAGAATTGCACACGGGCAGAACGCACCAGATACGCGTTCAAAGCTCGTCGCGCGGCACGCCCGTTTACGGCGATATGCGTTACGGCGGCGAAAAAGCCGTTAAAGGTCGCATAGCTTTGTGGGCGGCTTCCCTTTCGTTTTCTCACCCCGTGTCCAAAGAGCGACTTACGTTCAAGGTCTTTCCGCCCGTCGAAAACGCGCCGTGGAAGTACTTCGACATAACGGACGACGTTCTCGTTTACGACAAATAACCACTTTTTTACGTTATTTTTATAAAAATAACGGCAAATTTTCAAAAAAAACTTTATAGGCGTTAAAGAAGTCTTGACAAAACGCCCGTAAAGTCGTAAAATTAAGAGGATTACAAGCGGGATGTTATGCCCGCACACTTTTAGGAGTATGGCTCACATGAAACGCAAAACTATTTTCAGCCTTGCAGTTTTACTTATAATTGCAATTTGCTTCACGTTCGTTCCCGTAACGACAGCCGCCAACGCGGAGGGCGACCCGATTGTTAAAATCATGGGTTACAAGTATACCGCCGAATACCTTTTGAAAGAATTCGGTATAGTCGCGGAAGAAGATAAGGATATCTTAGAGGGCGACAGAACGGTTACTTACCGTTGGACCAAAGACAAAGACGGTAACGCCGTTGCGGAAGTTACCGGCGACGACAATAAAGACAAGGAAGCCTATTTAAAGACCCTTACCAAGGATACCGACGAAGTCGAATTTCTTGCGGAGGGTACCTATACTTTCACTGTTAAAAACGGCGAAACGGTAGAAAAAACCGTCGAAGTTTTGACTAAGCATTACGAGGACGTCGACGAAGTTGACGTTTCTTACGATATCGCCAAAATCGCCGATTTTCAGAAGCAAGTAACGGAAGCCGCCAAGAATAAAAAGACGGGCGACAGCTTCGCGCTTTCCGATATCGAATTAAACGACGTAACCGGTATGTCGTCTATCGTTAAGAGCAAATACTTCGCTTATGACGACCTTGACGCGACCATCCATTACTGCGTACCCGGTTCTTCCACCTATTCCACCACTTCGTCAAGCTCCTTTAAGCTCGACAAAGTCGGCACTTACTCGTTCTACGTTACTTACGTTTGCCCCAACCCGGCGGGCGCGCTTAACACGGACGAGCTTGTAGAAGGCGAGGGCGGCTGGTATAAAAAGGACGACGACGGCAACGCTATCGGCGACGTTGTTATCCCGACTTTCAAGTTCGAAGTCGGCACTTCTACCAACCCGCAAATCACTATTAACAATACAAAACAGGCTTATCTCAACCTCGAATACACCAAAGTAAGCGACTGCTTCACGATTACGGCTACCGATTATGAGTCGGAGTACAGCCTTTACTTTACTACAGAATTAGTAGAGTATACCGAGGGCGAATCGACCGAAGCTTACCTTGCAAAAATCAAAGCGGCAGATGGCTTTAAAGAACTCACGGAAGAGGACGATTACGCTAAATTCAAAACGGGTTCGCTCACCTTTACGCCCGATACCAAAGGTTACTATTACGTAGGGCTTCGCGTCGTAGACGCTTACAACATGGAGGATAACGTAATTTCCAAACCCATCGACTGCACCAAGGAATTCACGAGAGTTAAAACGGAAAGAGAATTCTTCAAGTACAACACTACTTCCGTTATATTCCTTTCGATAAGCGCGGCATGCTTTATCGCAATCATCGTTCTTTTGTGCATCAAGCCGAAGGAAGAAGTCAAACTCGAAACCAAATCCGGTTCCAAAAACTGAAATTATCCGATTAAAAAGAGCCGCAAGGCTCTTTTTTCGTGTCTAAAACTTTCAATTTTCAACTTTCAACTTTCAATTTGTTCCTCGTTTGCTTGCATTGTTCGTTATTTTATTGTATACTTAATAATATAAAGCTCGATTGTTGCGAGCAAAACAAAACAAGGTGAAAAACAATGTTTTTAAAGAACGCATTCAGATTGTTCGTAAATAATATAAATTTGTCGCTTAAAACGGTGCTGTACAGGCTTGTCGTTACCGTTCTTTCGTTTGTCGCGATTGCCGCGGTCTGTAAAGGTCCGCTTGACGTTATCGTGAAAAGCGAAGCTTTTAAAAATTTTCTCGAAAACATAAACGCAACGCTCCACGCGTTTATCAGCGGAAAGTTTGCCGAAACGGCGAACATAAAGGACAGTTTTACGTCGCTCGTCGAATTCATAAGCGCGCATATGTCCGAAATACGCCTTGCGCTCGTGCTTGTAGGGGTGATTTTGTTTATCCGTTCGTACTTGCTCGGTATCTGTAATTACGTCGTGTGCTACGTCTTAAACGGCTACATGTCCACTATTTCGCGCTTGCCTTTTTTGCGCGGAATAATCGGCACAATTGCGAGGAGTTCGGTTTTCGAACTTGCCTATACGCTTGCAAAAGCCATTTTTATAGCGATAGCGGTCGCCGCCGCAATTCTATTTATCGTTTACACAACGAGCTTTCTCTTTATCTTCTCGTTCATAATCGGCATTTGGATTGTCGTGCTTGCCGTGTCGCTCTTCCTTTCGTTCACGGTGACTGTTCGCCCGAGCGTCGTCAACGGCAAAAAAATCAACGAATCTTTCAACTTTAAGCTTGACGGCAAAACGAGCGTAAGCATTTTCGCTTCTTACGTTTTCGCAATAATAATCAGCGTTGCGTTGAACGTCGGCATGCTCTATTCCACTCTCGGCGCGGGGCTTTTCGTATCGCTCCCCGCGACTTACGTTTTCTTCATGGCGTTCCAACTTGCGGTCTTTTACTCCGCCGACGGCAGAAAATACTTCATCGATTACGACACAATTATCACCCCCAAAAAGCTCCGCAACGAGGACGACAAGCTTTTAAACGAAGTCGAAATGTAAAATATCGAAGACAGAAAAAATAAAGGATATCCACCCGGCTATTTAGATGCCTGTGGATATTTTTTTGTGAGCGTTATTTAGATAAATTATCTAAAAATTTCGACAGAATGCGGAAAAATGCGGAAAAATTCGATTAAATAAGCGAAAATTAAGTGAAATCGGATTGAAAAAGCGTAAAAAACTTTTAAAAATTTGCAAAGTTAATTTTCAGTTTATATTTCTATGCGATAATCCTTTCGTCGGCAGGGGCGGACTATGCTTTTTATGCCGAAAATAAAATCGATTATATATAAGGAGTACATATCCAATGTTAGACGTAAACAAAGTAAAAGAAACCTTGAAAGACGTAATAGTAGACAGACTCGGCGTTGAAGCCGACATTTTGAACTACGATACCCAACTTTTCGGCGACGGCGAAATCGGTCTCGATTCCATAGACTCGCTCGAAATCATCTCCGCGGTTGACGACGAATACGGCGTTAACATGACGGGCGTCGGCAAAGAAAACTTCTACAATATCGACGCTATCGCGGCGTACGTTGTCGCTCACGCCGAATAATAGGTAGGTTTAGACGATGACGGACAAAAAATTACGTTGCGTCGTTACGGGCTTAGGCATGATAAGCGCAATCGGCAGTAACGTCGACGAGTGCTGGACAAGCGTTCTTGAATCCAAGAGCGGAATAGACCACACGCACACGGTCGACACCGAAAACTGCTATGCCGATTATGCGGCGGAAGTTAAAGATTCCGCTTTCAACGCCGTTAAAGACGAGGGCAACCCCGACAGAAGCGTTCGCTTAGCCGTAAAAGCCGCGGAGGAAGCTCTCGCGGACGCCGGACTTAGAAAGTTTGACGGCGACGAAAAGGCAAGCGTTATCATGGGAAGCTGCGTAGGCGGCGTAAAGAGCATCGAACATTACTACACCAAGGGTAAACCCGAAGAAGATATCGCTAAAATGCCTATCTCCTCTATCGCAAACGCGGTTGCGGAAAGCGTTGAAGCGGGCGGAGTCGTTACAAACGTTGCAAACGCTTGCGCGGCTGGTACCATAAGCGTTGCGTACGCTGCGGACCTTATAAGAGCGGGCAAAGCCGACGTGGTTATCGCAGGCGGTTCGGACGCGTTTGCTTCCGTTCCTTACGCGGGCTTTTTGGCTCTCCATGCGCTCGACGAAAACGGTTGCCACCCCTTTAACCGTTCGCACGGAATAACGCTCGGCGAAGGCGCGGGCGCGCTCGTTATAGAGTCGCTCGAACATGCCGAGGCGCGCGGCGCGAAGATTTACTGCGAAGTTTTAGGCGCGGGGATTTCCTCCGACGCTCACCATATAACCGCACCCCGCCCGGACGGCGAAGGACAAATGGTCGCTATAAGAAGCGCGATGGCTCATTCGGGGCTTGCCGAAGAGGACATAGGCTATATTAACGCGCACGGCACGGGTACGGCTAAAAACGACGAAGCGGAATTTTTGTCGCTTCACACCATATTCGACGGCAAAAACGACGATTTGTCCGTAAGCTCCACGAAAGCCCTCACGGGGCATTGCTTGGGGGCGGCGGGCGCAATCGAAGCCGTGCTTTCCGTCAAAGCTCTTTCCGAAAATATCGTTCCCGCGACCGCGGGCTACACGGACGAAGATTTAGAAGCCCTCAAAGAAAAGGCGGGCAAGATAGACTTCGTACCAAACAAGGTAAGAGAAAAGAAGCTTCATGCCGTAATGAGCAACTCGTTTGCGTTCGGCGGCAACAACGCGAGCATAATTTTCGCCAAAGACAAAGGCGAAGTCAAGGATAAATGCGTTAAAAAGCCTATCGTTATAACGGGCTTAGGCATAGTTTCTCCGCTCGGAAACGGCGTTGAAAACTATATAGAAGCGTACAAAGAGGGCAAGAAGATTGAAGGGGGCAGCGTTCGATCGACTGTTTCGACGGACGACTATAACCCGCTCGGGCTTAAAATGGCGTTCTACCGCAAGCTCGACAACTTCTCGCAGTTGCAAGCCGTTTCGGGCATGTACGCTATAAAGGACGCAAATTACGAAGTTACCGAAGAAAACGCGTTTAAGACGGGTATTATCGTAGGTACTTCCGAAGGCGCGCTCGGTCCCGGGTGCGACTTCGAAACGCTCATCGCCGACCACGGCAACGCTCACGGCAGCGCGTTCAAGTTCCCCAACACCGTTTACAATGCGGCGGGCGGATATCTCTCTATTTGCGCCGGCGTTAAGGGTTACAACGTAACGGTAACAAACGGCGCGCAGTCGGGCTTGCAGAGCTTTGCTTACGCCGTTAACGTTTTGCGCAACGGCTGGGCGGACGCTATGCTCGCCACCGGTTCGGACGAAAACAGCGACATTATGGACGAACTCTACAAAGGGCTTAACCTCGTAGCGGACGGATACGTCGCGCCGTATGCGGGCAAAGATAAATTTTCGCTTTCCGACGGCAGCGTTTCCGTAATGCTCGAAACGGAAGAAGAAGCGAAAAAGCGCGGCGCAAAGGTTTACGCGCACGTTTTAGGTTACGGCATGGCGCATAAGAGCGTTCCGTTCGGCACGATAAAAGGCTCGGATGAAGCTTTGGACGAAGCCGTTAAGCTCGCGCTTATGGACGGCGGCGTTTCGATTGAAGATATCGACGCTGTTATCGGGTTTGCCGACGGACACAAAGTCGTTGACGATATCGAACTCGGATTTATAAACAGAACGTTCAAGACCGAAATCCCCGTGATTTCCGTAAAAGAAAGAACGGGTGAGGGAAGAGCCGCTTCGGCAGCCCTTGCCGCAATGCACGGCGCGCTTTTACTCTCGGGTGAACTTGCAGAAAGCGAAGCTTATCTTTTAAGCGACGGCAAGAAGCAAAAAACGACCGTGAAAGGCGAAAAATTGAACAATATACTTGCGATATCTTTCGGCTCGGGCGGTTCGTACTGCGCCCTCGTTATCACAAAGTAATTGCCGTTAAAAAAACGGCTTGAAAGGGGAGCCGAAAGACTCCCCTTAAATATTAAAAAACGGAGATTTTATATATGAAAGTTGCAATAATCACTGGCGCTTCGAAAGGAATAGGAAAAGCTTGCGCTCTGCGCCTTGCCGCGGACGGTTACGCCGTCGCGATAAACTACGC
Source organism: Christensenella sp. UBA4636 (assembly GCA_002405915.1). Taxonomy (GTDB): domain Bacteria; phylum Bacillota; class Clostridia; order Christensenellales; family Borkfalkiaceae; genus UBA4636. The sequence goes on from DHMS01000043.1 coordinate 17,764, forward strand.
GCACAACGACGAGGAAGCCAACAAAGTCCTCGAAGAAATAGTAAACAACGGCGGTACGGCTAAGCTTTACAAAGCCGATGTTTCCGACAAGGAAGCCGTCAGAAAAATGGTTAGGGAAATAGACAAAGAATTCGGCGGGATAGATTTGCTCGTCAACAACGCCGGGATTGTTCGCGACGAATATCTTTTGATGATGAACCCCGACACGTTAGATAAATGCTTCGATTTGAACGTAAAAGGTTACTTTTACATGTCTCAGCAAGTCGCGCTTAAAATGTTCCGCAAAAAGAGGGGCGTTATAATCAATATGTCCTCGGTGAGCGGAAGCTTTGCGCTTGCGGGGCAGACCGTTTATTCGGCGACGAAGGGCGCGGTCAACGCGCTTACACGCACGATGGCAAAGGAACTCGGCGGTTACGGAATAAGGGTTAACGCGGTCGCGCCGGGCTTTGTTCGCACGGAAATGCTCGACCATATCCCCGAAGAAAAGAAAGAGGAATATCTTAAAGCCATTCCGCTCCATCGCCTTGCGGAGGTGGAAGAGGTGGCTTCGCTCGTTTCCGTTCTTGCTTCCGACGCTTGCTCGTACATGACGGGGCAAATACTCACTATGGACGGGGGACTTTCGTTATGATGAACATCTTTGAAGTAAACAAGAGAATAAAACAACGCCCGCCTTTCCAGATGATAGACAGGGTGCTGGAAATAGAGCAAGGTACCCGCGCGGTAGGGCTTAAAAACCTTTCGGTAAACGAGCCGTATTTTGCGGGGCATTTTCCCGACAGCCCCATTATGCCTGGCGTGCTTATCATAGAAGCGTGCGCTCAGCTCTGCTCGATTGCCGCCGAAGCTAACGGCACGGACGAAGATACCCTTTACGTTCTTTTGAAAGTCGACGGGTTTAAGTTCGTTAAGCCTTGTATTCCCGGCGACCAACTTATAATCACCGTTGAAAAGACGAACGGCGGAAACGGACCTTTGCTTTCGTTTTCCGCTAACGTGAAAGTAGACGGCGAAACGCGCGTAAAAGGCAATCTTTCGTTCACAAAAGTACCTAAAACGACTATTTACGGAGGCTAAAAAATGGGCAAAACTGCATTTTTGTTTTCCGGACAGGGCGCGCAGACCGTCGGAATGTGCAAAGATTTTTACGACGATAATAAAATAGCGAAAGAACTTTTCGATATGGGCGAAACAATAAAACCGGGAGTGAAAGATATCTGCTTTGCTTCCGATATGCAAACGCTCACGGCGACCGAAAACGCGCAACCTTGTTTATATTTAACGGACCTTTCAATCGCTAAAATTTTAGCCGATAACGGAATAAAACCCGACGCGGTAGCGGGCTTTTCCCTCGGAGAAATCCCCGCGCTTGCCTTTGCGAAAGTTTTTTCGGAAGAGGACGGGTTCAAGTTCGTTTGCATAAGAGGCGAAGCCATGAAAAAGGCTAACGAAAATCATCCCGGCGGAATGGTCGCCGCATTGAAGCTTCCGCCCGAAACGGTTGAAAAAGTGGCTTCCGAATTTAAACAAATTTATCCCGTAAACTACAACTGCCCGGGGCAAGTTTCGTGCGCTGGCGCGTTTGACGAACTCGACGGGTTTGTCGAAGCCATAAAGAAAGAGGGCGGCAGAGCCGTTAAGCTTGCGGTAAGCGGCGCGTTCCACTCCCCGTATATGGAAGAAGCTTCGCTCGTTTTGAAAAATGCTCTCGAATCTATCCCCGTAAGCGCGGCGCAAATCCCCGTATATTCCGATAGAAGCGGCGAAGTTTACCCCGAAAACGAAGAGGGCATAAAGGAAGCTTTGTCAAAACAGGTTTGCTCGCCCGTTCGTTGGCAGAAAATACTTGAAAATATGTATGAGGACGGCATCGACACGTTTATAGAAGTAGGCGTAGGAGCGACGCTTAAAGGCTTTGTCGGTAGAACTTTGCCCGAAGCAAAGGCTTATGCGGTGACGGATAAAGCTTCGCTTGCCGCGCTTTTAGAAACCTTGAAGTAAGGAATTTTATTATGGAAAAGAAAATAAGGCTTGAAGAAATGCTCGAATCCGCCGATACCTGCGCTTGCCAAAAGTGCAAAGCGATTATCTCGGAAAAGAGCTTAGCGGAAAACTTTTATACATGCCCCGCGTGCGGCGCGTATAATCGTATTCCCGCAAGGATAAGAATAGATTACGTCGTGGACGAGGGGAGTTTTACCGAAATGTTCGGCGGCAGAATAGCCGTTGACCCGATAAGCTTCCCCGACTATAAGGAAAAATTCGCTTCCGCCGAAAAAAAGAGCGGCGAAAACGAGGGCGTTATCTGCGGCGTTGCTAAAATAAACGGCAAAAAGACTTGCGTTTTCTCAATGAACCCTGAGTTCATGATGGGCGCGATGGGTACCGTTTTGGGCGACAGAATAACTTCGCTCTTCGAATATGCAATCGCGGAAAAGTTGCCCGTTATAGGCTTCACGGTATCGGGCGGAGCGAGAATGCAAGAAGGCGTTTTGTCGCTCATGCAAATGGCTAAAATTTCAGCCGCGGTCAAAAAACATTCGGACGCGGGGCTTTTGTATGTCGTTATGGCGACAGACCCGACGATGGGCGGCATAACGGCAAGCTTTGCGATGCTCGGCGATATCATTCTTTCCGAGCCGGGCGCGAACATCGGTTTTGCGGGCAAACGCGTCGTAGAGCAAGTCACGCGCGAAACGCTGCCGGACTTTTTCCAGAGTGCGGAATTTCAGCTTAAAAACGGGTTCTTGGACGATATCGTCGAAAGAAAAGACCTCAAAAACTATTTAGGAAAGCTCCTCGAGCTTCACGAAAGATAAGGAGAACGACTAATGAAAAACCTTAAAAACGAAAGCGTTTACGAGCGCATTTGCCGCACGAGAAAAAACGGCAGACCGACTACGATTGACTACGTTAACGCGCTTATAGACGGGTTTATCGAATTCCACGGCGACAGATATTACGCCGACGACCACGCCATAATCGGCGGCATAGGCTATCTTTCGGGAACGCCCGTAACGGTAATCGGGATAGAAAAGGGCAGAAATTTGCAAGAAAGATTAGACAGAAAATTTGGCTCTCCCCTGCCCGAGGGGTACAGGAAAGCTTTGCGCCTTTTAAAGCAAGCGGAAAAGTTTAACCGCCCCGCAATTTTGTTTGTAGATACGCAAGGCGCGAACTGCGGCAAAGAAGCCGAGGAACGCGGCATAGGCGAGGCTATCGCGCGCAATCTTTACGAAATGTCGGCTTTAAAAACTCCGCTTATCTCAATCGTTATAGGCGAAGGCGGCTCGGGCGGCGCGCTTGCGCTTGCCGTTGCGGACAGAGTTTGGATGCTTGAAAACGCTTATTATTCGGTTATCACGCCCGAATCTTGCGCAAGCATACTCTTCAAAGACCCGTCGAGAGCGAACGAGGCGGCGGAACATTTGAGGCTCACGGCGCACGATTTGTATTCCTTCGGCGTAATCGAAAAGATAATCGAAGAACCTGACGATTTCACGAAAGAGGACGAGCGCGCGTTATTCATGCAAAAATTAAAACACGACCTCGAAAAGGAAGTTCATAAATTGAAAAAGCTTTCCGCCGAAGATTTGCTTGCCGCGCGTTATGAAAAATACCGCAAAATCGGCAGATACGAGCAGTATTCTTCGCAGATCCCCAAAGAAAACGAAAGAAGGCTTTTCAAGTTTTTTAAAAAGTAATAGCGGCGTATGAAAGTTTTATTGTTGAACGGCAGCCCGAAAAAGCAAAAAAGCTGTACGTTTTTGATAGCAGAAAGTTTTTTGAACGGCATAAAAAAAGCTTTTCCCGAAGCCCAAACGGAAGTAATTCATATCTCCGATTTGAACGTAACGCCGTGTTTGGGGTGCCTTTCGTGCTGGGGCAGAACGGAGGGTAAATGTATAATAAAAAACGACGATATCCCGCTTATTAAGAGGAAAATTCTTGAATCTGATATAGTCGTGGAAGCCTTTCCGCTCTACTTTTTCGGCATGCCCGGCTCCGTGAAAGTTTTCACCGACAGAATGCTTTCGATGATGAAAACTTACGAAGGTCAACGTCCGCCCGAAAACGGCGTGAGCTATCACGGCATAAGGGATAAAGGCAACATAAAGAAGTTTGCCGTGCTTTCTTCGTGCGCGTACACGGACGGCGACACCGTATTCGAGCCGCTCAAAAAGCAGTTCGATTATATCTGCGGCGAAAACGGTTATACGTTTTTGTATGCTCCGCAGCTAAAAACCCTCGTCGAACTCGGCGCGTCAGCTCGGCTCACAAGGTATCTTGAAAAATTCGAAGCGGCGGGCGAAAAATTCGCGCTCGGCACTTTAACGGAAGAGGACGTTTCAAAAACGGTAAAGCCGCCGTTTTCGGACGCTGTGTACGCTCAGCTTCTAAACAACTTCTGGACGGAAGAACGCTCGCACAACAAATAATTTAAAATCGGAAACTTTCCCGAAGTCGGTTTTTTATCGTCGTCGGGAAATTTAAAAGTATAAATGTGAAAAATAAGTGAAAAATGTGTGCAAATAGTTAAAGATTGTTCATAAAATCGCTTGCGTTTCATATAAAAAAGTGATAAAATATAGCCAACAAAAAGGAAAAGGCGATAAAAAACATCGCTCGAAATTCCCAAAAAAAATACAAGGAGTATTATTATGAAAACTTACGGCAAAATTATGTCGCTTGTTTTAGCGACGGTCATGTGCTTCGGAATAGTAAGCTTTGCGGGCTGTTCCGACAACACGAAAGCGGAAGCAAAGTCTTATATGACGGTAGACATCAACCCGTCTATAGAATTTACGCTTGACAAAGACAACAAAATAGTATCCGTTACCGCTCTTAACGATGACGGCGCGGTACTTATCAGCGGCACGGCTTTTGCGGGCAAAACGGCGGAAGAGGGCGCAAAACTCGTGGTTGAGCTTGCTACCCAGCAAGGTTACCTCGTTAAAGGCGAAGCGAGCAAAAACGCGGACGAAGTAAATATTGCTGTCACCGGTAACACCGAAACGGCTAAAAAGATTTACGAAAACGTTAAAGGCAAAGTAGACAAATACATCGAAGACAGCGGTATCGCTGCGGCTGTAAAAGAAGGTCAGGCGAAAGGCGTTGAAGAACTCCGCAAAATGGCAATCGCTATGGGGCTTGACAAGGACGAAGCCGTTAAAATGGACGCGGAAGCTCTTATCAAATACATAGGCGAATCGAGAAAGGAAACCGCCGAACTTATGTCGGAAGAACTTCGCCAGATGTACTACAAAGCTAAAAACACCGAAATCAAAGTTGCGGAAAACGAAGCGGTAGTCAAAGCTATCGGCACCGTTGACGAAGCTTATAAGAGTGCCGTCGAACAACTCGACAACGCTAAAGAAGCTCTCAAATCTGCCGAAAAAGCTATTCTCGACGCTTACAATACCTATTTTGTAAAAGCAGATAGCGACTATCAAGTAGCCCTTAAAAAAGTTCTTGAAGCTAAAGCCGAATACAACAAACAAAAAGCTATCGTAGCCGAAATGACGGATAGTACCGAAAAGGCTGCCGCAGAAGTAATTCTTAAAGGAAAGAAGACAGCTTTAGACATTGCCGAAGGTTCGCTTAACGGCTTTAAAACGACTGCGGAAGGTTTTGTAAAAGCTGCTTCCACCACTTTCGACAAAGCTTACGAAGCAATCGATACCATTAAAGCTAACTTGCCGTCCGAAATTCAGACTAAGCTTACTTCCGCCGCTAAGGACATCGACAAAGCAGCTAACACCGCTAAAGACAAAGCTTTCGACAACTTCGAAAAGCTTTACAAGGACCAGATAGCCGCTTACAACACGATGGTTAAAGACGCGCAGAAAGCTCAGAAGAAAGCGTAAGTAAAGACTATACAAACTAAAAATACATTCCGCTCGTGTCGGTTTTTGCCGCCGCGGGCGGTTTTTTTATGCCGTTTTGCTTGAAAAGTGCGCGACGTATTGCGTTTACCCGTTCCAAGGTTTCAAACGGCTTTTTTTGTGCCGTTTTTACAGTTCGTAATCAAAAAGTTACCGTTCGTAAAGGCGAAAAGGCAGAGTTGCCGAAAAAGTAAGCAATTCGTAAAGCGCATATTGCAAAGCTTGCGCCCTCGTGTTAAGCTATGCTCGTTAAAAAAACGCAAGGAGCTTTCACATGGATTTTAAAAGATTGAAAGACAAAAACAACCTCATTTTATTTATTGCGGGCGTTATTTTGTTGCTCGCGACGATAGTGGTTTCGATTGTAAACCTTTCCTCGCGCACTTATGCGAGATTCGTTTCCGTCGACTTAATCGCGCGGTGGGCGGTTATGTTAATCGTTGCGCTTTTATACTGCGCTTCTATCGTTTACGCGCTTTTGCCGGCTGTTAGCGACAGCCCTAAGTTCGGCGCGCACAAATCCTTTTTCTTTATGATTTTCGCCGAACTCGGCGTTGTTATCGTTGCGGCGATAAGCCTAATCGACGAATTCCAGACTTCGTTCAACCTTATGGAGGACGCTTGCTATCTCTTCATTCATCTCGTTCTTATCATAGTCGCGCTTATCGGAAAGACCTTTAAAGGCAACGCTAAAAAAACAAGCGCGGCGGGCTTCGTCGGCGTTGGAGTGTGCCTCGTTCTTATGATAGCCGATTTAGTGTTTTTCGCTACGAAAAAGGAAGCTTACAGAACGGTTGATTTTTGGTTCGTCGCTTCCGCGATTGTCACGTTTTTGCCGTACTTAGCGATTGCCGTTAACGGCTTAACGAGCGGCAAAGAAAACGCGGGAAAAGCGGAATAACGAAGTTATTTGCGGCTTTTTAATATGAAAGCCGAAAAATATTAAGAAAAATTTACGGAGGTAAATCATGGAACAGAAAAAAACTCTCGGTATCGTGGGCATAGTCGTTTCGGCAGTGCTTGCGGTCATCATGGTCGTTACCGCGGTATTAAGCATTACGGCAAGTTCCTTCATCACCTTGTGGTGGAGCAGCTTTTCGGAAAAAGGCAATTCCGCGCTCGGCGACTTAACGGGCGATCAAGCGGTCGAAAACTCGAAGAACGTCAGCGTCAAGGCAATGGAAGAGGGCGCGGTGCTTTTGAGGAACGAAGATAACACTTTGCCCTTGGCAAGCGGCACTAAGGTTAACCTTTTCGGTTATTATTCGGTTAAGCCGCTCACAGCCGCGGGCGGTTCGTCCTCGGTAGGTAACGCCGCTCCGTCGGTAGATATCAAGCAAGGACTCGAAGCCGCGGGGCTTGAAGTCAATTCGTCGCTTTATACTTATCAGTACAACCAGACGACGGACGACAAAGCCGGCAATATCTTTACGATGGAAACGAGCTACACGATAAAGGAATTCAAGTACGACAAGATTAAGTCGGACGGATATATCGACAGCGCGAAAGCCTATTCGAATATCGCTATTTACGTTATGAGCCGTACCGCTTCCGAAAAGAACGACGCGCCCGTAACGCAGAATGCGGAGGGCGAAAAGGGCGAGGGTAAAAACTATTTGCAGATTACGAGCTACGAACGCAACATGCTCGAAAATCTCAAAAAGGATTTTTCTAAGGTTATAGTTTTGCTTAACAACGCTACCATGTTCGAAATCGGTTGCCTCGAAGAGTACGACATTGACGCGGTTTTGTTTATGGCGACCCCCGGTAACTACGGCACTTACGGCGTAGGCAACATTCTCACCGGCAAAGTAAGCCCGAGCGGCAAGCTTTCCGATACGTATTCTTACGACGTGACGGATAACCCCGCTTATTACACTTACGGCACCAACGAATACACTAACTCTTCCGAATGGTCGGATATCACGGCGTACGCAAATAAGAGAGTAAAATCTCTCGACGATAACTACGCGAGGTATTACCATTATTACGAAGGCATTTACGTAGGCTACCGTTACTACGAAACGCGCTACATAGGCGACGACAACGTTTACACAGCCGCGGAAGAAGCGGAATATCAAAAACACGTTCAGTATCCGTTCGGTTACGGTCTTTCCTACACTACTTTTTCTTGGAGCGACCCCGTTTGGACTATCGGCGAAAAAGGCGGCAAAATTTCCGTTTCCGTCACCGTTACCAACACCGGAAGCGTTGAAGGAAAAGACGTCGTAGAAGTTTACTTGACCGCTCCTTACACTAAAGGCGGCATTGAAAAGAGCGCGGTCGAACTCGTCGGTTACGCTAAGACGAAATCGCTCAAAAAAGGCGATAAAGACACCGTAACCATCGAATTCGATTACGACGATATGGCAAGCTACGACTATAAAACCGAAAAGTGTTACGTCCTCGACGCGGGTGAATATATCCTCAGTTTAAGGAGCGACGCACACACGGTAAAAGAAGATTTGACTAAGAAATTCAGCGTTGACAAGAAGATTGTTTACAAAGATTCCGCAGACGGAAAGCGCGCAAGCGACAAGACGGAAGCGACTAATCAATTTGAAGAAGTAAACGCCGGCGACGGCAGTATAACTTACGTTTCGCGCGGGGACTGGGAAGGCACCATGCCGACCGTTCGCGACGAACTTAACCCTGCCACGGCTTCCGCTTCGGTTGTTGCGGCGATAAAGAACTCGGTGCATGGTAGTTACGTTGACGGACCCGATAAAGACGAAGAAAACGCGGCTAAGTACGGCTATACGGCAATAACTACGGACGCTGAAAACGGACTTACTATCGACGACGTTGCGGGCTTAAAGGATTACGACAGCCCCATTTGGGACCAGCTTTTAGACCAACTTTCAATCGAAGACATGCGCAGACTCTACGGCGACGGCGCATACAGAGTTTCTTCCGTTCAATCAATCGGCATGAAGCTTACCGTCGACGCCGACGGACCTACCGGGCTTAACGGTACCAGCATCGGTCAATACGGCACAAAGACCGTTTCTCCGACTATTTGGGCTTGCACCTGGAACGACGAACTTATCGAAGAGCTCGGCAAATGCTATGCAGACGAATTCTTGCTCGGCGGCGCGGTAGGTATTTACGGACCGTCTATAAACATCAAACGCACGGCTTTCAACGGCAGAAACGGCGAATATATTTCGGAAGACCCCCTTTTGACGGGTAAAATTGCCGCGGCGTACGTGAGGGGTTATCAAGGCGAAGGCGGATACGTTTACTTAAAGCATTACGCCGTTTACGGCTGCGCGGGCAACGCTTCGAGCATGGTATGGGAAAACGAACAAGGTATACGTGAAATTTACACCCGCGCCTTCGAAATCGCCGTTAAAGAAGCGGACGCAAAGGGCATGATGGTTTCCTTTAACAAGCTCGGCACGTCGCTCAACACTTGCAACTACGCGCTTTTGACGACTTTGCCGAGAAGCGAATGGGGCTTTATGGGCTGCTTCGTTTCAGACGGTATCTCCACTTCGAGCTGGGATTGCAACCTCGGCGTAAGAGCGGGGCTTGACTTAATCCTTGATTCCAGCTGGGACGCGCAAATGGTTTCCTGGGCGGACGCAACGGTAGATTCGAGCGTAACGAAGAGCGTTTACGGTCAGAACGTATTGAGAGAGTCGGCAAAGAGGCTTATCTATAGATACGCAAACTCCGCAGCGGTTACCGCGATAAGAGACTTCACGCCGACTTGGATTATACTTGTCGTAGCTTTGGAAGTAGTGTTTGCGGCGGCAATCGCAGCGTGCGCGATATTCCTTATCAAACCCGCTTTTTCAAAGAAAAAATAAAATTTTAAGAGGTAAAAGATGAAAATTTTAAAAAAGGCGTTGTGCCTTTTGATAGCCGCAATATCGTGCTTTACGCTTTTAACCGCTTGCTCGGGCGGCGGCGACGATAATAAGGCAACCGAAGCTAAGTTCGAAAGTCAAGATTCCAAGTATGAGCTTACGCTCAACGACAAGGGCAAAGCTTACGTCACGGAAAAGGGCAAAACCGAAAAACTTATGTCGGGTACTTGCAACGTTCGCGAAGAAAACAGCGCGCTTACGCTCGTTTTCGACGGAGAAACGGTTGAAGTGACTAACGAACGTTACACTATAAGCTTTACGCTTAAAGACGAAACTAAGGGCATAAACGCCTTCTTCCGTCTGCATAGGGGAAAAATGCTAAAAGGCTTGGGCGTGAACGGTGTCATTCTTGACACCGGTTCGGATGACCCCGAAAATCCGTCTTCCGGTGCGCAAACGCAAGCGGGATTTTCGATGGGAACAAGCTTCCTCGTTTGGAACAGCGGCAAAATTGAAATAAAAATCATAAAGGTTCAGGCTAACTTTAATTACACGTTCGACAAAACGAACGGCTTGAAGTTCAATCCGACCGAGTACCAGACGAGTACATTCGGCACTATCGAAGTCGAAAGCTTAACGGACGGCGAATACGTAATTCACTTTAACATTAAAGCGACGCTCCCGTTCGGCATGTCGGGCGACCAGAAAGCTAACATTAAAAAAGCAGACTTGGAAGCCGCTCTCGATTTCTGATAACGTTTAGTTCTCTTCATTAAAATTTTTCCGCACTTCCTAAAAAGAAGTGCGGAAAATTTTTAAAATATGCAATTCGTAACAAAAAACAAGCATTTCGTAAAAAGCTATTGAATTTTTTCTTTTCATGTGTTAAAATGATATTAGAAGTTATCTAAGGAGCGGAAAATGGCTTTTTTCAAGTATTTATACGACAAAATAATACTAAACGCTTTCGCGACGATTGTAGGGGCTTGCGGCTTGCCCGTCGCGCTTACGTTTTGCTTTTCGAAACTTGAAAAAACGGCTGAATGCGCGGTGAAAATCGTGTTGCGCGTGCTTTTGCTGTGGGCGATAATGATGACTTACAGCGCGCTTTACGCGTCGATTTTCCCTTCTTCCGATTTGGGTTATTTGATAACGCCCATCATAACGAGCGCGACGGGACTTTTGATTTACCGCGACGAGCCGTTTGTCGATAGACTTGTCCGCGCGAGCATGGTTGTTTCGGTTCAAGCCTATTCAACGCCGTTTTTGTATCCGATTACGCGATGGGAAATGAACGTAAATCTGTTTGGCGGCGCGTACCTTTTCACTAATACGATACAATATTTGATTTTTGCTTCGATAGTCGTTATGATGAAGAAAAACGCCGTCGGCGCGTTCGATTCGATGAGCGTTTATTTTCTCGTCCTCGTTGAATCGATAAGCGTTATCGGGTACGTTATGAACGGGCTTGCGGTCGCTTTTTCGGGGTCGGAAGTAATGTCGCAATCGTTCGGGTTCGGCTTTTTTACGGGCGGGGGATTGCTCGTTATACAAGTTCTCGCTTACGTTATGTTTTTGCGGCTCGTCAACGTGTACAATGATAAGAGGGTGCTGCTTGCCGAGGAGCAACGCAGCAAAAGCGAGCTTAAACTCTTGAAAAACTACGAAATAAGCTACAACGCGATGCGCGCCGTTAGGCACGACATACGCAACCAGTACGGCTACGTTTGCGCACTTATCGAAAACGGCGAATACGACCGCGCGGAAAAGTACCTTAAAAGCATAGGCGAAACGGTGGACGCGACGAGCGCGAAAACTTATTGCGGAAACAACATCGTCAATATTGCGCTCAATATGGCTTCCGAGCGCGCGGTAAGAAACGATATTACGCTCGAAACAAAGGTAGCCGTTCCCGATTCGCTCGAAATCGACGACGTGGTTCTCGGTAGCGTTCTCACAAACCTTTTAAACAACGCCGTCGATTGCTTAAAGACTATGCCCAAGGAAAAGCGAACGCTCTGCGCGTTTATATCGCTTGAAGATAAATATTTGCTTATCCGCACCGTAAATCCCGTTGACGAAAGCAAAATTTACGTAAAAGACGGCAAGCTTTTAACGAGCAAAAGAGACAAGGAATTGCACGGAATAGGCACTAAAATAATTACGAGATTAGCAGAATCCGCCGGCGGGTGCTTTGCTTTTAGGGTCGAAAACGGCTTTTTTACGGCGGATGTGATGATGAGAAACGGAGGCGTTGACAAAAAATGAAAGAATGTTATTCTATCGCCGTGTGCGACGACGAAAAATTAGCTCTCGACGTCGTTTCGTCGGCGGTAAAAAGCCTGATGAACAAGTATTCCGTAACGGGCGGGGTGGAAACCTTTTTCTCCGCGAGGGATTTTTTGGAACGGAGCAAAACGAAAACGTTCGACTTAATCTTTCTCGACGTGGAAATGCCGGAGCTTAGCGGGATAAAACTCGGTAAAATTCTGCGCGCTTCGCTCGACGCGGTGAAGATTATTTTCGTAAGCGGCAGAGAGGATAAAGTGTTCGATACGTTTGAAGTAAGCCCTTTCGCGTTTGTCAGAAAAAGCAAACTCTTAACAGACCTCGAATCGGCGTTTTTGCGGTTTGTGAAGGGCGAAAAGGAAAAGGCTTCCGACAATAAAATAATACTCAAAAAGCGGAGCGGCATAGCCGCGATAGACGTTAACCTTATAGAATACGTCGAAAGCAATCGGAACTTCCAGAACGTTTTCATGTCGGACGGGAGCGTTGCGGAAACGAGTTCTTCAATGGCGGAAATCGACAAAGCCCTTTCAAAACACGGGTTTTTGCGCGTTCACAGGGGCTATATCGTGTCGCTAAGGTTTATAAAAAGCCTTTCGTTTTCGTCGATAACCATGAAAAACGGCGCGGAAATCCCCGTCAGTCGAGGGCTTATGCCGAAAGTAAAATTAAAGTTTATGGAATTTTTACAAGAAAACAATATTTTTGTAAATTAAGCTAATAAAGGGCGTTTAACTTGCAAAACGCTCTTTTTTGTGGTAGAATATAAAAAATAAAACCCGTAACGAAGTCAAAACGAGCGGGTTTTAAAAATTCCCGAGGATGGAGAAAAATGGATTTTAACGGCTTGCTTATTTTGTGTTTGTCGCTTTGCGCGCTCATAATTTGCCTTACGGTTTTTGTTACCGTGAGAATAAAAAAGAAGAGGAACCTTTCGGAAGAAACGGGAACGTTAAAGCCCGTTTACGCGTTTATAGCGGGGTTTTTCGTGTCCGTGGCGGCACTCTTCTTTCCTCTTTATTATAATTCCGTGTTTCAAGGCGAAACGGCGGGGCTTAACTTTTTTAAGTCGTTCGTTTTATCGTTGCACAACACCATTCGTTTGTTCGTTGTGGACGATGATTTTCAATTCGTGCAGGGCATACTCGGCGCGGGCGAACTTAACGTAAACGAAGTCGTGCGCGTAATTTACACGAGCGTTCTCGTTATATATTACGTCGTTGCGCCGCTCTTAACTGCAACATTTATACTTTCGCTCGTAAGCGATTTTAATCAGAGCGTAAAATATTTCCTTTTGCGCCGTCGCAACGTTTACGTTTTTTCGGTGCTTTCCGCGGCTTCGCTTGCCGTCGCGCGCGACGCGGTGAGAATTAAGGAAAACGGCAAAAAAGCCTTGATAATCTTTGCCGATATTGAGGACCTTGGTAAGAGCGACGAGGGCGAAGAACTCAAAACCGCCGCAAAACGCCTCGGAGCAATATTCTTTAAAGGCGACGTAACTGCCGTCAAGCTCTATCGCGGCAACGGAAATTTAAGAAAAATTTACTTCATTTCCGAAAACGAACAAACAAACCTCGTGCAAGCGCTTGACTTTATTGAGCGCGCGAGAGAGGATAGCCGCGTAAACAACGCGCGCACGCAACTTTTCGTGTTCGCTCGTAGCGACGAAAGCGAAGTTTTGCTTAATTCCGCCGATAAAGGCAAACTTAAAGTCCGCCGCGTAAACCGCAAACGCAACATGATTTGGGATACTTTGCGCACCCATTCCGTGTTCGACGACGCTTACGACGACAACGGCGTAAAGGTGATGAATATAGCGATTGCCGGCTTCGGCAGTTACAGTTCGGAACTCATCAAAGCGTTGTGCTGGGTGGGGCAAATGCCGGGCTATAAGCTCGTTATTCACGTTTTCGATAAAGAAAATCGCGCGGAAACGACGATAGCGGGCGAATGTCCGGAGATAATAAAATACAACGGCGTACGCATGGAAGGTTGTCCGTATTACGATATTCGTTTCCACAACAACGTGGACGTTCTCGGCGGCAAATTCAACGAAGATTTGAAAGCCGCGGGCAGAATAACGACGTTTTTCGCGACCCTCGGCACGGATGAACTCAATATCGAATGCGCAATGCGCGCGCGCAGACTTTTAGGCGTTGCGGCGCAGGAAAACGGTTGGAACGTTCCGCCGATTTTCGCCATAGTTTACAGTGACGTTCTCAACGACACCGTAGACAAGTACGGCTTGAAGAGCTTTAACGAAAAGCCTTACGGCATAACGCTCATCGGCGACGTTAAAAAGAGATTTTCGATTGAAGTAATCGAGCAAAAACCGCTTGAACAGCTTGCGTATAAGTGCCACAGGGCGTGGGGTAAAAACAAGGAAAATCTTGATAAATTCAAGAAATACGAATACTTCCGCAGAGCTTCGCTCGCGCAGGCGTTGCATGCTCGGTTTGCGCAAGAAGCGGCTAAAAAGCTCGGCGTAAGCGACGAAAGCTACAACTTCGGCGACGCGGAACACAAGCGTTGGATGGCGTTTATGCGCACCGAGGGCTACGTTTACGGAAAAGTAAAGGACGATATCGCAAAAACTCATCCGTCGCTCGTTCCCACGAAAGAGCTTTCCGAAGAGGAGTTCGAAAAGGACTTTATAGTAATAAGGTCGAGAAGATAATTTTCGCTAAAAATTTGCGGTTTAGCGCAAAATAACGCAAAAGTTTTGACGTTTAGAAAAAATTTTAAAAAACGCGTGAAAAAAAGTTGCAACAAATTTTACTATATGGTAGAATATAACACGGCTCGGGTGGTCCTCTTGTTATCGGCAATGAACACTTAGTAAATACGGAGGTAAGTCTGATGGAAGGTATTATCGAACAGATTAACAAAGAAAATCTGAAAGCCGAAATCCCTCAATACAATGTAGGCGATACCGTAAGGGTATACGTAAAGGTTATTGAAGGAACCAAAGAAAGATTACAGGCTTTCGAAGGCGTCGTCATCGCTAAACGCCACGGCGGTATCAGCGAAACCTTTACCGTAAGGCGTTTGTCTTTCGGTATCGGCGTGGAAAGAACGTTCCCCGTTCACTCCCCGAAGATTGACAGAATCGAAGTTATCAAGAAAGGTAAAGTCAGAAGAGCGAAACTGTACTACTTAAGAGGTCGTACGGGCAAAGCCGCCAAGGTTAAAGAAGTTCTTTGATTTTAGCTTAAGTAATTTTAACTTAGGTCGTCAAAAGTAAAAAGGCAATTCAAAAAGTCGCTCGTGAGCCGGGCGGCTTTTTCTCTGCAAAAAAAACAATCCCGGCGAGAAAATCGAGGGATTGTTTTTTTTGTTAGACTGTTTTTAGCTTTAATACTTTTTTGGCGGGGTTATGCCGTTGGCTTCGTCTTCCTTCTTCTTTTTGTATTCGATGAGGGCGCAGGCGAGCTGGTCGGGGCAAGAGGTGTTGCCTTTGCAGCGAATACCTTTTAAGAGGGTGATAACTTCGTCGATGTCGCGGTTCTCTACGAGTTTCGCGATGCCTTGAAGATTGCCGAGGCAGCCGTTGATGAACTTTACGTTGTGGATTTTGTTGTTTTCGTCGATATCGAACAATATCTGGCGAGAGCAAGTTCCTTTCGTTGTGTAAGTCTGCATAATTTTTAACTCCTTTAGTCAACAAGATTTTCGTAAACGGCAGAATATACCGTTTCCGCTTTGTCTTCCCACTTTCTGTATATATTTTTGGCTATCTGACGGCTCGGAACAACAAGTTTGAGTTCGAACTGAGAGCCTATGGGTTCCAAGATTTTCAAAAAGACGGTGTAAGTGCCGTCCTTATTCATGTAGTAGTCGGCTATGTATTCCTGCTTGCGCTTGTAAGCGTTTCTGTTCTGTTTGACGAAGTAGGAAATCTCTTCGCGAACGGAAGTAGGAATACGCACGAAGAAGTCCGCAAGGCAAACTCTTCCGCTCGGCGTGATGGCATAGAGCGAGGGGGAGGACGAATCGAGTTCGTAAATGAAATCGTTCTCCTGTAACTGAGCAAGCGTAGGCGCGCAGTCCATAAAGCTCAGCCAATTGTTAGCCTGACAGCACATGTTTTCAATCGTAGCTTTCGAAAGAGGCACTTCCATCTTATCGAAGACGAACAATAATATTAACTTGTTCAACAGATTGTCGCCTTTAACGGGCATTGCTTCTCTCTCCGTAAAAACCTATATTCTTCGCCCTTAAAAGGTGAGTGCCTCTATTATACATAAATTTATAGTAAAAAGTCAATAGTTTTTCGAAAATTAAATTGTAAAGATTTAAAATTTGTGCTAAAATATTTGCAAAGAGGTAAAAAAGATGAACGATAAACAATCAATCGAAGCGTTTTCGAGAGCTTTCGACGAGCTTAGCAACACAACGTACCTGCTTGCGGAGAAAAAAATAGCCGCCGTTTTAAAGGCGATAGCCGTTTCCGATATTCTCATGGAACTTTTCGCGTTCTGCACTAAGGACTTCGACTACGACAGAGAAAAGAAGAACTACTTCGTGAAAGGCGACAACATTGACGGCAAGTATCTTCTCCCGCCCGACAGCCGCACGATAATAGCTTTGTCCTTTACGCTACTTTATAGGATAGACGTAAAAGAGGAAGAATTTTTCCGCGTGCTTTCCGATTACTTTTGCCAAGGGGATTTAAACCTTGCCTTTAAAAGATTTTCGGCGGAATTTTTAAAGCCGTTCAAGGTGGAAGTTTTAAGCGCGGTCGGCGCGATGATTTCGGGAGTTACCGACGAGCCGAGAGTGGTTGCAAAACGCCCCGCGGAAAAACCCGCGATTAGCTTTTCGGACGCCGCGCTCATAAAGGACTTACTCAAAAAGAGTAAAGGCATAATTTTGCAGTATAAGATAGAGCCGGAGTTAAAAGCCGACCTTATGGCTTTGTACGACAACTTCGACCAAGCCCTTTTCGAGTCCGACCCGGACAGAATAAAGGTGGCGTTTTTGGGCTACAAATATTCGACTTTGTATCATAGAAAGCTTGACGTTTCCGTCAATAAAATAGAAGATATCTTAAAATCTTGCGGGGTATTGTAATGAACACGGAAGAAAAGATAATTCAAAGCGAAACGCTTTACGCGGGCAAGGTTTTTACCGTAAAAAAATACGCCGTCACGCTGCCCGACGGCAGAACGGCGTTTAGGGAAGAAGTCGAACATCACGGCGGCGCGGGCATACTTGCCGAAGAAAATGGCGAAGTGTACCTTGTTAAACAATTTCGGCTCTCCGTAGGCAAAGAAATTTTGGAAATCCCCGCGGGCAAGCTCGAAAAGGGCGAAGACCCGCTCGTTTGCGCAAAGAGAGAGCTTAGCGAAGAAACGGGGCTTACCGCGAAAAAGTGGACGAAGATTTGCGCCGCTTCGCCGTCGCCCGGGTACACTAACGAGATAATACATATTTACCGCGCCGAAGATTTTTCTTTCGGAAAAACGCATTTTGACGACGACGAGTTTTTAAACGTCGTGAAAATTCCCGTCGAAAAGGCTTTTAAAATGATTGAAAGCGGCGAAATTTTCGATGCGAAAACGGTAATCGCGTTACTTTACTTGAAAACGATATACAAAAAATCTTGAATCGCTTTTGCGGCTTCCGCGGGCATAGGTATAAAGAAGTTGGAAACGAACAAATAAATGGCGACGAAAACGTTGAACAAAAGGAAAATTGGCGTAAAGACCATTAAAAGCAAACTGTCTAACCGATAGCGGAAAACGAGCAAGGAGATATACACGCCCGCCGAGCCGCCGAGAAGCGACGTTAAAACTATTTTCCCGTCCTTTACCGTTTGCTTTTCGTTCATGTCCTCGTCGTCGCGTTGCTTTTTTACGAGCAGAAACGAATAAAAGTTTATAGCCGCAAAATACACGGCGACGGCTATTCTCAAAAAGATAATCATACGACTATTATTGCCGAAAAGGGTGCTTTTTAACAATGAGCGCGTAAAAATTCGGCTTTTCTGCGTTATTTTAAGCAAATTCGGCGTAAATATCTCAAAATACCGCTAAAATACCTTTTCAAAATAAAAGCTTTGTGGTACAATATTTTAAATAGTAATACAGAACAACAACCTAAGACAAGATTTTTACTAAAACACAAGACAAAGAGGTATAATATGAAATGTATGTACTGCGGGTGCAAGGAGAGTAAGGTTATCGACTCGCGCGCTTCCGAGGACGGCGAAACTATACGCCGCCGCAGAGAGTGCGTGGCGTGCGGAAAACGCTTTACCACTTACGAAACTGTTGAAACTACGCCCGTACTCGTTATAAAAGCCAACGGCACGCGCCAGGCGTTCGACATAAGCAAGATAAAAAGCGGCATTATAAAGGCATGCGAAAAACGCCCCGTGCCGATGTATAAAATAGACAGGCTTTGCGAAGACATTCAAAAGCAAGTCTATAACACTATGGACCAGGAAATAACTTCAAAGCAGATAGGCGAAATGGTTATGAACGGGCTTATGGACCTCGATGAAGTCGCTTACGTCCGCTTCGCTTCCGTGTATCGCTCGTTTAAAGATATTTCGACTTTTATGCGCGAACTTGAAAAAATCGCGTGCAAAGACCAAGGAGAAGAAAACTCATGAAAAAATTATTGACTTTATTATCGGTAATCGCGCTTGCCGCGGTTTTAACTCTCACGGGTTGCTCCGTGTCCTCTCTCGGGCTTGGCAGCTCGTACAACGTTTACAAGGAAACCGCGGGCGACGAAACGCTCGTCAATTACGCCGTCGTTTCGCTTGAAAAGGATAACCCTTTAAAGGAAGTTTGGCTGATTATCTCGGGCGTCGAAGCGGATACTTCTTCTGTCGGCGTTTACTTTGCTTCGAGCGAATCGGGCTTTACGAAAAGCTACGGCAGCGTGCAGAGGATAGAAAGGAGTTTTCTTTCTAAGTCCGGCAACGTCGTTAAAGTTCCCGTCGATTCGTCTTGCAAGTCGCGTTCGTATTTGCAAATCACGGTGAGCGACACGATGAAAATAAGCGAAATTTTCGTTGTCGACGAAAAGGATAAACAAGTTACGGCAACCTTAGTTAAAGCGGGCGTGAGAACGGCAAGCGACGGGCTTTTGTCCGATACCGACGCAAACGTAAAATCTAAGGAAGAGCTTGAAAAGAGCGGCGAAAAGAACACCGCGCTTTGCCTCGTCGACGAACAGAACAAGTTCAACCTCGATAAGCTCAATTCGTCTTATAATAAAGCGTTGGAAGCCACTGCCGACAGTTCTTCGTCCGAGGGTGAGAAATCCTCTTCTTCGAAAGGTACTTCGTCCTCGTCGAGCGGCTCCTCGTCGAGCAGCTCTTCGAGTTCCTCTTCGAGTTCTTCAAGCTCCGCGGGCAATTCCTCTTCGAGTTCCTCTTCTAACTCTTCGTCCAAAGGCGTAGATTTGCCGAGCGTTCCCGTAAGCGGAAAAAACTAAAAACAAAATTAATCGAAAGCCGCCTTTAAAGCGGCTTTTTTAACGCCTAAAAACTTTGAAAATTTTGTCGAAAGCTTGCGCCGATTTTCGTCGGCGTTCTTTTTTTGCTTTAAGTAAAATATACTTTCATGTAAAACAATAAAGGCGGTGGAAGTGTGCATACAAAGAACAAAAAAGAAATATTGCGCGCATATTCGACGGACGAGAACGCGGGGCTTACGTCGGCTAAGGTTTTGTTAAACGCGCGCTACGGCAAAAACGTTATAAAAAAGCCCAAAGAAACAAGCGTTTTCAAAAAGGTTTTGTCCGCGCTTTTAGAGCCGATGATGCTAATTCTCGTGTTTGCGCTTATGCTCACGGCGGGAGTGAATATAGGCAAGTTTTTGAAAACGGGCGACGGTGATTTTTACGAGTGCATAGGCATACTTTTGGCTATTTCCGTTTCGGTTGCCGTCACCGTGATAATGGAAGATAAATCTAAAAAAGCTCTTGAATTTTTGACCCTTGCGGGCGGCGGAAAAGCAACCGTTATCCGCGACGGCAAAAAGCGAAAAATCGCGGCGGAAGAAATAGTAGTCGGCGATATCGTGTGCTTGGAAGCGGGCGACAAGGTTTACGCCGACGGCAGAATTATTTACGCCGAGGATTTAAGGACGGACGAATCTATTTTGACGGGCGAAAGCAAAACCGTGAAAAAGGACCCCGACAAAATTTTAAGGAGCAACGCGCCGCTTGCCGAAAGGGTGAATTGTGCGTACTCCGGCACGTTCGTGACCGCGGGGCGGGGCGTTATGGTTGTCGCCGCCGTGGGCGATAAAACGGAAACGGGGCTTATCGCCAAAGAATCTAACGCCGAAAAAAACGTTTCCGCGCCGCTCAACGCAAAGCTTTCCCGCCTCGGAAAAACGGTGTCGATATTCGGCGGCGTAGCTTCCGCCGCGGTGTTTGTTTTAAGTCTTATTCGCCTTGCCGCTTCGTCGAATTTTACTTTCGACGGCGTGACGGAAGCCTTTATTCAGTCGGTCCTATTGATAGTCGCCGCCGTTCCCGAGGGGTTGCCCGCAACGGTCGCGATATCGCTAACGTTAAACGTTGTCCGCCTTGCAAAGTCCAACGCGCTCATAAAAAAGCTCGTCGCGGCGGAAACTATAGGCGGCGTGAGCCTTGTTTGCTCGGACAAAACGGGA
This sequence comes from Christensenella sp. UBA4636, assembly GCA_002405915.1. Classification (GTDB taxonomy): domain Bacteria; phylum Bacillota; class Clostridia; order Christensenellales; family Borkfalkiaceae; genus UBA4636. The sequence goes on from DHMS01000043.1 coordinate 38,395, forward strand.
ACGCTCACCGCAAACGATATGGTTTTGGAAGGTTTTTACGACGAAAAAGGCAAACGCGTTTCGCCCGATAGATACGCTATAGAAAACTTTGCTTTGAACACCACCGCGACGGTGGACGGCGACAAAAAGATAGGTTCCGCAACCGAGCTTGCGCTCGTTTCTTCTCTTGAAAAATTCGGCGCGGACTACAAAAAGTTCCGCGCTTCAAAGCCCGTAGCTTCTCGCGTTCCGTTTTCTTCCGACAAAAAGTACATGACTACGACCGTTAAGCACGGCAACGACGAAATAACATACCTAAAAGGTTCGCCCGAAGCGGTTAGCAAAATCGTGGGCGAAAGCGGATTTTTGACCGACGTTTCCTACGCCGAGCGGCGGGGAATGCGCGTGCTTGCGTTCGCTCACAAGGAAAAGGGAAAATGGTTTTACGACGGGTTTGCCGCCATTTGCGACGATTTGCGCCCGGACGCGAAAGAAGCCGTGGAAACGTGCCTTAAAGCGGGTGTAAAGGTTAAAATTCTGACGGGCGACAGCAAGGAAACGGCGGCTTTTATCGCCGAAAAACTTTCGCTTAAAGGTCGGGTGGCGGAAAACGCCGAAATAGAAGCGATGAGCGACGATATGCTCGCCGCGTTCTTAAAAAACGTTTCCGTCGTAGCGCGAAGCACGCCGAAAACTAAGTTAAGAATAGTCGAAGCCTTGCAGAAAAACGGCGAAGTTGTAGCCGTGACGGGCGACGGGGTGAACGACGCGCCCGCAATCCGCCATTCGGATATCGGCATAGCTATGGGTAGCGGTTCGGACGTAACAAAGGAAGCCGCCGACCTAATCCTCCTTGACGACAAATTTTCGACGATAGTAAAAGCCGTAGCGTTCGGGCGGGGCGTTTTCGGGAATTTCCGCCGCTTTATCTCCTTTCAGTTAACCGTCAATTTAGCTTCTATGAGCATAATAGTCGCAAGCCTTTTAACGGGGCTTGACTGCCCGTTTACTTCAACGAGCCTACTATGGCTCAACGTAATAATGGACGGTCCGCTTGCGCTCTCTTTGGGCGTGGAAGATAGAAAAACCGAGCTTGAAAAGACTAAGCCCGTCCGCCGCGACGAGGACGTTTTAACGCCGTTTATGATGGCAAGAATAGGGCTTACTTCGGTGTTTATGTGCGCGGTTACGACATGCCAACAACTTTTCAATTTCCTTGGGGCGAACATAAACGCGCAACCGACCGTTGTACTTTCCGTGTTCGTGTTCATCCAACTTTTCAACGCGATAAACTGCGCCGCGGGAGGAAGCGAAAGTTCAATAAAACGCTTTTTCGGCAATAAACTGCTCGTTATAATGCTGTTCGTAACCCTTTCGGTACATATTCTCGTTTGTCAGTTTATCCCGTCGTTTTTCGGCACGGTACCGCTCGAGCCTTTGCTGTGGCTTAAAATCTTTGCCGTATGCTCGTCCGTGCTTGTCGTTTCGGAATTATTTAAGCTTGCGTTCGCGCTTATAAAGAAAAAAGCAAAGAATAAAAGAATTTTTATGACTAAAAGAAGGAGCGTTACGTAAACTAATATGGAAATGAAACTTACCGTAAGCGACTCTTTTTTCAGAGCAAAATATATCGAATATATAAAAGACAGTCTTTCGGGGATTGTGAAAGGATTGGGCGGCGCAGCTGAGATGACCGAGCGCGACGAACGCGCCGAACTTGTCGTAACCCTTAGCGAGGACTGCGCGCCATACTTCCGTTCTTCCTTGGAAGAAAAGATAGGCGAAGTTATAGCCGTCGGGTATAAGCACGAATATTTCGAAAAGTACGTCCGCGTGTCGGGCTTAAACGACGAGGAATATTCGTTGCTGCTTGCCGCGCTTATCGCCGCGGATTTTACGGAAGATTGCTCTTACGCCGCTTCAAAAACGGTTGGCGACCCGTATACGATAGACGGCTCGTTCAACTTTACGCTTAAACCGCTTGCCGAAAAGTGGGCGGAAGTAGTGGCGTGTCTGCCGCCCGTGTTCCGTCCCGGGCAACTCAAAGATTTTATATCTTATCTCGTGAGCGAAAGGAAAAGCCGCAAGGTTTACGTAGCGAAAGGCGGCGTGTACGACGAATGTTTTACGAGGCTTAAACGCGTTAACCTGTGCGGCGATGGCGAAGAATTGAAAACCGTGAGAGAGGTTATACTCTCGGGCGCGGGAACGGTCGAACTCGACTTCAAGCCGCCCGAAAAAGACGAATTTTACCTTAAAGAATATTTCGGCGAAAAAATATTTTTCGGAAAGGGTTATTTTAATTGACAAAAAAAACTTTTGGACTATAATTATAAGAAGAAAATTTTGAAACAGGTTCAAAATTTTGCGCAGTTGCGCCCGCAAAGTTAAAACTTTGCGCTTCTTAACATATAATATGGCGAAGTTGTAAACCCTTGCAAGCAAGTTTCCAACTTCTAATATTATAATATGTAAATACAAAAACAAAATATCTTTTTGCAAGACAAGTAACTTAGGGTAGCTTTTTAAAAGAGAGCGGAGTCGTGGCTGAGAGCGTCCGTATAAAGTCCGAAAGCGAAACCACTTGCGTATAAAAAGGCGTTTGCTTCGCGCAAAATGAAGCTAAACGAGGCGAATATAAAATTCGCAAATTAAGGTGGAACCACGGTTAACAATCGTCCTTAGGCTCTTTTATCGGGGCTTAAGGGCGTTTTTTATTAAAATATAAAAAAAGAACTCTAAAAGGGGTGCGTTTTATGATTATCACATTGAAAAACGGAAACAAAATGGAACTTGAAAACGGGAAAAAGCTTTCCGAAATCGCAAAAGAGATTTCAGAAGGTCTTGCCCGCGAAGCCGTCGTCGCAAAAGTGAACGGCGAACTCAAAGATTTAAGCGAAGAGCTGAACGCCGACGCGGAAGTCGAATTCTTCACGCTCAAAGACAAGGAAGGTCTCGACGTATACCGCCATACCTGCTCGCATATTCTGGCACAGGCAGTCAAAAACATATACCCGACCTGCGCGCTTGCGATAGGTCCTACGATAGAAAACGGATTTTATTACGACTTCGATTTCAAAACGCCCATAACTCAGGACGATTTTGAGAAAATCGAAGAGGAAATGAAAAAGATAATAAAGAGCGATTTGCCCATTACCCGCTTTACCTTGCCGAGAAACGAAGCTATTAAGCTTATGAAGGATTATAACGAGCCGTACAAAGTTCAGCTCATCGAAGATTTGCCCGAGGGCGAAGAAATATCCTTCTACAAGCAAGGCGCGTTTACCGACCTTTGCAAAGGTCCGCACCTTCCCTCGACCGGCAGAATTAAGGCTTTCAAACTTTTGAGCCTTACCGGCGCGTATTGGAGAGGCAACGAAAAAAACAAGATGCTTACTCGTATTTACGCTACGGCTTTCGAAAAGAAGAGCCAGCTCGAAGAATACGTCAAACAGCAGGAAGAAGCCAAACGCCGCGACCACAACAAGCTCGGCAGAGAATTAGGTTACTTTATGACGAGCGACGTTATCGGTCAGGGCTTGCCTCTTTTCGGCGCAAAGGGCAGCAAAGTCATGCAGACTATGATTAGGTTCGTAGAGGACGAGGAAGAAAGAAGGGGTTTCCAACCGACCCGCACCCCGTGCATGGCAAAGAGCGACCTTTACAAAATTTCCGGTCACTGGGACCACTATCGCGACAAAATGTTCGTTATAGGCGACGCGGACGCGGAGGGCGAGGTTCTCGCAATGCGCCCGATGACTTGCCCGTTCCAGTATCAGATTTACAAAAACGGCTTGAAGAGTTATAAGGATTTGCCTTACAGATTCTGCGAAACGGCTACCGAATTCCGTAACGAAAACTCGGGCGAAATGCACGGGCTTATAAGGGTCAGACAGTTTACGCTTTCCGACGGACACATTATCTGCGCCCCGGAACAGGTCGAAAGCGAATTCAAGCGTTGCTTGGAACTTTCCACTTACTTCTTAAAATGCCTCGGCATGGAAAACGACGTTACCTATCGGTTTTCAAAGCGCGGTAAAAACAAAGCTAAATATATCGACAACGACAAGGCTTGGGAGGATACGCAAAACCTTATGCGCCAAATTCTCAACCACCTCGGCTTAACCTACGACGAAGCGGACGACGAAGCGGCTTTCTACGGACCTAAGCTCGACATTCAGTGCAAGAACGTTTACGGCAAGGAAGACACCCTCATCACCATTCAGCTCGACTTCTCTGCGGGTACCGCGTTCGATATGTCGTATATCGACCAGAACGGCGAAAAGAAAACTCCTTTCGTAATTCACCGTTCGTCCATCGGCTGCTACGAAAGAGTTTTCGCTATGCTTATCGAAAAGTACGCGGGAGCCTTCCCGACTTGGCTTTGCCCCGTTCAGGTTAAGATTTTGCCGGTAACCGACAGAGCCGCGGAGTATTCCGAAGCCGTTAAGGAAGCTTTGTACGACAGAGGTTTGAGAGCCGAAGTCGACTTAAGAAGCGAAAAGATAGGCAAAAAGATTAGGGACGCGCAAATGGAAAAAGTTCCTTATATGCTCGTTATCGGCGACAAGGAAGTTGAAGCCGGCGATATAGTGGCCGTCCGTAGCAGAAGACTCGGCGATATGGGCGAAATGAAGACCAAAGACTTTATCGAAATGGTTCATAAGGAAGATAAAGACAAGGTTGTTTACAAGGACTAAAATTTTAAAAAAGACCGAAAAAATCCTTGACAGAGGAATAGTAATGTGGTAGAATGTTTAAGCTTGAAGCAGAAGAGTGAACCTTCTCGCCGTCGGTTTTAACTAAACGGCACATACCGCATTATCGGCTAATGTTGATTTTTTATGGTATTTTCATCGGGTTTTCTTATGCGGAAAGCCCGATTATTTTATGCTTTAGGAGGCTAAAACCATTAAAGTTCAGAATAACATCAACGAAATGATTCGTCACCCGCAAGTTCGTCTTATCGGCGCGGACGGCAGCCAGCTCGGAATAGTTTCTTCTCGCGAAGCGCAAAGGCTCGCGTACGAAGCCAATCTCGACCTCGTGGAAATCTCCCCGACGGCAAACCCGCCCGTATGCAAAATAATGGACTACGGCAAATACCGTTTCGAAATTCTCAAAAAACAAAAGGAAGCCAAAAAGAATCAAAAGGTTATCGAGCTTAAAGAAATCTGGCTGTCTATGACCATCGACGTCGGCGATTTGAACGTTAAGGCAAAGCAGACGATGAAGTTCTTGGACGCGGGTAATAAAGTAAAGGTTTCCATACGTTTAAGAGGCAGACAGAACGCGCATTCGTCGCTCGGCGTGGACGTTATGAACAAATTCTTCGAGCTTGTCAAGGAAAAAGCCGTCATGGAAAGAAAGCCGCTTTTAGAAGGGCGCAACATTCTCATGATACTCGCTCCTTCAAAAGAAGATACGGCAAAGAAGCAATAAGCTTTTTAAAGCGACTTAATCGACGGGGTAACCCGCAAAACTTAAAAATTTATATCGGAGGGCAAAAACATGCCGAAAATGAAAACTCACAGCGGTTCCAAAAAGCGTTTTAAGCTTACCGCAACGGGTAAAGTAAAAAGAGCTTGCGAAGGTCACAACCACATTTTGAGCAAGAAAGACACCAAGAGAAAAAGAAGATTGAGAGCGGGTACCTACGTATCCACCACTCAGGAAAAGACCGTAAAGGGTCTTATTCCCTACAAGGCGTAAGGAGGACAGTATAAATGCGTATTAAAAGAGCGGTTAACGGCGTTAAAAAACGCAGAAAAATAATGAAGCTTTCCAAAGGTTACTTTGGGGCTAAGAGCAAATTATACAGAGTAGCGCGTCAAGCGGTCATGAAGTCGCTTAACTACGCTTACATCGGCAGAAAGTCCAAAAAGCGCGATTTCAGAAAGCTTTGGATTGCTCGTATCAACGCGGGCTGCCGTCTTAACGGAATAAGCTACAGCAAATTTATGCACGGTATGAACGTACTCGGTCTTAACCTTAACAGAAAGGTTCTTTCCGATATGGCTATCAACGACGCGGCGGGCTTTACCGCACTCGTTGAAAAGGTTAAAGCGTGCAACGCGTAAAAAGCCTTTAAAGCCGCTTATAGGTTGACTATCAGCGGCTTTAATTTTTGTTATATGATTATCACTTCACGCCACAATCCCGTCGTAAAGCTTTACGCTTCGCTTAAAGACAAAAAAGGGAGAATTTCCGCGGGCGGATACCTTATAGAGGGCGAAAAACAAGTTTTTGAAGCCGTTAAAAGCGGCAAAAACGTTTTGTCCGTAATGGGCAAAGCCCGTCTTGTTTCGTCTTACGAGGGTAAAGTTCCCGCCGTGTACGAGGTGACGGACGATATTTGCCGTTTCGTCGCCGATTCCGTCACGCCGCAAGGAATATTCGCGCTCGTCGCTTTTCCGCAGTTTAAGGCGAAAAGTAGCGGCAACATAGTGCTTTTGGACGGCGTTTCCGACCCTGGCAACGTAGGTACGATAATAAGAACGTGCGCCGCGGTCGGCGTAAAAGCCGTTTACATTTTAAACGGCGCGGACCCGTATTCGCCTAAGTGCGTTCGCTCGGCGATGAGCGGACTTAACTCGGTCGAAGTTTACCCCGTAGAAGAGGGCGAACTTGAAAAAGTCATAGAAAATCGGCGCGTAATAGTCGCCGATATGGGAGGCGAAAACCTTTTCGGAAAGACGATAAGCGGAGATTTTTGTCTTGTTATAGGCAACGAAGCGCACGGCGTTTCCGAAAAACTTAAAGAGCGGGCGGACGAAGTAGTTTCTATCCCCATGAAAAGCAATATGGAAAGCCTTAACGCGGGCGTTTCATGTTCGATAATCTTATACGAGCTTTTACATAAAAGTATTTAAGGAGCATAAAAATGTCAGGACATAGCAAATGGCACAATATACAGGCAAAAAAAGGTAAGGCGGACGCGGCGCGCGGCAAAATCTTTACTAAGATAGGCAGAGAAATCGCCGTTGCGGCAAAGCAGGGCGCGGACCCTTCCGTTAACAGCAAACTTGCGGACGTTATCGCAAAGGCGAAAGCCGCCAACATGCCTAACGACAACATCAAAAGAAGTATCGCAAAGGCTACGGGCGAACTCGGCAGCGTAAACTACGAAACTCTCGTTTACGAAGGCTATGGCGTAGGCGGCAGCGCGGTTATGGTTAAAACGCTTACCGACAACAAGAACAGAACGGTAGGCGACGTAAGACATATTTTCGATAAGTTCGGCGGTTCCATGGGTACTACCGGCAGCGTTACCTTTATGTTTGAAAATAAAGGCGTTATCGTCGTTGACCGCACGCCCGACCTCGACGAGGACAAAATGATGGAGTACGCCCTCGAAGCCGGCGCGGACGACGTTATAGTTTCCGACGACGTTTACGAAGTACGCACAGACCCGACTGCTTTCACTCAGGTAAGAAAGTATCTCGAAGACCACGGCGTAACTTTTGAAGAAGCCGATATCATGATGATACCTAACGACCGCATAACTCTTTCGGACGAGCAGCTCGTCACATTCGGCAAAATGCTCGACGCCTTTGAGGACAACGACGACGTGCAGGACGTATATCACAACGTACTTTTACCCGAAGTTGAGGAAGAAGAATAATTGTCGCATTGCGTGCAATGCGTAAGTTGAAAATTGAAAATGGAAAATTGAAAGTTGCGGATATGAAATATTATATAAATAATAATTCGACCTTAATTTTCAACTTTCACCTTTCAACTTTCAATTATATAAAAAAGGCTTTTGCTGTAAAGAAATTTAAGCAAAAAGCCTTTTTTCTTTTCCCGCAAAAGCCCCTCCGCATATTCGCAACGGGGGCAAAAACGGGTTTTGTCCGAGCTTCGAAATCGAGCGGATTATATCTGCGACGTTTATTTTACTATCAAACGAGTGTCTTTCCCTTTCTGCCGCTAAAAACTTTTAGCAACGGAAAATTCCTTTGTTTGAACGCCGCTTGTTAGTATTATGGGCTTTAAAATAAGTATTATTCATATCTTTCCCTAAAATGTTATTTTTAACTTTGACAATTATAATAGAAATAGTGTATAATTATCTATAAATCATAAATATATGCTAAGTATAAATATATGCTAAGTCGAAAAACAAGGAGTGCGTATGAAAAAGAAAATTTTCGCGCTTGCGATTGCGATAATAATGATAGCTATCGTCACGCTCGTAGGGTGCAACCTTACCCCGGGCGGAGAGGACAGCGGCGACTCGGGCAAAAAACCGACGACTTCCTCTAATACCGCTAAAAATATTACGGTTAACGTCAAAGAAGTTACGCCGAGCGACCCTGCGGAGGACGAGCCTACGGATATAAAATCCGTATTAAAGCGCGTTGAAAAAACTATCGTAAAAGTTCATTACAAGACCGAAAAGAAAGTTCTCACGGCGAGCGGCATAGTTATCGGCGCGGGCGAAACGAGGCGCACGGACGAGGAAATAGCCGCGGGCGTTGCCGCGGAAAAAACGAGCTATATTTTGACGAGCCTTGACTTTATCGAAAACGCTATTGCCGAGGACAAGCTCGAAGCCGCGGAAAAAACCGATAAAACGGAAACGACGGACAAAAACCCCGTCAGTATCACTGCTTACGACGGAAAAACTTATCCCGCGCTCTTCGTGGGCGGCGACCCGGACAGCGACGTCTGCGTGCTTTACGCCGTGGCGGAAATTCCCGCTTGTACGGTGTATAACGGCAGAGCCGAAACGGGCGAAAACGTTATCGCGGGCGGCAATCCTTTAACTACCGTTCCGGGCGTTACCTTTACTTCGGGCATAATATCCGCCGTGTGCGAAAATATGCAAACGGAAAACGGCGACATAACTTTTTTGCAGACGGACGCGCTCGTAAAAAGCGGTTCTGCGGGCGGCGGACTTTTCACCCGCGCCGGTTATCTCGTGGGGTTAGTTACTTGTAAATACGACGAAGTTCTCGGTAACGGCGTAGGCTTGGGCGTCGCGATACCGTCCGATATAGCGATAGACGTTTCTAAAAAGCTTATGGAAACGTTCACGCAGGAAGGCACTTCCGGTTATATTCCCGGCAAGTTTATGCTCGGGTATAGCGTAAAAGATTACAGCAACAACGTTTTCGGCACGCAAGGCTACGTTTACTTCGATTCCCTCGACGAAACGGGAAGCTTTTATAAATGCGGAATAGTCGCGGGCGATAAGATAATCTCCGTCCGCAACGGCGATACGGGCGCGGAATACAAGGTTACGCGCGCAAGCGGATTCAAAACTTATATAGAATCGCTTAACTTGAAGATAGGCGACAGACTTATTTTGAACATCGAGCGCAATTCGACCAAGCTTGCCGTCACCGTCACCGTTTTGCAGTACGTTTACGGAAGACTTTAATTTATGATAATTCTCGGAATAGACCCGGGGCTTGCGACCGTGGGCTACGGCGTTATAAAAAGCGAAAACGGGCGGGTTGCTGCTATCGATTACGGCGTCATATTAACGCCTAAGGAAGCGCATTTCTTCGACCGTTTGTATATGATTGAGCAAAGCACGGAAAAGCTTCTTGAAAGATACAATCCGGACGAAGTGGCGATGGAAGAGTTGTTTTTCAACAACAACGCGAAAACGGCTATAAACGTCGCTCAAGCGAGGGGCGTTACGCTCGTTACTTGCATGAAGCGCACGCGCAAGCTTTTCGAATACACGCCTTTGCAAATAAAACAAGCTTTGACGGGTTACGGCAGAGCCGACAAAAAACAAATACAGGAAATGGTCACGAGGCTTTTGAATCTCAAAAAAATTCCTAAGCCGGACGACGCGGCGGACGCTTTGGCAGTCGCGCTCACCCATTCCAACACCTCGCGGTTTTCCTCGGGGTTCGGTATAAAATAATCGCATAAAGAGGAAATTTTATGATAGCTTACGTTAAAGGCAAAGTTCTTTCGGCTTCGAACGGAACGGTTATATTGGAACGCGACGGACTGGGCTTCGAAATAATATGCTCGGCGACTTCGTTTAAACGGCTTGTCGAAGAGGGCGAGGGCGCGGTGTATACCTATCTTGCCGTGCGCGACGACGGAATGAGCCTTTTCGGGTTCGAAAACTTAGCCGAAAAAGAGATGTTTTTGAAACTCATCTCGGTGTCGGGCGTGGGACCAAAAATGGGCATGACCGTGCTATCGGGGCTTAGCCTTAACGACCTTGCTTTCGCCATAGCTTCAAGCGACGTTAAAGCCCTTTCTTCCGTTAAAGGCTTAGGTAAAAAGACGGCGGAAAGAATTATTCTCGAATTACGGGAAGCTATTTCTATAGAAAGCCTCGGCGCGCCGAGCGGCAAAACAAAGACCGCCGCGCCCAAAATAGACGGCGAAAAGGACAACGCGGTGCTTGCGCTCATTTCCTTAGGCTACAAGCGCGAAGAAGCCGTGGAAGCCGTGGAAGAGGCTATTTCTTCCGGCGCAGTCGGGCTTGAAAAGGTTATAACCGCCGCGTTAAAGTGTTTTTTAAAATAGAAAAAATCACAGCATAAAACGCTTTTGAAATAAGGACAGATTATGATTTCCGGAGAAAACATGTTCGAAAACGACGATATTATACAGTCCTCCATGACGGAAACGGAAGAGGACGACAGCCGCATAATGGACGGCGAAAAAACGGGGTATGACGACCCCGAAAATATTCTGCGCCCCAAAACGATGGACGGCTACGTCGGGCAAGACAAGGTTAAGGAAAACTTGTCCGTCTTTATCGAAGCGGCGAAAATGCGCGGCGAAGCTCTCGACCACGTTCTTTTGTATGGTCCGCCGGGCTTGGGTAAGACCACGCTCGCTCACATTATTGCGAACGAAATGGGTTCGCAAATTAAGGTTACGAGCGGACCGGCGATAGAAAAATCGGGCGATTTGGCGGCGATTTTGACTAACCTAAACGAGGGCGACGTTCTTTTCGTCGACGAAATCCATAGATTAAACAGAAACGTAGAAGAAATTTTGTACCCTGCCATGGAGGACTATTCGCTTGATTTTATCATCGGCAAAGGTCCGTCCGCACGCAGCGTTCAGATACCGCTCAAAAAGTTTACGCTCGTCGGCGCGACGACGAGGGCGGGGCTTTTATCCTCTCCGCTCCGCGACAGATTCGGCGTAATTTGTCGGCTTGAAATGTATTCTAAAGCCGAGCTTAGCGAAATAGTTTCGCGTTCCGCTTCCATTTTGGGCGCGGATATAGCCCCCGAAGCGGCGGCGGAAATAGGCGGCAGAAGTCGCGGCACGCCTCGTATCGCAAACAGACTTTTGCGCAGAGTTCGCGACTTTTCGCTTGTGTCGGGGCATTCCGAAATCACCGTCGAGGACGCTAAAAAAGCCCTTTTAAGGCTCGAAGTGGACGAATTAGGGCTTGACGGCACGGACATTCGACTTTTAACGGCAATGGCTAAAAAATTCGGCGGCGGACCCGTCGGACTCGATACGCTTGCCGCGACCATAAACGAGGACGGCGCAACCGTGGAAGACGTTTACGAACCGTACCTTTTGCAATTAGGCTTCGTTGCGAGGACTCCCCGCGGCAGAGTGCTTACGCCCGCGGCGTATCGTCACCTCGGCTTGAAAGCCCCGGGGCGCACCGCGCAGGTTTCTATTTTTGAGGAAGACAATGCTTAAAACTTCTGATTTTTATTACGACTTGCCCGAAGAGCTTATCGCGCAGACCCCGGTAGAGCCGAGAGATTCTTCGCGCATGCTCGTTTACGACAGAAAAACCGATACGGTCGAACATAAAATTTTCCGCGATATCGAAAACATTTTCACGGAAAACGACTTGCTAGTCGTCAACAATACCAAAGTTTACCCCGCAAGAATTTACGCAAAAACGGAATTCGGCGGAAAAATGGAAATACTCTTATTAAAGAGAATAAACTTAACCGACTGGGAAGTTTTGGTTAAGCCCGGAAAAAAAGCCCGCATAGGCGCGCGTTTTAACGTGAACGACGAGCTTTCTTTTGAAGTAATCGATAACGCCGAGGGCGGCGGAAGAGTTATCCGCTTTACCTTTGACGGCGTGTTCGAGGACGTTTTGAACAGAGTCGGCGAAATGCCGCTTCCGCCGTACATTCACGAAAAATTGAAAGACGGCTCCCGCTATCAGACCGTTTACTGTAAAGACGAAGGCTCCGCGGCGGCTCCCACGGCGGGGTTGCACTTCACGAAGGAGTTAATCGAACGGCTTAAAGCGAAAGGCGTACAATTTGCCGAAGTCACGCTGAACGTCGGTTTGGGTACTTTCCGCCCCGTAAAAGTAGACGATATCGAAAAGCACGAAATGCACTCGGAATATTATTCCGTGGACGAAGCGAACGCCGAAAAGATAAACGCCGCAAAAAGGGCGGGCAAAAGAATAGTCGCGGTAGGCACCACTTCGGTGAGAACGCTTGAAAGCATCGCCGACGAAAACGGACTTATCAAAGCTTGCCACGGCAACACGAATATCTTTATTTATCCGCCGTACAAGTTTAAATGCGTGGAAGCATTGATAACAAACTTCCACTTGCCGGAATCTACCCTCGTTATGCTCGTTTCCGCTTTTACGGGCAGAGAAAAAACGCTTTCTTTGTATGAGCTTGCCGTCAAAGAAAAGTACAGATTTTTCTCCTTTGGCGACTGCATGCTCGTCTTATAACCGTCGCAGAGCATCGTTTCTGCTTCCGCTCACGACATTCGTGACCGTATAGGTCTACTCATGCCGCTCGCGCTCGCGAGCCTCCCTCTGCTCGGTTCTAAGCCGAGCCTGTGTTGTGCAATAAAGCTATTGCTTTTACTTTGACAATAATTCTTAAAAATTACGGTATAAAATGATTGATACTACGAAAAAATTTTGGTATGAAACCATAAAACAAGACCCGGACAGCGGCGCAAGGGCGGGCGTTCTGCACACGCCGCACGGCGATATTCCGACCCCTATTTATATGCCGGTCGGCACGCAAGCGACCGTCAAGGGCATACTTCCGCGCGACCTTGAAGAAGCGGGCGCAAAGATTATACTTTCAAACACTTACCACCTTTATATGCGCCCGGGCGACGAAATAGTCAAAAAGGCGGGCGGACTTCATTCGTTTATGAACTGGAATCGCCCGATACTTACCGATAGCGGCGGATTTCAGGTTTTTTCACTTGCAAAACTCAACGATATTAAGGACGACGGCGTGACTTTTGCTTCCAACGTAGACGGAAGCAAGCACTTTATCACCCCCGAAAAGGCTATCGATATCGAAAATAACCTCGGCGCGGATATAATAATGGCTTTCGACCAGTGTACGCCGTACGGCGCGAATCATACGGATAGCGAAAAGGCGATGAACAGAACGCTTAGCTGGCTTGAAAGGTGCTATAACCACCACCAAAACGAGGAACAAGCGTTGTTTCCTATCGTTCAGGGCAATCTTTTTAAAGATTTGCGCTTAAAGAGTCTTGAAGCGACTAAGCCGTTCGTCAAGTACGGAATGGGTATCGGCGGGCTTTCCGTCGGCGAACCTAAGCCGCTTATGTACGAAATTCTCGACGAAATGTACCCGTACTACCCGACCGACGTGCCGAGATATCTTATGGGCGTGGGTAGCCCCGATTGCCTTATCGAAGGCACTCTCCGCGGTATAGATATGTTCGACTGCGTGCTTGCGACCCGTATAGCCCGCAACGGCACCGCTCTCACTTCCCGCGGAAAAGTCGTAGTTCGCAACGGTATGTACAAGGAAGATTTTTCGCCGCTCGACCCCGAATGCGATTGCTACTGCTGCCGTCATTACACAAAGGCTTATCTCCGCCACCTCATAAACACGGGCGAAATGCTCGGCGGAATGCTTCTTTCGCTCCACAACACAACTTTCCTTTTGCGCCTTATGCGTAACCTAAGAGAAAGCATTCTCGGCGGCTACACGCGTGAATTCGTAAAAGAATTTTACGCAAAGTACGGCAAATAATCGTAATACGCGTAAAAACGCTTGCGTAATTTTACAAAGTTTAGTATTATTTAAGCAAGCTATATTAAAATATAAACATCGGAGGTAAATATGTTTAGTATATTGAATTTGTTATCTGCTACCGCTTCCGGCGGTACGTCCGGCTCCGCTTCGGGAACGGCGACGTCCGGGAACTCCTACATGAGCTGGATATTTATCGGCGCGATTGCCGTAATTATGGTCGTGTACTTTATTTTCTCTTCTCGTTCGCGCAAGAAACAGCAAGAACAAATTGAAGAAAAAATGAGCAAACTCAAAAAAGGCGACAAAATTAAAACAATCGGTATGATTATCGGCGAAATTGTCGAAGTCAACGAGGACGGAACCTATCTTATTATGACTGGCAACGCCGAATGCTTCGGCTACATGACGATTGACAAGCAAGCAATCTACCAGATTATCGAAGCTAAGCAGGAACCTGCCGCGGAACCGTTCGGAGAAACGACCGAAACCACCGAAGCCGCGCCCGCGACGGAAGAAGCGGAAGCTACGGAAGCAAAAGAAGAAAAAACAGAAGAAGCTTCCGCCGAAGAAAAAACCGAATAACGAAACAACTTGAAAGCGCCGCAGTTTTGCGGCGTTTTTTCGTGTACGCATACGAAAAGTTGAAAGTTGAAAGATGTCGACATTCCCCCGATTTTGAAAAAATCTTTGTGGGGTAGACTTTCCCGATAGCGGGAAAGGTGGCACGCCTTCGGCGTGACGAAAAGGGGGCGGCTCCGCCGAGGAGCGGGCGGACCGTCGTCGCGGCGACGGTGGATGAGGGGATATTGAATAAATTGAAAGTTGAAGATGAAAGTTGAAATCTTTTTGATAATTATTTTCAACTTTCAATTCGTCCTTGTAAAAATCTCTCGCGCTTGCGCGAATATCGATTGCGCCCTCGGCGCAAATATCGAGCGTGCTTTGCACGCATATATTTCAACTTTCAACTTTCAATTTATATAGTTTTTTGGAATAAAAACTATATTTGCGGCATAAGTTATCGTAAAAGAGGTGGAAAGCGTGAAAGAGGAGAGAATAAGAGCCGCGATAGGGCTCGGCGCGGCGGTTTGTTTAAGCGTTCTGTTCGTTCTTGTTTTTGCTGGCGTTATAAAATTATTTTCGGTGGAAAGCGGCGTTATAAGACCGGTAAATCAAGTTTTCAAAATAATCGCGATAGTTACGGGCGTTCTAATCGGTATAAGAGGCGAAAAACGAATATTGAAAGGCGCGCTTTTCGGCGTAGTTTATTCCGTTGTCGTCAATATTATTTTTTCAATAATTTCTAAAACGGCGTTCTTTTCGCTAAGCCTTGTTTTCGATATTTTGTTTTGCGCCGTTATCGGGCTTATAGGCGGAGTAATCGCGGCGACGGCGAAAAGATAACGAGCGGTAAAAATTCGGAACTTTTTCTCGGCGTGTTTCGGCACGCCTTTTTTCGTGCGTTTTTTGCCTTAAAAACTTGATAAAAAGCCGTCGGAGAAGCATTTTTTTTAAAAATAAAAAATATTATACGACTTTATAAGCGTTTATGCAGAAAATCGGCGAAAAATTCATTGACTTTGACGGGCTAAAAATGTATAATATAAAAGCATATGTTTATAGAGGCGGATTGTATGCCGCCTTAGCTAAGCAAGTTGCAAATTTTAATTGACTTTACCTAATTTATAGGAGGTAATATGAGTAAGGCAAAATCGATTGTCGCGTTAATCGTTTCGCTTATACTTACGGCAATAGTCGGCGTCGCGTGCTTTGCGTCGTTCCCGGTTCCGTTTACGCATAAGACGAAGCAGTACAACTCGATAATGAGCTTAATCGGCAAAGGTATCGACCTTTCCGGCGGTTACTACGTCGTTTTAACCCCGAAGGATTCTTCGGATAGCGACGCAAACAAAAGCGAGTATATTTCCACGCTTGAAAGTGCGCAGAACATTCTTCGTTCTCGTCTTGACAGCAAAGGGTATACCGAAGCTACCATTTCCGTTCAGGACGGCAACAAGATAAGAGTCGAAATTCCGGAAGTCGACAATGCTGAAGAAGTATTGCAGGTTATCGGTTCTACGGGTGAAATTTCCTTCCGTAACAAAGCGGGCGATATTCTCGTTAAAGCCGAACACATAAAGTCAGCGTACGTCAGCCGCGACCCGGACAACGCTTCTAAGTACGTAGTCGTTCTTAACTTTACCGCCGCGGGTACCGAAGCTTTCAGTAAAGCTACCAAAGAAGTTTACGAAAGCGACGATAAAACGCTTTACATTTACCTCGGCGACGAAGTAGTTTCTTCTCCGTCCGTTTCGGGTCAGCTTACCGAATCTTCCGCAACCATCACCGGTTACGAAACTTACGACGAAGCCGACGCGGTCGCTTCCGTTATCGAAAGCGGCAGACTTCCTATCGACTTCGAAGTCAGTGAATCGAGAAGCATTTCCGCGCGTTTGGGCGAGGACGCTATAAACAAGAGCTTGCTTGCCGGCGTAATCGGTATGGCGATAATCTTCATAATAATGATAGTCGTTTACGGCGGTATGGGTATCGCCGCTGATATCGCACTCTTTATCTATACGCTTCTTTACATCATCTTTATGGCGATTGTACCGGGCGTTCAGTTAACGCTCCCCGGCATTGCGGGTATTCTTCTTTCAATCGGTATGGCGGTCGACGCAAACATCGTTATTTACGAAAGAATCAAGGAAGAATACAGAAACGGCAAAACAGTTCTCGCTTCCGTCGACTCGGGCTTTAAGCGCGCGGTTATTACGGTTATCGACTCCAACGTTACGACCATTTTGTCCGCCGCGGTATTGTATTTCCTCTGTCCCGGCACGATTAAGGGTTTCGCGATAACGCTCTTTATCGGTATCGTTCTCTCGATGATTACTTCTATCTTCGTTACGAGATGGTATCTTAAGATTATGCTTTCGCTTTCCGAAAAGAAAGAAAAGTTCTTTCGTTTGAAGAGGGAGGAAACCAAAAATGCTTAAGAATAAACAAATTAAAATCGTTGAAAAATTCAAGATTTTCATCATAATCGCTTTGGTAGTCGCTCTCGCGGGCGTAGGCTTTATAGTTTTCCGCGGAATGAATATCGGTATCGACTTTATGGGCGGCGTTAAAATCGAAGCGGACTTTGACGCGTTTGCCGAAAATTCCGATTGCTCCAAGATTATTCGCGACGATATGAAAAAGGTTATTGCGGACCACGGGCTTGAAATTATGGGCGACGTTCAGGTTTCCGATTCTACTTTCGAAATAAGACTTAGAAACGTTTGGAAAGGCGTTAAGGTTACGAGCGAAAACGAAAGCGAATTCGTTGAATTCGTTCAGGGTAAAGGCGATACGGACGGTTTGTGCCAAATGATTACGAAATCGCTCCAAAAGCTTGCCGAAGAAAACGCCACGCTTAAAGCCGCGGGCGCGGAGTTCGACGATAACTCCGTTAAGGCTTACACCGTCGGCGCAACTGCTTCCGGCGCGCTTTTGAGGAACGCAATAATCGCTTTGTGCGTCGCTATCGTCGTAATGCTTATTTACATTGTAATAAGATTTACGCTTGCGAGCGCGCTTGCCGCGGTTTGCGCCCTTATCCACGACGTTATCATAATGATTGCTTTAACGGCGATATTCAATATTCCCGTCAACTCGACGTTTATCGCCGCGGTAATAACCATCGTAGGTTATTCAATCAACGCAACCATTATTATCTTCGACCGTATTCGCGAATCCGTTAAGGACCCGAACAATGCGGATAAACCCGACGCGCAGATTGCAAACGAAGCAATTGCGAACACCATCGGCAGAACGATTTTGACGACGGTTACGACCCTCGTAATGGTAGTCGCTCTCGCAGTGCTTTCCGTCAATGCGATTCAGGAATTTATATTCCCGATTATCTTCGGTCTTTTAGCCGGCGCGTTCTCTTCCGTTCTTCTCGCTCCGTCCTTCTGGGTTATGTTCAGAAAGATAGAAAAGAAAGCAAAAGCGAAAAAACAGGCGAAAAAGGGTTACCAAGGTGCGGTTGCCGCGAACAGGGAAACCAAATAATTATAGCAAATTAACCGTTAGAGAATTGAACTAACGTTTAAGCGGACGGGATTTTACCCGTTCGCTTTTTGCTTTTTTAGGGCTTCTGCCCGTACACAAAAATAAAAAGGTAGCGTATAATGATAAAGCTTTTATCCGATTTCACTTCGGAGGACGAAAAAAGAATAAGCGAAATATCCCGTGATTTTTCGTTGCATAAGGAAACCGCGGGCATACTGTATTCGCGCGGAGTGAGAACGGACGAAGAGCTTTCCGCTTTCTTAAAGCCCGGTTGGAAGAGGTTTAAAGACCCGCTTCTTTTAAAAGGTATGCCCGAAGCGGTGGAACGCATAAAGCAAGCGGTAGAGGGCGAAGAAACGGTAGTCGTTTACGGCGATTACGACGTGGACGGAATTTCCGCAACCGCGCTTTTGACCAAGGCGTTGACCGAGTTAGGGCTTGACGTCGTTCCGTTCGTTCCCGAACGCGCGGACGGCTACGGGCTTTCAAAGGCGAATATAGACAAAATTTTCGACGAACATTTTCCCGAACTCATTATTACCGTCGACTGCGGAATAAGCGGCGGAAAAGAAGTCGAATATATTAAGGAATTAGGCGCGGACGTTATCGTTACCGACCACCACGAACTCCCGGACGAACTGCCCGACTGCACGATTGTAAACTGTAAACAAAAATCGGCTTACGGATTTGAAAGCTTATGCGGCGCGGGCGTTGCGTACAAGCTTGCTTACGCGCTAATCGGCACAAAAGCTAACAAATATATAGATTACGCGACTATCGCGACTATTGCGGACAGTATGCCGCTTACGGACGAAAACAGAGATATCGTTTACGAGGGTGTAAAATACATTAAGAGCGGCAAGGCATCTCCTGCGATTAACGCGCTTATAGAAGTCGCCGCGATGAAAGAAATCAATTCGACTTCGCTTGCCTTTATGGTTGCGCCGAGGATAAACGCCGCGGGCAGAATGGGCGACGCGTCGCTTGCTCTCGAACTGCTCCTGACCGACGACGAAGCGCGGGCGAAAACGCTTGCCTCAAAGCTTAACGAATTTAACGTAAGTCGTCAGACCGAATGCGACGCGCTCTATAAAGCAGCTCGGCAAAAGGTCGTCGAAACGGCGTTCGATAAAAAGATTATCGTTTTGAGCGGCGACGAATGGAACGGCGGGCTTGTCGGCATTATCGCTGCCAGGCTTGTTGAAGAATTTTCTCGCCCCGTAATACTTTTCGCCGGCAAAGGCGACAGTTTGCACGGCTCGGCGCGTTCGATTGAAGCCGTGAACATTTACGAATGCGTTTCCGCTTGCAAAAGGTTTTTGAAAGATTACGGCGGACATTCGCAAGCCGCGGGTATAACCGTAGAAAGAGAAAATTACGAGCCGTTCAAAAAGGCAATCGAAGAATACGTCGAAAAAACTTACGATAGTGAATTTTTCAAGCCCGTCAAGATTGCCGACGCGCTCGTTACCGAAAAATTTACGCTATCCCTTGCCAAGGAACTCGAAAGGTTGGAGCCTTGCGGCGTGGGCAACAGAAGACCGATGTTTTTGTTAAATGCTACCGACGTTACCGTCGCGCCGTTAAAAGCCGATTCGCCGCACGTTTTAATAAAAACGGAGTACCTTGAACTTACTTATTTTTCGGGCGGAAAGAAGAGCGATCTTTTAAGCTCCGGCGCGGATAAAAGCATACTCTTTGAGCCGGGCGTTTCGACTTTTAACGGTAGAGAATTTCTTAAAGGTTATGTTCGCGACGTGGAATTTACCGTAAAACCGACCGAAAAAGTCGTTTTGGAAGCTTTCCGCATAAGTCTTTTGACGCTTGAAAACGACGAAAAAACGCCGTTTAAAGCCGAGGACGAAGTAGTTAGCGAAGCAAAAGAAGCGGCGAAAGATTGTTACGGCACGATTTTTGCGTTGTATAATCCGCTTAATATCGACAAATACCCGTTCCTTTCCGTAATGGATAAAACCATTTACGCTTCGGAAGAGAAAAATTTGAAAAACAATCTCGTAGTGGCTCCCTCTAAAAACGCGCTTACTGGGTTCAAAACGGTTTATTATCTCGACCGCCCGCTCGGTTTTCCGTATGCTTTTAGCGGCAGCGAGAATATAGTCGCAAGCGAAAGTTACGCATTCGATTACACAAAACTTTCCGTCGATAGGCAGGTTTTTATAACCGTTTTCGGTTACATAAAGAGTTCGAGGGGAATGAAAGTAGCTAACAGCGTTGAGCTTTCGCTCCGTTGCGGGCTGCCGGTCAAAAAAATGCAGATTGTTTTCGCAACCGAGGTTTTAAGAGAACTCGGGCTTGTAGAGTTTAATTCGGGCGCGCTCGTAGTCAATAAAGGCTACGGCAAACAGCTCGATACTTCACCGATATATTCCGCCGTAAAGGCGTTAAAAGGCTAAGTATGTACGAAATTTTGGACGTTGTCCGCAAGGTTTACACCATTGAAGAAGCGGAAAAAATCGAAAAAGCTTTCTATTTTGCGAAAGCCGCTCATGAGGGGCAGAAGAGGGCTTCGGGCGAGGAATATTTTATTCACCCTTGCGCCGTCGCCGAGATTTTGATTGACCTCGGCATGGACGCGGCTACAATTTGCGCTGCGTTTTTGCACGATACTCTCGAAGACACGGCTGTTTCCGAGGGCGATATTTCGCGTGAGTTCGGCGACGAGGTTTTAACGCTCGTTCAAGGCGTTACCAAGCTTGAAAAATTCGAATTCCGTTCGCAAAAGGAAGAGCAAGCCGAAAACTTCAAAAAGATTTTCGTTTCGATGGCTAAGGACATAAGAGTCATCATCATCAAACTTGCCGACAGACTGCACAATATGCGCTCGCTCAACTTTTTGTCGGAAGCCCGTCAGCTTGCGATGGCGCACGAAACGCTCGATATTTACGCGCCGCTCGCGGGCAGACTCGGTATTTCGCAAATTAAGTGCGAACTCGAAGATTTGTGCTTAAAATACCTTGACCCGGAAGCTTTTGAATTTTTGCGCAAAAACATAAACACGCAACTTTCCGAACGTCAACGCTTTATAAATTCCGTCGTCGAAGAGATAAAAGGCATACTTGCCGAATCGAACATAAAAGGCGACGTTATCGGCAGACCCAAGCATTTTTATTCAATCTATAAAAAGATGAAAACGCGCAACAAAACGCTTGACCAGATTTACGACTTGTCGGCGGTGCGCGTAATTGTCGAAACGGTTGACGAATGTTATGAAATTTTAGG
>DHMS01000051.1 GCA_002405915.1 Christensenella sp. UBA4636
ACGAGAAAGGCAACGTAAGCAAAAAAGCAAGCTCAATAGAACTTGCTTTTTGCTTGGTGGAGACGAATAGGCTCGAACTATCGACCTTCTGCATGTCAAGCAGACGCTCTGACCAACTGGGCTACGCCTCCGTACGAAAGGGGATTTAACCCTTTTCGTTTAATTTTTGCCTTTGAAAAGATAAGATGGAAAAATCGTTACCAATCTTGCCTGTCGCTTATCTTGATATCGTCGTAATACTCGAAATATTTGCGCTTGAAATCCTCCGCGGCTTTTTGAGCTTTGGATTGTTTTTTCTCGGGCTGTTTTTCTTTTTTAACCGACTTTTCGGCTTTTTCGCTTATTTTTTCCATCAGTAAGAAAAATTACTTCTCTTCCTTTTTGATGACCTGAACGCCGTCATAGTAACCGCACTTGGGGCATACTCTGTGAGTAGCTTTAAGCTCATGGCACTGCGGGCATTCGGCAAGATTAGCCGCGGTAGCTTTGTAGTTAGCCGCGAATCTCTTGTTTCCTCTCTGCTTTGAAATTTTTGACTTAGGAACTGCCATTTTTCTAACCTCTTTTATGTGTAGTGTATTCTTAGCCTGAACAGCCGCAATCGCCGTCGTTAAGGTTTTTGCCGCAAGCGGGGCAAATGCCTTTGCAATCTTCTCTGCAATAAACGGAATAGGGCAAATTCGTTAAAATAAGTTGCTCTAATAAAGGCTTTAAATCGATAACGTCTTTCGTATAGGAAAGCTCTTTTTCGCCGCCGTAAGAAACGGGGCGAAACTCTTCGTCGAACTCGACTTCGCCGTCGTAAGAGGCGGGGGCGAGGCAACGCGCGCAAGGAGCGGTAACGGAATAAAAAACTTTGCCGCTTACGTACGCTTTGTCTGGGTAAACTTCCGCGAGAACTTCCGCCTTGCAAGGCTTCGAAAATTTTGCTTCCGGAATAGTGAGTATTCCGTCGTCAAGTGCAAATTCGAATGAAAATTCCTTTTCGGAAAGCCCTTTTTGTCTTATCGCTTTAAGGTCTATAATCATAACTTAGCCAAAGTATTATATATTACTTTTCAATCTTTGTCAAACGTTTTTAGCTTGTTTTCGGGCAAAGACCGCGTAAAAGAAAATTTTTTTGCGGGCGACGGCTCTAAAAAGCGTTTTTCCGCCGCCCGTAATGCAAAAAATTCCTGTTTTAACGATAAGGAACGTAATCCCTAAGCTTACTTTTTGAGATTTTTTACAATCTCCGCCGTATCCCTTGCGATAACGAGTTCTTCGTTGGTCGGGATAACGAGTACCTTTACTTTGCCGCCTTCCGCGGTAATGTCCGCAATGCCTTTGCCCGGGTGCGCGTTCTTTTCGGGGTCGATTTTTATGCCCAAGAATTCAAGCCCGCTTACGATATCGCGGCGGACGGGGTCGTCATGTTCGCCGATGCCGGCGGTAAAGACAACGCAGTCTACTCCGCCCATAGCCGCGGCGTATGCGCCGATGTACTTTTTGCAAGAATAGCTGAATATGTCGAGCGCGAGCCGGGCCCTTTTGTTGCCCTCGTCTGCGGCTTTCGCAAGGTCCCTAAAGTCGCTTGAAACGCCGGAAACGCCCATAACGCCCGATTTTTTGTTGCAGATAAACAAAAGTTCGTGGATATCTTTACCCGTCTTGTCGGCGAGATATTCGAGGATAGCGGGGTCGAGGTCGCCCGTTCTCGTACCCATAGGCACGCCGCCGAGCGGGGTGAAGCTCATGGAAGTATCTATGCACTTGCCGTTTTTGACCGCAGAAATGGACGAACCGTTGCCGAGGTGGCAGGTGATGACTTTAAAGTTGTTTCTGTCGGCGTTGAGATATTTTGCGGCTTCTTCCGAAACGAAACGGTGGGAAGTGCCGTGCGCGCCGTAACGGCGAACTTTATATTTTTCGAGATATTCGTACGGGAGACCGAAAGTATAAGCGTATTCGGGCATGGTTGCGTGGAAAGCCGTGTCGAAAGTTACCGCCATAGGAATGTCGCCCATAACTTCACGGCAAGAGTAAACGCCCATAAGGTTTGCTTTCTGGTGGAGCGGCGCAAGGTCGGCGTTAGCAAGGCAGACTTTCAAGACCTCGTCGGTTGCCGGCATAGAGCAGTCGTAATCGCCGCCGCTGTGGAGCATGCGGTGACCTACCGCGTCGATTTCTTTCATAGACTTTATAGCTCCGTATTCCTTGTCTACGAGAATGTCCAAAACGAGCCGAATAGCCGCTTTATGGTCTGGAATGTCTTTGTATAACTTAACGTCCTTTCCGTCCTTTTTAAAGGAAATAAAAGCCTTTTCAAGTCCTATTCTTTCGCAGCCGCCCTTGGCGATTGCCTGCTCCGTTTCCATGTCGATGAGCTGGTACTTAAGGGAAGAGCTTCCCGCATTGATGACTAAAATTTTCATGTATTTTCTCTCCGTTTAATAACTTACCACTTGATTTGCGTTTGAAGAGCCGTAACCGCTACCGCGACGTAAACGTCTTCCCACTTGCAACCCCTCGAAAGGTCGTTGATAGGCTTAGCAAAGCCTTGGCAAAGGGGACCTACAGCCATAAAGCCGCCGAGTCTTTCCGCTATCTTGTAACCGATGTTGCCCGCGCCGAGGTCCGGGAATATTAAAACGTTGGCGTGTCCGGCAACTTTGGAGCCCGGAGCTTTGAATTCGCCGACCGACGGAACGATAGCCGCGTCGAATTGGAGTTCGCCGTCCGCGTCGATATCGGGCGCAAGCTCCTTGAATTTTTTAAATGCGTCTATAACTTTGTCTACTTCAGGGTGCTTTGCGCTTCCTTTTGTGGAATAGGAGAGAAAAGCGACTCTCGGCTTAACGCCTAAAAGAACTTCGCAATGCTTTGCCGCGCAGAAAGCTATATAGGCGAGTTTGTCGGAATCCGGGGTTTGTTCGAGACCGGTGTCGGCAAAAACGAAAGCCCCGTCCTCGCATAGAGGGTGACCGCCTTCGGGCGCAAACATAATCGAGCAGGAAGAAACGAGGGGGAGACCCGGAGCTGTTTTAACTACCTGAAGACCCGGTCTTAAAGTGTTGGCGGTGGAGTGGCAAGCGCCCGAGACCATACCGTCTACGTCGCCCGTTTTAAGCATGCACGCGCCGTACATAGCGTAATCTTTGAGGATTGCCGCTTTCGCATCGTCCTCGGTAGCGTATTCGGGAAGCCCCGTCTTTTTGCTTATTTTGCCCTGTCTTAACGTGAAGAGGAGCTTTGCGTATTCGTTTGTCTTTTCGTTTGTTTTCGGGTCTAAAATATTTACGCCGGTAAGGTCGATATCGGGGTTAGCGGCTTTTATCTCTTCCGCGTTACCGAGAAGAATTACCTTAGCGAAGCCCTTTTTTGCGACTTCCGAAGCGGCTTTGACTACTCTTTTGTCCTCGCCCTCGGGAAGAACGATTGTCTTGTCGAGCTTGGCGGCTCTGTCGATGATTTTTTCTACTAATGCGACCATAAAGGTTCTCCTTGTAAAAATATATAGATTTTAGTTGAAATTTTTGCCGATTTAGGGTACAATATCCTAAACGGGGTTTTAAGCGAGGCTTTTTTTAAGTGTTTTAAGTGTTTTAAGTGTTTTTCGCTTGCTACCTTATTTATTATATAATGATTTTTTTTTAAAGTCAAAGAAAAAAGGAATATCCGAATGAAATTTTGCGTTTCCGTATGCGAACTTAATCCGCTGCACAGCGGACACATACGCTTAATAAGGGAAATGAAAGCCGCGGGCGACAAAGTCGCGCTTATCATGAGCGGGAACTTTTGCCAAAGAGGCGAAGCGGCGATTATCGACAAGTACACCCGAGCGCGCCACGCCGTGCTTGCGGGGGCGGACATAGTTTTCGAACTGCCCGCCGCTTTCTCGTCTTCTCCCGCCGAACTTTTCGCGCGGGGCGCGGTTAAGCTGCTTTCTTCCTTGCCCGTCGAAAAGACTTTGTTTTTCGGCACCGAGGGCGGAACCAAGGAAGAATTTTTAACGCTTGCCAAAGCCACGCTCATCGAAAGCAAACAGTTTAAAGCGGCTCTTAAAGAACGCCTTGCGGTCGGCTCTCCGTTCGCGCTCGCCAGAATGCAGGCTCTCGAAGATATCGGGGTGGACGTAACGCTTATGAAAACGCCCAACGCCGTTCTCGGAGTCGAATACGTCAAGGCGATTTTAAGGCTTAACGAGGACATGGACTTTACGCCGATTTTGCGCACCGGCGCGCACGACGATTTGTCGATAGGCGGAGAGTACGTTTCGGCGGCGGCGGTAAGGGCGGCGGTTAATGACGGCAAAAAGAAAAAGATAAAACAGTACTTGCCGAAGTACGTTTTCGCCGATTTGCCCGAGGAACTGCCGGACATGAGTCAAGTTGCGATGTACAAAATTCTTGAAAGCGACGGGAAAGATTTGCAGAAGATAACCGATTGCGCCGAGGGACTTGAAAATCGTATTAAAGTGACTTGCCGAGCGGCAAATAATTTAGGCGACCTTGTGTCGCGGCTTGAAACCAAACGGTACACCCGCGCGAGAATTTCGCGGATAATAACCAACAATCTGCTCGGCGTGACGAGCGATTTCACCGACAAGTGTTTAAAGAGCAATCTTTATCTGAAAGTGCTTGCGGTCGCGGAAGATTCGATGGATATTCTGTCGCATATTTCCGGTTGCAAAAACAAGATAATCACGCGCAAAGCCGACGGCGACAAGCTTACGGGCGTAGCGCAAGAATGTTTCGAAAAGGACGTCTTTGCCAACGACGTTTATTCGCTCGTTACGGGGAAAAAGAGTAATGAGTACGAAATGAAAATTATTAAACGATAAGGCGTATATCGTCACATTTTGTCACTGCGTGCGCC
>DHMS01000010.1:0-12485 GCA_002405915.1 Christensenella sp. UBA4636
CAACATTTGACAAAGAACCTTTTATTTGAGATATTTTGCTTTGAGTTCTTCGGCGCGGTCGGTCTGCTCCCACGAGAAACCCTCTCTGCCGAAATGCCCGTATGAAGCGGTAGCTTTGTATATAGGTTTCCTTAAATCGAGCTTTTCGATTATTGCGAGCGGGCGGAAATCGAATTCCTTTTCGATTATTTCGGAGAGCTTTTCGTCGCTCAACTTGCCCGTGCCGTTGGTATCGACGAAGAGCGAAACGGGGCGCGCCACGCCTATCGCGTAAGCTACTTCTATTCTGCACTCCTTAGCTAAGCCCGCTTTGACGATGTTCTTAGCGACGTATCTTGCATAGTACGCCGCGGAACGGTCAACCTTGGTCGGGTCCTTACCGGAGAACGCGCCGCCGCCGTGCGGGCAGTAGCCGCCGTAAGTGTCGACGATGATTTTTCTACCCGTAAGTCCGCTGTCGGCTTTGGGTCCGCCTACTTCGAATCTGCCCGTCGGGTTGATGTAGATTTTCACATCCTTATTCATCATATCCGGGGCTATAACTTCGTTAACGACATATTTTAAAATATCCGCGCGGAGCTTTTCCGTTTCCACGGTATCCGAATGTTGAGCGGAAACGACTATCGTATCGACCCCGACAAACTTGCCGTCGTCATATTCGACGGTAACTTGCGACTTGCCGTCCGGTCTTAAATACGGAAGCGTTCCGTTCTTTCTGACTTCCGTGAGCTTTTTGGTGAGCTTATGAGCAAGAACAATCGCCATAGGCATAAGTTCTTCCGTTTCGTCGCACGCGTACCCGAACATCATGCCCTGGTCGCCCGCGCCTACGCGGTCGTACTTATCGCCGCTCTTTCTATACTCCCACGAATTGTCTACGCCGAGCGCGATATCGGGGCTTTGTTCGTTGATAGCCGTAATTATCGCGCAAGTGTCCGCGTCGAAGCCGTATTTCGCGCGGGAATAGCCTATCTCGCGGATAGTGTCGCGCGCAACTTTCTGGATATCGACGTAGCACTCGGTGGTTATTTCGCCGGTGATTAAGACTAAGCCCGTAGAAGCCATGCATTCGCAAGCTACTCTTGCGGTCGGGTCTTTTGCTAAGATAGCGTCAAGAACGGAATCGGAGATAAGGTCGCAAACCTTATCGGGATGCCCTTCCGTAACGCTTTCGCTGGTAAAGAATTTTTTCATATTAACCTTTATTAGCTTGCGCCCTTTGGATTTGTGGTCGGCGCAATCTTCGGTAGATTCTAATTATATATCACTCTTGAAAAAATGTCAAAAGATTTGATTGCTTTTACGCGGCATAAGTGTTAAAATGTACAAGTATGAATACGATAGACAACCTTTACACGAACGACGCTTGCTTTTTATGCCCTAACCTATGCGGCGCGGCGCGAGCGAAAACCGCCGGCAGATGCGGCGTTACAAACCAAATAAAGATAGCAAAGTACTATCTTCACCGCTACGAAGAACCTATAATTTCGGGCGAAAAGGGCGCGGGAACGGTATTCTTTTGCGGTTGCTCGCTACAATGCGCGTTCTGCCAGAACTACGAAGTGAGCCGCAACAAGCGCGGAAAAACCGTAACTGTAAAAGAGCTTGCGGAAATTTTCAAGCGGCTCGAAGAGGACGGCGCGGCGACGATAGACCTCGTTACACCCACGCAATATTCGCTACAAATCGCCGAAGCGCTCGATATTTACAAGCCGAAAATCCCCGTCGTGTACAACACGCACGGCTACGAAAGGACGGAGGTTTTAGAGATAATCGACAAATACGTCGATATTTACTTGCCCGACTTAAAGTATTATTCGCCCGCCCGCGCAAAGCGTTACTGCGGAAAAGAAAATTATTTCGCCGTCGCCATAAAAGCAATCGAATTTATGATAAAGCGTAAACCTATCATAGAAGAGGACGGCAAATTAAAGCAAGGCGTTATCGTACGGCACCTCGTTCTGCCCGAAAATCTCGACGAAACGGGCAAAATTTTGACCGCTTTAAAGCCGATTATCGGCGACGCGTACCTTTCTATTATGTCGCAATACACGCCGTTCGGAAAAATCGACGGACTAAAAGAGCTTCAACGCAAAATCACCCGTCGCGAATATGCGCGGGCGGTAGAAAAAGCCGAAAGCCTCGGGTTTGAAAAGGTGTTTTTGCAAGAATTTTCCTCGCAAAGCGAAGAATTTATTCCCGATTGGGATTTTTGAGTTTTTCCTCGACGAGCATTTTTGTGAGCTTTGCACATGTTTTAGGGCTTGCGTACTTTAAAAGTTTTTCTATTTCCTCTTGACTTAACATAAAAATATTATGAGCCGAAAGCTTGGTTTTTAAGCAATCGGCTCGTATTTTTTTTATTGAAAAGTTATTTTGTTTTCGCCATATCAAGAGATTTTCGCGCTTTTTTGCGCAACGCTTAGCAAAGGTGTTTTAAGAAGCCCAAAATAAAGAGGCTTGCTTCCTCGCGCGAAACGTCGTTTAAAAACTCGTGCCGTACGCCCTCGAAAAGTCTGAGCGTTACATCCTTTACGCCCGCTTTTTTATACGTTTCGTAAAGCCGTTTTACGGACTTGCCGTAATCGCCCACGGGGTCGGTATCGCCGCTCATTATGAGTATCGGCTTGTCCTTATCCAAAGAAGCGAGCGATTGCTTTTTATAAATGGTCTTTAATCCTTTGAAAAAGTACTTATAGAAGTTATAACTGCACACAAACGAGCATTTAGAATCGCTTGCATATCTCTCGGCTTCGCGCGGGATAGAAGAAATAAAGCTACCGCCGAGCTTTTTTTCGTACGCGTCGAACGTTAATTTTTTAATAAGTTTCGCGGGTTTATCTTTGCCCTTAAACTTCCAGCCGATATCGGCGACGATTTTGCCCGCCGTCACCTGAATGCCGTCCATTCTCGCGGTGCCGCCCAAAATGGTGCCTTCCGCGTTTTCGGGGTAAAGCTCGATATAGCGTTGCGTTAAAAACGAGCCGTAGCTATGCCCCATTATCACGAGCTTTAAATCGGGATAGGTTTCGCGGCAATAATCCGAGAGTGTGGCGATATCCTTTATCGTGTCCTCCCACATATCGCCCTCGCAATAGCCGAGCGTGTCCGGGTCGGTAAAGCCATGCCCTCTATGGTCGTCCATTATGACGAGATAGCCTTGCGAAGCGAGATAATTGCCGATAAAATCGTATCTTCCCGCATGCTCGACCATGCCGTGTACAATCTGCAAAATGCCTTTCGGATAGCCGCTCGGAGCGTATTCCGTAACCGCGATTTGTTTACCGTCGTGCGCGGTAAGCGTAATTCTTTTCATATTCACACCTCGTATAATATTTTTTAGAATTTACATTCGTTAGGGATTGCATTCTTTATCGCTAAGCTTCGTAAACGCAGCGTTTGACTGCTGATAAATATTTTTCGTATGCTTCGTCGTCGCGTTTGCCCGGCTTATAAAGGACGAAAGCTTCGTTATCACAAGGCTTTTTTATGCCGAGGGTGTTTAAAGCAAGCCGTATTGCGCCGAAAACGGTGGCTTCGCTCGAAGCGGGAACGATAACTTCTTTGCCGAGTTGGTCGGCTTGATACTGCATTAAAAATCCGTTTGCGGAAGCTCCGCCGTCGGCTTTAATGACTTTGAGCTTCGCTCCGCTTTCATTTTCCATCAATTCTATGAGTTGACGAGCGGAAAACGCCATCGATTCGAGCGCGGCGCGGACGATATGCGCCTTAGTCGAACCTCGGGTAAGCCCCGTTATAAGCCCCATCGAATCGCTTTTCCAGTGCGGCGCGCCAAGCCCCGTAAACGCAGGGACAAAGCACACGCCGTCGCTTGACGGAACGGACTTTGCAAGCGCTTCGCTCTCCGCGGCGGTCGTTATAACGCCGAGCTTATCTCTGAGCCACTGCACGGCGGTACCAGCGTTGAAAACGCTGCCCTCTAACGCATAAACGGTCTTTTTGCCCGTTCTAAAAGCTATTGCCGATATAAGCCCGCTTTTCGATTTTGCAAACTTTTCGCCTGTGTTAAAAAGCATGAAAAGCCCCGTGCCGTAAGTGACTTTAGCAGAACCCGCCGAAAAGCAACCTTGCCCGTAAAGCGCGGCTTGCTGGTCGCCGACAACGCCGGCGATAGGCACGTTTTTTCCGCCTAAATCTACGTAGCCCGCTATCTCGTCGTTATCGATAACGCGCGGCAAAACGCTTTCTTCAATGCCGAAAATATCGAGCAATTCTTTGTCGTAGGACAGAGTTTTTATATTATAAAGCATTGTGCGCGATGCGTTTGTAACGTCGGTTACGAAGCTTTTTAAGCCCGTAAGGCGGTATATGAGATACGCGTCTACGGTGCCGACCATAAGCCTGCCTTTTTTCCTCGCCGCCTTGACCTTTTCGGAATTATCGAGAAGCCAGCGGATTTTACTTGCGGAAAAATATGCGTCGACAACCAAGCCCGTTTTGTCCGTTATAGTCCTTTTTGCCTCTTCGCTTAAAGCTTCGCAGTACTCCTTAGTGCGGCGGCATTGCCAGATAATCGCGTTATAGAGGGGTTTACCGGTAAGAGAATCCCAGCAAACGACAGTTTCGCGCATGTTGGTTATGGCAAGGGCTAAGATATCTTCGCCCTCTAACTTGTCCGCAGCTTCCTCCAAGCAAAGGGAAGCCGCAAGGAAAATTTCTTCCGCGTCTTCTTCCACCCAACCTATCTTAGGATAAAACTGTTCGGTGCTTTTTTGTTTGACCATGGTAAGTTCGCCGCTATCCGCGTTATAAACGGCGGAGCGAACGGAAGTCGTTCCCACGTCAAGCCCTATAACGTAACCCATATTTCCACCTTTGTATATAATTTTAAAGACTTTATATATATTTTACTATAAATTAAAAAGGATTTCAAGAAATTAAAAAGTATTTCAAGACATTTAACAAAAAAACGTAATTTTTATTCATAATATATACTATGAAAAACGTAATTTTTACAGGCGGAGGCACCGCAGGGCATGTTACGCCCTTTTTTGCGGTCGCGCCGTACCTTGAAAGAGAGCTTAACCCGATATTCGTAGGGCGAAGCGACGGGCTTGAAAAACGAATGGTCGACGGCACGTTCGAATATATGAGCATATGTGCGCCTAAGCTTTACCGCGGAATAAAGCTAAGCAACCTTGCGATACCGTTTAAGCTTATATCTGCCGTGAGCGATGCCAAGGAAATTTTGAAAAAGACGGAAGCTAAGGTCGTGTTTTCAAAGGGCGGGTATGTCGCCTTGCCCGTCTGCCTTGCGGCGTTCTCTCTCGATATCCCCGTGGTTATTCACGAATCGGACTTTTCGCCCGGGCTTACCACAAAATTGACTGCAAGCAAAGCAAAATTCGTTTTGACGAGCTTTCCTGCATGTGCGAAAAAATTCAAGAACGGCGTATACGTCGGTCCGCCGATAAGGGAAAGTTTACTAAAAACCGTGAGCGATACTGACAACTCTCTTTTAAAAGCTTTGCGGAAAAACGGCGGCAAAAAGTCCGCCTATAAGCCCGTTATCCTCGTTTTCGGCGGCGGAAGCGGCGCGAAAACCATAAACGAAATTACACTCAAAAACCTAAATATGCTCACATCTTCATACGATATTCTGCACATATGCGGCGACGGGCAAATGAAAGAAAAAACGGAAAAGCAAGGATACATGTCCGTGCCGTTCGTTACGGATATGGCTAAGGCTTACTCTGCGGCGGACCTTGTCATAGCGCGGTGCGGGTCAAATTCCGCATGGGAAGTAACGGCAAGGGGCTTGCCCGCTTTGTATATTCCGCTCAAAAAAGCCACGCGCGGCGACCAGATACAGAACGCAAAATTCTTTACCGAAAGCGGCGCGGCGTTACAAGCCGACGAGGATACAGTCGACGGCGAAGAGTTATTGAGAAAACTCAACTTTTTGCGAAACAATTACGCTACCTACTCGCTTGCGGCAAAAAGCCTTTACCCCGGAAACGGAGCAAAGCGCATAGCGGAGATTATAAGCAAAATAGCGAAAAACGGCTAAACGCGGCGGCAAAGCAATAAAAAAGAGGTAAACTCGTTGACAAAACGCCCCGTATATGGTAGTATGCGTATATGAGCATATATCGAGGTGAAAAATGAAGTACCAAATTATGGTCGAAATGCTGTTTATGTTGCTTGCGCGCAAAAAGGTGACGGCGCGGGAGTTTGCGCAGCGTTTTTCGATTTCTAAAAGAACGGTTTTCAGATATTTGGACGAACTATCCCTTGCCTGTATCCCCGTGATGTGCGACCGCGGCGCGAACGGCGGATATTATCTTGCGGAAAGCTACAAGTTGCCGGCAAGCTTTTTGACGGAAAAGGAATTTGACGCGCTCGTTTCCGCAATAAACGCCGTAGGGAGCGAGCTTGGCGCAAGCGAAGTTTTATCGACCGTAAAGGACAAGCTTTTTTCGGCAGTCAAAAAAGAGGATTCAACGCCGCTTACTTCCTCTTCGCTCATAATCGATTCGAGCGGGTGGAACGGAATAGGCGGAAACAAGAATAAAATTCGCGTTTTCGAAAAAGCAATAAAAAACAATCTGCTCGTAAAAACGGCGTACCACGACAGGAGCGGCGAAAAAACAGAGCGAATAATCGAGCCGCACGCGCTCGTTTTAAAGCAAGGGCTTTGGTACGTTTTCGCGTTTTGTCGGCTACGGCAAGATTTCAGGTTGTTTAAGATAAGCAGAGTGGAATACGCCACCACGCTTTCGGAAACTTTTACGCGCAGAGAGTTTGACCCGAACAATCTGCCGTTCAACGACTGGTACACTTCTCAATCGAGAACGGAAATCATATTCGAACTTGACGAAAGCATACGCTCGGAAATAGAGGACTGGCTCGGGATTGAAAGCGTAAAAACGGTCGGCGATAAGCTTATTGCCGAAGCGCGCTTGCCTTACGACAAAGGGCTTGTAACGGAGATTGCAAAATACGGCGACAAAGTGCGCGTTTTAAAGCCCGAAAAGCTCAAAAAGGAACTTATCGCAAGCGCGCGCGAACTGCTCGCCTTTTACGGTGCGGCAAACAAAACCCAAAAACGCAAAAATAAAAAATAGTATCAATGAAAAATATCAAAAAAGACGGCGAAATTTCGTCGTCTTTTTTATCCGCAACTTTCACGATAGTAGAAAACACCTTTTTTGCTTTTAGTCAAAACGTCACGGCGAAAGTTCACAACTTGCCGATATGTAAACATAGTAAAGGCGTAGCTAAACCGCTACGCCTTCAAAATTATTCTCTTATAGTGTCGTAATCGTCTTTTTCGATAAGGTCCTTAAACGCGCCGTAGTTGTAAGAAACGGTATCTTCGTTATCTTTGGCTTCGCTTATGAACTTGTTGGCGATTTTGGAAACTTCGGAATCGACAACGGAGTCAACCTTAACGTTTCTATACTTGTAAGCGATGGTGCCTTCTTTCAAAACGTCCGCTTTGAACTTAGTTTCGCCGGCTTCGTCAATCGTATACGGGTCGGAAATAACGTTGGTGCAGATTATGATATGGTAACCGTAATCGGTTGCGACGACCGTGTACGCGCCTACACCCTTAGTAACCACGTCTCTCGCGGCGGAAGCAAATTCCGCAACGTAATCGGAGTTGGACGGAGTGGAAAGGTAGCCGTAAGTTTTGTTTAAGCAACCCGTATCGGTAGAAAAAGCAAACATAAGCTCGTTGAACGTATCGTTAAGCTCGTCCGTGAAAGTCGCTTGACCGATAGAAGTTTCGTCGCCTTTTTCGTAAATCTTCTTGTCGCCGATAAGCGTTTTCAAATAGGTGTCGTAAAACTTATCGAACCCGATAGTGTCGCTCGTAACGTCGGTTACTTGCCACTTGGTTTCTTCAACGCCGTCGTCGTCTTCCTGAACGTAGCCGTCTTCGTCCTTTACGGTAACTTTACCGATGAAGGAGGAAAGCGCGGAATCGTCGGAAACGAGGTACTTACTGTCGAAAGTGAACTTGCCGGTAGTCTTATCGTACGTTCCGTAGCTGTTCTGTACCCAGCTCGTGCGTTGGTCCTTTGCAACGAGGTTTTCAAGGAGTTTTGCTCTGTAAGCAATCTTCATCGCTTCGGTTATGCCCTTTTTCGCGGAATACGCGCTGTAATCCGCGCTCTGCTCGTCGGTAAAGCCTATAAGCAAGTTAAGAACGTAACCGTAAGCTTCGCCCTTAAACGGATTTGCGAGAACGAACTTGGTATCGGAAACTTCGCCGAGAGCCGTTTCGTAAGCCGAGCGGTCGTTTTCGTAAGTCTTCATCTGGTTATCGTATTCCACCTTGTACTGGTCCCAAAGCGCGTCGTAATTTTCGCCGTCGAGGGTTTTTTCAACGCCTGCGATAAGGGAATCTTCGTAGCGGGAAACGAGAGCCGATTCGAGCTGAGATTTATAGAGGTCTTCAAAGTAAGCGTATCTGAATTCGTTATCCTTCGCGCTTTCGTTCTCGCCGATAAGCCCCGCCGTTTTAAGGCTCTTTACCAAAGCGGAGTAAGCTTTCTTTCTGCCTTTACCGTCGTAGTCAACTTTGTAAGCTTTAGCTACTGCAGAGTTAAGGTCGAACTTGTTGGTATATTTAGATTTAAGAACGTCTACGCCTTCGTTTAAAGTAAGGTTAGCAACCGCATATTCGTGGTCGGTCGGGGTAGCCGTTTTAAGCTCCCATTCCTCGTAATCCTTTTCGGCTTCCTCGGTCGGGGTCGTACGCGCGGTATAAGTAACCTCTTCGCGCTCTTTCTCTTCCTCGTCGTCCTCTACGTAAGTGTCAATCATGGAGTTGATTGACTTTCTTACGGAATATTTAGCCTGTTCGACTTCATATTCGCTCAAAAACTTTTCGAGAGCTTCCGCGGAGCTTTGCTTTGCGTCAAGCTTAGCCGTTCCCGCAAGGGTGTTATCCTTCATGTACTTTTTGAATTCGGTATCCGCGGATTCCGTTCCGTCCGATAAATTGTTGTAAAGCTCGGCAATTTTAATTCTCGACTGCTGAACGATGATTCTGTTGTTGACGAGGTTTTGAAGAACGAGCGAGTAAGCCTTGCTCGTGGTATAACCGTAGCTCTGAACGTATTGATAGCCGTAAGAAAGATAGCCGGCATTCAATTGCTTTTTGGTGATATCCTCGGCGTTGACCGCTTCGGAAATTTTGACGGTGGCTACCGTTTGCTTCATGTCTTCGTCAACGTTGGTGGTAATCCAGTCGCAACCGACAAAGGCGGAAAGGCACATAACCACAGCCATAATCATTACTACGATTTTGGACAGTTTGTTTTTCATAAGATACTCCTTATGGTCGTTAAGAACTTTTTTGTAGCATTCGGCAAGCCATACGCGCGCAAGCGTGCGTACATGCATGCCTATACTCTAAATATTATACAAGATTACGAGGCTTATTGCAAGGTTTTTAAAAGGTTTTTTTTATTTATTTTCGTTTTATTTGCGTTTTTTTGAAGCAAAAGCCAAAAAATCCCTCGTTAAAAGCGCGTTTTGCTTGGAACCGCCGCCCTTAACGCTCAAAGTAACGACGGGAGAAGATGAAAACGAAAGGGTTGCGACACTTCCAAATTCCGTCAAAGCGGCGTGAACGCTTCCGTCGCGCAAGCAGTTCAAATCGCGCAAAGTAATAACCGCACGCTCTTTTGCAGAAGTGACTTCTTTTGCGCCCGCTTCGCCAGCAAGGTTGCGAATTTCCGCTACGAGTATAAGGTTTTCGACTTCTTCGGGCGGGGCGCCGTAAGTTTCTTTTAGAGAGTTATATACGCGGGTTCTGTCCTCGTCCGTGCGGATTTCGGCAATGGCTTTGTAAGCGTCGAGCCGAGAAGCGGAGACGGAAATATAGCCGTTCGGGATAAACGCGTCGAGGCGAATATCCGTTTCGACTTCGTATTCCTTTTCGATGTCGCCGAGCTGTTCGCGCAAAAGACGGGAATAAAGCTCGTAACCTATCTTATCCATATGCCCGTGCTGCTCTCTGCCGAGGACGTTGCCCGCGCCGCGGATTTCGAGGTCGCGCATCGCTATCTTGTAGCCGCTGCCGAGTTCTGTGTGTTCCATAAGCGCGGAAAGGCGTTTATAGGAATTTTCGCTTAAAACTTTTTCGGGCTTATATGTAAAGTAAGCGTGCGCCGTCTTGTCGCTTCTGCCCACCCTGCCTTTAAGCTGATACAAAGTAAATAACCCGAGTCTGTCCGCGTCGATTACGATAAGCGTGTTTGCGTTAGGGATATCTATGCCGTTTTCTATAATCGTGGTCGCGATAAGCACGTTGTATTCGCCCTTGAAAAACGCCATAACGTGGTTTTCGAGCTTGTCTTTTTCCATCTGCCCGTGCCCTACGACAACCTTTGCTTCCGGCACGAGCCGCGAGAACTTTTCGGCGAATTTGTAGATAGTTTCCACTTGGTTATACAAAACGAACACTTGCCCGTCGCGCGAAAGTTCCTTTATAACCGCGTCGCGGATAAGCGCGTCGCTTTCTTCTATTACGTAAGACTGCACGGGAATGCGCTTTTTCGGCGGGGTCAAAATAAGGCTTATATCCCTTATGCCGGAAAGCGACATATGCAAAGTCCTCGGAATAGGCGTTGCCGACATGGTGAGCGTATCGACGTTATTTTTGAGCGTTCGCAGCTTTTCTTTATGTTCGACGCCGAAGCACTGCTCTTCGTCGAGAATCAAAAGCCCTAAGTCCTTGAACACGACGTCCTTGCCGAAAACTCTGTGCGTTCCTATTATTATATCGACTTCGCCCGCGGCTATCTTTTTTACGGCGTCTTTTATATAAGCGGGGGTACGGAAGCGGTTTAGAAGTGCGGCGCGCACGCCGAAGCCTTTAAAACGTTCGAGAACCGTTTCGTAATGTTGTTGCGTTAGAATGGTCGTAGGAGCTATTATGGCGACTTGCTTGCCGTCCATAACGGATTTGAACGCGGCGCGGAGCGCGACTTCCGTTTTGCCGAAGCCCACGTCGCCGAGTAAAAGCCTGTCCATAACCTTTTCGCTTTCCATGTCCTTTTTTATTTCGGCGACCGATTGCGCTTGGTCCTCCGTCAATTCGTACCGGAAAGCGTCCTCGAATTCTTTCGTCAAATCGTTGTCGGGCGAAAAGGCAAAACCTTTCATCGCCGCTCTGTCGCGGTAAAGCTTTTTTAAGTCTATCGTCATGCGGGATATCGATTCTTTTACCCGCTGTTTTACCTTGTCGAATTCCGCGCCGCCTATCTTGTTGAGCTTGGGCGTTTCGTCGCTGCCGAGGTACTTCGTGAGCCTGTCCATCTGTTCGACGGGAACGTAAAGCATATCTCCGCCCGCATATTCGAGCGCGACGTAATCCTTCGTGCCGTCGGTCGAAGATATCCTTTTCATTCCGCGGACTATACCCACGCCGTGTACTTCGTGTACGGCGTAATCGCCTATTTCGGGCGCGTTAAAGGTGTCGTTTCTCTTCTTTTTGACGAATTTTTCCTTTACGCCCGACAAAAACACGTCGCAAGTACCTATCACGGCAAGCTTTTCGTCATGGAGAATAAAGCCGCGCGTCAAATACCCGCTCGCGCAGTACGCGCCCGGCGAAAAGCAGTTGTCGCTTTCGGTCGCAATCACGCCCTCGCCCGACAAATTTTCGGAAAGTCTTTTGGCTCTGTCGTTGCCGCCGCATTCGATAATCGCCTTATAGCCCGACTTTTTCCAATTCAAAAGGTCGCGAGCAAGGTCTTTGGGATTAGAAGCGTAACGGGGAGCGGAAGCGGAAGTAAAGCGAAAAGTCTTTATAGGGCTAAAGTATTCCGTCTTTGAGTTTAAGTTTTGCACCGAGCAGATAACGCCGTTTTTTATCCCCGAGATAAACTCGTCGAACGGCTTTATGTTTTCGACCGAAAAGTCAAAGGCTTCGCCCGCCTTAAAGAGAGATGAAAACCTTTCTTCGTTTTCCTTTAAAACGCTGTCGGCGGCGTCTTTTATGAGCTTAGGCTCGTCCAAAATAATTACTTCGGGATTAAAATAATTTTCTAAGCCGATTTTTTGAGAAGTTAAAAGCGGAATGATAAAGGAAAGCGCGGACGAAGCGTAATCTTCTTTTTCGAGTATCGATAAAATTTCGGAAGAAATCTGTCTGCCGCGCACGCTGCAATTGAGCGTTTTGAATTTTTTAAGCCCGTCGCCGAGCTTCTTTTTTATCCTTTCGATATCGCCCTCTTTTATACAAAAATCGACCGTCGGCAAAACCGTTACCGAGCGAACGCGTTCGCCCGTCTTTCCGTTTTCGTCAAGCTCCTTTATGCTTTCCAAAGAATCGCCGAAAAAGTCGAAGCGGTAAGCCGTGAAAGACGATATCGGAAAGATTTCCAGAATATCGCCGCGCAGAGCAAACGTTCCCGTTTCTCGCGCGAACTCCTCGCGCCTATAACCGAAAGAAATTAGTTTTTCTTTAAGTTCGTCCAAAACGTATTCGCGCGATTCGTAAA
>DHMS01000010.1:12617-34936 GCA_002405915.1 Christensenella sp. UBA4636
TCGTAAAGCGCGGATATGCGGCGGTACAAACTGTCTTTATTGAAAAACTTTTTATATAGGAGTACGTCGTCTTTTGCGGGAAAGTACACCGCCTTTTCGCCCGTCATGCATTCGAGTTCGCGCGCAGCCTCTTTTGCTTTTACGGCGTTGGAACATATATAAAGCGTTGGCTTTTCGATTAAAGCGGCAAGGTAAAACCGCGCTTCTTCCGAAACGCCGAACGCCGCGGAGGACGCTCCCCCGCGGACCGAATATACCCAGTCCTTTAAAACTTCGGACGTAGGATTTTTTATACTGTCATATAGCATTTTTTACCGAGCGCGGTCGTTTTTTTGACCGCAAGATATTATTTTGCAGAATTATACTTGCACATAAGCTCGTCCGCGGATAAGCCTTTGATAAAATCTTCGGCGCAGTCGGCTGCCTTTTTTACGGCTTTTTTGTAGTCATCTTCGCGCTCTTTGGGGATTTCGCTTAAAACGTAATCGATAATCGGAATATACGAGTTTTCCTTTTGAGAGCCTATCCTTACGCGCGGATATTCCGTAGTGCCGCTTTCGGCGACAATGTTGCGCATCCCGTTGTGCGTTCCCGCGCTGCCGTTTTTCCTAAAACGAATCGTGCCGATTTTCAAATCGAGGTCGTCGTAAATTACAAGGCAGTCTTTTTCGGGAATTTTATAAAAGTTGCGTAAAGCGACAACCGCTTCGCCGCTTAAATTCATATACGTCAACGGCTTTGCGATAAGCACTTTTTCGCCCGCAACGCTCGTTTCGGCAACAAGGCTTTTGAGCTTAGGCTTTTTTGTGAATTCCGCGCCTAACCTATCCGCAAGCATGTCCGCCGCCATAAAGCCTAAGTTATGCAAGGTTTTTAAGTATTTAGGCTCGGGGTTGCCTAAGCCTACTATAATTTTCATTGTTCGTTTCCTTTTATTGTCGCAAAGTTGAAACTTCGCTCAATAAGTTTTTAAAGGGGTTGCCTTTTAAGCAGCCCCTTTTTGTCTTTCAAGTAAAAAATCAATCGTTGTAAATATCCGACATTTTTTTGTCGAGGTATACGTTTTCGATAGCCGTAGCCAAAAGTTTGTCGACGGAAAGAATTTTGATTTTGTCAATCTTCTTTTCTTCGGGCAAAGCTATGGTGTCGAGAATGACGAGTTCGTCTATGTAGGACTTTTCTATTCTTTCGATAGCGGGTCCCGAAAGAACGGCGTGCGTGCAGCAAGCGTAAATCTTCTTTGCGCCGGCGTTACGCAACGCTTCCGCGCCAAGGCAGATTGTACCTGCTGTGTCTATCATATCGTCGACCAAAAGCGTGGTTTTGCCGGCAACGTCGCCGATAATGTTCATTATTTCGACCTGGTTTGCCTTGGGGCGGCGTTTATCGATAATAGCCATCGGGCAGTTAAGCTTGGTTGCGGTGCTTCTCGCTCTTCCGACCGAGCCTACGTCCGGCGAAACGACTACGAAGTTATCGTCTACAAGGTTCTTGAAGTATTTGCTTAAAATGTGATTGCCCACGAGGTGGTCTACGGGGATATCGAAAAAGCCCTGAATCTGCGCGGCGTGCAAGTCAATCGTAAGTATTCTGTCCGCGCCGGCGGAAGTGATGATATCCGCAACGAGCTTTGCGGTAATCGGGTCGCGCGGTTTAGCCTTTCTGTCCTGACGGGCGTAACCGAAGTACGGTATAACCGCCGTAATTCTGCCCGCGGAAGCGCGGCGAGCCGCGTCTATCATGACGAGAAGTTCCATAAGATTTTCGTTTACAGGCGTGGACGTCGACTGAATGATGAACACGTCCCGTCCGCGGACGCTTTCGGTGATATGAACGCTCGTTTCACCGTCGGAAAAATGCCCTACCTCGATATCGCTCAAACTCATTTTTAGTCTTTTGGCGATAGCTTCCGCCAACGGGCGGTTCGAGTTTCCTGCAAAAAGCTTAATCTCTGTACTGTGTGTTATCATGATTACTCCTTTTATTTTAGCGACGTTTAGTCGCAAATTCGTGACGTATATATAATAAACGAACACGACAAAATAGTCAACTTTTAGAGGCGGGTTTCAGATATTTTCACGCGAATTTTTTCTGCGCGCTTTGAAGAAGTCCACCATGAGAGCAGCGCATTCGCTTGCAAGCAAGCCTCCCTCGTGCGGACACGACCAGTTGAGCGACCCCTTTTTCAACACGGCAAAAGCGTTGACGAGCGCGCCGTCCTTTATTTCTTCCGCGCCGAAGTACACCTTTTTCATTCTCGCGTTGAGTATCGCCCCCGCGCACATTACGCAAGGCTCCACCGTTACGAACATTTCGCAACCCGTAAGCCGCCAGTCTTTTAGTTTTTTGCAAGCGGCGTTTATCGCGATTATTTCGGCATGCGCCGTTGCAAGGCTCGTTTCTTCCCGCTTATTCCGCCCGCGCGCTATAATTTTGCCGTCTTTAACTATCACCGCGCCTATCGGGATTTCGCCCTTTTTAAAAGCTATTTTCGCTTGTTTTATGGCTTCGCGCATAAAGCGTATTTTGTCGGCTTGTATCATTTGTGGTACCCCGTGCCGGCGATTATCGTAAACGCGCGGTAGACTTGTTCGGCGAGGATAACCCGCATAAGCGCGTGCGGAAAAGTCATATCGGAAAAGGAAAGTTTTACGTCGGCTTTATTCTTAACTTCGTCGGAAAGTCCTCTCGAAGAGCCTATGACGAAAGTCATTTCTTCGCCCTTATCCACAAAGCCTTTTATGAGCGAAGAAAGAGCTTCGCTCGAATATTTTTTGCCTTCTATCGCAAGCACTATAACCTTGCCTTTGAGTTTCTCTATTATGTTTTTGCCTTCCGTTTCAAGCGTTTTTTTAACGTCTTGTTCAAGCGGCGGGTTTTCTTCTTTTACTTCTATTACGCTCACTTTTGCGTAAGCGGAAAGCCGTTTTAAGTATTCGTTCAAAGCTTCCCTATAATAGCTTTCCTTTATTTTTCCGACGACTACGAAATTTATTTTTACCATTTTCTTTTTCCTTATTTAGCCAATAAATTCGAAATCCATATGGCAAGCGCGACGATAAGCCCGGGCGCAAGATATAAAAGCCCGTCTATAAGTCGATTATCGCTCGTTTTTTGCTTTTCAATCGTATTATCCGTTCTGTTCGGCTTCATTATTATATAAAGCCCTACGGCAAGTAAAATTAGCCCGCAAACGACGGATACGGCGAGCGCGCCGCCCGTAAAACCGTTCCATTCGGGAGCAGCAAAGCAGAGGATAAGCACGACTAAGTTATTGATAAAATGCAGTATCGTTCCGGGGATTACGCTTCCGCTTTTTAAAGCTACGAGCGCAAAGATAAAGCCGAGGACGAATTGATAAAGCGTTTTTGCGGGGCTGAAATGATAAAACGCGAAAAGCGCGCCGGAGAGTAGCGCGGAACGGATAACGCCTATAAAGGACAAATCCATCGCGATTAGCCCGCGGAACAAAATTTCTTCCAAAATAGCGGGCAAAAGACATATTGCGAAGAAAAGCACGGTAAAAGTCAAAGGAGAAAATTCGGGCAAAACCGCGGTTTCTTCGGCGTAACCGAAAAGCGACAAAAACTTTACGAACAGTATGTTAAGGTTTGAAAAAGCGAAAAAACACCCCGCCGCGATAAGCGGCAAGGCAAGGAAATACTTTTTTTGAGGAACTTTAAAAAGCGGCTTTATTTCCGCTTTAAAACCGAATTTTACTATCGCGAGCGCAACTAAAAGCGCGACGGAAGATATTCCGTAGCTTAAATAGGTGTAAACGGGGCTACTTTTAAAGGCTTCGCCCGCAGCCGCAACTATAGCGGAAAAGACGAGAGAAGCGACAAGCATTGCGCCGATAACGCTCGTAAACGTCTTTGCCCAGATATGTTTTTTGATAGTTCCGTCAGTCATTTATCCACCGTTTAGCCCGATTTTTGCTTTAAAAATTAGAATTTAAACTTCGGGTTCTTCTTTTTTCTTTTTGTCTTTGAGCTTTTTAACCATTCCCGCCCAGTCGGTTTTGTGTTCTTCGCCCTTAAAAAGCCGAACGATATTTTTTCTGTGCGCAATGTAAACTTCGATAATCATGAGCAAAGCGCAAACGTTAGTAAAGATGAACGCGTAAAGCGCGTCGCCCGTTAAAGAAGCGTTAAGCGCGTATCTTAAAAGGTTGTCCGCGCCAAAATATATTGCCGGCGGGGTTATCGCTATAAAGGAGCCGACGGAGCCTACGCCCGTGATGAATATAAACGCTATGGCTATCGCGCCGACTATAAGCATTATCCACCAGTTGAAAACGGCTAAAACGCCTATCGTCGAAGCCACGCCTTTGCCGCCCTTAAACCCGTACAAAACGGGGAAGATATGCCCCGTTACGACGAACAGCCCGGCAAGAGCCGAAGCGAACGTGCCGACAGGCAATTCGCCGCCTAAAAAAGTCGCGTTGCCGAAGCAAAGTCGGGCTATAAGCGCGGGAACGGTACCTTTTAGTATATCGAGGACAAGC
This sequence comes from Christensenella sp. UBA4636, assembly GCA_002405915.1. Taxonomy (GTDB): domain Bacteria; phylum Bacillota; class Clostridia; order Christensenellales; family Borkfalkiaceae; genus UBA4636. The sequence goes on from DHMS01000010.1 coordinate 17,125, forward strand.
ACGAGCGCGCCTATCTTTATTCCGAAAACCCTGCTCATATTGAGCGTACCCGGGTTGCCGCTGCCTTCTTTTCTGACGTCTTTGCCGAGTATAGCCGATATAAGCACGGCGTTGTTCACGTTGCCGTAAAAATAGCTTGCGACGGCTATTAAAACGAGCCACCATACGATTTCTTGGAAACTCATATCACTCTTCTTCCTTTTCTCTAAAGAATATTCTTATCGGCGTACCCGAGAAATCGAAAGTTTTTCTTATAACGTTTTCGAGGTATCTCTTGTACGAAAAATGCACCAAATCCTTGTTGTTTACAAAAATTATAAACGTAGGCGGCTCTACTCCCTCTTGAGTCGAATAGTAAATTTTAAGTCGTCTGCCCTTCTTTGAAGGCGGTTCGGTCATTCGCACGGCGTCGGCGATAACGTCGTTAAGCGTACCCGTAGTTATGCGACGGCGAGCGTTTTCAAGGCACTTCTCGGCGGTGTCAAGCACCTTTTCAAGCCGTTGCCCCGTCTTTGCCGAAACATAAACGGCAACGTAATAGTCCATAAACGCAAGGTCGCAATCGAGCTTTTTGCGGAATTCTTCGACTGTGTGCGTATCCTTTTCGACGATATCCCACTTGTTCATAACTATTACCGAGGGCTTGCCCTGTTCGTGAATATAACCGGCGATTTTTACGTCTTGCTCTGTTAATCCTTCCTTACTGTCGATAACGAGCAAACAAACGTCGGCACGCCTTACGGAAGCGAGCGCGCGGATAACGCTGTAATATTCCACGTCCTCGTCCACGGCTTTCTTTTTCCTTATGCCCGCGGTGTCGATAAGCGTAAAGTTTTTGCCTTTATAGGTAAAAGGCGTGTCGATAGCGTCGCGCGTGGTGCCGGAAATATCCGAAACGATAGTTCTGTCATAGCCTAAAATTTTGTTGACTAAGCTTGATTTACCCGCGTTCGGCTTGCCGACGACCGCAACCTTTATATCGTCGCCTTTGTCCTCTTCTTCGACTTTTTTAAGGTAATTGCACACCTCTTCGAGCACGTCGCCGAATCCTTTGGATTGTTCGCTCGAAACGCCGATAGGGTCGCCCAAGCCGAGAGAATAAAATTCGAAAAGGTCTTCGCGCTTATAGTTGTCAAGTTTGTTCACGACGAGAACTATCGGCTTTTTACTGCGGCGAAGCTTGTCCGCAACGTCCATGTCCGCGGTCGTAACGCCGTCTTTCGCACTGCACATGAATATAATGACGTCCGCCGTTTCGATGGCGATTTCGGCTTGCTTTTTTATGTGCCGCCACATTTCGTCCTCGCTTTTAAGCTCTATTCCGCCGGTATCGATCATCGTGAAAGAATACCCGCACCATTCCACGTCGCAGTAAATTCTGTCGCGGGTCACGCCGGGTTTATCCTGAACGATTGAAATTTTCGTTCCCGTTATTTTGTTGAAAAACGTGGATTTGCCCACGTTCGGTCTGCCTACTATGGCAACTATCGGTTTTGCGTTCATAATCTGTCCTTTTATCTTTTTCGGGTAAGGCTCGTAAAGAACCCGTCTCCCCCTTCTTCTATAATTCGTACTTTTTTGCCGAGGGCCTCTTCGACTTCGCTTACGGTAGTGTCGTCCAAAAACGCGTCGCCCTCGTCGCGGAGCATAATCTTAGGCACGCAAAGCTCGTCGAATTCGATTCCCGATTTTTTTACGGCGTTTATTATATCTCTGCCGACCACAAGCCCCGCGCACGTTATGCTCTCGCCGAAAAATTCGTTTTTAACGGCTAAAACGGTTAGCTTTAATCTGTCGCAATACTTCATCGTTTTTTCGGCAAATTCGCGGATAAAACTCTCGGCGGCAACGCCCGTTACTAATAAAAAAGTCCGTCTATAAGTCGTTTTTCTCGCTGTTTTTTCAAAATCATGAATGAACTTGGTCATCATTCCCACGCCGTTTTCTATCTGTTCAAAGTCCCCGTAATACTCGTAATTTTCATACGGCATATGCGCGCGGACGTAAAAATCGTCGGCGGCGAAAACGAGTTGGCGCCCTATTTTTTTGTTGAAAGCATTTATCGTGTTTATGATATCGGCGGAGTACTTTTCGTCGACGTTTTCTATCTTCGTCAAGTTCTCCCTATGCCCCGTTATTCCGCACGGAACGACCGCAAGCGTTTTTACGTTTTCGAGCTTTGCCACGTCCGCCATAGTCTTTTCAAGCTCTTTGCCGTCGTTCACGCCTTTTACAAGCACTATTTGCGTGTGCATGGTAATGCCCGCCGCGTTGAGCCGAGTTAACTGGTCGTTTATTCTGTCGGCAAAGCGGTTGGAAAGCATTTTTTTTCTAAGTTCGCCGTTGGTCGTATGCACGGAAATGTAAAGAGGGCTTAGATTAAGCCTTATAATTCTGTCGATATCGCCCTTTCTCAAATTCGTGAGCGTAACATAGTTTCCGCACAAAAAACTTTGGCGGTAATCGTCGTCTTTGACGTAAAGAGTAGGGCGCATGTTCGCGGGGAGCTGCGCCACGAAGCAAAATATGCAGTTGTTATGACAAAGACGGATATCGAGATTATCGCTTTCGAAGTCAAGCCCGAGCGTTTCGTCGTCGTATTTTTCTACTTCGCAATCGGTAACTTCGCCGTTGCGCCTTACGCTCACGACAAAGTTTTCCTGACCCTCGTAATAAAGATAATCGAGCAAATCTTCGGCTTCGTAGCCGTCGAAAGCGACAATTTCGTCGCCCGGCTCTATTCCGAGTTCGTACCCGACCCCGTTTTTGTCTACATTTGTAACTTTTAGCATAGTTAGTATTATATAAAATTTTTACGATTTTGTAAAGCCAAGAAAGGCAAAATTGCCGTTTTCAAATTGTTTCGGGCGATATTTCACCCGATTTTAATTTTCTTTCGTTCTCCGAAAATTCGCAACCGCAGTAATTTTGGCGGTATAAACCGTATTTAGCCGAATTTTCAATGGATTTTTTGTAGCCGTTTTGCTTTTTGAAGTCGGAAACGAGATATTCTACGCCGTATTTTTTACCGAGCGTTACGCCGATTTCGTTCAGTGCCTCGGCGTTTTTGTAAGGGCTGACCGAAAGAGTCGTGCAGAAAAAATCAAAGCCGCTTGTCTTTGCAAGCTTTGCAGTTTCGGAAAGCCTTAAAGCGTAACAAACCTTGCACCTTTTGCCGCCTTCCTTTTCTTCTTCAAGTCCGCGCACGGCCTCAAAAAAAGTTTTATCGTCAAAACCGCCGTCTATAATTTCTATCGGCTTACTATAAACTTCTTTCGTAAAGCGTTTCAATTCGTTAAGCCGTTTTTCGTATTCTTCCTTTTTAGTTATGTTCGGGTTATAAAAATAAAGCGCGGTATCATAGTCTTTCACCCTTTCGTACACGCCCGAAAAGCACGGCGCGCAACACACTTGCAACAAGAGTTTTTTTCCTATATTTTTTTCTTTTATCTCTTCGAAAATCTTGTCGTAATTAACCTTATTCAAATTAAAAAGCCTCTCTATAAGTCGATTATTCGCGTTTTTCGTCTGTTTCTGCTGCTTTATTTTCTTTATCTTCTTCGGGCTTTGCGCGCACTACTTTTATAATTGTCACAAAAAGCATAATGACGGCGAGCGCGAATATAACGTTGATTATTATGTCCACGTAATCTTTGAAAATAAGGGTCATAAGCGTTATTATGCCGCCTGCGATAAAGTTACCGAGCGCAAGCGGAATTATAGAATCCTTAAAGCTAAGCCCCAAAAACACGGCAATCGCCGCGCCCGTCCAAACGCCCGTTAAAGGCAGCGGAACGGCGACGAATATTAAAAGCGCAATTCTTAAAACTCTCAAAGTCGCCTCGTCGCTTGCTTCTCCCGTCGGGGATTTTTTTGCAACGCTTGCGGCTTTGTTTTTCAAAACAATTTCGAGCTTCAAAAAGAATCTGCCAAGCCCGGGAATCTTTTTTAAAAGTTTAAAAATCGGGATAAGCAAAAAGAAAATAGGGATAATGACGAGCGTTGAACCGAGATAAGCGAAAATCGCCGACTGCCAAAGCGGTAACCCGAGCTTTGTGCCGACGGGTATCGCGCCTTTCAGTTCGATAAGCGGAAAGCACGACGAAAGAATTGTCGATAAAATGTTGTTATCCGTAAACATATGCAAAAATTTTTCTATCAAATCCGCCATATGCGCCTTTCTCCGATTGATTTTTTCTTCGTTTAAGTATATCATATTTTTATAAACTTAGCAAAGGATTTTTACCCTTATGACGACACAAACCATGCTTTCGCCTTTTCGGCGCGCGATTAGCGATTTTGAAATGATAAAACACGGCGACAAAGTCGCCGTAGGGCTTTCGGGCGGAAAGGACAGTCTTGCGCTCGTAACGCTTTTCGCCGCCTTAAAAAAATTTTATCCCGAACCTTTCGAGCTTTTCGCCGTCAATATCGATATGGGGCTTGACTACGACGAGAACGAAAAAGAGACCCTCAAAAATTATCTTAACGAGCTAAAAGTGCCTCTATACGTCGAAAAAACCGACATCGGTAAAATTTTATTCGACGTAAGAAAGGAAAAGAACCCTTGCAGTTTGTGTTCCAAGCTCCGTCGCGGCGCGCTTTGCAGCGTAGCGGTATCGCACGGGGCAACTAAAATCGCGTTAGGGCACCATGCGGACGACCTTGCCGAAACGCTCTTTTTGTCTCTCTTTTTCGAAGGCAGACTTTCGACGTTTGAACCCGTGACTTATCTTGACGGCTCCGAAGTTTCGATAATCCGCCCGCTCATCTACACCGAAGAAAAGAACATTCGCGCCTACGCAAAAGACTTTCCTATTCTGCACAACCCTTGCCCCGCCGACAAGCACACGAACAGACAGTTTATAAAAGAACTTCTCGATTCAGTGAAAAAGGACATTCCGTTCGCAAAGTCGCGCATACTCACCGCGCTTTACCACCCCGAACGCAACCACCTTTTCGGCGAAGCTTTGGAAAAACTCGTCAAAAAAGGCGTGATAAGCGAAAACGCGCCCGCTTATAAAAGACTTTTAGGCGAAGCGCAGACGGCAAGCGCAAAAGCAGAGGAAAGCGAAAACAACTGACATAACGCACAAAAAGTTTGTTCGCGTTGCACTAAAATTTTTTCGCGCCGTAATTGACAAAAACCGCAAAAAGATAGTACAATATATATAATATATCGAAGGAGATTAATTATGGATTACGTATCGGAAGTTATCGCGCAAACGAAGCTCAAAAACCCCGACCAGCCCGAATTTATGCAGACGGTTACGGAAGTTTTGACTTCTATCCGCCCGGCGGTCGAAAAGAATGAGAAAATTTTAAGAAAGTACGCTATTTTGGAGCGGCTCGTCGAACCGGACAGAATAATCTGTTTCCGCGTTGCTTGGAAGGACGACAAAGGCAAAATTAACGTCAATAAAGGCTACCGCGTTCAATTCAATTCCGCGATAGGTCCTTACAAGGGCGGGCTACGCTTTCACCCGTCGGTCAACCTTTCGATAATGAAGTTTTTAGCTTTTGAGCAGACCTTTAAAAACAGCCTCACAACCCTCCCGATGGGAGGAGGAAAAGGCGGCTCGGATTTTGACCCGAGCGGCAAAAGCGATACGGAAATTATGAGTTTTTGCCAAGCGTTTATGACCGAACTTTACCGCCATATAGGACCCGACGTGGACGTTCCCGCGGGCGATATCGGCGTAGGCGGAAGAGAAATAGGGTATCTCTTCGGGCAGTACAAACGCATTAAAAACGCTTACGAAAACGGCGTTTTGACGGGCAAAGGGCTTTCTTTCGGCGGCAGTCTTATCCGCCCCGAAGCCACCGGTTACGGCTCCATTTACTTCTTAAGCGAAGTGCTTGCACACGACAACAGAAAGATAGAGGACTTAACGTTCGCACTTTCGGGCTTCGGTAACGTTGCCTGGGGCGCGGCGAAAAAGATAATCGAACTCGGCGGAAAAGTCATCACCCTTTCGGGTCACGACGGCACGCTGTACTTTAAGGACGGAATGAAGGCGAAAGACGTCGACTACATGCTCGTATCGCGCGCGGCGAGAGAAAGCAAGGAAGATTATGCCAAAAAATGCGGCGCGGAGTTTATCCCCGGCGTTAAGCCCTGGGGCAGATACAAAGCCGACGTTTATATGCCTTGCGCAACGCAGAACGAAATTTCGCTTGCGGAAGCCGAAAAGTTCCCTCAGCTCGGCGTAAAATACGTCAACGAAGCGGCAAACATGCCCACCACTAACGAAGCAATCGAATTTTTGCAGTCGAAAGGCATTATCGTTTGCCCCGCAAAAGCAAGCAATGCGGGCGGCGTTGCAGTTTCCGGCTTAGAAATGAGCCAGAACTCCGCAAGGCTTAACTGGAGCGCGGAAGAAGTGGACGGAAAGCTCAAATCGATAATGAAAAACGTTTACGCGCAGATAATAAGCGCGCTCGAAGAGTACGGCTTAGGTTACGACCTCGTAAAAGGCGCAAACCTTGCGGGCTTTAAAAAGGTTTCGGAAGCAATGCTCTCGGAAGGCGTTTATTAGGATTATCAAAATATCAAAAGAGCCGTTAAGGAGTTGTTCCTTAGCAGCTCTTTTTTTTCGTGAATTTTTATAAAAAGCCCTTCTATAAGTCGATTATCGACTATTTTGAAAGCTTTTTCTTGCGCCTTACAAGAATTATAACCGCGACTATTACGCCAGCCACAACGAGCAACGCGCCGCCTAAAATGAGCGCGTAACCCCACATCGGCATATGAAACGCAACGCCCGGTATACATACGATAAATGTTCCCGTCTTGTCTGTTTCGGCAACAACATATCTTCCGTATCCGCTCGCAGAAAGTTTTGTCAGACTGCCGTTGTCATCCATATAGTAAACTTCGGCTTTCGTGCGATCAAAATAATCGTCCGCGCGGAACAACAACTCAACTTTACCGCTCAAGGTTATGACTTCGCCGTCTTCACTCAAAAATTCAGCCGAATAAACCTCAAAATTATCGGCAATCTTTTTCATTGCGAAAGCCGCTTTTTCGTATACGTCCGATCCGTCAGTAACTTTTTCCGCAATCATTCCTGCTTTTTCAGGCAACACATTATTTGTATCTCTGAATTTAACAATGTTGTTCTCGCCCGTGATAGAGTGAACGGTTACAACATACTCCGAAAACGAGTCGTTACCGAGAGAAGTTTTATACTGTGAGTTCGTTGCCTTGTAGATTATCTTATACTCACCGACGTTACCGAGCGTAAGTTTTCCGCCCGAAACATCTACGGAATCACTTCCGAAAACAGCCGTAATCACAACAGGGCTATCCTCGTTGCCGAGTTTTGCCGAAGCTTTAGGAATCGGGAAAACCGTGCCGACTTTAAGTGAATATTCAGCCGCCGCTTTCGTAGAAATAACGGGAACAAATTCCGCGGGGCGTTCGCCTAAATCGCGAACGGTTTCGGCAGTTTTTTCCGACGAAGATAAATTTAGCGTTGCGGTAAAATTCATTTCACGCGACATTGCGTTTATGTACGCCGAAAACGAAAGCTTCCCATTCAGATTGTTTTCGGAAAGCGTATAGGTATAATACGTCCAACCGTCTTTCTTTTCGCTTGTTTTACCGACTTCCTTTCCGTCAAGGTTCAGGTTCAGATAGCCTATCGACGAACTGAACCCGAACGTCATATAATACTTGCCGCCAAATTTCTCCACGGTAACGGGATTCGTAAAATTATCCGCACCCATCTTCAAATCAAGGTTTACGGGAACGGTATACGTTCCGTCACCGCCGCTTATCACCTGCTCGCTTGCGGCATAGCTAATTGAAACCGATTGAAACAATCCGCAAAGGATCAATGCAAATACCGCTATACTTACAGCAAAGATTTTTTTGAATTTTACCATACTTCATTTCCCTCGCTGTCAACAAACACCGCGACAAGAACGATTGCCTGTCTGCCATTCACTTGGCACAATGCGTTTTCATCGTTGATAATCGTCGAGCCATCAATAGACTCATCACCCACCGTATAGTCGGAATTTGTCATATACGACGTTACCAATTTCCAACCTTTGAAAGTATAACCGTCCTTTGCCGTTACATTCGGAAGTTGTATCGTATTGCCTTCTTCTACTTGACTATCCCCTATACGATTTGCATAGGTAGAATTGATTATATAACGGACTGTATATTGTTTTGCCAACACGACTTTTACTTCCACCGGGGTATCCGATTTATACCGAAGCGTTGTCAGAGAACCTGCTTCATAGAACACTCCGTTAATCATCCATCCTTTGTGGATATATCCTGTCGGGGCGTCAAATGTAAGCGAATTAACCATAAACGAATATTCGCCGTAGTTGTTAGTCGTCGTAGAAAGCCACTTTGTAATAATTTGCGGCTTATAGCCGGTAATGCTTTCTGCTCTGTCTATATTTATTGTCAGCCCCTTATCCCACAAAGCGTACAAGGTTACTTCCCGTTTGCCGAAAGTGCCGATATAATCATCTATTATCGTTCCTCTTCGCAATGCGGTACTTGCGTCAAGCAAAGTATAATCTTCTCTCTTCAACCAACCAAACAAGCGGTCGTTGCCTGCTATAAAGTTTCCGACAGAACCATCCTGTTGTGCCATAGTAAGAATTGTAGAAGCAAGATTGTAGGTTATCTTATAAGCATAACCGATTACATTTCCTTTCCCGTCCGTGATTTCCTCATAAGGAATACCATCGGCAAACGGATGATCCTTGTCCGTAACGTAGGTTATCGTTATATCGCCTTTTCCGTCTATAACCTCTACATATTGGCTGAATGTTAAAGTTACACTCTCACCGCCAAACAAACGGTTGCCGTCCTCATCATAAGTAAGTTTTACAGTAAAGAGAATTTGATATTTTCCCGTACTGTTAAACGTCAGTTGATAGCTATCGCCATAACGAGTCAGCTTAACCGAACCTGCGGCATTGAAATATCCGCCGTTGCTGAATTTACGGATGTCCAAAGTTCCCGTACCGAGAACCGTACCGTCCGCAGATACAACCTTCGGGCATTTCAGAATATAATCATATCCTGTAAATGTATCGTCATCGGTAATAAATTCAAAGGATTCCTTGCCGTCGAATTTCAGACCATATTGATAAGATACACGATATACGTCGCTACCGTTTGTGTAACGAAGCGTAAATACAAAATAATCTGAATTTTTTGTTGCTTCTTTAAGTTGATTGAAAATATCCGTCGTAAAAACTTGATACGTTCCATTCGCATACAGATAGCAACTTTCCACATTCAGCGGAATGACAGTTGAACCGAATGTAATAAGATACTTTTTCAATGCAAGTTGCGTTAGATCTGCATAAGACAACAATCTATGCCCTTCCGACGTATAAATCTGTATCGGCTGTCTTTCGCCCGTTGTGTAATAACGTACCGTTCCGTTGTTGATTTCCTCGCCATCTTCCGTCAAGGAATATTTTGTTTGAGATTCGGCGTAAAAATGCAGATAATACATTGATATTTCGCCAAATTCGTTACGGCACTCATACGCTACCACCATATGGGACGATTCCATTGTAAACGTCAACGTACCCGTAAGATATATCAGCTTGTAAGTATCGCCGTCAACACTATAAAGAGCAACGCGTGTAGGATCGGCTACCATATTATGCTCTTCGTTCGGGTAATACTCGTCGATAAATCCACCCGAATTTCCCATAAACGTGTATCTGACTATCGGGAACGAAATAGTATCGCCTATCGTGTGTCCGTATTCGCTATAAGTATTAGACTCTGTGTTGATTACATTACAAACAGGTGCTGAATATTGCTTCAAATACACAAGCGCAACCGTATCGCCGTCTTTATATTCAACAGCAACATTGCCATTGAAAGTGTATGCGTTGTTGACATTTACGGATTTTCCGCTTGCAAAATCAACCTTTCCGTCCGCTTTGAGAGAATATATTGTTACGCTCTTACCGCCGAATTCTTCATTGGCATTGACTTTTTCTTTGTAAAGAGTATTAAGCCAAATTTTATCTCCCGAATTTACGGCTTTGCCGTTGAGAATTTGAACGTTTTCACGACGAGCCGAGCCGTTCGTCCCAAAATAAGTAGCGGTCATAGAATCGGCATACAAATTTGCTCCCGTTGCCGGATCGTAACCATACACTTTGTAGTTCAGGTTAAAATCTGCAATTTTATAGCGGGAATCTTTTACCGTTGCGGAATTGGTTGCCGCAGTAGGTGTAACCGTCATACTGAAACTGTGCATTGTTCTTTCCGACGTCGCGGCGTTCATCGACGCGGCGGAATAAAACAAGTTGATAATTTCATTCGCAACGCCGTTCTTTTCCAACGCGTTCTTTGTAAGATTTTGCGCGTTCAGATCATCAAGTTTGCCTGCATAGTATTCAATGTTATCCCCGTAGGAATAGTTACTTCCGGAAAGCGGCGTATAATCCATTTCGGATATTTTGACAATGTGTTCGTAATCGAGCGTCATAATCGAATTGTACGCACCCATTGCGAAAGCCTGTTCCATAAAGCCTGTCGTTGCGCCTTTTATAACAAATGCACGTTTGAAAGACTTTCCGAGATTGAATATCTGATAATATCTTCCCGTATCGGCATGGAACTCAACCGTATAATTTCCATAATACCCCGCATTGTAGTATTCGGGGAAATAATCAGCAGAAACCTCCGTTCCGCTATTTTCGGGCGTGACTATTTCATAGTACAATTGCGTGGGCGCAAAGGTCATATTTCTTGAATAGTAATGCGACAAAGTTTTATTATCTATCGACGCAACCATACCCGCGTAAGGATTGAACGGTTTAATAAGCGTATAATTGCCGTCCTCGTCTACGCGAACGTAAGAATAAACCGAGTTATAGCTCTCCAACATAGAGGAAGTTCCATCTTCTTTTATGAAGTGCGTTTTTATCAGATAATATCCGGGATCTGCCGCAACGTCCGGATCTATATAACTTTTTGAAAATCCGATCAATCTCGATACGGTCAATTTAACCGTATAAGTAGCAATCGTATCCATTGCTTCCGTCGAAGAAAGCCCCGACTCCCAATTGATTGCGGTCACATCGAGATAAATAGGATTAGTGATGTCAAATTTATCAATATTGTAAAAGCGGGAATGCACAGTTTCGTTATCGGGAACAATGCTTTCCGTTTGATATATGGACGAACCCATAGAAACGCTCGGAACAATACGATAAGTTGCGGATTGTCCATAAGGCGCGGTCGTCCCGTTGTTGTAAGTCAGTTTGAATTGTAATCCGTTCTCGGTTTTTTCTATATATGTTTCGTCCAAAACAATATCTTCTACGAAATTTTTCCATCCGTACTGTTCGGCAAGCGAACCGAGAGTAACGCTTCCTTCCACAATTTCAGCTTTTATTTCAATGTCATAAGTACCGTCGTTGACGAAATCTTCCTTACTCCATTTCGCATACAAGGTAACGTCGGTCATATAAAGATACAGCGAATTTTCCGTATAGGGCAACGAATACGCTTTATCATAATACCACCCCTCAAAAATATAACCGACTCTTTCGGGCGTGGGAAGTTTCGGCATTTCGTAAGCCGTATAAACCATATCAGAAACAGGCGCGGATAAATTTTCCGAGCTGAATGAAATGGTAAATTCTTTTGTGCCATACTGTTGTTTAATTGCCGAGAACGGATCATCTGCCGTATTTGCGTTTTTCGAGCAACCGACAAGTCCTACCGATAGGCATACAAGCAATATAGCAATTAAAACAGAAAATCTTTTCTTCATATCATTACCGTAAATAATAAATATTCACCTCTCTCCCCTATTATCGGGGAGAGAGGAAATATTCAATTTGTTTTTTTATTACGTTACGAGATTGATTAACCCCACAACGTGCCGCTACTCATCTTCGTGCAATATTTTACGAATTCCATTTTGGTTTCGTAATCCGCGTCAGACTTCATAACGCCATTCCACCAACCATCTTCAAAAATTGTCGTATCAGAGAACATATCTGCGGAAACCCAAACGTCATACTTATAATTGAAGTTTTCATTTCCCGTTCCGTCCAATTGGAACAATTTGTTGATAGTACTCTTGTTGCCTGCGGTATCTTCCGTAACCTTAGAGAATTTTTCATTCATATCGGTAAACGCATTCTTATGAACTTTGCTTACCATACCCCAAATAATACCTTCTGTCGAAGAATCATTTGCGAGATTGTCAAGATAGTAAACAGAACCTTCCATCATTTCAAATCTGACCACAGCATTTTTTGCCATAATAGCATAATTGGAATCACCAAGGTATCCACGCATACTGCAACCGACTCTGAAACGAGTAGTTTTCATTCCGCCCGCAACAGCAAGGAACTGAACGTCATAAACAAGGACATCTTCGGTTTCGGTAGAAGAAGCAGAACTCTTCATCTTTTCCGTACTCTTTTTCACAAGTTTGAAAATACCGTAATTGCCGTCACCGTCAGTTACAAAGCCAAATGTTCCGACTTCGGCATCAATATTACCCATTGCTTCACCGGCAGCCAACGCCATATCGCTTATGACAGTATCCTTTTCAGCATCGGCAGGCAAGAATTTTTCAAGCACTCTCGACTTAAAGGCATACGGCTCAATAGTCTTTAATTTAGCAAGAGGCAACTTAATAGAAGTAAATCCGCTGTTTTCAAACGCACTTCTTTCGATTGTTTCCAACCCGCCTACGGCAATATCAACCGTAGCAAGGTTCGTGGTATTCATAAACGCTTCAGCACCGATCACTTTAACGCTTGCAGGAATTACAACAACGGAAATAGACGTATTGTTCTTGAAAGCTCCTGCTTTAATTGCGATAACGGGAAGTCCCTCAATTTCAGCAGGAATTACAACCTTGAACAAGTTGTTTCCGTCATCAATTGCCGTGGCTTCGTTAAATCCTGTAATCGTAACGCCGTCTGTACCTTTTTCGTAGGTATATCCGCCGTCTGCGTCCTCGAATACGATGTCAATATACTGATTGCAAGTAACTTTGCTTCCGTATACTGCGCTATAATCTTCACCGAACTGCGTTTCGGAAAGAATAACATATTTATTGTTTTCCCAAAGACCAACAGCAGTCAACACCTTTTGACGAGTCAATGCCGTTTGATTGCTCTTGATTCCCGTTACACTTTTTACAATTGTTTCACCCGTAACGCGGTTAGTCGCACGGACGATAACGGTAACCTTTCCTTTATCAGCAATCGTACCTACGAAAACAACTTTATTTGCGTCAGCAAAAGTGCTGTCGGTGTAAGGTTTCATCTTGCCGTCTACATCGCCGCAAATAATATCGGACGACGCGTCGGAAGGATAAGCCGTCGTATAAACAAGGACTCTTTCAAGGCTCTCAAGGTTGTTAATAATCATAGAAGCCGAATCAGCCATAGAATTTTCTACGCTATACAACATACTTCCATCTCTGCCCGCAATGTAATACGCATATTGATCGGCAGAAGCATTATAGTGAATGCCAACCCACGTTGACGGCAATTTGATATACGAAACATTGCCGATAACAGAAGAGAAAAATGCGCCTGCCTGAACGTATTTAACGCCCTCTTCCACAGTCAGAGTTCCGTCCACCACATCACCCTGAGCAATCAATATTTCTTTCTCGTTGTCATTGGCAGTCTGATAAATCGCATTGCCGATTTTTTTGAATACCGAATTTGCCGAGAAAGTCAGGTTCGTAGGAACTTGTGCAAGATTGATTACGCTATCGGGAATAGCGATGTCATAATCATAAGTTGCAATCGACGTAATATTGTTTTTCCAAAAAGAGTTCAGAACAATTTTTACATTGCTCGGCAACTCAATGGAACTCAACGAAGCCATATTGTTGAAGGAATTTACAACGATTTCAAGCGTAGACGGCAACTGAACTTCCGAAACAAGGCAATTCAAACCGCCGCTGATACCTTTGATATACTTGACGCCTTCATTGATAATAACTTTACGGAAAGAGTAAGAAATACCATCCAAAACCGTGTTTTCAAGCGCGAAGCTTTCAACTGTTTTCAATTCTCCGTTATATGTAACCTTTCCGGGGATAGAAAATACAGGATAGTTTGCCATTGTAGGATTCGAGCCTGTAACAACACCTGCTTTGAAGCCTTTGAAATACAGATTACCTGTGGATTGATTTACTTCAAATTCAAGGTTCGGGGTTTTCCAAAGCACGGTGATCGTCGTATTTGTGGAAATAGGTTTCGTGAAATCTACTTCGTTACCCTGTGCGTCAATATAGAAAATATCTTCGCTATCCATATAGAATTTGACGATGTCTTCATTTGCAGGCTTGCTTACAGCCGAGCCAATGCCGACAAGGGTTTCATACGTTTCATAACCGTTATCGAAGGTAACAGTAGCGCAGTAACGAGCGTAAAGGTTGTCCGTATCCTGCTTTACATATTTCGTTCCGTAAGCGGCGTCGATATACCAACCGTCAAACGTAAGGTTTTTACTTGCCGCATCCTCCGTGTATTCTGTTGTCTTACTCGAAAGATCTTCAAGCTTTATATCGGTAGCGGCTTCACCGTTGACGGAAATGCCGACATGAATAGGCGCAAAATACGCATATACCGTAAGATTTTCTTTTACTTCGGTATCTTTGGTAAACTCTGTACCCTCGTCGAAGGTCGAAGTTGTATACCAACCGCGGAATTCATAAAATTCCTTTTCCGGATCGGCAGGCATAGTCACCTTACCGTTCACCACGTCTACCGTTTGCGTTTTGCCTTCAACGGTAAACGTAACCGACAGATCCTTGCTTCCGCACGCTGTAAACGCGCAGACACCGACAAGAAGCACCACAAGGCACAATACAGCGCCGATGACGTTCTTTCTGATTTTTGTCATTTTGAATGACCTCCTAAAAAAATTTTTATTGTATGTTCACTCGCTTTCGGGGGAAAAACATCGGATTAAATATCGTATCTCGCCAAAATCTCCGACGGGGACTGTGTGAGAACGAACAAATACGGGATGAGCGATATGCAAGTCATTGCCGCCGCGCCTACGGCAAAACTTGCCGCTGCAAGACCTATAAAGCCCGCAAACGCTACGTTCATTATTGCGTATCTGACTGCCACGAGCGCAACCGTTACCACCGAGAACACAAAGAAACTCAAAATGTTGTGAACGACTGCCTGAGTGCATTCCTTGAACAAAAGATTGCCTTTGTTTACGCCGATTGCACGGTAGATTCCGTATTCTTTACTGTTTTTGATACTTGCCGACTTCTCTATAAAGAAATAGATGATGAGAAGCAGGACGATAACGAGAAGATAGAGATACAACCCGCTTGCCGCATCTTGTTTTTCTTCTTCATTCTCCTGTTCATACGCCGCACCGACATTCACAGCCGTTACGCCCAAATCCCTCAGGTCGGATTTAAGCGAAGCAAGTTGCTCGGCACTTTCCGTCGTTATCTCGAAATAATACTGCGAACCCGTAGACGAAAGCGCGTCAAGGTTTGGCGATATGTAAACGAAAATATTATGAAGAACGTTTTTGTTGACGTAAACCCGAATGTCCGTATCCATTACGTCACGCGTGATTTTGAACTGTTCAACATAAACTTTACTGCCCGTTACCTGTATTGCGTAAGGCGTATTTTTCAAACGAGAGTTTGTTTTGTTGACTTCAAAGTCTGCCTGCGTGGTATCGGTCATCATTTTGTAGAGCGAATTTCTGTTGATTTCTACTCTGACTTTATCGTTTGCGATCTCACCGTCGTACAGCAGAATCTCTGCCGTAAACGAAGCCGAACCGTAAGTGTCCTTGAAGAATATCTCTTCCCCGTCCGAGAAACTGATTTTGTTATACACGCCGAGGAAATTGACGTAATCTTCTTTGTTCAGATAAATGATTTTATCGTCGCCGCCCGTGATACCCGTAATCGGATATTCGCCGTCAAAGGTCATAAGCGTAATTGCTTTATCCGTATTCAATTCTTTCATACGGAACTCTTTTTTGAGTTCTTCTGCCATTTTGCGGGAAACAATCGCTTCGCCTTTTTCGGGAAGTCTGCCGTATTCTACGGCAATTTCGTCGCCTTCTTCGATTGCTTTCGGCGTATATTTGACTTCTATGCCCGAAAGACTTGCAAGCCCGCCGTATGAGAAACTTCCCGTTCTCATTTCCGTATCGAAGAAATCAATGCTCTTGTAATGGCTTTCGTCCGTTTTCCTGAGTACCGAATAAGAGTTCAGATTTGTATAAACGGTATTCGCTCCGAGCGTTTTGTTTTCGGTAACTGCCGAGAGTGCCTCGAACGCCGAGAACGAGAAAAACGTCATTACTACGGCAAGCGCGAGAATAAATATTTGCTTGAATACGTTACCGACCGAATACGCTTTTTCGCCGTCGCCCTTATTACGCTTGAAAATCGTCTTTAAGGTAAACAGTCTGCCGTTTCGTTTTGCCGTACTCTTGGTAAAGGTGGTCAGAACACTGTGCGTTTCGTTTTCCTCTTTTACATTGTCGTAAGTCGCGGGCGCAAGGTCGGCTTCTTCTATTTCACCGTCCTCAACAAGCTCGCCGTCCACGATTTTGATATGGCTGTCGGCATACTTTTTGATAAGCGAAACCTCGTGCGTTACGATAACAACAAGTTGAGTTTTGGATATTTCCTTTAATATATCCATAACCTTCATCGTGTTTTCCGCATCAAGGTTGCCCGTCGGCTCGTCGGCGAGGATAACGTCGCTGCCTTTCACTATCGCGCGGGCGATTGCGACTCTTTGTTGCTGTCCGCCCGAAAGCGCGTCACCGAGTTTATTTTTGAAACGCTCCATATCGACGAGTTTCAACGCTTCTTCGGTTCTTCTTTCTATCTCTTTTTCGTCTTTGAACCCCGCGATAATCATCTGATTGCGCAAGATTTCCGCTATCGTGTAGCCTTTTTCAAGATAGTAGTTTTGGAAAATGAAACCAATTTTTGCGTTTCTTATTTTGTCGGTTTTACCGCTCGTACATTCGCCGTCGATATAAACCTTACCGCTATCGGCTTTTTCAAGTCCGCCGATAATATTGAGAAGGGTTGTTTTACCGCTTCCCGATTTACCGAAAATGCACACAAGACCTTTATCGGGAAGTTCGAACGAAACGCCTTTTAATACCTTGTTTGCGTTGCGGGAGTGTCGGTTAAACGTTTTTACTATGTTTTCTACTTTGATTTTAGACATATTAACCTTTCGACCCCCTTCGGAGTGATTTTCTGATACTCTGCCCCGCTATCGCGCGATTAAAGCCGAATGCGACGAATTCGACGATTAGTAGCAGCATTATTTCTATAAAGAAGTAGTTGCCCGCCGAAATAAATGCGATTCCGCCGCCCGGTATCACCGCCGCAATAAGGCTCACAAGCGGCAAAAATACGATTGTTGGCAGGAATATGAGTGCCATCTGAATGTAAAGCGAACGCGACGAAATTTTGCTTGAAATACCGAGCGTTCTGTAAACCGCAAAGTCGGTTTGGAAAACCTTTACGCTTCTGCCGAAAATCACGGATATGAGCGCGGCGAACAAAAGACAAACGGCAATCAGTGCGATATAGTAGATTACGTTCATCGCGTAAACGTCGCCCGCGCTTTGAACGTATACTTTACTTGTGGAAAGCATACCCATCATTCCGTCGGGGAATTTTCCGAGCGCGTTTTCCGCCGTCTGATCGTCGGCATAATACAATACCGACTGACTTGCGTCTGTTTGTTCGGTTTCAAAAATCGCGGCGTAGTCATCGGGATTCATTTTAACGATCAGTTTTCCGCTTCT
>DHMS01000023.1 GCA_002405915.1 Christensenella sp. UBA4636
CAATCCTCTTTTTTGTGTACGATTTTTTTGTTAAAACAGCAAAAAAATACCAAAATCAAATCAAGTATCAAAAAAAACGGCTGTCGCAAGCTGCAAAAAATGCAACTTGCGACAGCCCCTTTTTACTTAAAACGCCTTACTCCGTTGTGAGTAAAGCGTAAAATTTTGCGGCTTAGTTGTTTTTTGTATCGTTGTGTGTGGCGTCGTTTTCTTCTTTCTTGCAACAACAAGCGTCTTGTTTTTCTTTTTCTTCGCAAAGAGGGCATTTGCCGCTTTTTTTATTATCGCCCGTATTATACTTTTTACAGGCGGAGCAACCGCAACAGCAATTACCGTTTTTTGCTTTTTTCACTATGCTTACTATTGCCGCTATAACGGCGGAAACAACGAAAGCTATTAAAAGGTAATCGAGAAACTTCATGAAAAAATACTTCCTATCCAAAATACGGCAAGGGCGCAGACATATGCGACGGCGCATTGAACGGCTACGATTCCGAGCGTAGCCCAAAACGATTTGAATTCCTTCCTTATCGTCGATACCGCCGCTATGCAAGGCGTGTAAAGGAGAGTGAACACAAGAAAGGAAATCGCCGAAAGCGGCGTGAATATCGCGGGCAGAGCCGCGGCAAGCCCGTCTGCGCTTGTTCCCGCTAAGACCGCAAGCGTGGAAACGACTGCTTCTTTGGCGGTAAAGCCCGAAACGAGAGCCGTAGTGACGCGCCAATCTTCAAACCCGAGCGGGCGGAAAATAACGGATATTCCGCGACCTATATACGCAAGCAGACTTTGCGAACTGTCCGTCGTAAAGTTGATTTTGTAATCGAAGCTTTGCAAAAACCAAATGATTACCGTAGCGAGCATTATTACTGTAAATGCGCGCGATAAAAAGTCTTTTGCTTTCTCCCATAAAAGAAGAGCAACCGATTTTGCGGACGGGAAGCGATAGTTAGGCAATTCCATAACGAACGGAACGGGCTGACCTTTGTATATCGTGGATTTTAAAATAAGCGCGACTACGATAGATAAAAGCACTCCGAAAAGATATAACCCCATCATGACGAACGCGCCGCCGACAGGGAAGAACGCCTGAGTAAAAACCGCGTAAATAGCGATTTTAGCCGAACAGCTCATATACGGTATGAGCATAACCGTCATTTTTCTGTCGCGGTCGGAAGATACCGTTCTCGTTGCCATAACCGCGGGGACGGAGCAGCCGAAGCCCATGAGCATCGGCACGAAGCTTCTGCCGGAAAGCCCGATTTTGCGCAGCGGTTTGTCCATTATAAACGCAACGCGCGCCATATATCCCGTATCTTCGAGAATGGAAAGGAAAAAGAAAAGGGTAACGACGATCGGCAAAAACGAAACTACGCTTCCTACGCCGGTAAAAATACCGTCGATTAAGAGGCTTTGAAGCACGGGGTTTAGCCCGTAAGCGGTGAGCGCGTTGTCTATTACGCCTGAAAGCGATGTTATGCCTAAATCCAAAAGGTCGGAAAGATACTTGCCTATAACGTTGAAAGTTAAAAAGAACGTGATGAAAAGTATACCCAAAAATACCGGTATAGCCGTATATTTGCCCGTCAATATCTTATCCATCTTCACCGAACGGATATGCCCTTTGCTTTCGTGGCATTTGACTACCGATTTTTCAACGACGCGTTCGATGAAGTCGTAGCGCATATCGGCAAGCGCGGCGTTGCGGTCAAGCCCCGATTCGTCCTCCATCTGCACTATGCAGTGTTCGATAAGTTCTCGTTCGTTTTCGTCGAGCGAAAGTTTGTCCGCAACGTTATCTCCGCCTTCGATTAGCTTTGTCGCGCAGAATCTCGGAGGTATTCCTATTTTTTCCGCATGGTCTTCTATTAAGTGCGTTATCGCGTGTATACAGCGGTGAACGGGCGAATCTTCCGTACAAAAATCGTATTTTTGCGGCAAAATTTTGTTTTTAGCCGTTTCTATAGCTTTGTCGATGAGTTCGGAAACGCCTTCTCCTTTTGCCGCGCTTATGGGTATAACAGGCACGCCGAGTTCGTCGCTCATTTTTTTTACGTCTATGCTTCCGCCGTTTAATCGTACTTCGTCCATCATGTTAAGGGCGAGTACGGTGGGAACGCGCAGTTCGAGCAATTGGAGCGTAAGGTATAAGTTGCGTTCGATGTTGGTTGCGTCTACGATGTTTATTATTCCGTCGGGCTTTTCTTCTATTATGTAATCGCGCGTGACGATTTCTTCCTGGGTGTAAGGTCTCAGCGAGTAAATCCCGGGCAAGTCTACGACGGTTGCCGTTTGTCCTTTGCCTTTTATAACGCCTTCTTTTCTGTCTACGGTAACGCCGGGGAAGTTGCCTACATGCTGATTAGAACCCGTGAGCGCGTTGAATAAAGTGGTTTTTCCGCAGTTTTGGTTGCCTGCTAACGCAAATCTCATAATTTTTCTTCCTTTTCCGCAGTGATTTCTATCTTAACGGCTTCTTCTTTTCTGAGCGTAAGTTCGTAACCGCGAATAAAAATTTCGATAGGGTCGCCCATAGGCGCGATTTTGCGCAAAACAACCCTCGTCCTCGGCGTAAGCCCCATGTCGAGCAAACGGCACCTAAGTGCGCCTTCGCCGTTAACAGCAGTAATCGTTGCGCTTTCGCCGGGCTTTAACCGGTCTAAAGTCATATTTTTATCTCCCGAAAATCGATAAAATTTATAATAATTATTATACATGTTTTTTCTCTATAAGTCAATCTATTAGCGTATAACTAATTTTTTTACATAACATTATTTAAACTTTAAAATTCGTTTTGATTATTTTTGTTTTCGACCTTGACAAAACGAATTATATATGATAAAATAAACATAGTAAACATAGGGATAAGGAATGCAATCCCTATAAAATAAATAGAGAGGTAAAAAAATGAATTTTCAAGAACTTTTACAACATTACGTTAACTCTTCATACGAAGATTTGGTAGAGGGCGCAAAGAACGACCTTTGCGTTATAGGCAAAGAACTCGGTAGCGCAGATGAATTAGCTAAGCTTGCAATTGCGGTTACGCTCACTTGTTTCGGCGTTGACGGTGCTTTTACCGGCAAAGAACACGATTTTATGTGCGACGTATTGTCAAAAATCGGTTACGAAAGCGCTAAGAACATGGTACAGACTGTTTACGATAATCAAAAAGCGGCGGAAGAAAACCTCGATAAATTTGTTGACGGTTTGAACGACGAAACGAAAACAATTCTTGTCGACTATGTTTGCCGCGTTCTCGCCGTCGACGAAGAATTGAAAGTTCCCGAAATCAAGTTTATTCAAAAGCTTATCGCGTAATGAAAATGACTCAGTATAAGCCGCTCAAAGTGTTGCTTCAAGAAAAGCTCGATACTCCGAAAAAGGACCTTATCAAGGACATAAACGCTTCGAGAAAGATTGTTTGGAAAGTCGTAAAAGGACTGTCGAAAGTTACTCAGGGCAAAAGAATGAGCGAAAAAGAGTTCATGTCCGCAGTCTTTTTTACGTGCGCTATAGTCGACGATACTTTTACGATTGCCGAGTATGAACTTATGTGTTCGGTGCTTGGTCGCATGACAAAGGAAAGGGCAAACGCTTTGTTTCAGTCTTTTTTAAATAGAAAGAACGATATGTTGTCTTTGCTTGATAAGATTGTCGATGACTTCGATTGGGGTACGAAAAACGCACTTCTCGATATTATCGTTGACATTTTGTGCGTAGACGGCAGGCTTGAAGTACCCGAAATTTCTTATATACAAAAACTGATAAATTAAAAAAGGAAAGCCGCCCGTCGCGTTTCACGCTTTCGGGCGGTTCGGTTTTAAAGTATGAAATATTTAAGAGGCTTTTTAACGTTCGTGCGGGTCTACCGCGTTCTTGCCGCGATAGTTCTCGGCTTTGTTGCGGTAGGGTTTGTGTTTTCTTGTGCGGCGCTTGCCTCGGTTAACGCAATGCTTAACGACAAATTTATGGAATATTTGAGCAGCAGCGGAATTAAGCCGACAAGAGAACAAATAATCGTTTCGTTTGTTTATGCGGTAGCGGTAATTGCGGCGACGATTCCTCTACTGTGTATGATTTTGTCGCTATGTAGCGAGGTAATCGAGAAAGGCACGCCTTTTTATGAATCTTGTGTCAAGAAAATGCGGGTTCTCGGTATTTACTATATCGCTCTCGCGCTGTTTGCGAGCATTTTGTCGCTTATTTTCAAACTTGCTTTCGGATTGGGTTTTACTATCGATATCGGTGATATTTTTTATGGTTGCATATATATTGCCGCTTCGTTTATCGTCGATTACGGTGTGGGCTTACAGAGCGATTGTTTGCCTTTACCGAGCGAAAAAATGCTTATCGAATCGCCGCCTAACGAAAAGACTTTTTCGGTTGCCGTTCCGGCAGGCGAACCCGAAAGCCGTGTAAGCAAAAAAGAGGGGGACGCCCCGGTGCGTTTAGCTGCTCGTAAAACGAACACGGAAAACACGCAGACATGTTTTTTTACGTTTGAAGATTTCATAGAACCTTGTGAAGAGGTGTTTATAACGGAAAGCACAAATTATTCGTTGAAAATAGAAGTAAACGCTACGGGTGTTGCAAGCGTGAAAACAACTTATGCTTCCGGCGAAGTTATTTCTTCTTTCGAAGGTCTTTCCGCGGGTGCCGTAAAAATTGCTCTTCCGTACGTCGGCGAGTACAAAGTTCAAGCCGTTGTGACGAAAGGCAGCGGAAAAGTGAAAGTGACGCTTGAAAAGGAGGCAAAGTAAAATGACCGATTTAACGAAAGCAAAAAAAGCTTTGAAAGTATGGTTTGTATTTTTGCTGTGTTGCGTAGTTATTTGCGGAATATTAAGTATATTGTATTGCGTTTCGGCAATTCTCATATTAGCGGGAACGAACATTATCTTACTCAGCCCGGCAATAGCTGTCGTAACCCCCGCCGAAAGCTCCGGAAGCTACTTTTTCGGTGACGTTATGAGCGCTGTCTTTTTCGCGTTTATTATGGCGGTAGTTATTTTCCAGATGGTAATGTTCTTAATTTCAAAAAAAGAAGGAACGCCGTTCACAAGGAAAAATTACATATCGTACTTAGTGTCGTCGATTTTGTATTTTGCCGGATGTATAGTGCTGTTTTTTATATCGCTTATTGTTAGTGTAAAAATCGGGGGGACGGGTAATTCGTTCTCTTCATACGTTTTGGCGCTTCCTTTGGGTGTAATGAGCGCGATTATAGCGGCGTTTATCCGTTACGGAGTTTATCTCGAAGAGTATAAAAAAGATAAATATGCAAAAAGAGAAGAGGTGTCGGAAGATGAAAAATGCGTTTAATCGACTTATAGCTCTACTTTTTGCGGCATTTGCATTTACTTTAACCGCTTGCGGAGCGGACTTTGTCGGCAATAAAATTTATAACGGCGTTTTGGGCGATTATACGCTTGACTTTTCCGCTTTGAATAGGAGCGAAAAGCAAACGGTTACCGTAAAAGAGGACGAAAGCGTTTTCGACGTTGAAATCACGGTTGACGAGGGAAGGCTCGATATCGAAATTTTTTCCGAAAGCGGCGAAAAAGTTTACGTCGGCAATGATTTGCAAACGGCAAGTTTTTCGCTCGATAAGCTCAAAAAGGGGCGTTACGATATCACCGTTACCGGCGAAAAGGCGAAAGGCAAAGTCGTCGTAAAAATAAGAGGCAACGAACAACAATGAATGCGGTTATCGACATAACGGGCGTTATGCTCAGAACAAAACGGCTCACTTTGCGCCCTTTTAAAAAGAGCGACGCAGCCGACCTTTTCGAATACGCTTCCGTCGCAGGGGTGGGCGAAGCGGCGGGCTGGAATCATCATGAAAATATGGACGAAACGCATTACGTTCTCGATAAGTTTATCCAAGAAAAACGCGTCTTCGCCGTCGAATACAATAATAAAGTTATAGGTTCCGTGGAGTTGGAGCGTTACGCGGAAGAAAGCTACCCCGAACTAAAAAACTTGAAAGGCACGGAAATCGGCTATGCTTTTTCAAAAGATTTTTGGGGCTTAGGATTAGCGACGGAAGCCGTTAACGAAGTTATAGACCGACTTTTTATCGTAGACGGGCTTGATTTCGTGCTTTCCGGATACTTTGACGGCAACTTGCGTTCTGCTCGCGTTCAACAAAAATTAGGCTTTAAGTACTTGAAAACTTTGCCGCGGCTCACCGCGTGGGGCGAAGAAAAACAAACGAAAATGAATATAATATACAGGCAAGTTTGCTTGGAGCCTAAACTTTAAAAATTTGACCTAATTACAGACTAAAAATATATAATAAAGTAATAAAGGACATACAAAAACCTCCCGACCTGAAAAACAAGTCGGGAGGCGATTTTTATTTTTTGAGGTGGTTAATCTGACTTGAAGTCATTTAATTAAAGGCATTCTTCCGCTTTGCCGGCGCAGCCGAGAACGTCGCGAAGTTTGTGACGAACGAGTTCTTTGATGTTGGCTCTTGCGGGTTTGAGATACTCTCTCGGGTCGAACTTTTCGGGGTGTTCGGCGAAGAACTTTCTAATCGTTCCCGTCATAGCAAGCCTCAAATCGGAGTCGATATTGATTTTGCAAACGGAGAGCTTAGCCGCTTCGCGGAGCTGGTCTTCGGGAACGCCGATAGCGTTAGGCATTTTGCCGCCGAATTCGTTTATCATTTTAACGTATTCCTGCGGAACGGAAGAAGAACCGTGTAAAACTATCGGGAAGCCGGGGAGGCGTTTGGAAACTTCTTCGAGAATGTCGAAACGAAGTGCGGGAGGAACGAGTATGCCTTGTTCGTTGAGCGTGCATTGTTCCGGCTTAAACTTGTATGCGCCGTGGGAAGTACCGATAGCTATAGCAAGCGAGTCAACGCCCGTTTTCGTAACGAATTCTTCAACTTCTTCGGGGCGGGTGTAGGAACCTACCGCATGGCTGACTTCGTCCTCTATGCCGGCAAGCGTGCCGAGTTCGCCTTCAACCACAACGCCGTGGTCATGCGCGTATTCTACGACTTTTTTGGTGAGTTCGATATTGTCCGCAAAGGAATGAGCGGAACCGTCGATCATAACGGAAGAGAAACCGCCGTCAATGCAGGATTTGCAAGTTTCGAAGTCGGGACCATGGTCGAGGTGGAGAACGATGGGAATTTCCGGGCATTCGATAACGGCAGCTTCCACGAGCTTAATGAGGTAAGTGTGGTTAGCGTAAGCGCGCGCGCCTTTGGAAACCTGTAAAATAACAGGGGCTTTTTCTTCTTTGCAAGCTTCCGTGATACCCTGGACGATTTCCATGTTGTTCACGTTGAACGCGCCGATGGCGTAACCGTTCTTGTAAGCTTTTTCAAACATCTTTTTAGACGTAACGAGTGGCATAAATAATTCCTCCAATCTTTTATTACGCGCTCATTATACACCAAACAAAGTTGTTTTTGCAATCTTTTTAACGCGTTTTTTTAATTTTTGCAATGTTTTTCTCGCCGAAAGATAAAAAGAGCGAAAAATTTTTCATGTTTTGTCGTTATGTGGCGGTTTAAGGGACGATTCGCCGAAAAACGCGTTCAAAACGCTTGACGAATTTTTCAATATGTTGTAAAATATCGGCGTAAACGAAAGACCCAATCGATGAGCTTGTCGGAGAGTAAGTTTTGCTTTTAAAATCTGCTCCTGCCGCGCGGAAGTTTCCTCTCGGTCGGAAAAGACGAAAAGTAAAAGGTATTTTTGCCGCGCTCTTATGGGTGCGGTTTTGTTTTTTGCAAAAATTTTTCGCATAATAATTTTATTGAGAGGTAAAACAATGAAGCTCGGAGTAGTAGGAATAATCATCGAACGCGACAGAAGCGTAGCCGAAAAGGTACAAACAATTTTAAGCGAAAACGCGGATCTTATCATGGGCAGAATGGGAATTCCCGATAAAGACCGCGGCGTTTACGTTATAAGCGTTATCGTGCGCGGCACCAACGAAAGAATTTCCGCTTTGACGGGCAAGCTCGGCAAGCTTGAAAACGTAAAAGTAAAATCCGCCGTTACGGATAGCGACGACTAAATTTACTTTTCGGCGGTAAATAAAAATAGAATTTTTCGCCGACTAAATAGCCGACAAATCTGCCGACTAAACAAATTAAAACAATAAAAAAACTTCAAGGAGTTATAAATATGAAAAGAATTTCTGCAATCATTTTGGCAATTTTAAGCTGCTTCGTTCTCGTTTTCGCAAGCGGCTGCAAGATTAAAGACGAAGTAATCATCGCCGCCCCGGACGGCGCGCCCGTTCTCGCTCTCTATTCTATTATGGATAGCGGCAACGCGGTAGGCGACAAAACGGTCGGCTACAAAGTTTATAAAGGCGCGGCTAATATCGGCACGGCTATCGCAAGCGGCGACGCGGACATCGCGGTTATGCCCGTAAACCTGGCGGCAAAGCTTTACAACGCCGGGCAGGATATTAAGCTTTTGAGCGTAAATATCTTCGGAGTACTTTACATGGTAGGAAAAACCGAACTTAACGATATGTCCGACCTCAACGGCAAAGTCGTCGTCACGATAGGCAAAGGCGGCACGCCCGACTTGTCGCTCAAATACATTCTTAACGCAAAAGGTTTTGAGTACGTTGACGGCGAAACGGCTGTCGAAGGCAAAGTCGCAATCAATTACGTTAACGCGACGACCGAAGCAGACCAACTCGTAAAGAGCGGCAAAGCCGATTACGCTATTTTGGGCGAACCGGCAGCTACAGACTCTTGCAACAAGCTCGGCTTTAAAATCGTTATGGATATTCAAAAGGAATGGAACGCAATCGTTGGCGAAAACGCTTTCACTCAGGCGGGTATCGTCGTCGGCAAGAAGATTTATTCCGACGAAAAATTCTGCAACGACCTCGTCGCTAAGCTTCAAAACAACGCGGAATACACCAAAGAACACGCCGCGGAAGTTAAGGAAGTTATAGCTTCTAAGGGTAGCGCGCTCACCGTCGACTTTACGGCGGAAATAATCGAACGCTGCAACCTCGGCTGCAAACGCGCTTCCGAAAATAAAGAGATAATTGAAAATTACTTTAAGGCAATCCTCGAAAGCCAGCCCGCTTTCATAGGCGGAAAGCTCCCGGACGAAGGGTTTTACCTTTGATTAGGATAAGCAAAAACTCAATAAAAAGGCTTGTTACGGGCGCGATATCTTTACTTGTCGCGCTCGCGATTTGGCTTATACTCTCGTTTTTAGTAAACTCGGAATTTCTCTTTCCGTCGCCTGCGCTCGTCTTTAAGGAAGTCGGCGTATACCTTGTCACCCCGTCCTTTTACGCCGCGCTTTTTTCTACGCTTGTAAAAATTTTAATAAGCTTTATCGTCGCGCTCGTTGCCGCGGTCGCGCTTGCTTTTTTGTCTGCAAAGGTAAAAGTCGCGGAATACGCGCTTTATCCGTTCATCGTGATAGCCCGCGCCGCGCCTACGGTAAGCGTCGTTTTCATTTGCTTACTGTGGTTTTCGTCGCGCATAAGCCCCATGATTGTCGCGTTTCTCGTCATTTTTCCGATTCTTTACACCTCGGCTTTGACGGGTATTCGCGGTGTCGACGGTAAATTAGTCGAAATGGCTTCGGCGTTTAAGGTTAAACGTGCCGACGTTATCAAAAAACTGTATCTGCCGTCGCTTTTCTCGCGGCTTTATTCCGATTCCGTTTCAACGCTTTCGCTTAACGTAAAGCTCGTGATAGCGGCGGAAAGCTGGGCGTACCAGGTAAACAACAACTTAGGCACGCTTATAACGCAAGTAAAAAGCGATTTGGAAACGGCAAAACTTTTTGCAATAACCGTGCTTGCAATACTTTTGAGCTTCGCGCTCGAACTTCTGCTTCGGCTTGTAAGAGTCGTTATATTAAAAATCACAGAGAGGTCGCGCCTATGCCGAAGTTTATGAATATTTCTAAAAAGTGGGGCGATAAGTCGATTTTCGACAAGTTTTCTCTTGATTTGCCGGACGGAAAAGTATCGGTTATCTTGGGCGAGAGCGGCGTGGGTAAAAGCACGCTTTTGTCGATTGCGGCTTCGCTTACCGATTACGACGGCAAAACCGAGGGCTTTGAAAAGACCTCTTTCGTCTTTCAGGAGCCCCGGCTCATTGAACAACTATCCGTTTACGAAAATATCGAATTTGCATTGTCCGCGGTCGATATGAGTAATGAAGAAAAAAGGCACGTGATTAAAACCGCGCTCGAAAATGCGCGCGTTCTGCCGCTTGCCGATAGAGTTTGTTCTTTTCTTTCCGGCGGCGAAAAACAACGCGTAAGCCTTGCCCGCGCGCTTGCTTTCCCGTCGAACGTGCTTTTGACGGACGAACCTTTCAATTCGCTCGATATCCGCCTTAAAGCGGAGATAATTTCAGACCTAAAAAAGGTAGTAGCCAAAGAGAAACGCACGGTAATTTTCGTAACGCACAGCGTGGACGAAGCTATGTTTTTCGGCGAATATATCGTCGTACTAAAAAAGAACGAAGCCGTTATTCTCGGCGAAAAAAAGCAAGAGGAAGTTTTCGGTTACGAAAATGACCCCATATTAAGAAAAAACCTTATAAAAATTCTCACGGAATAAACAAAGAATAGATAAAAAGCGTATTATAAATAAAATTTTTGTCAATAATAATCTCGTCGGCGAAAAATCGAACACGGAAATAAAACGCCGAAACAAGCCGCGTACATAAAATATATTAAGGGACGGCGGCAGACATGAGGTTATTATGATAAAACGCGGTGAACTTTATTATGCCGATTTAAGCCCCGTGGTCGGTAGCGAGCAAGGCGGTATACGCCCCGTTCTCGTCGTACAGAACGACGTCGGGAACAAGTACAGCCCTACCGTTATCGCCGCCGCGGTGACGAGCAAACTCGATAAAGCGCGGCTTCCTACGCATATCGAACTTTCAAAGGAAAGCTTCGGGTTAACGCACGATTCGGTCGTTTTGCTCGAACAAATACGCACGCTTGACAAACGCCGCTTAAAAGAACGCATAGGCTCGCTTCCTCCGAATCTTATGAAGAGGGTGGACCTTGCGCTTATGATAAGCCTCGGGTTCGAAGAGCGGGCGTAAAGTTATGGCGTAAAAATCAAAAACTTGTGCCGTCGCGCTTTTTGGGCGCGGCGGTTTTCGCTTATTTTCGTTTTTTAAAGATTTTTTAAATATCGGTTGACAAAAACGACTTTTTAGGGTATACTTCTTAATAAGTAGCAGGCAATTTAGTCTTGAACGGAGGAAAATAAAATGGAAGAAGTTAAAGAACGCGAACAACATGAAACGCAAACGCAAAAAGAAAAGCTTACCGGCAAACAAAAGGGCGCGCTAATCGCTTCGTCAATCGTCTGCGCGGTAGCCGTCGGCATAGAGATTTTCGCCGCGATTGCTTTCGGCGGGGCGTTTAAGGAAAGCTCGGATGCGAGCGAAGCGGTTGGCACCGCGCTTTCTTTGATAATCTTAATCCCGCTCTGGATAATGTTCGGTTGCACCACTTCGGCGTTTTCCGTCATTTTCAATCTTTGCATGATAAAGCCGCTCGGCAAGCTTTGGAATGTTGCGCTTTGCTACGCGATAGCTTCCTTTGTAGCTGTCGCCGTCGTCGCGATAGAAGTAATTTTGCTCGGCACCGGCAACGATTCGCCCGACACGTCCGCGTTAATAGCTTTGCTTAATCTGATTTGAGTTGCGTTTTTTACGTGAAATTTAAAGGCATGTTTTCGGCGTGCCTTTTTTTGTTGAAAATTTTTAAAACTTTTTATATAAAACCGCTTGACAGAGTTTGAAAGCCGTATTATAATGTAATCGCTTACCGAAAAGGTAAGTAAATGAAATCGCGCTTAAAGGTATACGTTAAAGGACATACTTTAAGAAAAGGATATTATATGAAAGTTTACATGGACAACGCGGCGACGACTAAGACGAGCAAAGCCGCCGTAGAGGCGATGATGCCTTTCTTTGACAAGTTTTACGCCAACCCTTCGAGTTTGCACACACCGGGGCAGAAAGCCGCGGAAAAGCTCTTTGAAGCCCGCGCGGAGGTTGCTGCCTGTTTGGGCGCGCGCCCGGACGAAATTTATTTTACTTCTTGCGGAAGCGAATCGGACAATCAGGCTTTACACTCCGCCGCTTTTTACGGCGCAAAGAAGAACAAGAAACATATTATTTCCACAACCGTAGAACATCATGCCATCTTGCACACGCTCAAAAAGCTTGAAAGCGAGGGGTACGAAGTAACGCTTTTACCGACCGACGAATTCGGCGGCGTTACCGCGGAGCAAGTCGAAAAGGCTATCCGCCCCGACACCTGCCTCGTTACCGTAATGTACGCGAACAACGAAATCGGCACTATAAACCCCATTCGCGAGATAGGCGAAGTTTGCAGAAAGCATAAAGTTGTTTTCCACACGGACGCGGTGCAAGCCGTCGGGCATATACCCGTCAACGCGGAACTTGACAATATAGATATGCTTTCTCTTTCGGCGCATAAATTCCACGGACCCAAAGGCGTGGGCGCTCTGTACGTCAAAAAAGGCGTTCCGCTTGCTTCGTTTATAGAGGGCGGCGCGCAAGAACGCGGCAAGCGCGCGGGTACCGAAAACTTAGCGGGAATTTGGGGAATGACGGTTGCTTTAAAGAACGCCGTCGAGCATTTGCCGGAGAACATGAAAAAGATGGAAAGGCTTCGTAATCGACTTATAGACGGACTTTCCGCTATTCCGCACTCAATTTTGAACGGTTCGCGCGAGCATAGATTGCCCGGCAACGTCAACTTCATCTTCGAGGGCATAGAGGGCGAAAGCATGCTGCTACTCTTAGACGAAAATGGCGTTTGCGCTTCGTCGGGTTCGGCTTGCACTTCCGGTTCTTTGGATCCGAGCCACGTTTTGCTTGCAATCGGCAGACCGCACGAAATCGCGCACGGTTCGCTCCGCTTAACGCTCAGCGAAGAAACAACGGACGAGGACGTCGATTACGTTCTTTCCGTTCTTCCGCCCATCGTTCAATATCTTAGAAACATGTCGCCCTTATGGCGCGATAAAATAACGGGTAAAAAACCCTTTACAATCTAAAAATAAAAGCGAGGTTTACTTATTATGGCATTATATAGCGAAAAAGTTATGGACCACTTCAAGAACCCGAGAAACGTCGGAGTAATCGAAAACGCGGACGGCGTGGGCGAAGTAGGCAACGCCAAATGCGGCGATATCATGAAAATTTATCTCAAAATAAACGACGGCATCATCACCGACGTTAAGTTCGAAACTTTCGGTTGCGGCTCGGCAATCGCTTCAAGCTCTATGGCAACCGAAATGATTAAGGGCAAACCCGTTTCCGAAGCTCTTTCATTAACCAACAAAGCCGTTGCCGAAGCTCTCGACGGACTTCCCGCATACAAAATGCACTGCTCCGTTTTAGCCGAAGAAGCAATCAAAGCCGCCGTCAAAGACTATTACGACAAAAACGGAATAGCATATGACGAGGGGTTGTTTAAGTCGTGCGGCGGTTGCTGCCACTGTTCCTGACGGCGTATAAGGGCGCATATACGGGCTACGTGTCGGCTCAGCCTCGGTTACATACGTTTTAGTATGCGCCCGTCGGCGTTCGCCGCCCTGTTGCCCGTCTCTGCAACCCTTCTCCGACCTCAGAAAAGTTAAAAATTGAAAGTTGAAAGGTGAAAGTTGCGGACGAAAAATATTATAATAATATGTATATCCTTAATTTTCAATTTTCAACTTTCCATTTTCAACTTGCTTGATATTTGCGCATAAAGCGCGGATGAAAGGAAAACTATTATGATGATTTCTACACGCGGTCGTTACGCGTTAAGGGTCGTTACCGACCTTGCCGTGCATAACGACGGCAACTTCGTTCCTATGAAAGATATCGCCAAGCGGCAGAATTTGTCGCTCGGTTACGTTGCCCGCATTATACCGCTTCTCTCTAAAGGCGGAATCGTCGAAGGCTCTTCGGGTAAGGGCGGCGGGTACAGAATGGCGCGCGACCCAAAAAGTTGCACGGCAAAGGAAATTCTTGACTTAACCGACGAAAACTTAACGCCCGTAACTTGCCTTGAAAGCGGCTCCGCGCCTTGCGCAATGAGCGCAAAGTGCTTGACTCTCCCCGTCTGGAAAGGACTTGACAAGGTTGTTAAAGATTATCTTTCAAACATTACGATTCAAGACATTATCGACAGAAAAGTGGGCGTATAACTTCGTTATTGCACAAAAACGCAAAAAAACACCACAAAGACTAAATAAAAAAACGCATAAAAAAACAAGAAAATACCGTCCGCAAAACAATTATGCGAACGGTATTTTCTATTGTAAAACGTTGTCGGCTTTTATGGATTTTGCGTATTCCGACGGACTCATATCCGTCGTCGCTTTAAAGAGCCTTGAAAAGTAATGCACGGACGAAAACCCGAGTTTTTTCGTTATCTCCGTAACCGTGTATTGATTTGTGGAAATAAGTTTTTTTGCGGCTTCAATCTTCAACCCGTTAAAGTATTTTATAATAGAAGTACCCGTGTACTTTTTGAAAATCGCTTTGATGTAAGTTTTTGAAAAGTATATCTTTTCCGCTATTTCGTCGAGCGTAACGCTTTCGGTGACTTTTGACTTTAAAAGTTCGATAACGCTTTCCACAATCTGTTCGGCGTGTACGGAAACGGAGTTGTCCGCGCTTTTCGCACTCAAACTTTCAAAGTTGTTCCTAACAAGCGAAATAAGCAAAAGTTCGATTACGTTTTTTATCAGTTGTTCCGACCCGAACGGCGCGTCGGCTTTTTTTACCATTTTCTTTTGGTCCGCGTCGTCAAGTCTGCCGTCAAAGCTTTTTTTGCCTTCCCACACGAGCGCGGATAGCAGCCTCTTTTCCGTTCCGTCGAGAGAAAAGACTTTGTTTTCGAAAAAGTTCATCATTCTGCCGCTCGCTTCGAACGACACTATAACGGAGTTTGCAAAACTACCTTTCGTTTCGACCGTGTGCGGCAAATCGGGGCTGTGGAAACACGCTTCGCCTTGCTTCATGACGAACGTTTTATTGCCGGCTGTAACGTATAATTCGCCGCTGTCCACGTAAACGAGTTCCCAAAACGGGTGGCTTTCTACGGGGTACGAAAACTTTTTGCCGTACCTAAAATAATGTATCGTGTAAACGGCGTTGACTTTGATAACGTCTCTTAATGCGTTGCGGAAGTATTCCGCTTTCTTGATTTCCATAACTAATATGATACCATAAACCGCCTAAAATCGCAACGAAATACCTTTTCGATATTAAAATTAGAAAAATTACCCTTAAAAAAATATACAAAAAATTTTATATGTGATAAAATAATTTTATAAAACCATAAACAAGGAAAAAAGAATGAAGTTTACACCAAAGTACGATTTAGCTTTCAAACCGTTTGCGGTCGAGCTTGCAAAGTTCAGAAAAGAAGTAAAAGCCGATAATCACAAAACGCTTAAAATCTGCGTCGAGCGCAACAAAGGCAACAATTATATCTTATCCGAAGAAATTTTTGCCGACAAACAAAATAACGAGCGCAACTACGCGATTATCGAAAGGCTCGTCAAAGCCGCGTTGTGGGTCGCCGGCGGTTATAAAATTTACGTTTTAGGCGACGATTATATTTACGAACGCTTAAAAGCCGACTATACGCTTGACGGCGCAAGAAAATTCGACGTGGACTTTATGTCCGGCGTTTACGAAAGGGATTTCGAAGTCGTTAGCGTGACCGAAAAGGATTTTCCCGAATATTCCCCTTGCCGCGTTGAGATAGGCGGACACCTTGACGGTTGCCGTATCGGTTTTGACGCGGGCGGAAGCGACAGAAAGGTCTCCGCGGTCGTGGACGGTAAAGTCGTTTACAGCGAAGAGGTAGTTTGGCACCCGAAGCTTTCAAAAGATTATCGTTACCAGTACGAAGGCATAAAGTCGGCTTTTTTGACCGCCGCTTCCAAAATGCCGAGAGTCGACGCGGTCGGCGTTTCTTCCGCCGGCGTTTATATCGACAACAAAATAATGGTGTCCAGCCTTTTTATCAATATCCCTAAAGAAGACTACAAACCGCACGTTCAAACGATGTATCTCGATATCGCCAAAGAACTCGGCTACCCGATAGAAGTCGCCAACGACGGCGACGTTACCGCGCTTGCCGGGGCGATGGAACTTAACGCCAAAAACGTTCTCGGCATCGCGCTCGGCACAAGCGAAGCGGGCGGTTACATAAATTCGACCGGCACCTTAAACGGCTGGATAAGCGAACTTGCGTTCGTTCCCGTAGACCTTGCACCCTCCGCCATGGCGGACGAATGGAGCGGCGACATCGGTTGCGGCGTAAAATATTTTTCGCAAGACGCGGTTATAAAGCTTGCCGAAAACGCGGGCATAAAATTCGAACAAACTCTCACTCCCGCCGAAAAGCTCAAAGTCGTACAGAATCTTTTAGCGGACGGCGACCAAGTAGCCAAGCAGATTTTTGCCGACATAGGCGTTTATCTCGGTTACACTCTTGCGTTCTATTCCGAATTTTACGATATAGACTATCTCCTTTTGTTAGGCAGAGTCACGAGCGGCGCGGCAGGCTCGATTATAGCCGAAAACGCCAAGCTCGTTCTCGATTCCGAATATCCCGCTCTTTCTTCAATAAAAATAGTTCTCCCCGACGAATCGAATAAGAGGGTAGGGCAGAGTATTGCGGCAGCCTCGCTATGTTCCTAAGCCCGTATAAGGGCGCATATACGAGCTACGTGTCGGCTCAGCCTCGGTTACGTACGTTTTAGTACGCGCCCTTCGGCTTTTGCCAACCTGTTGCCCGTCTCTGCAACCCTTCTCCGTCCTTAGGACTGTGTAGCAAGCGAAAGCGGATTTTAAAATATTATATAAAATTTCGTCCGCAATTTTCAACTTTCAACTATCAATTTTCAATTTTGTAAATTATGAAATTCATTTTAGCAAGCCAAAGCCCGAGGAGATACGAGCTGTTGAAAGCCGCAGGTTACGACTTTGACGTCGTTCCCGCCACGGGCGAAGAAAAAATAAATAAAAACTTACCCGTAGAGGAAGTGCCTAAAGCCCTTGCCTTGCACAAGGCAAAGGAAGTTTTCGAAAAAACGGGCAAAATAACTCTTGCGGCGGACACAATCGTCGTGCTTGACGGCGTTATTCTCGGCAAGCCTAAGGATAAGGCGGAAAACGAAAAGTTTTTACGCGCGCTTTCGGGTAGAACGCATTTCGTTTACACGGGCTACGCGATAATAGGCGGCGGCTACTATATAAACGAAGTCGAAAAAGCGGAAGTTACGTTCAACGCTCTATCGGACGAAGTGATAAAAGAATACGTCGAAGCCGGCTTAGGGCTCGATAAAGCGGGCGGCTACGGCGTTCAGGACGAGTACGGACTCGTCAAAAAAGTCGACGGCAGTTTTACATGCGTTATGGGCTTGCCGATGGAAAAAATAAACGAAGCAATCGAGGAACTCAAATGAAATCTAACACGGTCGCAATCGATATGGGGTCGTCCAACACCGGCATTTATCAGGTCGGAATGGGCATCGTTTTATACGAACCGAGCGTCGTCGCTCTCTCCCGCGACGAAAAGCGCAAAGTAAAAGAAGTCGGGCTTGAAGCCAAAAAGCTCGTAGGCAGGGCTTCGGACAGCACTGAAGTAGTGTGGCCCGTTTTCGAATCGGAAATAGAGGACGAAGAGGCTGCAATCGCCATGACGGAGCTTTTCTTGAACAAAATAACTCTCCGCCGCTTATCCGCTCGTCCGGACGTAGTTTTATCCGTGCCTTGCGGTGCGGACGCTACCGCCGTGCGCCGTTTCGAACGCGTGCTTACGGGCGCGGACGTGACTTCTTACTCAATAGTCGAATCTCCCGTATTGACGGCGATAGGCTTAGGCTTGCCGCTTTCCTCTCAACCGGTGTTCATAATCGATATCGGAGGCGGAAGCACGGAGATAGCCGCGGTTTCGGGCGACGGCATTATTTGCGGAATAAGCGTGAATATGGGCGGACTTTCGATAGACGCAATGGTTGCTAACCACATAGAAGAAACCTTCAACCTTAAAATCGGTTCGCTTACGGCGGAAAAGCTCAAACTCTCCGTCGGCAGTCTTTACTATGACGATAACGTAACTATGGTAGTCAACGGTCGCGACGTGTTTACGGGCAGACCCCGCGCCGTGTCCGTATGCTCGGGCGATATCTCGCGCCCGATAGCCGCGTTCTTCGATAAAATTTTCCAGATAACGGGAATGGTTATGGCAAAACTCCCCGCCGAAGTTTCCGCGGATATCCGCCGCACGGGCGTGTACTTTGCGGGCGGCGTTTCAAAGACCGTCGGCTTGGAGGAATACTTCGCAGAAAAAATGGGTATGAAGGCTAACGTTTCCGATAAGGGTGACGTCGCGACCCTTTTGGGCGGCGGCATGCTCGCTTCTTCTCGACAGCTTTTAGAAAAATACAAACTCAATAAAAGATGATAGCCTTTTTTAGTTAGAGGGCGTAAAAAAATTTCCGACGCTTGTCCGTCGGAAATTTTTTGTCTTGTTTCGTGGCTTGTTAATTGCTTACGCGTTGAAAACGTCTTTGTAAGCTTTGCTGAACTTAACCGTGGGAGCTTTGCAGGAGCCGATAACGATTTTTTCTTTCGTCTTGGGGTTTACGCCTTCTCTTTCGCCCTTTTCTTTGAGTTCGAAAGTAGCAAAGCCGGAGATGTGAACGTATTCACCCTCTTTAAGGCAATCGGTAAGGGTATCGACCAACGCGTTGAAGCTGCTTTCAGCTTCCTTAATGGTAACGCCCTGCTTGTCTGCAAGCTTTCTGATAAATTCGCTCTTGTTCATTATAGTTCCTCCCGGATATTCTTGATTTTTTCAAATCATATATACATTATAACAGATATTAGAAAAAACACAATACTTTTTAACAAATTTTTTGTATTTTTTTTAAAATTTCACAAAACTTCTTGCAAAATGCCGATTTTCTGCCTTTTTAGCGGTCGTGAAAGGCGGAAAAATTATTGACTAACAATATTTTGCGCTTTCGGCTCTTCTTTTTTGCGCCGCCGTTTGACTTTTTTTTATAAGTTTGGTATGATATAAACATAAAGATTTTTAGTAAAAGGTCTTTATCGCGCTTTACTGAAGGAGGAAGCGATTATGTTTTCAAACGTTGTCGAAAAGCTTAAAAGCCCGAGCAGCCGAAAAAGGCTTAAAGCGGTTAAAAAATTGAAAAAGGAAGCCGAGCCGAAAAAGAGGCAGATAGCAAGCGGCGAAAGCGTAAATCTTCAAATACATACGACTTATTCTTTTTCGCCGTACACCCCGTCTATGGCGGCGTACATGGCGCATAAATTTTCTTTGACCGTCGCGGGAATAACCGACGATTACACCTTAGCGGGCGCAAAGGAATTTATTAAAGCTTGCGATATCCTCGGCATAACGTATTCGGTCGGAATGGAGCTAAGAGGCGATTTCGGCGACGGGTATGCAAACATAGCTCTCTTCGGGGTCGCGCAAAAGTATTTTAAAACGCTTGAAAAGAAAACGGCTAAGCTCCGAGCGCGCCAAAAAGAAAACGTTTTAAAGACGATTGAAGCCGTAAACAAGCGCACCGAAAAAGACGGTATCGTCGTTTCTTTCGAAAAAGACGTGAAACCGCTCATGAAAAGAGCCGGTTGCAAAGTGTTTTCGAGCAAGTACGTTTATTACGCGACCGCCGAAAAAATAATAGAAAAGTTTTCCGCCGGCGAAGAGACCGTCGATTATATACTTTCCGAGGGGCTTGACTTAACGCAAAACGAAGTCGGGCTTTTGCGCGATGTCACCAACCCGTACTACGCGTATGACTTGGCGCAGATTTTGCTTGAAAATTACCGTATTTTAAACGTCAAAAAGAACTACGCTTCGCCGGAAGAAATTATCTCGATCGGTCGCTCGGTCGGCGCGATTTGCGCCTACGAGTACGTTTTGAAACGCCGCGGCGCTCCTTTAAGCGACGAAGAACTCATAAAAAAACACACCGCGCTCGTACTTAGACTAAAAAAGCTCGGCTTCGACGCGATATCTTTCGACCCGACTAAGTTTTCGAAGGAAGTTTTGGACAGCCTTTTAAAAGACCTCGAACAAAACGAAATGCTTCCGCTTCACCTCAGCCGCGTGGAATTCCCGCGCCGTCGTTTCGATTGCAACCGCATAGAGGGCGAAGAAAACGAAAAAATGATAAATTCCGCTTTCGCCGTGGTCGGCAGCGAAATGAGCGAAAACTCCCGCGACGGGTACGGCTTCAATTATAAAAACGTGGAACTGACTTTTGCCGAAAAACTCAAACTTTTCGCGAAAATCGGGCGTAAGGGGCTTTGATGAAGCTAAAAGATATTTTATCCGAAAGCCCGTTTTATAACCGCGTTGTATTTTCTTCGGCGGCGTTTTTAAAGGAACTTCCCGAAAAATTCACCGTGCTTTCCTCGGACTCCGGTTATCTCTTTTTCGGCTCGTCGTTCGCGGCAAAATCGAAAAGCTTCCCGATAGTGCTTTCGGACAACGCGGATGCGGAAAGCGTTATAAAGGCGACGAGGGAAGAGCGCGGCTTGATTGTCGCCGTAGGTAAAGGCAAATTCATTTCGTACTGCCGCGCCGCCGCAAAAATAAATTGTTTTTCGCTCGTTGCCGTATTTACCGATTTGACATTTGCTTACGCCTTTACTCCGACCGTCGAATACCTTTTTAAAGGCGGACTTATAAAAGCCGGTTGCGCCTTACCCGAAAAGGTTTTAATAGACGTAAAAAAACTTTCAACCTTAAAAAAAGGCGCGCTTGCCGACGGTTTTGCTTTTTCCGCAAGCCTTTTAAGCGCAACGCCGATACAAGATATTAGCTTTGCAAATTGCGTTTTAGAAGCCGTAAACGCGCTAATCTTAGTAAAAAACGACCCTTTTGCGTCGATTGTTAAGGCAAATCTTTTCGCGGCGAAAGCCGCCTTTAACGGCTCCTTTTATTCCGATTCTTACTTTGTGGGGCTTATTCTTTCACTTCTAAGCGATAACGGCGAAGAAGAATGCGCTTTTTTTGCGAGCGAATATGTTTTAAAACTGTATCCGCTTATAAAAAACAACGATTTTTCTCGAATTTTGTGCTTGCCCGATTATCTTGCCCCCGTCGACTTTCTTGCGGAAATAACGGGCGGCAGCGCGGGGCAAATTTTCTCTTCTTTTTCGCCTTTTAGCGACGAAGAAGTCTTGCTATCAATTGCGGCTATAAAGCAAAAAATAGCCGATAACGAAGTTATAGAGGGGCTTTTGACAAAATTAAGAAGCTTAAAACGCGCTTATTCGTTCGTTTATAACGGTCGAAAAAAACGCTCGGAAGTTAAAAAAGAACAATTCCTAAAAAGCGTTCGGCTTGCGGGCGTGTATTCGGACGGCGTTTTAAAAACACTTTTGAGCGGCGGATTTGACTTTTTTATATAACATTGAATAAAACGCGAAAATGCGGTTAATAATCTTCGTAGAAATGCGGAGGTTATTTTTTTATGCGGAAAATAATTTTGTCGATTGCAAGCCTTGCGGCTTTTATCTTTTTAGGCTTTTCGTCGCGCACGCCCGTCTTTTACGACGCAACGGGCAGCGTAACTTTTTATTGCAATAAGAAAAATTCAAATTGTGCTTTTGTGACCGTTAATTCCGATTACGAGCAAACCTTTAAAACGCTAAGGAACGTAAAGGGCGAATGTGCGGAAAACGTCAACGAAGAGTACGTCAAAAAAATTCTTGCGCGCCTGAACGCCAAAAAGCAATTTACCGAAGTCGTGGACGGCGTAACGTGCGACTATTATTATACGCCCGCCATTAAAGATTACGTCGTCATCGGTGGCAAACGCGTCAATCTGCATTCCGCGCGGCGCGGCGGCGTTTATTCTATCGCCACCCCTATGATTTTCGGAAGCTATTAAAAGCTTTTTCGAAACAGCTTTGTAAAAAAGTAAGTAAAAAATTTTTATTTTCCGCAAGTATAAAAAACAAATGGTGCGGAAATAATGGATATTACAAAACCCGGAGGTTAAAAAAATGAAAGAAAAGAAAGCAAGCAAGAAAGCGTCGATTTTGGTTTCTGCGGCGGCTGCTCTCGCGCTCGTCGCGGCGGTCACGCTTACGATAGTTTTCGTCGGCAGAAACAACGATTCGGCTAATCTTCCCGACAAGCCCGCGGTATCGAGCGAAAAGCCCGATGATTCCGGCACGCAAAAGCCCGACGATTCGAGCGGCGAAAAGCCGAATGACGAAAAGCCTAACGATGACGGCAAGCAAGACGAACCGAGTTCTACAAAAATAGTTTTCGCCGTACCCGTAGTCAACGGAACGTGTATAAAGGAATACACGGAAGCAAGCGTGGTTTTCAATAAAACGCTCGGCGTGTACACGGGGCATATGGGCATGGACTTTGCGGCTGATGAAAACGCAAAGGTCGTCGCCGCGTACGACGGCACCGTTGTTTCGGTCACTAAGTCTTACTTAGAGGGTACGACCGTCAAAATAGACCACGGCAACGGGCTTGTGTCCGTCTACAATTCCGTGGAAATAAACGACGATATCGTCGAGGGCAAAACGCTCAAAAAAGGCGATGAAATAGGCTCGGTTTCCACAAACAACCGTCAGGAATACAAGGACGGCGCGCACCTTCACTTCGAAGTTTACGAAAACGGCACCCGCGTTTCGCCGTTAAAATACCTCGAAGGCGTGGAAAAGTAAATTCGACGAATAATTGAAAGCTTCTTTCTATATTTTAAGAAAGGAGCTTTTTTTCATGAAAAAATTCATCGCCGCAACTGTTTGTTGTCTGTTCGCTTTTTCCGTTTTTGTTTTCGGCGGTTGCGCGTGCGGGAAAAACGGAAATTCCGCAAATAATTACAAAGCGGAAATAACGGTCGAAAACGATTGCGTTACTGTTTTAAGCCGAGTGAATACCGAAAGCGAAGAAGCAAAGTTTTTTATTCCGCGCGCAAAAGAACAAAGTTTTTGTTTGTTGTCGCTCTCTTTAAGCGGTAAAAGCGCGGAATATTCGTCGGACGGGGTAATTTTTACCGTCAAATCGAAGAAAAACGAGGGAATCGAAATAAAGTATGCTTTTAAGGTGCCCGATACCGAGCAAATCAGCCTTTTAGATGTCGTGCCGTTGCTCGTAGCCAAAAGCGGCGAAGAATACCTTACGCCCGTTGAAAACGAAGTCGGCTTGTTTACCGCTTTCGATAGCTCAAACTTTTCGGTTGAGCTTTCCGTGCCGCAAAGCTACGTGATTGCGGGCGGCGAGCCTTTAAACGCTCTCGATAAAGGCGAAAGCGGCGTAACCTATTCTTATAGCTTTTCTTCGGCTCGTTCCGTCGGGTTTCTGCTTGACAAAAACTACGCCGTAAAAAGCGAAAAGTCCGCCGATAAGTCGATTAACTACTGTTTTTTATCCGATACTAACGCCGAAGAAACGTATCTTTTTATAAAAAATTGCTTCGAATATTTTGCTAAGTTTTTAGGCGAATACCCCTATAAATCGCTCACGGTAGCCGAAACAAAAGGCGAAACGCAAAGCATTCCTTCAACGGGGCTTGTGACCGTTGATAGTGCGAAAAGAGAGGTTAGCGAGGAAAATTTTCGCTTTAATATAGCGTTAGGAATAGCCGAACAATGGCTTAAGCATATAACATGCGCAAACGATATCTCCTATTCCGCGTTTTCTCCCGCGCTTTGCTTTTACGCCGCGCGCTCCTTCCTTTTAAACGAGGGAACTCAAAAAGATAAAGATTTTATAAACGAATTGACCGCCGATAAGCGCGCTTCCGTTGCTCTTTATATAAACGCTAAAAAAGAGCAAAACCCCGCCTATAAGCCCGTTATCGTTAAAAACGCGAGCGAAACTACCGATAAACTCGAATACGTTTCTCTACTAATAAACGGCGGTGTAAACGCCCTTTTAAGGCTCGAAGAGGACTATTCGCCGTCAAAGGTTGAAAAGGCTTTGAAAAAATTCGTAAAAAGCAATAAAAACAAAATTTCTTCGAAAGCCGATTTTTCGGCTGCTTTATCCTCTCTTTCCCGCATATTTGACTATTATCTCGAAAACCCGCTTTAAAACGCTTGAATAAATTTCGCCGCGGTTGTATAATATCCGTATAAAGTCAAAACGAAAGGAGTTTTTTATGCCTTTACTCGATTATAAATGCCCCAACTGCAAAAAAGAATTTTCCGAACTCGTCAAAACCAGCGAGCAAGAAGTTTTATGCCCCGATTGTAAAATAAAAGCCGAAAGAATTTATTACGGCAAACCCGTAGGCTCTCTCGGCAAAAAGCCGAGCGGTTGCACCGGGCATTGTTCGACTTGCGGCGGTTGCCGGTAAAAGTTGTTTTTTGTCCGCAAAACCATGTTTTTGAGCTAAAAAAACGAAAAACTAACCGATTTGACAAATATTTTCGGATAAATTATATCTAATAAACGAAGTAACGGCTAATTATTATTGACAAAAGCTTCGTAATTTGATAAAATTACCCGTGATAAACGCGCGAACTCTATTATAAAAATTGCGCGCGCGTGATTGAAAGGAGCATTCCCGATGAAAAAGCTTGTAAATTTATTGCTTATTCTTACTCTTACCGTTTGCGCGATTTCCGCATTCACGGCATGCAACGGTAACAATAATTCCACCGAAGTTATTTCGGGCGCGGTATACACCGTGGAAACGGACGACGACGGCAACGATTACGCCGTTTTGAAGAAGTTCCGCCTCAACGACGAGGACGCTGAAAAGGTTTCTAACAACGAGTTCGACGAAATTGCGGACGAGCTTAAATACGTCGTCGTAAACACTTACACAGAAAAAGATTCTTCCGGCAAGGAAGTAACTTACCCCGTAAAAGAAGTTGCCGCAGACGCGTTCTCCGGTCAGAAAGTCATTAAAGAAATAACTTTCGGCGAAAACGTAGAAACGCTCGGCGCGGGCTGCCTTGCCGGTTGCGTTAACCTTGAAAAGTTGACCGTTACCTTTACGGGTGCGACTAAGGACGCCGTAAATGCTAAAAAGACGATGGGCTACCTTTTCGGAACGAGCGAAGCTACGGGCGCGACTTCCGCAACCGTATATCATAACTCCGGTTCGAGCGGTTCCACCACCTACTATATCCCCGATTCCTTGAAAGAAATCGTGGTAACGGGCGACGAAATTTCCGACTTTGCTTTTAACGGTCTTACCGTAGAAAAAGTTACCCTTGAGGGCAAAGTCAAAAAGATAGGCGAAAAGGCTTTCTACGGTATGACTAAGCTTGCTTCCTATACCGTTCCCGCCACCGTTGAAGAAATCGGCAACTCCGCTTTCGAGAACTGCACGGCTCTCGCGAAGATTGACTTTACCAAGGCTACCGCTTTAAAGACTATCGGCAAACGCGCTTTTGCAGGCTGCTCTCTCCTCGGTTATACCAACCTCGCTATCGAAGACGCGGGTCTCGTAGTTCTCCCCGCCGCGCTCACTTCCTTGGGCGAAGCAGCTTTCAACGGCTGCACGGAACTTACGAGAATTACCGTTCCCGCAACCGTCACCGCTCTCGAAGCCAACGCTTTCTATAATTGCACCAAGCTCGAAACGGTCAACCTCGGCGCGGACGTAACGCTCGGCGTAACGGTTTTCGGCAAATGCGAAAAGCTCACCACGCTCAGAGTAGGCACCGTAAATAAGCTCGCTTCCTACGTAACTTCCTACCCCGCCGCTTTTGACGGCGACTTCGATTATTTAGTGTAATCGTCATAGGTGAAAATAAGGTTTTTAATAGCTAAAAATATTTTTAGCGTATGGGAAACGCCGCGAACTCCGCGGCGTTTTAATTTTGTATTCCACAATTTTCAACTTTTAAAATATATCGTCCTTAATTTTCAACTTTCAACTTTCAATTTTCAACTTGAAATATCAAGCGCACGAAGTAGCGCATATCCGCAATTTTCAACTTTCACCTTTCAATTTTCAACTTTCAACTCTCCCCTTAGCCTTGCGCTTCTCAACCCAACCTTTAATCATCGCCGCCGCGCCGTACAGAAAGAACGCCGTTCCGAATATAAGATAATATGCGCCGAACTTAATAAAAAACGAGCTTGCCGCGATAAAAACACCGTAAACTATGGCTTTTTTGCCTATCGCGGGGTTGAAAATCTCGGCAAGCCTTTTTAAAACGTTCTTTTTCTCCGGCTCGGGCAGAAGCTCAAATTCGCCTAAA
The DNA here is from genome assembly GCA_002405915.1 of Christensenella sp. UBA4636. Classification (GTDB taxonomy): domain Bacteria; phylum Bacillota; class Clostridia; order Christensenellales; family Borkfalkiaceae; genus UBA4636. The sequence goes on from DHMS01000023.1 coordinate 26,255, forward strand.
CGCTTAATAATCTCGTCCTCTTCTAAAAGAATAATCTCATGCGCTTCGGCGTACTTTACGGCTGCGGGAGCAAAGACGGAAGATACGGCACAAAACTTCTTCGTCTTATCTACCCGAGCGCGCATAGCAAGCGCAAGCTCGTTCGCGCGCACTTCCTCGGGCAACATTAAAATCGCCCATTCTTCGCTTTCCGTCGTTATATGCATATCCGTCACGCTTGTTTGTATGTGCATTTTGTTGAAATATTCGCAAAAATAACGCAAAATTTCATCGTCTGCACATGCGTTAAGCATGAGCATATGTTTATCATGTTTTATAATCACGGCTTTGTCGCGCGTTACGAGCGAAATTAGCGCGGCAAGCGACAAACTTGCGGTTACCGAAAGCGGCACGGCGACGGATAACGCGATTTTGAAGTTAAGTCCGCTTGCGCCGAACACGAGAAGAAGCGCGGGGCATATCAAAATAAAGGCAAAAATTGCGTTCGCGACGAACGGAAAAGAGGATTTTTTCATAACGACAAAATTATTGCCGAAAATTCTTTAATATATTCTTGTAAACATTCCCAAAATATGCTAAAATCTAAATAGGGATTTCATTCCTCATCCCTAATTACCTAAAAGGCGGCTTTTTCGCGCTTTTAAAGCGACCGCTCGGCGCAGTACTAAGTATGAAAAAAATTGCGGTTTTCGGGGGTTCGTTCAACCCCGTACACAAAGAACATAAAAAAATCGTCGAAGAAGCTTTAAAGGCTCTCGACGCGGATAAACTCATCGTAATGCCCGCGGGCAAACCGCCGCACAAAAAGGGCGCGGTTATCGCCGACGGCAAAGTACGCAAAAAACTTTTGGAACTTGCGTTTTCCGACTTAAAAAATGTAGAAGTCAGCGATTACGAACTCAAAAAAGAGGGGTTAAGCTACACTTTCGAAACGCTCGAATACTTAAACGCTCTATATAAAAGCGAAAAAACCTACTTTCTCGTCGGCACCGATATGCTTTTCGACTTTCCGACTTGGCGCAACCCCGACAGAATACTTGCCGCCGCAACGCTGTTCGTGACAAGGCGCGAGGGCGAGGACGAAGAAAAAGCCGAAAGGTTTTTCAATGAGCATTTCGATAAAAAAGTAGAATTCAGCCCGTATATAGGCAAAAACGTTTCGGGTACCAAAATCCGCGCTTATCTTGCTCTCGGGCTTGACGCAAGCGAATTTCTCGACGAAAAAGTTTACGATTATATCAAGGAAAACGGGCTTTACTTAGAGGGCAAGGCGGGCGAACTCGTTCGCAAAAACCTGCCCGAAAAAAGACTGCGCCACACCGCGGGCGTTATGACCCTTGCCGTGCGCTACGCCCGCCGCCTTAAAGTCAACGCGGACGAAGCGTTTTTAGCTGCAATGCTCCATGACGTGGCGAAATACATGTCGCCCGAAAGCTATGCGCTTTCATACCCCGGCGTTCCCGCGCCCGTAATTCATCAATTTCTCGGCGCGGACGTTATAAAAAAGCAACTCCCCGAGATAAGCGAAGATATCGTGAACGCCGTTAGATACCACACCACGGGGCGGGCTAACATGACGAGAATAGAACAGATAATTTTTCTTGCCGACTTATTAGAAGAAAACAGAAGCTTCGACGGCGTGGACAAGCTCCGAGCCGCCGTGGAAGAGGACTTTGACAAAGGTTTTGCTCTCTCCGTAAAAACGTTATACGAATTTTTGTCCGCCTCGGGCGACCCTGTTTACTACTTAACGAAAGAATGTTGCGATTATTACGCAAAATAAATATTATAAAAGGAATAAACATATGGAAACTTTACTTACCGCAGATATGATTTGCAAATTTTTAAGCGAAAAAAAAGCTAACGATATCGTCAAAATTTATGTCGCCGACAAAACCATTATAGCCGACTATTTCGTTATCGCGAGCGCGAGAAGCTCCACGCAGGTTAAAGCTCTTTCCGAATACGTGGAAGAGTTTATCGAAAAAAACGGCGGCGAAGTGCGCCGCACCGAAGGCGTTGCCGAGGGCAGATGGGCAGTCATCGACGCGGGCGATATTATCGTCCACATTTTCAACGACGAGCAGAGGCTCTTTTACCATCTCGAACGCATCTGGGGCGACGGAGAAAAATTCGTCGACGATGACCAAAAGAAAGAAGAAAAAGCCGAGTAAATTTATTAAAAGGCGGGGAGCAATTTTTTACCGCTCCTCGCCCTTTAAAACTCTTTCGAATTCGCTTTTTTTGAGTAACTCCCCGCGTATTGCCACGCCTTTTTTCTTTTGCTTTTTAGGTATTTCGCCGACGCCCGCAATGTAGTACACGTCCTCGGTTTTCTTTTTAGGCTGCTTTATTTTCTTTTCGGGCATAAACTTGTTTATAAGCACCGCTAAAAGATAAGAAAACGCAAAAAGCGTAACGCACGAAAAAAGCCCGAACAAAAAATTACCCATAATATTTTACTCCTTGCACATTCGCGATAAATTCATTTTAAGTATATCGTATATATATTGTATATAATAAAAAGGAAAATAACCTGTCTTAACGGGTAATTTTTCGCTAAATTTTGTCAAAACTTTAATTATGGGATTGCATTCTAATTCAACAAAGAAAAAACCGATTTAGCTAAAGCAAAAATATTAAGTAGACGAAGAATGCAATTCCAAGGAGGAAACACGATGTTTGAAGGTTTAAAAAAGTTATTTGAAAAGAAAAAAATCGACGAAGAAGCTAACGTGGAACAAACCGCAACCGTAAACGAAACGGAAGAAAATTCTGCTCCGTCCTCTACGTCTGCCGATTTTGTAGCCGAAGAGGGGGCGAAAAAGCAAGAAAACGCCGAAAAGGTTGAACCGTTTAAAGAAAAAACGGACGAGGCGGAAGTAAAGCTCCACGACGATTCCGTTATACTTTTAGGCGGAAAAAGCAGATTTACGGAAACCGAAACCGCCGAAAATAGAGAAGAATCTAAAAAAGAGAAAACGGCGGAAGAAGTTAAGGAAGAACCCTCAACGGAAGAAAATTATTCTTACGAACAAGCGGACAAACCTATACGAGAAGATATAGCGGACGAACCCGCACAAGAAGATACTTTCGGCGAAGCAAAAGAGGAAACCGCGGAAGAAACCGAGACGATAAAAACCGAAGAAGAAATAAAAACGCAAACGGCGGAAGAAAAAGCCGAAAGGGAGCAAAAATTCGGGCTTGACCTCGAGGACTCCGCAAAGCTTTTCGGCATGAGCAAGGAAAGCTTGGAAACGGAGTTTAAAATGTACAAAGCCGACAAGTTTGCCGCGCGCGTGGCTCTTTCCGTTTGCGACCCGTACGTCAGCGCGGAAGAAACGGCGAACAGAGTTAAAAAAGCCGTTTCGCAAAAGCTCAATTTCGTGACGGTTTTGCCCAACCGCCTCGGCGTTGCGCTTGCCGCCGCAAATAAAGGCATAAAGGTTAATGTTGCCGTGTGCTTCCCGTACGGCTCGGATAGTTTTGAAACGCGTAAATACGCCGTCAAAAAAGCCGCGCGTACCGCCGCGGACGGCATAGAAATCCCTTTCGACCCGACAGCGGAAAAAGGAAAAAAGAATAAAATTTTAATAAAAGAATACGCAAAGCTCGTCAAAGCCGCCAAAAAGAAGCCGCTCACCGTCATAATCGAAGCTTCTTCTTACACGGACAGAGAGCTTTCGGAAATTATAAATTCCCTTGCGGAAGCCGGCGTAAAAGCCGTAAAATCTTCTTCCGGCACGAGAAAAGTCGTCGCCGACGCGTACTCGGAAGAAAACGTAGAAAAAGCCGCAAAGGGCAAACTTTCCTATATTGCGTGCTTCAATTCTCTCACCGCCGAAACGCTCGTAAAATCTTTCTCCTACGGCGCGGAATTAGTCGCTTCTCCCACCGCGCTCGACGCCGTTAAGGAGCTGAGGATTTTGCTTGCGGGCAAGGATTACGCCGCGGTAGACGTAGCCAAGAAATAATTTTTACAAACGAAAAATAAAACGAGAAATATATGAAAAAGAGAAATAACCGACTTATAGCCCTACTTTTCGTGCTTTTTGCCGTCTGCGCGTGCCTTTCTTTTACGGCTTGCTCGGCTTTCAAAGTCCCGCGTTTTACGGTTAACTTCCGCGCGGAAAAGGGCGGAGAAATAATAAAAACGCAGACCGTGCGTTCAAAAACGTACCTTAACTACCCCGTTCCGGAAAGCGACGAGGGGTACGCCTTTAAAGGCTACAAAAACGAAAAAGACGACGAAGTCGTTTACTACGCGGGAAAAAGCGAAAACGAACAACCGGAAGTAGATTACGACGACGTTAACTATTTCTACGCGTTCTTCGAGCCGATAACCTATTCCGTCGCCTACGATTTTAACGGCGGCGCGGGCGAAAAGGGCGCGGAAAGCTACACCGTAAACGACGCTTTCACTATCCCCGACCCCGAAAAAGACGGCGCGCTTTTTATCGGCTGGACTTCGGAGCTTAACGCTTATCCGCAAGTCGACTACACCGTGGAAAAAGGCACCGTCGGCAACCTAAAATTCGTTGCGTGCTGGGGCGAAGCGGACAGATTTTACCTTAATTTTAAAACGGGCGGCGGCTCCGACGTGGAAGGGCAAAACAATAAAACGGGCGTTTTCAATCTTGTTCCGTCCGACCCTATAAAGCCCGGTTACGAATTCGTCCGTTGGATAAACGAGGACGGCGAAACCGCGACTTTCCCGCTTACCGCAACAAACCCCGTCACCACGCTCAAAGCCGAATGGAAGCTCGTTACCTACACGATAACTTGCCCGTCGATACCCGAATTCGAGCCTATAACCTACACAACAGAGGACGAAGTGACAATTCCCGAAGTCGAAAAGGAAGGCTACACCTTTATCGGCTATACTTACGAGGGGCTTTCGACCCCGAAAAAGCCGCTCGTCTTAAAGAAAGGCACTTACGGAAACATCGAGCTAACGCCGCACTTTAAAATCAATACCTACACGATAACGTTCGAAACGAACGGCGGAAGCGAAATCGGAGCCGCAAAATACGAGTTCGGCTCAAAAACGACCGCGCCCGAAGCCCCTACGAGAAAATATTGCGAATTTATCGGCTGGTACGAGGACGAAGACTTAACCGTTCCGCACGTTTTCGGCGATATGCCCGCAAAAAACCTCACCCTTTACGCAAAATGGTACTCCGACCACGAATATAAGCTCACGTATTCCGTCAAAAACTCTTCGGCTACAATCGATTGCAACGTCGAAAGCGGCAAAAAAGCCGTCTATTCCGACAGAATAACGATGAGCGTACCCGCAGTAGAGGGCGGCGCGTTCAAGTACTGGCTCAAAAACGGCGAAGTGTATTCTTATAGCCCGTCCATAGCTTTTTACATGCCGGACGAAGAGGTAGAGCTTGTCGCCGAATACGCGCCCGCAACTCAACTTTCTTTCGACAAATCCGCGCCGAAAAACCTTGCGCTTCCGCTCACTAACGTGGGCTTTATCGCGGGCAACGGGCTTACCGAAAACGACTATGCCACCGGTTCGGCTTCGCTCTCCGCGTATATTAAAGCCGACTATCTCTCGTCACTCGGCGACGGCGTTTATCCTTTCTATTATTCGTCGTCGGAAAATGTGGCGGGCGGCTACTTCATCGTTGCGGTAACAAGCAATTCGACGGTAAAAAACTTGAAAATAGATTACGATACGAACTATCCCGAAGTCACCGTGACTTTCGACGGCGAAAAGGGCAAAACTTACGAATATTCGCTTGACGGCTCGGCGTATAAAAGTATTGAAAGCGGCTTCAAATTTTCAAAATACGCTTACGACAAATCCCGCGCCCACACGCTCACCGTCAGAGCAACCGATAACGAATCCGATTCCGCCACGGTCACAAAGAAAGGCTACACGGCGGTAACAAAGGAATATTACGAAAGTTCTTTCGTTTACGGCGGCGTAAATCACGACTTGGTTGCCGAAAGCTTCGACGAATTGAAGATTATCTGCGAATACCTTGCCTACGTTTTAGCCCCCAACGATACTTCGGTTTCCACAAGTTTGAAGTTCACCGTTTCGGGCGACTGGATAGACGAAAAAGCCGTTCCCGAAGCAATGACAACGATAGGCATACCCTATTCGCCGACTTATAGTTACAATAATATAAGCCCTTTGAAACCCTCGATTTCTCTCACCATAAAAAAGCGCAATTCCACTCCCAATAAAAAGGCTTCCACTCAACAAAAAGTTGCGGTAAGCGATTCTCAAAAACTCATAACGGCTTCTTCGAGAACGAGTGGTAGTTCGCTCAAAATCGATGAGTTTACGCTCACGCAGGAAATCCGCTCGATTTACGAACTTGAAAATCTCCCTTACGGCGTAAAACCGTCTTTCTTTTCTTCCGAAGAGGCGAAAATTGTGTACGAAGCGGCGAAAAAAGCCCTTACGCGGATTATCGACGACGGTATGGACGACTTTGAAAAGGTGACCGCCATTTACGATTACCTTGCGCTAAACGTCACTTACGACGAAGCCGTCGCTTCGATGGCTTCTACAGCCGACACGACAATGTACCGCGCATTCACGACCTACGGCGCGCTTATCGATAACAAAGCCGTTTGCGACGGTATCGCGGGTGCCGTAAGGCTTATGTGCTTAATGGAAGGCATTCCCGCAACCGAGGTTTCGGGGACTGCTGCGGACGGCGGACACGCTTGGAACAAGGTCGAAATTTACGGTCAAATTTACGCGGTCGACGCAACGTGGTCGCGCGTACAAATCGAGGGCGAATACTACGTCACGAGCGCGTATCTGCTTATAGACGAAGCGCGGCTTTACGAAACCGGGCATGTAGAAAACGCAAATTCCTCCAACGCAAAAAGATTCAGCGAGGAAATAGCTTTCAACGCCAACAATTATTTCTCGTTAGAGTTAAACGGCGCAAAGCACCTCGTTTCCGACCGCAACGAATTCGATACGCTCATCAAAGCCGTAAAAGCGCGCGGCGGCACCGCGGTGGAGCTTAAAGTCGCGGCGGGTACTAACATCAGCGCGCTTATAGCTCAAAGCTCATGCTTTCTTTTAAGCCGTCCCAAAGTGTATTCGCTTTCAAACGGCTCAACGGTGCTTTTGTTCTAAAAAGTCCGCGTATAAGTCGATTATCGAATAATAACCATATTAAAAGACCTTTTCCCATAACCAAAGGAAAAGGTCTTTTTGCATACTTGTAAGCATAAAAATCAAAGGTGCTTACCCTTTAAGTATCCGTAATCTTTCTTCATAATGTTTCTGAAAAACGGAACAGATAGAACGGAGTCGGAAGCAATCCAAGCGCACGGGTCGGCGGCGCAAAGCGCGATATAAGCCGAAATCGGAGAAGCTGCCGAAACGGCTCCGCCCGCAAAAAGCGGCGGGAGAACGAAGCATACGAGAACCCTTGCCGCAAGCTCCGCCGCGCCCGCGCCGAGTACGAACTTCGGCTGTTCTATGCCTTGCACGCAGTTTCTCACGACGAATATAATTCCGACGAAAACGAACGTCGTAAACGCGACGAGTATATAGGAATTTCCGTATTTCACGGTGTCGGCGGTTATTTTGTCGGCGGACAAAAAGAGCCGTAAATACGCGTCGTTAATCGTGCATAAAAATGCGATAAGCGAGCAAAGCGCGGAGATTATAACCATCATAATTAGCGATTGCAGCGTGCCTTTTTTTATTCTCTCGTAATCTCCCGCCCCGAGGTTTTGCGCCGTGAAAGAAGTCATGGCAATGCCGAGCGCGTTCACGGGCGTGCATAAAACGTTAAACAACTTGCACGCCGCGCCGTAGCCGTTTTGCGCGGAAGAGGAAACTATAACGCCGTCCATCGTGTCGAATTTCACGACCCCGCTTTGCATTACGATTAGCCCTATCGATAAAACGGAAAATTGCAGTCCTAACGGCACGCCTTGCTTTAAGTGCCGCTTAGCTTCCGCAAAAGTAAGGCGAAAATCTCCCTTTTTCGGGCGAATTTCGGGGTAGCGGATAAATGCGTAAACAAAGCTCCCCGCTGCGCTCAAAAGTTGCGCTATAACGGTCGCAATCGCCGCGCCGAATACGCCTAAGTTAAAAGCCGTTATAAAAAGTATATCGAGCCCTACGTTCAAAATCGTAGAAAACACGAGGAATATTAGCGGCGTTACCGAGTCGCCGAGCGAACGCAGAAACGAACAAATAAAGTTGTAATAAAGTTGCGCGCCAATTCCTGCGAATATCACGAGGCAATACGTGAAAGCCGCTTTAAAAACTTCCTCGTTGCTTTCCGTAACGTTCAAAACCGCAAGCAGAGGTCTTAACAGAAGAATTGAAAGCGCGGTTAAAAAGATAGTCACGTAAAGGCACAAAAGTATCTGCGCCGCAAAGGCTTTGCGCGTGCCGTCCTTATCGGAAGAGCCGACCGTGCAGGAAGTTATAACCGAAAACCCCGTCGATATGCCGAACGCAAATTGCAAAAATATGAAAACGAGTGGCGCAGAATCGTTCACGCCGGCAACTTGTCCGTCGGAAAGCGTTTGCCCGACGATAGCCGCGTCGCTTATGGTGTAAATTTGTTGAAACAAACAAGACAGAATGACCGGCAAGGAAAACCGCAAAATAGTTTTCCAACACGAGCCTTTCGTCAAGTCAACGGGCGCGAACAGCCCGCCTTTTTTATTCTCGGAAGCTTCGTTCATGTTTATACCTCTTTTTTGACGTTCGAATTATACGCCTAAAAAAAAGACTTGTCAAGCTTTAATAAGTTGAAAGGTGAAAATGGAAAATTGAAAATTGTGGAAATTATATTCAATATATAAAATTCCGACCTTAATTTTCAACTTTCAATCGTCCGCAACTTTCAACTTTCACCTTTCAATTTTCAACTTGCATCGTTTTCCGACCTTAATTTTCAACTTTCAATCGTCCGCACCTTTCAACTTTCACCTTTCAATTTTCAACTTGCATCGTTTTCCGACCTTAATTTTCAACTTTCAATCGTCCGCATCTTTCAACTCTCAACTTTCAATTTTCAACTTGCATCGTTGCCGACGGCATCGATGCATAACTTTCTCTTATATCAAAAATAAGCAGATTTTAGGCGTTTTTGTCGATTATAAACATAATAAATAAAACAGACCCCTTTGACTTGTGCAAATTGCACAAGAACATTGTGCAGTAATTTCCGCAAAAGCTATGGGATAAAAGTTGACTAAACCGCCGCGTTTGCCTATAATAGAGGCATAAACAAGGGGGACGGAAATGGAACTTCTCGAACAAGCCATAATTGAAAAGGGCAAAGTCCTTAAGGGCGACGTCTTAAAAGTCGACGGTTTTTTGAACCACCGTATAGACGTAGACCTTATGACAAAAATGGGCGAATACGTTTACGAGCATTTTAAGTCCGCCGGCGTTACCGAAATTCTTACCGTAGAAGCTTCGGGCATAGCGTTCGCTTCTCTCACCGCTCGATTCTTTCATTGCCCCGTTCTGTTCGCTAAAAAGTCCCGTTCGTCCAATCTTGGCAACGGCGTAATCACCGCAACCGCCAAGTCGTACACCCATGGCACCGTCAACACTTTAATGGTTTCCGCCGATTACATAGGCAAAAACGACAAAGTGCTTATCGTAGACGATTTCCTCGCGACGGGCGAAGCGGCTTACGCGCTCAAAACAATCGTCGAAAAATCGGGCGCAAAGCTCGTCGGTTTCGTCTCCGCGGTAGAAAAAGGCTACCAAGGCGGCGGCGATAGACTTCGCAAAGACGGCGTTGAAGTTTTATCTCTCGCCATCGTAGACGAAATGAGCGAAAACGGAATCAAGTTCCGTAAACAATGATTTTTTAGTCGCTTTATTAAGTAACGGCTTGAAAATAAATTCATTCTGACTAATTTTTTTGCCCCTTAAAAAGGGGTAGGAGGAATAACATGAAGAAACTTTTAGCTTTATTGCTCGCCGCAGTACTCGCAGTAGGCTGCATTGCTTTCACCGGTTGCTCCGAAACTGTTAAAGAGTATACGGGTATCAAGAAAGTGGAAAACTATGCCGATATGAAAATCGGGTTCATAACGCTCCACGACGAAAGCTCCACTTACGACAAGAACTTTATCGATTCCGCTAAGGAAGTCTGCGAAAAGCTCGGTATTACTAACTATGAAATCAAAACCAACATTCCCGAAGGAAAGGAATGCTACACCGCTGCAAAGAAGTTTGCAGAACAGGGTTACAACCTTGTTTTCGCAGATTCTTTCGGTCACGAAAAATATTTGCTCCAGGCCGCTAAGGCTTATCCCGATACTCAGTTCTGCCACGCTACCGGTACGAAAGCTCATACCGAAAAGCGCGGAAATCTCCACAACGCTTTTGCTTCTATTTACGAAGGCAGATATCTTGCGGGCGTTGCCGCGGGCTTAAAGCTTAAAGCTATGATGGAAGCCGATTCCACTATCGTTCCGAAGGTCGGCTACGTAGGCGCGTTCCCCTATGCGGAAGTTAAATCCGGTTACACCTCTTGGTTCCTCGGTTTGAGATCCATTGTTCCTACCGCTACTATGGAAGTTAAGTTCACCAGCAGCTGGTATGATTATGACAAAGAAAAAGCGACCGCAGAAGCTCTTATTCAAGATAAATGCGTTCTTATTTCTCAGCACGCCGACTCTATGGGCGCACCAGAAGCTTGCATGAACGCAGGCGTTCCCAATGTTTCCTACAACGTTGATACCAGAACGATGACCAAAGACGAAAAGATTAACGATTCTTACATCATCGCTTCCAAGGTAAACTGGGCTCCTTACTTCGAATATATGCTTTCTTGCCTCCAAAAGGGTGAAGAAATCGCTTATGACTGGACCGGTACTATCGAAGGCGGCAGCGTTGAACTTCTTGCTCTCAACGAAAAAGCAGCTGCTCCCGGAACCCAAGCCGTTCTCGACGAAGTTACCGCTCAGCTCAAAGCCGGCACGCTCAAAGTATTCGATACGAGCAAATTCACCGTTACCAAAACGGATAGCAAAAACACCAATGCTACGGTAGATACCGCAGGCAAACTCCTCGGTTACAAAGCCGACGTAGACGATATGGGTGACTATGTTGCCGATACCGAAGTTCTTAAGAAAGTCGGCGAAGTAAGTTACTTTGCGGAAAGCGAATTCCGTTCCGCTCCTTACTTCGATATCGATATCGACGGAATTGAAATCAAATAAGCAAACGATTTACTCGTTTTAAAAAAGTACGACCGGGCGGGGACATCTTTCTCCGCCCGCTCGCCGCTTTTTATTTTTTAAACAAAGAGAGGTAACGGCGTGGCTTACAGCAATGCGATTGAACTCAGAAACATAAGCAAGAGCTTCGGTAAAGTCCTTGCAAACAAAAATATAAATCTCACCTTGAGAAAGGGCGAAGTACTTGCTTTGCTCGGCGAAAACGGAAGCGGAAAAACCACGCTTATGAATATGCTTTCGGGTATTTATTATCCGGACGAAGGGCAGATATTCGTGAACGATAAAGAAGTCGTTATCGCGACTCCTAAGGACGCTTTCAAGTATAAAATAGGAATGATTCACCAGCACTTCAAGCTTGTGGACGTTTTTACCGCGGCGCAGAATATCGTTCTCGGCGTAAACGACGGTAAAAGATATAACTTAAAAGAAGTAAATTCCCGCGTTTCGGAGATTGCTTCGAAATACGGTTTCGATATAGACCCTAAAAAGAAAATTCACGAAATGTCCGTTTCCGAAAAACAAACGGTCGAAATAATAAAAGTTTTGTATCGCGGCGCGGATATACTTATCCTTGACGAACCTACCGCGGTTTTAACTCCGCAAGAGATACAAAAACTTTTCAACGTTTTAAGGAAAATGCGCGAGGACGGCAAGTCTATTATAATAATTACGCATAAGCTCAACGAGGTTATGGAAATCTCCGACAGAGTTGCAATTCTTAGAAAGGGCGAATACATAACCACCGTTGAAACGAAAGAAACTAACGAAAAAGAACTTACCGAATATATGGTCGGCAAGAAAATCGATTTGAAAATCAATCGCGCAAAAACCGACTTCGATAAGCCGCTTCTTGAAATTCGCAATCTTTCGATTGACAAGGACGACGGAAGCAAAGCTATCGACGACGTAAGCTTTTATATTCGCGGCGGCGAAATCCTCGGCGTTGCGGGTATCGCGGGTTGCGGACAAAAAGAACTTTGCGAAGCTATTGCGGGCTTAAGAAAGATTTCCGACGGGCTTATCATGCATAAAGGCGAAAATATCGTCGGGCTTCCCGCTAAAAAGATAATCGAAAAAGGCGTTTCGATGAGCTTTATCCCCGAGGACAGACTCGGTATGGGGCTTGTCCCGTCAATGAGCATTACCGATAACATGATGCTCAAAAACTACGGGGATAACAAATTCGATATCAAAAAACTTGAAATAAACGATAGCGATAATAAGTTTGTCAATGTTTTAAAGACTGCGGCGAACGGTATAACGGGCGTTATAAACAAAATGCCCTGCCCCGTCGTTGACAGAAAGGACGCGAGAAAACGCGCTAATGCGCTTATAGAGCGACTTGAGATTGTAACCCCGTCGAGCGAAACTCCGGTAAGGCTTCTTTCGGGCGGCAACGTCCAAAAGGTTTTGGTCGGCAGAGAAATCGAATCGGGTCCGAACGTTATAGTTACCGCGTACCCGGTAAGAGGGCTTGATATCAACTCTTCTTACGTTATCTACGATATTTTAAACGAAGAAAAGAAGAAAGGAACGGGCATTCTGTTTATAGGCGAAGACTTGGACGTAATGCTTGCGCTATGCGATAAGATTATGGTTTTGTGCCACGGCAAAAACATGGGCATCGTTCATGCCGATAAGACCACAAAAGAACAGCTCGGGCTTATGATGACCGGTTCTCTTGACCTTACCGAAAAGAAGAAAGACAAAAACTACGGCAAGGCGAAAGACAGCAACTTAACCGAGGAACAGTGGGAAGCTGCGGAAGAAGAGGAAGAAGCCGAAAAGGAGGCTAAAAACAATGACTAACGAAAAAACCGTGCGCGAACCTTTGTTTCATATAGCGAAGCGTTCCGATATCGAATGGTGGAAAGCTTGGCTCATACGCGGCGCGGCTATCCTTATAGTATCCGTTCTGTGTATAGGCATTACTTGCGCGTTTACGAAATTGCCCCCGCACGAAGCTATAGGCTACCTTTTTACCGGTAACTTCGGCGACGGAATGGCTTGGGATACTATTTACGAAATAGCCATATTGTTATTGATATCTTTAGCCGTTGCTCCCGCCTTTAAAATGAAATACTGGAATATCGGCGCAGACGGGCAAACGCTTGTAGGATGTCTTGCATGCGCTATCTGTTCACAGTATCTCGGCGGCAAAGTTCCCGAAGGCTTGCTTATAGTTTTCATGTTCCTTTCAAGCGTTCTCGCAAGCGTTATATGGGCTGTTATTCCCGCTATTTGCAAGGCGAAATGGAATACAAACGAAACGCTTTTTACTCTTATGATGAACTATATAGCCACTAATTTGACTATGTTCTTCCTTGAATCATGGATGAAAAAGGGAAGCACCGGTTCGTCCTGGAACTTTAATTACGGTATGTTGCCCGAAACGGGGAATATGTATGTTCTCCCCACGATTATAGTTGCCGTAGTAACCGTCGCGATGTTCTTCTATCTTAAATCGACAAAGCACGGTTATGAAATCTCCGTTGTAGGCGAAAGCGTGAATACCGCGAGATATGCTGGCATAAACGTAAAAAAAGTTATTATAAGAACGCTCGTCGTTTCGGGTGCCGTCTGCGGAATAGCCGGTTTTATTCTTGTGAATATCGAAGGCAAGCTCGATACGTCGATGGTCGGCGGAATGGGCTTTACTGCGATAATCGTTGCATGGCTTGCTAAATTCAACCCTGTGTATATGATAATGACGGCTTTCTTGATAATTTTCTCCGGACAAGGTATGGCGGAAATAATGTCCAAAGCGGGCATTACGAATGCTTCTCAGGCTTTCCCCGATATTATTACGGGTTTGATGTTCTTCTTCATTATCGGTTGCGAATTCTTTATCCGCTACCGCGTAATACTTAACAAAAAGAATAAAACGGAGGCAAAATAATGTTATTTTTCATAAGCGTAATAAAACAAGCTACCGTTTTACTTTTCGGCACGACGGGCGAAATAATTACCGAAAAATCGGGTCATCTTAACCTCGGTATCCCCGGCGTTATGTTTATAGGCGCGCTTGGCGGTTGCGTCGGCGTAAATCTTTACGTAAAAGCCGGCAATAACGCTTTCATGATAGTATTTATGGCAATTTTATTTGCTATACTTTTTGCTTCGATAGCCGGCGCGTTGTACAGCTTTTTAACGGTGAGTCTGCGCTCGAATCAAAATATAACGGGTCTTGCGATTTCCACTTTCGGAGCCGGACTTTATAAATTTATTCTTCAATCCGGTGCGATTGACCTTGCGGAATTAAGCGCGCACAACGGTGCTTTTGCTCACTGCATGCCGTTTTATGAAAATCTCGGCTGGTTCGGCGATGTTTTCCTTTCGCACGGTTTCCTATTCTATCTTGCAATTATCATAGCGATAGCGGCTTCGTTCGTACTTAACAAAACGAGAACGGGTTTGTATCTTCGTTCGGTAGGCGAAAACCCCGCCACGGCGGACGCGGCAGGTATAAATGTCACGGCGTACAGATATGTCGCCACGATTGTCGGCAGTGCTGTAGCCGGTCTGGGTGGTTTAGCGTATATATTCTATTATAGCGGCTTTTCTCTTGACTCTGCTAATGCTGCGATAGACGTAAGCGGCTGGCTTGCGATCGCGCTTGTAATCTTTACGATGTGGAAGCCGACGTTAAGTATCTTAGGCGCAATAATATTCAGTATTTTGTCGACGATGGCAACGTACATTCCGAATTTGCAGGCGTTTAAAAACATAATAGAAATGGCACCTTATTTTATAACGATAGCGATTCTTATTGTAACGAGTATCATAGGCAAAAAGGAAACCCAACCGCCCGCCGCACTCGGCACAAACTACTTCCGCGAAGAACGGTAAGTTATACTCAGCTTTTAAAGCTCGCCATTTTCGGCGGGCTTTTCTGTTGCGTTTCATGTTTACTCAACACCCTTAAAAAGCTTGATAAAATTTTCGCACTATGATAAAATATTTATATAAAAACCTATATAAAAAATCAAGGGGATTTTTATGGATAAAAAATACGTTGATTATGCGGTCGAAAAAACTCTCGACTTGCTCAAGATAGACAGCCCCTCGGGCTTTACTAAAAAAGCCGTCGAATTTGTCGCCGAAGAATTTAAAAAGTTGGGCTATACGTCGGTTATCACGCAAAAAGGCGGTGTTTTGGTCGACCTCGGCGGCTACGATAACGCGCTTCTTTTAGAAGCCCACACCGACACTCTCGGCGCAATGGTTAAGGAAATAAAGGGCAGCGGCAGACTTGCTTTAACCCCGCTCGGCGGCATGAACGCCAACAACGGCGAAGCGGAAAACGTTCTCATTTACACCCGCTCCGGAAAAGTTTACGAAGGCACGCTTCAACTCGTGGACGCTTCCGTTCACGTCAACGGCGAATATTCTAAGACCGAACGCTCTTTCGACACAACCGAAGTAGTTATCGACGAGGATGTAAAGACCGCCGCCGACACGCGCAAACTCGGCATAGAAGTGGGCGATATCGTTTGCTTCGACCCGCGTTCGCACGTCACTTCTTCGGGCTATATTAAGAGTAGATTTTTGGACGACAAACTGTCCGTCGGAATACTTTTGGGCTTTGCAAAGTACCTTTCCGATAACAAAATCACCCCGCCGCGGCATACTTATATTCATGTTACCGTGTACGAAGAAGTCGGGCATGGCGGTTCCGCTTCCGTTCCGCAAGGCGTTACCGAGGCGATAAGCGTAGATATGGGTTGCGTCGGTAAAGGCGTAACTTGCACCGAAAAGCAGGTTTCTATCTGTGCCAAGGATTCGGGCGGACCGTACAATTACGAGGTCGTCGGCAAGCTGATAGAAGCTGCAAAAAAGGAAAACGCCGACTATGCCGTCGATGTATACCCGCATTACGGCTCGGATGTCGAAGCAACCCTTCGCGCGGGCTACGACGTTCGCCACGGTCTTATCGGCGCGGGCGTTTACGCAAGCCACGGCTACGAGCGCAGCCACATAGACGGCGTAAAAAACGTTCTGCTCGTTTTGAAAGGCTATCTCGGCGTATAATCTATTTGCGTTATAAGTCGTTTAGTAAATAAAATTTCGGAGAAAATAAAAATGAAAAAGAAAATTTTATGCTTATTGCTTGCCTTTGTTTGTGTTTTTGCGGTAGCTCTCACCGGTTGCGCAGGCAAAAACACCGCGGTAGCCACCCAAGCCTTATTGAGTGCCGCCGAGCAAGTCCAAAAGGACGGCAATTACAATTCCTTCACCGCAGACGTGAAAGTCGTGGTAGTGCCGTATAGTTCTACCGAAGAAAGAAAAGTAAAAACATATCAATATATACTTAATCAAAAGGTTAAGGATGGCTTCCCCGAGCAAGATATGTTCGAGTACGTTGAGGAATCAAACAAAAAAAGCTATAACGTTAGTTTTGACCGTCTTAATGGTTATTTTTGTTATCATGATACGGTTGAAAAGGATTCGGCAGAATTTGATTCTGTCAATTTAACTTTCTTTGAAAAACGTTTCGAAACTTTAGCCGATGGTAAACTTATCCCTAGAGCGCTTGATGTGTATCAAGAGTACATAGGAATACAAGTTCGCTCCGACGAATATTGGGAAGAAAACGGTGATACTTTCACTAAGATGGCTAACTATTTTACAAAAGGTCTTGTGGAATTGCTTGAGCCGTCGGTAAGTAAAAATCGAAGCGGTGACGTAACAATCAAGATTGACGGCAAAAAGTTTATAGAAAAACTTGCGAAAACAGCCGAAGAAATTTTAGCTTATGCAAAGAAGTATCCCTCAAGAACAGTGCGCGACCTCTTTTTTGATGAGAAAAGCCCCGGCAGAAAGATTGTATTCACGCTTATAGGCAACGTAAATGCGAAAGACTACGTTGAATTTTATAATGAATTATTAAAAGAAAATGGCGGCTCTTATTCGGCATATCTACCCAAACCTAAAGACGAAACCGAAACTCTTTACGAATACTTCTGTAGACTGCTTTTCGAGTCGCAAGGTGATGATTTTGCTAATGCGAAGCTTTCGGATGTTTATGATGTAATTAGAAGTGCGTACGGAACAGGCAAAAGACAATTAGAGTATTTATTCCCCGGCAAGCTTGAATTAGAACTTACAATTGATAAAAACGGCGTTTTCAAAGCAATGAAAACAAACTTCCGCTTTGTAAATTCAGAGAGAACGGACGTTACCGTCGAAGCAAGTTGCGATTTTAATGTCCCCGTAACTATAAAAGATATTTCCGAATTTACGACTGAGGGCTTGAATATAAAAGTCAAAGACTACGCTCGT